>CAJFTO010000004.1 GCA_904419955.1 Candidatus Roslinia caecavium | reverse complement strand
CGTTAGCGTTCCGTCCGACGCGGGAGTATATGTAAAGTATCTTCCATCCGAGCTTGATTTGCCTCCAAATTTCAAAGCTCCCGTTACAGTCTCGGTCTCGCCGCCGACCGTAAATTCAGCTTCGCTTGTCCTGTCAACTTCAAATGCGTTTGAATACTCTTGTTTGTCAGTATTAAGCGATCCTTTCGAATAAGCCGTGAGTCCGTTACCCAGATCAACGTTGCTAATATACCATTCTTTTATATTTCCATCTTTATTAGCAAGCTTTTCACCATCCGGAGCGTCTGCAAACGTCCATGTTATCGCATCCGCAGAAGGCGCCTGCGTAGGTTCTGTCGGTTCCTCCGTCGTCACGGGTTCTTCCGTCGGCTCAGCCGTGGGCTCGGCAGTAGGCTCTGCCGTCGGCTGTACTATCTTCAGCTCGCCGTTTCCGGTTATCGTTCCGACAGATACCATGTAGCTCTCGGGAGCCGCTGTAGACGTCGGAGCATTTGTTGGAGCCGGCGCGGACGTCGGAGCATTTGTTGGGGCCGGAGCGTTGGTAGGAGCCGCAGTCGGTTCGGGTTCGTTTAATTCGATATATGCTATTTTACAATACTGAACGTTTCCATCCGCATTTATTCTTATCTGCTGACCGGCTACCAAACCTTCAACCTCAAATACCGGGTTATCCGTCGCCTTAGCGGCGTATGTCATACGACCTTTTTCCGCTCCGCCTTGCACGACTATAGCCGTAGCCGAATTACTTCCGCTGCCCGATACCGCCCAAATCATAAGCGTACCCGCTTTTTCCGGCGTATATGTGAAATATCTACGGCTATCGTTTGATGATCCGCCGGTTTTTATCGACCAGCTTGACTGATAACCATCCAAAAACGTCTTGTTCGCTGTTTGCATAGCGTCGCTTTGCGTTTCATTAACGACATATGTAAGACCGTCTACGTTAACTATAGGACGTCGTTACATTATATTTGTTATCATTGCTACCTAACTGGAATCTGTTTGTATCCGGGGTCTTATCTTCGCCCTCGCCGGTCGTAAACGGAGCTTCGCCGAAGTCCCAAGTATGCGCGACTGGAGTCGGCGCCGGAGTTGGATCGCCAGGTCTCAGAGTCGGCGCCGGAGTTGGCGGAGCCGCCGTAGGCGTAGGAACAAGCGCCTGTATGATCGTAGGCGTTATTACTATATTATTATATGTAACGTCTCCTGAAACGCCAAGTTCTTCAGCCGAAGGTATGGTGATCTCCACTCGGTTATTCTCAAATCTATAGCTATCGCTCGGCAGAGCTATCTCTCCCGCAGTTCCGTCAGCGTTCGTATAAGTCAACGCGACCGAACCGATATTAGAAATCGAATATCTGTTATCGCTTACAGTCAAGTCGATCGCTACTGTTTCGCCAACCGCCGGATTAGTTATGTTTGTATTTGCCGTCACTGCGACGCCTTCTATCGGATTGCCCGACGAATCAACAGGAGAAGAAACCTCAACGCCTTCAACGTAATCTACGCCCTCGTTCAAAGTATATATAGCGTAAAATGTTACCGAATCCGTAGAAGTAACCTCGTACGGCATTGTAACTGCCGAACCCGATCCGTCCGCGCTTGAATACCATCCTGCAAAAGTATGGTTAAGTCTTTCGGGTTCCGGGATAGCGGGACTTACCTGCTCGCCGACCTGAGCTCTTACAACGTAATCCGCGGAACCATTATTGTACTTAAACGTAACTAAAGCCGTATTCGCTTCTTCCGTCCAGCCTGCGTACAGGTTCATACGCGACGTTACTCTGTCGTTAG
This sequence comes from Candidatus Roslinia caecavium, assembly GCA_904419955.1. Lineage (GTDB taxonomy): Bacteria > Bacillota > Clostridia > Monoglobales > Monoglobaceae > Roslinia > Roslinia caecavium. The sequence goes on along the minus strand of CAJFTO010000004.1, from coordinate 110,478 downwards.
CCATATCCCACTGAGCCGACGAGTCAAGATTCTGAGCCGCCGTCTCGCTCGTGTACCAACCCGCTAAAACATATCCGTCTTTTACCGGAACGGGCGCGTTGCCCTCGCCTATAGTCTGGTTGTTCCTAACGTCTACGCTGCCGACTCTCGATCCGTCGCTAATAAAGGTTACCGTATATATCGACGAAGAAGAACCTCCGGTCGAGCCGCCCGTAGAACCTCCCGACGAGCCGCCCCATACGCCGCCGCCGATTATTGTATCTACCGTGTCGGACGTAGAACTGTTCTCCATAGCTTCAAGTCTGTCCAAGATCGCTACGACCTCGGCGCGGGTGATATAGTCTAAAGGTCTGAACGTTCCGTCCTCGTAGCCGTTTATAGCTCCCGCCTGAACAAGCGCGCCGACATAGTTTACAGCCCAGCTCTCGATCTGAGAAGCGTCCGTAAATCTGCTGACGTCGCCGTTATCCGCAAGCGAATACGCACGCGCGAATATAGCCGAAGCCTCCTGACGCGTTATAGCGTTGTCCGGCAAGAACGTACCGTCCTCGTAACCGTTAACATATCCCGCCGCAACGCCTCTTGAAATGTACGAACTATACCATTCGGTACTTGGTACGTCGCTGAACGTGGTAGCCGAAAGATTGGTAACGTTCTTCACAGATACCACTATCTTTGTCAGCTCCGCGCGCGATATGTTATCGTCCGGTCTGAACGACCCGTCTTCATAGCCGTTCAAGACTCCCCGTGTTGACCAAGTATTGATTTCGCTTTCAGCCCAGTGACCGTTGGTATCGGTAAACGTTATGGCCGAAGCGGTCATAGCCGTCAAGCCCATAAGGGTCGAGAGAACCATAGCGACCGCCAGGAAAAGCGACAATACTCTTCTCGTTTTTCTCATAATAACTGTCCTCCTAAATATAAAATTTGTTAATAAAAATTTTTACATATATATTATACCAATTAAGCGGCGATGCATATGATCTAAAAATATGCGCCGCTCGTCCAATTGTATATATTAACAGATATATTTTACTTTAAAGCTCTTTTATTGTCAATAATATATAAACGGTATATTGCCATTTAATCCAGTTTTATTGTCTCCCGTTAACATTTTCGCAAAATTTCCTTAATATATCCATAAAAATTATGTACAAGAGCGTTAATTTATGAAGTATTATTAATAATCTACAACAGAAAAAATAAAAAACGCGAAAGCTTTTAGGGCTTCCGCGTATAAATTTAAATATTTTGATCGTTAATTGCTATTAGTATAGAAATCATTTATACAGCGTCGATATTAACGTTACATCTTCTCCTCGACCTTAGAGTCTTTATCCATATATTTGTTGATCTGACACACCGCGTTATAGTTAACTATAAGCCCGATAAGCGAATATAAAAGGAATACTACCACTATCAGATACGCCGCGAGGCATATAATAGTATAAACTCCGCTAAAAACAAACAGAGCAAGATATAATACGCCGAACGTTAAAAGCGCTAATATCACGAGAACAAGCAAACTAAACGGCAGGCTTATCAAGCAGAAAAGCGCGGCGTTTTTATAGATCTGGCTCAGTTTAAGCTTATATCCGACCATAAGCGGGTATATAAAGAAATGTATCATCGTATAAAAAAGCGCCAGCCCTAATATCACATACGTAAGATAGCTCATAAAATTATTCAGCGAACTATAGAAGACTATTGCATAAAAGAATGCGAACATAGCGAATACGTCGATAATGAATACAACGAGGCTTTGCTTCCAATTCTCTTTTATCGAATCTTTAAAATCCGTCCAGATAAACGAATTCTCTTCCTTAGCGTAACAGCGCATTATATATGTAAGCCCGGCGGTCGCGGGACCCATTCCCCAGAACGCGGTAAAACAAATAGTCGCAAACATACGTAAGCCTACGTCGATTATTACGACGGTCATAGAATAATCCGCGTTTGAATAATCCTGAGTCGTAACGCCTGAGATCTGCATTATTCCGTCCGCGAATCTGTCCAGCGCGGCGTTGGATATAACTCCCGACAAGAAAAATATCAAAACGGTAGTCGGTATCAAAGCCACGATATACATCAAATTTACCTGTATAAGTCTCCAAAATTTTCTGAAAAATATCTCCAGAAACAAAATTATTCCCTCGGATTTAGGCGCGTTCGGATCAGTCGAACGTCTAAATAGTCCTGCCATTATCATGCGCTCCTTTATTGTTGATTTGCTCCCTGCGAAGCGTTGACTTTTATTATAGCGCTAACTTTAGGATTTGTAAAGAACGTCGTTTCGCCTTGAAATATAGGCTTTACTTAAAATATGTTAAAATAAATTAAACAAATTTAAAATATTGTTTGACAAATCACGAAAACAGCGCTATAATCTTATTGTTGCGACAAATACGCCAAGGTTATTTATAAACAAAGTCTAAAGCGTTTAAGCGTCGCGGACTTGATTTTATTATCAGGTTTTACGTATATGGGCTCGTAGCTCAGCTGGGAGAGCGCTGCGTTCGCATCGCAGAGGTCAAGAGTTCGAATCTCTCCGGGTCCACCAATTCGCCGCCTTTGGGCGGCTTTTTTGTTTTTTGAAATCTTGTAAACTACGGTCTCGATCGATTTAACTCGGCTTGATACATTCCAATATCCAACGCCGGTCAAAATTAGAATCGACGCGGATAATATAGATATCCGCGTCGACGATCAGTTCTATTCTCGAGCGTCTGCGCCTACGCCTGTACTTGATGAACCGCTGGAATCTAACCCTTAATAATATTCGCAGTGACCGCATTTTCTGCAAATTATACCCCAACCGTTTGGATCATGAAAAGTATCGGTAGAGCCGCAAGCCGCGCATTTTTCGCCGCCGCCTGATGATTCTTTCGTTTCTGGCTCGCCGTTTGTTGACGAAACTTTTGTTCCCGAATCCCATTTATAATCGCAGTTTAGACAGCGAGCAATCTGATTCCCCGGCTGGTTCCGATTCCCGATAAGCGTAATATTTGAGCTTCCGCACCTCGGACATCCGCTTCCATCATCCGGATCATCCGGCGTATCCGCATTACCGCAGTCATAGCATTTATACGCGCCTATCGACGAATCGAACGCCGTGTTATTCGAGCCGCAGACCGGACAGGTCGGCCCGCTGCGCTTCGGCGTCGGGGTCGGCTTAGGCTTGGTCACGCTGTATGTCAGCGAGGCTGTTTGACTGGATACTTCGTTTTGGCTATCGATCACCTTCGCCTTTATCGTAACGCTTCCCTCGCCTATGTATATTCTACCGGAATATACGTTCGAGTCCGTCGTCGGCTCGGCGCCGTTCGTGGTGTAATATATCGTCCCGTCGTCGTTCGGATTAGATAAAGTCAGATAAAATCCGCCCGTATAACTTCCCGAATTGTGCGAATACGTCGGCGATGACAGCGGATCCCGCTCCAGAGTATAATTCAGCTCCAAAACGTCGCTGGGTATGTATAAGCCGTCGTACAGCGCCGCCCTTATATGAGTCGACGAGTTGTTTTTCTTTATATAGATCGTCCCTTCATAGATCGTCAGATTCTTTAGCGCAAACTCTCCGTCCCCGACAATATAGCACATAGTTCCGTCGCCGGACGAATATAAATTCACGTTTACAGGCTTATTGTAGGTCCCGCTTGGACAATCGGTCGTGGGATGAGGCGGACGGGAATATATCCCGTACTGCGCGTTGAGACCGTTTTGCTCTATCATATTCATAAGGATCTCGTTTTGATCGGCGCATCCGTTTGCGATATTGTAGCGGCATATCCAATTAAATAGATACGATAAAATTTCTCCGGCGCCGGTCTTGATCATTTCTTCATTCTTTGGCTGATTTGTCGGTTCCGCGCTCGCGATCGACGACGCGCCTACCGTAGAGCTCGGTCCGCTCGGTCCGCTCGGTCCGTTTGAGCTGTTTGAGCCGCTTGAACCGCCGGCGACGTCCGCGCCTCCAGTATCGGTCGAGTCGATCGCCGCGCTTTGATCGAACGGATCGGATTCATTATCGTCCGAACCTATATAAGAACCTATACTATACGGGATCTCTACCGCGGCGCCGCCGCCTCTGCAGGTCGTAAACATCGTATTGATCGTCTCGGACGCTCCCGGATCATAGCCGCCCGATATCTGGGCCAAAGCCTTGCCGGCGTACGCTTCGATACCGGCGCCGTTTTGGGCTATAGCCTTGTCAAATTCGGCAATCGCCTCGTCGTAATCCCCGGACGCGAGCGCGTTGTAACCCTTATTGACGATTAGCCTGTCCAAAGAGCTTACGTATACGACCGCTCCGGAGATCAAACTCACCGCTAATATAACGGATATGCATATCGCTAAAAGCTTTTTGAACTTATAATCCCGCGCGCCTTTGCCGTATCGCATATATCTTTTTTTAGCGGTCTTACGCCTCCGCCTCAACCCCCGCGTATATTCGTCGTCTTCATCTATGGGTTCGAACGACGCGGTGTCGCCGCTATCCTCAAGACTTCTTGTTTCTTCCAAATCATCCTTTTTATTGCGTGAAAACATGCTAAAACCCTCTCCCTAATAAGTAATATTAATATATAATCCTAATCCCCGCCCGACAAGCAGGCGTACGGCGGGTTAAAAACGTCAATATGTACCGCCCCTGAACGTGTATACGACGTCAAAGTCATATCGTCCGCCATAGATGTAATACTCTTCTTCTGAGAATTCATATTCGCCTGTGATCTCATAGCCAAGCTCCACCGCATCAAAGCCTATCCTATATAGAGTCTTATACGGCTGATCGTTTTTATTGACAAATCTGCCCCAAGTATCTATACATTCAAAATCTTCGCCCGTTAGCGCGTATATTCTTACCACGCTCGCGTCAGAGAAGCTGTTTACCACTTTCATATAACAAATACCGGTGGACGTATCGTTTATTATATAACACTCGCTCGTCTTATTCATCTGTACAAACTCGCCGCACAGCCCGGCCTCTCCTTCGCCTTTGGCGGTGTTGTAGATCGAGATCGCCCTTTCGTCATAGTATCCGCCGTCCTCAATATAGATATTCTCGTCTATACCGTCGTTGTTAAAATCGATAGAATATCCTCCGTCGCCGTTGTCGGTAAGCGTCTTCACCCTCTCGAGAGCCACGGCGTCGTTGCCGTATTCGTAAAAGTACGATTCTCTAAGCGTGTCTCCCGACCAAACGCAACCGTAGTGCAGCATGGGCGCGTCGAGCGAGTTATGAAGTATCTTAGCGATCTGACCGCGAGTCAGATATACGCCTTCTCCGCCGCCTATCAAACCGTCGGTAATTCCCGTAAGCTGAGCCGCGGCAATATAGCCCTCCGGATATCCGCCGTTTTCTTTCGCATAATTCCTATAGCCGATCAGGTTCAGGATCATCGCGAGTGTCTCTTCATACTTAACGTTATTATCCGGCAGAAAAGTCCCGTCGCCGTTTCCGGTCACTATTTCTTGATTAGCCGCGGATTCAATATATCCGGACGCCCAATGCGACGCCTGAACGTCGGAAAAAATGGTATCGTCCTGTTCGAAATCTTCGTCAAAATTTTCGCACCTTATCATCAAAACGGCCATCTCCGCTCTCGTAACATATTCGTCCGGCCTGAAAGAACCGTCCGGATAGCCGTAGAATATGCCGAGGCGGCTTAGTTCTTCTATAGAATCGTAATATCGATCGTACTCCGCAACGTCTGTAAAAGTTTGCGCCGAAACAAGATTCAAGCTGAAAAACGCAAACGCAACTATCGCCGCGGCAAAAATTTTAAACTTCATTCTCCGCGCCTCCATAAACGCAATTTTATATTTTATTATAAGAATTTGTAATTTTACAGCTTTTGTTTTACTGTTTATGCGGTATATAGGTTTTAAGCCAAAATTTTATATGATAAGTATAATATATTTTGTTTACAAAGGCAACAGTAAAATATATTTTTTACGAATTTGGCGGAAGATTTAACTTCCGCCAAAAATAGACGCCGGTCGATATTATTCTACAAAAATGTTTTTATTTTTATTACTCTCTCATTGTAAAATAAAACCCACAGCTTTATAAAGAAATCAAATATTATTTTACAATGACTGATACTTGTAATAAATTATTCCAGCTTGCGCCGCCATATGCTCCACCTGCTGTTGTTTCAGAAAGCGTAAATCCATATCCGCCATTTGAACCATAGGATACAGCGGGATCATAGAAAAGCGGTTCTCCGCTTGCGTTTAATCCAACTGCAACCATACAATGATTCCATCCTTTATTCGGCTGGTAAAATGCTACCATAACTCCTTGTGGATATTGCTTAACGGCATCAATCACAGAATTCTTTGATGTTTCCAGATTATAGCGTTTACATCCAAATTTACCCGGCGTGCTTCCAGACAAATAAGCAGTGTAACCATTCGCATTATAAACATTTTGATATGTAGCAGACATTCCATTCCAAGTCGCTCCAAGATTTGACATTATCATCGCCGCAGAAGCTGTATAACACCCGCCGTCGCCTTGCTGAATAAACGTCTTTCCGCTAGCAGAAATAGCAGAGCTATTACCTGAGCTCGATACTGGCCCATATCCGTTATTCCTTAACCAATCAACCATGGTTTGTCTTGTAGAAGGCCCGAAAGAGCCGTCTTGAGACAAACCCATCGCAGATTGAAATTTAGCTGTGGCTGTTTTACACGCAGACCCAAAGCTTCCATCAATAGCAAGTCCGTAATTACCAAACGCGTTTAATGCCGCTTGAACCCATTTCACATCGTCGCCTTTCATTGTAGGCAACGTATAATAAATCGCTCTTGAAGGCTCACCTGAATAATTATATGGACTGTTTGCATTACTTGCCGCAGAACCAGTGTTATCCGAAGCAGAATTTTGACTCAGCCAATTAACCATTGCCGCCCTTGTTGCGGGGCCAAATGAACCGTCCTGTTCTAAACCCATTGCAGCCTGAAATTTAGCTGTGGCAGATTTGCATGCGGGTCCAAAACTACCGTCTATTGCTAGTCCGTAATTTCCGAACTTATTTAAAGCTGCTTGCACCCATCTTACATCATCGCCTTTCATTGTAGGCAACGTATAATAAATCGCCCTTGTCGGTTCGCCTGAATAATCGTATGGATTTTCTGAGGCAATTATCGTCACACTCATAGTTAAAATCATACATAATACTGATATCATTGATACTATTTTTTTCATCTATAATTCCTCCTCTATTCTATTTGTTATTCTGTTCCGCATGTACCATCTTCGTACACATAAATTGTTACTTCTCCAAGTGCATCAGAACTACATTTAAACATATAAGCATTTCTACCATTATGATTGGTCATAACATTTTCTCCATCAATTGTTATACTATCCTCGCCTTTTGTTTGTTCCTGTATAAACGCACGCAATATTTCCACAGCCTCTTCATATGATATAGACATATTTGATACGTCATTTGAAGGCGAAGACGCCGACTCCGGCGTAATTACAGGCTCATTATTGGGCGATACAACAGGCTTTTCCGACGCATCAGTAACCGTATTTTGCTCTTCTTCATCAAGAGTATCGCCCTGTATTTCCGAAGACTCGCCCCTCAATGTAACATTAGATACATTATATATCAGCGTAAATACGTCGCCCCTCGACATTGGCTCGCCAAGCGTTCCGTTCGTTCCGTACAGATAGTTATTCTCCTTCGCAAGTTCTATAAAGCCGTCGGGATACGTATAATACGCTTTCAGATACTCGCCGGAATCAGTGTCGGAGAGCCTTAAAAACGCGCATAACGTAAACTTTATCGCTTCTTCATAGAGCATCAGATTTTGCGGCCTGAAGGTCTTATCCGGATAGCCGTCAACTATTCCGTTTTCAAGACCTTCCAAAACATATGAGTAAGCCCAGTCCGATACCTGTCCGGCGTCGGTAAAATATTCTTCGAGTCCGCTAAGTCGCGAATCATCAAAGTTCATTATTCTTCCTATTACCGATACCATCTGTTCTCTGGTGATCGGATCGCTTCCCATTACGTTGCCGTATTCGTCTCCAAAAACAATCTCCTGCCGTATTAGACTATCTATAGCTTCCGCCTGATGAGCTTCCGGCGAATCCGCGGCAAACGCAGCCGGGCACAGAGCGCTGAGAGTCGCCGCCGCTAAAACTGCCGATATGATTTTTAATAATTTTTTCATTTTCACTCTCCTCTTTTCTCTAACTATAACTTCTCCAAAGACATATTTTGTCGCCTTTCAGGCGACATTTTATTCAAACTTTTCCAAACTTGATACAAACAACCATATCCCCCGCGCAGATCCCCCCTGACAATACAAATTTATCTCTTTGCGCGAACTTTCCTCCTTTCTTTCCGCGCTCATGTTTTAATATTTCGCTAATTTTTATACTGTAATTATAGTATAAATATTTACTGACGTCAATAGTAAACATGTTTACTTAAGGTATTTTTTACTTTTCAGGTTATGATATTATTATAAGATAATAAAAGAAAGGCGTTACCTATGGAAAATTACATGAAACGGCTTAGGGACTTACGCGAAGATAATGATTTGACGCAGAGTCAGGTGGCAGAGTATTTAGGAACGTCTCAAACAATGTACGCGAGATACGAGCGCGGCGCGAACGAGTTGCCCATTCGTCATTTGATCAGCCTATGTAAATTATACAGCGTAAGCGCCGACGAGATCTTAGGGCTGAGCGATCCGCGCGAATCTAAAAATAAACGACGTCATTCTGGCAGTTAATTTATTATCGCAGCTTAATTGAATTTTTAGTTTATGAAAAATCGCCGCAGAAAATATTCTGCGGCAAATTTAATTTATTCTTTAATTTCTATTTCAATTATGTATAAACATCTGCGCGGCTTCAATCAAGCCGCGAGCTAAATTCATCTATACCCCGACCTTCGGGCAGAGCATATTTATCGGACATTCGTCGCACTTCGGTTTTCTTGCGCTGCAATATTTGCGGCCGTGATAGACCAGTTGATGGCAAAAACTCGTCTGGCTCTCTCTCGGAACGAGCTTTAACAGATCCATTTCGATTTTTACCGGGTCTTTATTCGTAGTGAGCCCCAAACGGTTGGACAGTCTTGTCGCGTGGGTGTCAACGACTATCCCCGGGACGCCGAAATAGTCGCCGAGCACTAAATTCGCAGTCTTTCTGCCAACTCCGGGGAGCTTTAGCAGATCCTCCATATTATCCGGAACTTCGCCGCCGAAATCGCTTATCAGCATTTTGGCGCAGCCGATTATGTTCCTCGCTTTGTTTCTGAAAAAGCCCGTAGATTTTATGTCCTGCTGCAACTCGAGCTCGTCCGCGTTGGCGAACGCGTAAACGTCCGGATATTTTTTGTACAGATCCTTGGCGACGATATTCACGCGGGCGTCGGTGCACTGGGCCGCGAGCTGGGTCGAGATCAGGAGCTGGAGCGGGTTGTCGTACTCCAAAGTGCAGTCCGCGTCGCTGTATTCTTTGTTGAATACGTCTATTATATCGACTATCCTCTGTTTTTTATCAGCAATTTTTTCTCTCATCTTACAAATACCTCTTGCAAATTATCTATTTAAACATTATAATGTTATTATCTGTATCCGCCGCGGCGCTTCGGCGCGGCGCGCGGCCGGGATTGATTATCCGATTGCGGCGGCGATCGCCGCGTTCGTATCCGCGTCTTTTCGGGACGTATTATGACGGATCGCAGCTAAATTTCCCGGTTATTGTTTATTATAATATCAGCGCGGCTATTTTGCAAGCTATATTTTATAATACGCCGACGCCGCGCGCGCTTTGGATACGTTAATATGATAATAATTAACTTATATATTTATTTTGGAGGAATCGATTAAATGTTTGAATTAAACCACGTCAAGAGTTTCGACCCCGAGGTTGCGGACGCAATCAACAAGGAAATCAACAGACAGCGCAGTAAGATCGAACTTATAGCGTCCGAGAACTTTGTGTCTCCGGCGGTCATGGAGGCGATGGGCACTCCGCTGACCAACAAGTACGCCGAGGGCTATCCCGGCAAGCGCTACTACGGCGGCTGCGAATATGTGGACGTCGTCGAAAACTTAGCGAGAGACCGCGCCAAGGAATTATTCGGCGCCGAGTTCGCCAACGTTCAGCCTCATTCGGGCGCTTCGGCCAACCTCGCGGTATTCTTCGCCTGCATGGAACCGGGCGACACCTATCTCGGCATGAGTCTTGCCGAAGGCGGTCATTTGAGCCACGGTTCGCCGGTCAATATCTCCGGTAAGTATTTCAACGTCGTTCCATACGGCGTAGACGAAGTAACGCATAGGATAGACTACGATCAGGTGCGCGAGCTGGCGCTCGAACATAAGCCCAAACTGATACTTGCGGGCGCGAGCGCGTATGCGAGAGAGATAGATTTCAAGAAATTCCGCGAGATAGCGGACGAGGTCGGCGCGTACTTAATGGTGGATATGGCGCACATCGCGGGTCTCGTAGCCGCGGGTCTGCACATGAACCCGGTACCGTACGCGGATTTCGTCACGACCACGACCCACAAGACCTTAAGAGGTCCCAGAGGCGGAATGATACTTTGCAAGGAAGAATACGGAGCAATGATAAACAAGGCGGTATTCCCCGGAAACCAGGGCGGCCCGCTCATGCACGTCATAGCCGCTAAGGCCGTTTGCCTCAAGGAAGCGCTCTCTCCCGAATTTAAGGAATATCAGCTCCAGGTCAAGAAGAACGCGGCGGCTCTCGCCGAGGCTTTGCAGGAAAGAGGTATCGAGATAGTATCCGGCGGCACGGACAACCATCTCATGCTGGTAAGCCTTATCAAGCAAGGCAAGACCGGTAAAGAAGTCGAAGCACAGCTCGACGAGGTCGGCATAACCTGCAACAAGAACACGATACCAAACGACCCCAAGAGCCCGTTTGTAACAAGCGGTATCAGACTCGGTTCTCCGGCCGTTACAACGCGCGGTTTCAAGGAAGAGGATATGGTCGAGGTCGCGGACATGATCTCGCTGGTAATCAAGGATTTCGACGCGAACAAGGAAGCTGTAAAAGCCCGCGTACAAGCTCTTTGCGCTAAACACCCGCTCTATGAAGAATAGTCCGCTCGCGGATAGATTAAGACCCGCTACCATCGACGAGGTAGTGGGTCAACAGCATATATTGGGGAAGAATAAGATACTTCGCAACATAATCGAAAGCGGGAATATACCTAATATGATCTTTTACGGCGTGTCCGGCGCCGGCAAGACGACCGTTGCGAATATCGCCGCCTCTGTATGCGGAAAAACGCTGTACAAACTCAACGCCACGAATGCCTCGGTGGCCGATATAAAAAACATAGTCAATCAGGCGGACGGGCTTTTGGGTCAAAACGGCATACTCTTATATCTCGACGAGATACAGAACTTTAATAAAAAACAGCAGCAGTCTCTGCTTGAATACACCGAAAACGGCAAGATAACGCTTATAGCCAGCACGACTGAGAATCCGTACTTCTATATATACAACGCCCTGCTCAGCAGGTGCAGCGTGTTCGAGTTCAAACCGATCTCCGCCGAGGATATACGCAAGGCGCTGGAGCGGGCCGTGGATTTCGTATCCAAAAACGACTTCGCCGGCGCCGAGATAAAGATCGACGACGACGCGATGGAGCACTTGAGCGAAAAAGCTAACGGCGACGTCAGAAAGGCGCTCAACTCGCTCGAGCTGGCGGTCAGATATTCGACTCTGCCGGTGGACGGAGTCATTCATATAACTCTGAGCGACGCCGAGCAATGCACTCAGCAGAAGGCGTTTGTATACGACAAGAAAGGCGACAGCCAGTACGACGTTATGAGCGCGCTTCAGAAATCGATCCGCGGCAGCGACCCGAACGCGGCCGTGCATTATCTGGCGCGGCTTCTGAGCGCGGGAGATATACAATCCGCTTGCCGCAGACTTATGGTCATAGCCTGCGAGGACGTGGGGCTCGCCTATCCCCAGGCCATTTCCATAGTAAAGTCCTGCGTAGACAGCGCGCTTATGCTCGGCTTGCCTGAGGCGCGTATCCCGCTCGCCCACGCGGCGGTACTGCTTGCCACCGCGCCCAAGTCTAATTCGGCGTACATGGCCATAAACAACGCGATGCGCGATATAGAGACGATAGATACCGGCGAGATACCGCGTCAGCTTCAGAACAAACATTACGACGGCGAGGGCGCCGAGGTAAAGGGGCAAAACTATTTATATCCCCACGATTTTAAAAACCACTATGTGGTTCAGCAATATCTGCCGGACAATATCAAGGATAAGGTATATTACGTTCCCGGCAAAAACAAGACCGAGCAGGCGGCCGCCGATTACTGGGAAAAGATCAAGGCCGACGCTCAAAACGATTAATATTGAATACTCTTTCCGCTCCGTTTTTACGGGGCGTTTTTTTATATACTCAACAAGTTTTTTTAATTCGATACGTTTCTATTCTTTTATCGGACGCCCTCTCTCCGGATCGCCGTTTCATTTTTCTGCTTCCGATCCCTGCCGAGCTCGGCCGCGGCGGATCGCATAGCAATTTTAAAGCATATTGCGGGACAAAGCAACATAGATATTTGATATAACCGCAAACGCACGAAGAGGTAATATCCTGAAAGTTCCTTTCACGTTAGCCTCCGGCAGGATTTGAGCGCCCGCGCGAATTTTTCCTCGCATATAGCGCTCTAAGACGCGCATGGGCGTAATAATCTCTTATCATTCCTTGCCCTGCGGATAAGAGAAATTATTACATTGACGCCGAAGCAGGGCGGCGGAATGGAGATATAACGTGAAAGTTCCTTTCACGTTAGCCTCCGGCAGGATCATATTGCCCGCGCGAATTTTTCCTCGCATATAGCGCTCGGAAACGCGCATGGGCGTAATAATCTCTTATCATTCCTTGCCCTGCGGATAAGAGAAAATTATTACATTAACGCCGAAGCAGGGCGGCGGAATGGAGATTATTATGGTATACAGCGAAATAACGGCGTATATGCCGAAAAGCCTTCAGCCGACGCTTAAACGGCTTTTTTCGACCTTTCCCGGGATCATAGAGGAAATACGCTTTAAAACCAACCGCCCGCTTTGCATATCGGCCGGCGCCGCGATACTGTTTGTAGACGCGGAAGGCGGGATAACCGACAACATAGCCGAGGCCTACACGGTAACCGATACGGATATGACGATAATATTTAAAAATATCTGCGAAAACTCGGTATACGCATATTTGGACGAGATCCGCAAGGGTTTTATAACCATACGCGGCGGCCATAGGGTCGGTTTTACCGGGCGGGCTATTACCTCGCCGAGCGGCGCGATCGAGAACTTTGGGGATATAAGCTCTGTAAACATAAGGGTCGCGCGGGAGATAAAGGGGAGCGCCGACCCTATGATGAAACACATTTTAAGAGACGGCAAGATACTTAACACCCTAGTGGTATCTCCGCCGCAGATGGGCAAAACCACCGTACTTCGGGATATAACTAGGCAGCTTTCGACCTTGAAATACAAGACCGCGGTCGCCGACGACAGGGGGGAGATATCCGCGATGTATCGCGGAGTTCCTCAGAACGATCTGGGGCCGCTTACGGACGTGATGTTCAACGCCCCAAAGCATTTGGCGGTCGTTATGATGCTTCGATCTATGTCGCCCGACGTGATAATAACCGACGAGATAGCGACTGAAGAGGACGTGGGCGCGCTCATGCTGGCCTTTGGGAGCGGAGTGTCTATAATCGCGAGCGCGCACGGCTCGAATAAGGACGAGATCCTCCAAAAGCCGATATTTAAACCTCTGTTCGCAAATTGCGTCTTTGAGAATATTATTATGCTGAGCCGTAAAACGTTTAGCAGAGACGGTCGGGTCGTAGACGGCTTTCTGCAATTTGAAAACATAAGCCTGTGAGCCTATGAATATGTTTATAAAAATACTTTCGGCTGTTATAATAGTCGCCGGATGTTCGTACATAGGCATGATCCGCGCGTCGAGGCTGAGCGGGCGCTCAAAACAGCTAAGTCGCCTTATATTCGCCTTAAATTCATTGGAGTCGGATATATGTTTCAAACGCAAACCGCTCAAAGAGGCGTTCGAAGCGACCGCGTACTTTGAAGACGGAGTAATAGGCGCGCTTTTCAGCGAAGCGGCTAAGACTATGGTCTCGCCGGACATATTAGGCGGCGAACGAATATCGGCCCCCGCTTCGGCTCTCGGCGCCGCGATAGAGGCCAACCGGTCAAAGTTATATCTTACCGATGGCGACTTAAAGATACTCGTATCTCTCGCCTCTCAGCTCGGAAGCGGGGACTGCGAGACCGAGGCGGCTAATATAAAGTCCGCCGCGGAGAAACTTAAGCGCTGCGAAGCCGAAGCGACGGAGTTTAAGAATAAGTATTACAAGCTCTACGCCTCGCTCGGTCTCTTCGGCGGCCTGTTCATAGTAATACTCCTGGCCTAACCGGACGGTCCGCCATAACTCGACCGGCTTCGGAAAGCGAAATATCATGTTGCGGAGCTTTGATAAAACTAAATTGATAAAGAGGTGGAACTTTTGAGCGGAGTGGATCTAATTTTTAAAGTAGCCGCAATAGGTATTCTCGTCGCGGTATTAAACCTGCTGCTGTGCCGCGCCGGTCGGGACGATCAGGCGATGATGACGACTATCGCCGGGCTTATCGTCGTGCTTCTGATAGTTCTCCAAGAGATCAGCGCGATGTTCGATCTCATCAAGTCGATATTCGACCTCTGACCGGCGGATCGGGGAAATGGATAACGCCATGGAAATTTTCAGGATAATCGGGATCTGTATGATCGCCACATTGCTTTCGCTTTTGATCAAAAAACAACGGCCCGAGTTCGCTATGCTTATTCCAATAACGGCGGCGGCCGCTGTGATAGCGGTCGTAGCTCCGTATTTTTCAAGCATAATCTATCAATTTAAGGATATAGCGGATAATTCGGGCGTCGATATGCAATACATGGAGATCGTCATAAAAATAGTTGGGGTCGCGTATCTGGCGCAGTTCGCTTCCGAGATGTGCAGAGACTGCGGCGAAAACGCGATCGCGAGCAAGATAGAATTCGGCGCGAAGATAATCATCGTCACGATGTCTCTGCCGATCGTATACCGTCTGCTCAGTCTGATCCGCCAGATAATATATTTCAGTTAGATCCGCTTCAATAAATGAGATACCGAGGCTTTTACAAATGAACATAAATAAAACGCCAATAAAAACAAAAGCGCTCGCCATGATCGTATCGATCATCCTTATAACGCTGTCCGCGCCGGTCTGCGCGGCGGACGATGAGACGGATGCGACGACCGACGGGATAATAAACGAATACTCGAACTTCTACGGCGAACAATTGCAAGATGCGTGGAACGATCTGTATTCGGATATTTCGCCCAATTTGCCGGCCGATCTGGATATATCGCAGCTGATAGCCTCCATTGCAAAGGGGGATCTCGGCTTTAACGTTACCGATATACTTAACTGGCTGATAAAAGCGTTCGCAAACGAAGTATACGCAAGCGTTAAACTGCTGACATTAGTCCTCGCTCTTGCGGTCGTAAGCTCGTATCTTACGAATTTAAACGACAGTTTCGGGAAAAACGGAATAGGCGTTATAGCGCATTATATATGTATAATACTCATCTCGTCCGTCGCCGTGACCGCGTTCTATCAAGTGGTGTCCTCGGCGGCGATGGCGGCGGAAAATCTCTCCGTTTTTATGCGGATGATCGTTCCGCTGATGCTGGCCGCGCTCCTGTCGTCCGGCGCGATCGTCTCGGCGTCAGTATTCGAGCCGGTCCTGCTGACGATAATCGAACTTTCGGTCTCGCTGATACAAAACTTGTTTATACCTGTAGTCATGCTGCTCAGCGCGCTCAGTATAGTCAATTCGCTGTCCGATAAGTTCAAGGCGAGCCGGCTGGTAACTCTGCTCGAGAATTTTATAAAACGCGGCCTCAGCGTGCTGCTGACCGTCTTCGTCGCCTTCGCGGGACTTCAGAGCATAGCCTCGTCGGGAGCCGACGGACTTACGATCAAGCTGACCAAATTCGCGTCGTCAAACTTGATCCCGGTCGTAGGCGGCATATTGTCGGAGTCTGTGGAGACGATAATGAACTGCTCGGTCGTGATAAAAAACTCGGTCGGTATCGTGGGAATAATAATCGTCGTCTTTATATCGATTACCCCGCTTTTAAAGATCATGGCGTCGCTTTTTGTATTCAGGGTTATAGCCGCTATGTGCGAGCCGGTATCGGACTCTAAAACGACCGCCTGTCTGACATGCCTCGCCGACTCGATATCCCTCGTGTTTTCGATGCTTGCGGCGATAACCGTTATGTTTGTAATAATAATCACTATAATAATCAATACGGGAAACTTAGCCGCGGCGCTTGGACGGTGAAGAAATGGAAGCTCTCAGAAATTGGACGATGACTATCGCCGGAGTTATAGTCTTCGGCTCGATGTGCGATATGCTTATGCCCGAAAACGGGATAAAAAAATATATCCGGCTGGCCCTTGGTCTCATCCTTGTAATATCGATAATAACCCCCATAGTTTCTCTGCTCGGCGGGTTCAGAGACGGAAATATCCCTCAGATCGACTCCGAGCAGGAAAACGCCTATACCTCTTACTCCCAGATGGAAGAAAGGCAGAGAGAGGATATAACAAAAATTTACCAAGATAACGTAGGGGCGAAGATAACCGCGTTTCTCGAATCGGAATATCCGGATCGAGAGTTTGAAACGCGGGTCGAGACCTCGGATTCGCAGGAAAATTTCGGCGAGATACTGAGAGTCGACGTCGTAATTCATACGGACTCCGGAGCCGGCGCGACAGAAGAAAAAGACCTCGTCTCCTCCGTCAAGGAAAGCATAAATCAAAATTACGGCGTAAACAAGAAGGATATTTACGTATCCGCAGAAGATGGATAACATATAACGTCGGAGGCGCCATATGGATAAGTTTTTAGAAAGACTCGTTAAATTTTTAAAACTCGATAAAACCAACCGCGATTCAACCGAAACGTCCGACGGCGGCGCCGAACGTAAAAACGAAGACGGAAGCAAGCGCCCGGTGAATAAATTGATCGTATTCTTAATTATCGCTTCAATAGCGGCGCTCGCCTTTCCGCATTTCTTTCAAGGCGGCGGCCAGGGCGACGCGGGAGACGAAGAAGCTCAACCTCAGGTTCAATATACCGAAGTCGAAGAATATGTTCGCAAAACCGAACAGAGCCTCAAAGAGATCCTCGAACAGATACAGGGCGCGGGAGAGGTCAGCGTCAGGATCTACGTTGAAAACGACGGAGAAAAGGCGCTGGCTAAGGACAGCAGAACAAGTTCGAGAAGTTCTTCCTCCGACGGCGGCGGCGCGGAGACGCAGACCGAATCGGAGACCGAGGAGAGCGTGGTCATGTCCGGGCAGGGATCTTCGCAGGAACCGATCGTTCTGTCTCAAACGGCTCCGACTCCGACCGGAATACTGGTCGTGGCCGAAGGGGCGGCGGACGAGAACGTGAAATACGAAATATACGAAGCAGTACGCGCGTTGTACGGTATTCCTTCGAATAGAATCAAGATAACGCACTGAAATCGCCGCGCGGCTATGAAACATGGAAAAAAATTAAATTTATATATAAAGGGGTATTTTATATGAGTACAGAAAAACGTAAGTTCAAATTCAAAGGAAAACAATTCCTCGCCTTCGGGCTGGTCGCTCTCGTGCTCGCCGCCGGTTATTACAGATGGACGGTCGGCTCGGGCGATATGGAATCTGTAAGCGTGACCTCGGACGTAATGCCGGTAAATTCGGACTCGGACGACGATGAAAAAAACGACGGCGACGGCTCGGGCGAACAGGCCGGCGATACCGAAAGCGACGCTTCTCAAAGCGCCGCGCCGGAACAGGGAACGGATTCGGCGCAACCTTCGGGAGCCGGCATAGCCGCGTCAAGGCAGGCTCGGGACGCGCAGAGAAGCGAGACCATGGATAACTGGAAAGAGATCCAATCCAGCGCGGACGCAAGTCAGACCGCGAAGCAGGAAGCCGAAAAGAGTATCCTTGAGGCTACTGAAAACCAGGAGCGCGAGAGTTCTATAGAGACCCAGATCAAAGCGAAAGGATTTTCCGACTGTTTCGCTCTGATCAGCAATGGAACCGTTTCGGTAATAGTTCAGGGCGGTAATTTGGATAACTCGTCGGTAGCGCAGATCAAAGATATAATAATATCCGAGACCGGAGCGAAGCCGAGCCAAATAAAGATCAGCGCCGAATAAAAGCGCGGACGGGTATGGATGAGCGCCGGCTACAGCGCCGGCGCCGGTAGATAAATCGATAATAATTCTATCCGTTCTAAAAATTATTTATCTTCCTGTATTCCTCCGGGGTGCTACCCTCCATTTTTTTAAAGACGCTGCAGAAATAGCTTGTGTCGTTAAAACCTACGGCGTAAGCTATATCTTTTATTTTCATCTTATCCGGACTGCAAAGCATATACTTCGCCTTATTGAGCCTGAGCTGGGTCAAATACTTGAGCGGAGTCGTGTGATAGACGTTATTAAAAAGCCTGCACAAATGATTGCGCGATATTCCAAGAACATCCGCCATATCGCCCAGACTAATATCTTCGTAATATCTCTCGGACAGCATATCCATAAGCGGAGCCAGCTTTTGATATTTTTCGTTTTTCGACAGTTCCTGCTCGTTAGGCTGCTCGTTTTTGATTTCGGACAAGCGCACGAGTATCCTGTATAAAACGAGAGACATCTTTACCTCCCTGTCAAGTTCGTCGCTGCTGAAGCGCTTGCGTATTGAACGCAGATGCACGTAGAGGTCGTCGAATTTGTTTATATTAAAAACCTCGGCGTCTGCGAAGTCCAGATATTCAAAAAGCGAATCCACCGAATCCCCGTTAAACGTGATCCAGCACGTCTTCCACGTATCCCCGTCGGCGTAGTATTCATGAGAAACGTTAGGCTTAAAAAGGAAAGCTCCGCCTTCGCCTATATCGTAGGATTCTCCGCCGTATATAAACTTTCCGCGGCCTTCGATCGAATACAAAAACTGGTAATCGTTCAGGCCGTCCTGTCTTTTTATGGGACGCTGGAAATCTTTTTCACCCATCGCGGTAATATAAAACGGCAATAATTTCGTTTTGGCAAGAAGTATAGGAAACAGCATAAAAAATCACCCTTTTTATAATCTGAATATAGCAGTCAAAGCAGATTAATTTTCTATCGACCAATATGTTATTATTTTAACACAAAATTGACCAATTCTCAATAGAATAAATTAATATATTTAATATTTATAATAAATTGACGAATGAGGTTTTTTGTGCTATTATAATAGCATAACGCGCCAAATAATAACAACACACACACTTTTTATTATTTGTTTTAAAAATATCAAAGAAGGATGATGCACATGCTAAACGGAGAAGCTTGGGTAGATTCCGACGCTAACAGGATCGAAGCTCATGGCGGCTGTATACTCAAGTGGGACGACAATTATTACTGGTACGGCGAAGACAAAAGAAAGATGATAAGCCCCGGACGTTCGGAGCTATGCGGCGTCTCATGCTACAGATCGAAGGATCTGAAAGACTGGGAATACCGCGGAACTGTTTTGAGACCCGAAACGGATGATCCTTCACATCCGCTGTATTGGGACAAGATTTGCGAAAGACCTAAGGTCGTCTATAACAAACGAACCGAAAAATTTGTTATGTTCATGCATTTAGACGACAGCAGCTATGAATTTGCGCGTGTCGGCTGCGCCGTTTGCGACACTCCTGACGGTGACTTCAGGTTTTCGCATTCTTTTAAGCCCAACGGTTTTCAAAGCAGAGATCTCAGCGTTTTTGTCGATAAAGGCAACGCGTACCTATTTACGGCCAGCCATTGGAATTCGTGTCTGAGAGCGGTGAAGCTCTCAAAAGACTACATGGATTTCACCGAAGAAAACATATATGTTTATCCGATTACCGGGAAGAACCAGTCCAGAGAGGCGCCTGCGGTTTTTAAGCATAACGGTCGCTATTATTGCATAACCTCCGGCTGCACAGGCTGGTCTCCCAACGCGGCGGATATTGCCGTAGCCGACAATATCATGGGCGAGTGGCAATCTCTCGGCAACCCGTTTCGGGGACTCGACGCGGATAAGTCTTTTTACGGACAGCCCGCGTACGTTCTGGAAAAGGACGGTAAATATATACTTATGATGGACAGATGGAATCGAGACGATCTCTCCTCTTCGGGCTATATTTGGTTGGAAATAAAATTCGACGAATCGGATCAGCCATATATAGAATTCAGCGCCGAACCCTATTTAGGCGATTAAAGCGTCGGAAAGTTATGTTAATACCGTTTTCCACTAAACGAAAGCGGTATTAACGCCCTTATTTTTCTATAAACAAGCGCTGTTCCATTAAAATCTATTTTTTTAAATATCAAATTAACTCCAAAAAATTATCAACTAAAAACTGATAAAAATTTTGTATGATTTACTGTTTTTTCAAAGTATAAGTTTATTGACAAGGCTCTTTTTATTTTATATAATTGTTATAATTAAAGTTATGTTCCGCGGCTGTGAAACGGAAAGTTTTATCGGCTTAAATATAACATATAAGCTTTATTTAAAGGGGGAATGTTATCGTGGATTACCCTATTCAATTGAAAAAATCGAACTGCAAAAACTGCTACAAATGCATTAGATTTTGTCCGGTGAAATCCATAAAAATGGAGGATCATCACGCTATAATAATCCAGGACGAATGTATCCTTTGCGGCCGATGTTACGTCAACTGTCCTCAAAACGCTAAACGTCTGAGAGACGATCTCGATATTGCAAAGGCGCTTATCGCAAGCGGAGACGAGGTATACGCCTCCATAGCCCCTTCGTATATAGCAAACTACAAAGTAAATATAACGGCTATGGAAAAAGCCTTGAAAAAGCTTGGTTTCGCCGGGGTAGAGGAGACCGCGATCGGCGCGACCATAGTAAAAAAAGAATACGAAAAGCTGGTCAAGAGCCGGAGCCAGAAGGTTATCATCTCCTCCTGCTGCCACAGCATAAACACCCTTATACAGAAAAAATATCCGGAGGCGCTGCCCTATCTCGCCAAAGTACTCTCTCCAATGCAGGCGCACGGTCAGCTTCTGAAAGAACAACACGGCGGCTGTAAGACAGTGTTCATAGGTCCGTGTATCGCTAAAAAAGACGAGGCGGACAAGATGAGCGGATACATAGACTGCACGCTGACGTTCGACGACCTGAGCCGCTGGCTGGATGAGAGCGGGGTGGAGATCGAAAACTGCGAACCCGAGAACGAGACCCGAGGCCGCGCCAGACTCTTCCCAATAAGAGGCGGCATACTCGGCTCCATGGACCTTGAGGACGATTACACGTATTTCGCAATAGACGGTCTGGACGACTGCATGAACGCGCTCGAGGACGTGGCCAGCGGAGCCATATCCGACTGCTTTATTGAGATGTCCGCCTGCGACGGCTCGTGTATAGGCGGTCCGGTCATGAAAAGGGATAAACTATACCATGTGAGCGAATGTATAACAATAGGCAAGACGGTGGATAAAGGTCTGGACTTCAGCGTTCCCGAAGACGAAGATACGGCGAAATCGTTCATCTACGAGGGCAAACGCGTTATGCGCCCCGGCGCGTTGGCTATCAAAGAAGTCCTGCACAGCATAGGCAAGTTCACGCCGGAGCAGGAACTCAACTGCGGCAGCTGCGGCTACCCCACATGCCGCGACAAGGCGATAGCCGTTCTCCAAGGCAAGGCCGACATGACGATGTGTCTGCCATATCTGAAGGAAAAGGCGGAATCCTTCTCTGACAAGGTCATCAACAGCTCGCCCAACGGCATAACCGTGCTCAACGACAAACTTCAGATACAGCAGATGAATAAAGCGGCGCAGGAGATATTCAATATCAAACGCGTAAAGGAAATAATAGGCGAACCGATAGTCGTTCTCACCGACCCGACCGACTATATGTTCGCAGTGAATAATATCACGTCCGGCAAGGCCGCAGAGATAAAGAATAAATACCTTTCCGAATACGGTAAATATGTCGAAGAGACGATAGTTTACGACCCGGAATACAAAATAATAATCAGCATAATGAAGGACGTCACCGCCGAGGAGACCGAACGCGAGAAAAAAGAAGAGCAGAGCAAAAAAGCGGTCGAGATAACGGATAAGGTGGTCGAAAAACAGATGCGCGTGGTTCAGGAGATAGCGTCGCTGCTCGGCGAGACTACAGCCGAAACCAAGATCGCGCTCACCAGACTGAAGGAGACTCTCAGCGATGAGTGATCTGTTCGCCGACGTAGGCTATATAAGCCTGAACCATGTCGGGGAACAGCTCTGCGGAGACATGGTTGAGATAAGAAACGGCAGGAACGGGGAGCTCATCGTCGTGCTCGCCGACGGACTCGGAAGCGGAGTAAAGGCGAACATACTCTCTACGCTTACTTCTAAGATAATATCGACTATGATAGCCGAAGAAATGAGCGTCGAGGAATGCGTTTCCACAATAGCCGCGACCCTGCCGGTCTGTAAGGATCGAGGCGTCGCGTATTCCACGTTTACCATAATGAAGTTTGAAAATACCACCGAACTCACGATGTACCAGTTCGACAATCCGCTGGTAATACTGCTGAGAAACGGGAAAAATTTCAACTACAAAGTGAAAGACAGGACGATCGAAGGCAAGCGCGTCTTCGAGTCCGAAATAAGCCTTGAAAACGACGACGTGCTGATAGCGATGAGCGACGGCGCGATATACGCCGGGGTCGGCGACGTGCTCAATTACGGCTGGCAGAGAGAGAATATAGTCGCCTATATGGAAAGTCATTATAACTACAAAATGACCGCCAAGATAATCGCGTCCACGATAGCCGACGAATGCAACCGCTTATACGCGAACGAGCCCGGCGACGACACGACCGTCGTGGCCGTGCAGATAAGAAAACGCAAGACCTGCAACGTATGTATCGGTCCGCCGGAGAAAAAAGAGAACGATGAGATAATGCTGAAAAAGTTTTTCTCAAACAAGGGCAAGCATATAGTATGCGGCGGGACGACCTCTAAGATAGTAGCCCGATATTTGGGGACGGAGGTAAGGAGCGAGAATTCAAACACCGGCTCCGATATACCGCCCACCTCGAATATAGACGGGATAGACCTTGCGACCGAAGGCGTGCTGACGATGTCGAGAGTTTTGGACTACGCCAAGAATTATCTTGACGACAACTCAATGTTCCCTCTCTGGGAAAAGCAAAACGACGGCGCCTCGGAGCTTGCGAGGCTGCTGTTCAAAGAGGCGACGGACGTCAATCTGTTCGTTGGAAAAGCGAAGAACACGGCGCATATAGATCTGAAAATAAATTTCAGCATAAAGCTTAAAATGATCGACGAACTCGCCGAGTGTCTTAAAGCTATGGGCAAAAACGTTACGGTCGAGTACTATTGATTCGACCGAACAAAAAAAGATCAAGTAAACAAATAACTATTTTTATAAAACTAAAATAAGCGCCGGATCGAAATCGTTCCGGAGACGGAGGTATAAGATGAGTACAGAAAACAAACCTGTTATGAGAAAGTTCGACACCAAGGTCCAGTACCTGAAATACAAAGTATTGAGAGAAGTAGCGCGTCACGCTTACGACGACACTTTGGTCGGCAGTTTTAACGATATCGCCAAGTATATAGTTAAAGACAAAGCTACCATGCGCTGCTGTATATACAAAGAGCGCGCCATAGTCGGGCAGCGTATATCGATGGCGTCGGCGAAACGCGAGACCGACGAGAATATAATCCAGGTAATCGACATCGCCTGCGACGAATGTCCCGTAGGCGGATACGAGGTCACCAACGCCTGCCGCGGCTGTCTCGCCCACAGATGCGAGGACGTATGTAAAAAAGGCGCGATCTCGTTCGACTCGAACCAGAAGGCTATAATCGATAAAGAAAAATGCGTGGAGTGCGGCATGTGCGCAAAGGTATGTCCCTACAGCGCTATAAGCAAGAGCGAACGTCCCTGCGAGAGAGCTTGTAAGATAAAGGCTATAAGCATGGACGAAAAACACGCCGCAAAAATAGACAACGAAAAATGTATATCCTGCGGCGCCTGCGTATATCAATGTCCTTGGGGCGCGATAACCGATAAGTCCTACATAATAGAGGTAGTCAATATGCTCAAACGCTACGGCGGCGACGACGATACCAAGCTGTACGCGGTCATAGCTCCGTCTATCTCGGGACAGTTCTCATATACCAATATACGCTTGGGCCAAGTCGTCACGGGAATCAAAAAACTCGGTTTTGACGAAGTAGTCGAGGCGGCGCTCGGCGCGGATATGGTGGCGTATGCGGAAGCCGACGAACTGGCTAAAAAAGGCTTCCTTACAAGCTCGTGCTGTCCCGCGTTCGTAAGCTATGTGGAAAAGGCGTTTCCGACTCTTAGTCCGAACGTTTCGCACAGCCTGAGTCCTATGGCGACGATTTCAAAACGGCTTAAAGAAAACGATCCCAATTGTAAGATCGTATTTATCGGTCCTTGCACCGCTAAAAAGATGGAGATCAAGAAAGAAAGCGTGGCGCCATACGTAGACAGCGCGCTGACGTTTGAAGAGTTGCAGGCTCTGTTCGACGCCCGCTCCATAGACCTCACCTCTCTCGAAGACGGCGAACTTAACAGCGCGTCCTACTACGGCAGGGGCTTCGCTAAATGCGGCGGTCTCGCCGAGGCTGTGGTCGAAGCTCTGAAAGAGCATGGCAACACCGAATTCGAGCTGCACGCGGTATCCTGCGACGGTATCGAAGAATGTAAAAAAGAACTGCTCAAAGCCTCGAGACAGATAGGAAACACCAACTTTATCGAGGGCATGGCCTGCGTAGGCGGCTGTATAGGAGGAGCCGGCTGCTTGACTCACGCCGCCAAGAATAAGATCGAGGTCGAAAAGTACAGTAAGATGGCTAAAGATAAGACCATCAAAGAAGCTATCGACAATATCTGATCTCTTAGTTCTGTTATCGATCGAATTAAATTTATGCGGCGGGAGGGATCCCGCCGTTTTTTCTTTGCAGAGCCATATTATCGGCTTTTTTTCATCCCCTTCCTCTTCCTTCGGGCCATAACAAACTATTTTGAATAAATATCCCAAAACTGCAAACAATAAATCAAAACGGCAAAGCGGGAATATTAATATGAAAAAGTCTAAAAATATAATAAAACAAATAGCGATAGGGATCGTAACCGGCTTTCTAAACGGCCTGTTCGCGTCCGGCGGCGGCTGTATCGTCGTTCCGGCGCTCGAAAAGTTCCTCAAGTTTGAACCTAAAAAATCTCACGCCACGGCCGTGGGTATAATTTTGATAATGTCGTTAGTAACTACCGGGGTATATATCTATAACGGTTTCTTCGACCTCAGACTCTGGCTCTTTCTCTCTATCGGCGGAGTTATAGGCGGTATGATCGGCGCCAAATTACTCGACAAAGCGCCTGTCCATTGGCTGAAGCTCGGTTTCGGCGCGCTTATTATATTTGCGGCGGTAAAAATGATATTTTAACGCGATTGGGGGCTATCCATAATGTTAAACGGCGTTATAGGCTTTTTGAGCGGGGTAATAGGCGGCATGGGAATAGGCGGCGGAGCGATCCTGATCCCGGCGCTGACCATGTTTTTCGGTATAGAACAGCATACCGCGCAGGGACTTAACGTGGCCTGTTTTATCCCCACGGCTATCTTCGCCCTGATAATACACATAAAAAACAAAAACGTGGATATTAAGACCTGCGTCGTAATAGGCCTTTCGGGGATCGTCGGCGCGGTCGCCGGTTCGTATCTTGCGTCGATCGTTATGAGCGATATGCTGAGAAAACTCTTCGGCGGATTCTTGCTGATAATAGGCGTTTTGGAAATAACGAAAGGCATAAAACTGTTTAAGGAAAAACGAACCGAAAAACCGGGCGGCGTCAGATAAGTCAGATAAGCCGAAAGACAAACAATAGCTAAAAAATCAATTAAAATCTAAAAATAAGGACTGATCGATATGCCTTCATATTTAACGGATATATTAAAAACGGCGGTCGCCGCAATCTCTTCTATAGTCGTACTCTTTCTGCTCACCAAAGCGCTCGGCTGCAAACAGATGTCGCAGCTATCTATGTTCGACTATATCAACGGTATAACCATCGGCTCGATAGCCGCCGAAATGGCTACGGAGATAGAGGGCGGAAGCTTAAAACCTCTGACGGCCATGGTAGTATACGCGGCCGTGGTTTTAGCAATAAATAAACTCTCAAACCATAGTATACGTTTCAGAAAATTTACCGAAGGCGACGCCGTATATCTGATCCACAACGGGAAGCTCAACCAGGCCGGCTTCAAAAAGACAAGACTCGATCTCAGCGAATTTTTGACCCAATGCAGATCTCAAGGCTATTTCGATCTCTCGGAGATAGACACAGTTATACTTGAACCGAACGGCAAGCTTTCGATTCTCCCAAAACCGGAATTTAGGAATATGCAGCCCTCAGACAGCGGGATCGTTCCGAATCGCGCCGGCGTTTCTATCAATCTGATAATGGACGGCAGGATAATAGACCAAAATCTCAAAAAGTCCGGTAAGGATATCAACTGGCTGAAAAAAGAACTCAAACGCCAAAATATAGGTCAAATCTCGGACGTATTTCTGGCCGTGGTGGACGAAGCCGACGGCTTTACGGCTTTTAGAAAATCGTGAAATTTTTCTCCTTCCGCCTCAAACTTTATATCGCCCCTCCCCCTCCGCCCGCCTACTTATCAAAATATACAAAAATAATAATTATTACTGTTTTATTTTTATCTTAATAACGGTTGACTAATTCCTACAAAATTGGTATAATTAATTTGCAAAGAGCAAAAGAGGCAATACCCGGGCGCGGAACGAGCGTTTTAAATTTAACGAAAAGGGCTTGGGGCGGCGTATTTGGGTATTTATGCGAAAGCGTTAAAAATATATATAAAAAAATTACAATTTTATAAAATAAGGGTTGAAAAAATACCGATAAAAAAGTAAAATATATATTGCGTCCGCATTTAGAAGACGCGGGCGACAAACGTTAAACGATAAACCTATGGAATTTGCC
This sequence comes from Candidatus Roslinia caecavium, assembly GCA_904419955.1. GTDB lineage: Bacteria > Bacillota > Clostridia > Monoglobales > Monoglobaceae > Roslinia > Roslinia caecavium. The sequence goes on along the minus strand of CAJFTO010000004.1, from coordinate 83,294 downwards.
GATACCGGCGAAGACAGGAGAGTGTGAGATGCTTAGATTAAACGATATTAAATGGAGCGTTCCGGGAGAGAACGAAACCGATACCAATGAAATATTAAAGGGAGTCAGCCTCGAGGTCCCGGACGGGGAACTCACGGTGATAACGGGGCCCAACGGCGGCGGCAAGACCTCGCTCGCCAAATTGATAGCCGGACTTGATACGCCGGACAGCGGGAGCATACAATTAGACGACGCCGACATCACGGACTGGGATATGACCAAGAGGGCGAAAAGCGGCATATGTTTCGCGTTCCAGCAGCCGGTCAAGTTCAAGGGGCTTACGGTAAGGGATCTTATCGAGCTTGCGGCCGGAGAGAAATGCGATTGGGGAACTATCTGCGACCTGCTCGGCGGCGTCGGGCTGTGCGCGGACGAGTATATCGACAGAACCGTCGATTCAAGCCTGTCTGGCGGCGAAAGCAAGAGAATAGAGATAGCCACGGTCTTAGCGCGCAAGGACGCGAAGGTGATAATATTCGACGAGCCGGAAGCGGGTATAGATCTTTGGAGCTTCAACAATTTGATAGACGTATTCAAAAAGCTCAAGGATGAACACGGCGCCGCGCTTTTGGTCATCTCGCACCAGGAGAGGATCTTGGAGATAGCCGACAACATCGTGGTCGTAGCCGACGGCAAGGTAAGGACGTCGGGTTCTACCGACTCGGTTCTCCCCGAACTGATGGTAAACGAAAAGAGCGCAAGATGTCCGCGCAGGAAGGACATACGCAGTGAAGCGTAGCGCTTAATACAAAAAATTCAAACTGAAGAAGCGTATAGCGAAATCGAGCGAATGTACGCTTGCGATCCCCCGAACGCCCGCGAAAAGGGGAACGTCGCTCAGCAATTCAGGCGGGCAGAAAGGCGCAGTATTATGAACAATATTACAGAGAAATTGTTAAATATAGTATCGGACTGGAACGGTACGTTTAAAGGCGCGTTTAACATACGCGAGGACGGACAGTGCGTCGGCAGACAGTCGTCGGAGCACATAAAGATCGAATCAAAGACGGACGGACCGGGACTTGTCATACATATAAGCCCCGAGGCGCAGAAAGAGACCGTATATATCCCGGCCTGCGTAACGCACAGCGACGTGAACGATCTCGTCTATAACGACTTCTACGTCGGCGACGGCGCGGACGTCACTATCATAGCCGGCTGCGGAGTGCACAGCGACGGCGAAGAGGAAGCGCGTCATAACGGGATACACAAGTTCATCTTAGGCAAAGGATCGCATGTTTTATACAAGGAAAAACATATAGCGACCGGAAACGGAACCGGCGCTAAGCGTATCGACCCGGTGACGGAGATCGAACTCGGCGAAGACTCGGTCATGGAGATCGACTCGATCCAGATAAGCGGCGTGGACAGCACGAACAGAAAGACGAGCGCGGTTTTAGACGCGCGGTCTAAGCTGATCATACGCGAGCGGATAATGACCGACGGTACCGAGACTGCAAAGACCGACTTCGAGGTAGAGATGAACGGCGAGGATTCGGGCGTCGAGCTGGTATCGCGTTCGGTCGCGAAGGACGATTCTTATCAGGAATACCACTCGAAGATAAACGGCAACTGCAGATGCACCGGTCACTCCGAGTGCGACGCAATACTCGCCGGAAACGGCAGAGTCAACGCGACTCCGGAACTTTTTGCCGGGGACATCGACGCGTCGCTGATACACGAGGCTGCCATCGGCAAGATTGCCGGAGAACAGATCGTTAAGCTTAGAACTCTCGGCCTTACCGAAGAGGAGGCCGAACAGAAGATAATAGAAGGATTTTTGAGATAAAAATTCTAACGCGTCCGCGGGGATAATCTCCGCGGACTTTTTTATTCCACGCGGGTGAAAAATCTATTCAAATTGTTTAATATTCGGCCCTATTATGATATAATACTGTTATTATGCAGATAAGGAGAATTTACGATGCTTCTCAGGCAAATAAAATATTTTATAGCCGTGGTCGAATCCGGCAGCTTTACCGAAGCGGCCGAAAAACTATTTATTTCTCAGTCGGCGGTCTCGCAGCAGATAAGGGCCTTGGAGAGCGAACTTGGAGTAACTTTACTGATAAGAAAAAATCGGTGCTTTACTCTAACGCAGGCGGGCGAATACTTTTACAGAAACGCGCGAATACTTCTAAGCGACGCCGAAAAGCTTAAACTCGAAACGATACGCGTCGACCGGGGCGACGCCATGCGGCTCAATATCGGCTACCTGCGCACGTACGGGGGCGCCGAACTGCGCGAAGCGGTAACGGAATTTTCGGCGCGATATTCCGATATACCCATACATATAGTAAACGGCAATCACGAGGAGCTGTACGCTCTGCTTAAAACCGACAAAGCCGATCTTATACTGAGCGACCAACGCCGCGCTTTTTCGGACAGATATTTTAACTTTAAGCTCGTCTCCTGCGTCTGCCGCGCCGAACTCTCGGAACATAACTCGCTCGCGGCGCGCGACTTTGCGACCCTCGACGACCTAAAACATATCCCCTGTATCCTGATCTCATCCGATGAAGAGAAAGAGAGCGAAATAAGCTTTTACCGCGACGCTCTCGGCTTCGGCGGCTCTTTCATCTTCGCCGAGACCTTGGACGAAGGCCGCCTTTTAGTCGCCGGAAACCAGGGCTTTATGCCGGTCGAGACACCTCCATCTTCCTCCCCCGCTCCGAAGCATATCGTCCGCGTTCCCATCTATCAGAACGGAAACCCCCTGACGCGCGGCTTCTATGCATACTGGAAAAAAGAAAATCCCAATCCGTATATAAAGAAGTTTGTGGATATACTCAGCAAGACGTTCGCATAAGTTTTACTTATGGATCTTATTTGGAAGCCGAATTGATAAGTCCTGCGTTATAGTATAGAATATAGGTAATAAATAATATATTTGAGAGGAGCGCTAATCATGAAAGACGTAATGATACTTACAGGCGCGGGGCAAATTGGGATGGCCATCGCCAGAAGAATGGGATATGGGAAGAAGATCGTAATAGGCGACAAGAAACCGGAAAACGCCGAAGCGGTCTCCAAGATAATGAACGACGCGGGCTTTAACGCGGTTGCGGTCGAAATGGATCTTTCCTCAAGGGAATCGATCAAGTCTCTTATAGCAAAGGCGGAGACGTACGGCGATATTACGATGCTTGTAAACGCCGCGGGCGTTTCTCCGAGCCAGGCGCCCGTCGAGGCTATTTTAAAAGTAGACTTATACGGGACGGCGGTCTTGCTCGAAGAGGTCGGAAAGGTAATAAAGAGCGGCGGCGCAGGCGTGACGATCTCGAGCCAATCGGGGCACAGGATGCCCGCGCTGAGCCCGGAGGCGGACGAAGAGTTAGCGACCACGCCGACCGAGGAGCTGCTTGAGCTGGATATATTAAAACCGGAAAATATCAAAGATACTCTACACGCCTACCAAATAGCGAAACGCTGCAACGAAAAACGCGTAATGGCCGAATCGGTCAAGTGGGGTGAAAAGGGCGCGCGTATTAACTCCATTTCCCCCGGTATAATCGTGACCCCGCTCGCTATCGACGAGTTCAACGGGCCGAGAGGCGATTTTTATAAGAACATGTTCGCCAAATGCCCGGCCGGACGTCCGGGAACGGCCGACGAAGTCGCTAACGTCGCCGAACTGCTCCTAAGCGATAAAGGCGCGTTCATCACCGGCGCGGACTTTTTGATCGACGGCGGCGCGACCGCCTCGTACTTCTACGGACCGCTAAGACCCGAAGAATGATATGTTGCGCGGGCGGATTTATTTGGAATGAACAAGATGGGAGTAAATCGTCAAGCTCCCGTCTTTTTTTATTTGGTTAGATCATATTGGGAAGAAATCTATCGTTTTTAAATCCCGGCCTATACTTCCGCCCGACCGAGCGGCCGCATTGACCCCAACTCGTCCCAGGCGAAGAGCTTATACGAATCTCAGCCGCTTGCGCTTAAGAAGAACTCTATGTTTCCCGTCTGCCCGACTATACTTTGCGCCGGCGACTAAGTAGGTTTTGCCGTATACGCGAACACGGCGCGTTCCCGAAACGGCGGGCTAAACCTGTCGGAGCATAATAACCGTCTTTCAGATGCATATACCGGTCGCTCGCGCGCGATACAGACCGGACAGCCTATTGCGGATTATTCAAAACCGCTTGAAAACCGAGGAACTCAATTGTGGTAAATATTGATTTTTGTATTCATTTATGATATAATGACCCACGGTTTAGTACATTACATTTTACGCAAAGCCGTATAAAACAAAAACGTTTAGCGTTTTAAAAGCGGCTGCAAACTTTAAATACGGAGGGAGATTTGCTATGGATTCAAACCAAATTCAAGTATTGATCGCCATGTGCGTCTATATGGCGGCGGTAATCTGCATAGGCGTGGCCTTTGCAAAACGCGCGAGTCAGAGCTCGGAGAACTATTTTCTCGGCGGACGTTCGCTCGGTCCTTGGGTCGCGGCGATGAGCGCCGAAGCTTCGGACATGAGCGGGTGGCTGCTGATGGGTCTGCCCGGAGTTGCGTACTGGTGCGGTATCGCGGACGCGTCCTGGACGGCTATCGGTCTTGCCGCCGGCACGTATATCAACTGGCTCATCGTTTCTAAGCGTCTGCGCAGATACAGCGTAAAGGCGGGCAACGCTATCACTCTGCCCGAGTTCTTTTCTAACCGTTTCCACGAGAAAAAGAAGGTCATTATGACGATCTCGGCGGTATTTATACTGATATTCTTCACGGTCTACGCCGCAAGCTGTCTTGTGACCTGCGGAAAGCTGTTCTCGACGCTGTTCGGGGCGCCATACATACCGATGATGATCCTGGGCGCGCTGTTCGTACTTATCTACACGATCTTAGGCGGTTTCCTGGCCGAGAGCGCGTCCGACTTTATGCAGGCGATAGTTATGTTCGTCGCGCTCATATGTATCGTAGTCGTAGGAACGATCGCGGCCGGCGGAATCTCGGCGGTCGTTGAAAACGTGAAGAACATACCAGGATTCCTCGATATGTTCGGATTGGCCTCGCCGGTTACCGACGGCAGCGGCGTACAACAAGCGTCGAACGGCGTTCCGCTGTTTGGAAACTCCGAACCTTACGGGTTTATAAACATATGCTCGACGCTCGCATGGGGTCTCGGCTATTTCGGTATGCCGCAAGTACTGTTGAGATTTATGGCTATACGCAGCGAACGCGAGCTCACAAACTCGCGCCGGATCGCCACCGTGTGGGTGCTCATCTCGCTTTCGGTAGCCGTATTCATCGGCGTTGTCGGACGTTCTCTGTTCCCGACCGCGCTTACTACCAGTTCCGAAGCGGAGAACATCTTTATCATACTGTCGACCAACCTGCTGCCCGCTCTGCTGGCAGGGTTCATCATGGCCGGAATACTCGCGGCTACGATCAGCTCGTCCGATTCATATCTGCTGATCGCTGCTTCGGCGTTTTCCAAAAACCTTTTCCAGGGTCTGTTCAAAAAAGACGCGAGCGACAAGCAAGTCATGCTCATCTCGCGTATAACCCTGCTGGCGATCACGCTTGTGGCGATAATAATCGCGCTCGACGAAAACAGCGTTATCTTCACGATAGTATCGTTCGCATGGGCGGGCTTCGGCGCGACTTTCGGACCTCTCGTCCTGTTCTCGCTCTTCTGGAAACGTATCAATCAATACGGCGCGATCGCCGGAATGGTCGGCGGCGGCCTGATGGTATTTTTCTGGAAACTCGTTATCCGTCCCCTCGGCGGCGCGTTTGATATTTACGAATTGCTCCCGGCTTTCATATTCTCGAGCCTTTGCATAATCGTGGTATCTCTGCTGACCGCTCCGCCGTCCGATACGATCAAGCGTGAATTTGAAGAAGTGCGCGCAAACAAATAACGGCGAACTCCGGCGAAAGTTACGCCGCTGAAATAGAGGGATAACGCCCTGATATAACGAACGCCCCAAGAGTGCCGCGCAAGCCGTATTGCGGCCGGTAAATAGTTTAAATACAAGTTACAATAATATAAGGCGAGAGATATACTTATCTCCCGCCTTTTGCTTTGCATTAATTTTTATTCATATATTATTCAGAATCTTCCGCCCTATTTACGTCTCCGTTTGACGTGGTTCCGACGCCGACGCGATTAAAGAGAGGGCGCATAAGACGCTTGAAGGCAGCGCGATGCGCTCGCCTTGTTTAGCCGAAAACCGAAGCTCGACCGATATATATCGATAACGGCCTGCTAACGAAACTTCTTACCGGATCCGGACGGACAAACACGCCGCAAGCTCATACGAGCCGCGGCGTTTCTCATGCTATGATATAATTGGGAAGAAATTTATATTTTACGTCTCAGCCCAGCCGAGCGGGCGCATCGACCCCAGCCCGTCCCAGGCGAAGAGCTTATACGAATCCCAACCGCTTGCGCTTAGGAAGAACTCTATCTTCCGCGTCTCGCCCGAAGCGACGGTTACAGTTACGTCCTCGTAGGTAATAAGCGCGCCGCGTTCGTCGTAGACCGCGCAGATCGCGTCGAACGTTTTAGCCGCACTTGACGCGTTTTGGAAGTCGGCCGATATTTTGCGGGCGGTTTTATCCTCGACCGCGCCGCCGATCTTGACGTCCGCGTCGTCGTTTGCGAAATGGATATTGGCGGAGAGGAGCGGGTCGTTGACTTGCTCTATTGTAATTTTATTCCATTGAGATTCCGTACCGGCGTAGTATACGTCGGTTAGGTTTGGGCAATCCAAAAACGCACCCCATCCAATATTAGCCACGCTGTCAGGTATTGTTATGCTTGTTAAGTTGCTGCAAAAATAGAACATTCCTTCTTCAATTATTGTAACTTTATTTGACAATGTTACGCTTTCCAAACTATTACAACCTTGAAACGCATAACTTCCTATACTCGTTACACTATTCGGTATTGTTACTCTTGTTAAATCATCACAGCCTGCGAATGCGCCACCGCCTATGCTCGTTACGCTGTTCGGTATTGTTATGCTCGTCAAGTTACCACAACTACTAAACGCACTGTCTCCTATACTTTTTACTCCGCTTGGTATAATATAATTCGGTGATATTCCATCTTTTGAATATGTGATTAACTCTGTCGCATCTTTATTAAATAATACACCGTCAATTGAAGAATAATTTTCATTATTGGAATCAACATTTATATTAAGCTCTCCACAACCTAAAAACGCATTCCGCGCAATATAGGTCACGCTTTGGGGTATTATTATGTTTTTCAAGGCTACGCAATCCAAAAACGCACAATCCCCTATGCTCGTCACGCCGTCCAATATCGTCACGTTTGTCAAGCCGGTGCAGTCCTCAAAAGCACCCTTCCCTATGCTTACCACACTATTTGGTATTGTTATATTTGTCAGACTGGTGCAACCCCTAAACGAAAAATTTCCAATGTAGTTCACGCTGTCCGGTATCGTTATATTTGTTAAACCTGTATAACCATCAAAAGCGCCAACTGCAATACCTTTTATTCCGGGTCTAACGTTACACGACTCAATTGTTGTCTCCGCGGCTATCAGCCAATTATCTAAATACAGAACCCCGTCTTGCCAGTTATCCGGATTATTGTAATATGCCGTTCCGAGAAAAGCGTCAAATCCAATACTTGTTACGCTGTCAGGTATAATTACCTTTGTTAAATTAATACATGCGGGATAACTAATATCAATACCAACATCTATATAATATGAAGCAAACGCTCCTCTCGCAATACTTGTCACGCCTTCATTTATTATAACGGTCTTTATCTCAGAATTATGGCTCTTCCAAGGAGCTCCATAAGCATAAAAAAATTCGCCCATATCTCCAGATCCACTGATCGTTAATGTTCCGCTGCTGTCAAGCGTCCACGTAATATTATCACCTACCACACCGCTGTCAACCGTTGCCGCCGATACCGTTAGCGTAGTCAAAGCCGCCGTCGCCAAAACCGTCGCCATAATCAAAAACGCGCTTATCAACTTTTTCATCTATCTTCCCTCCGTAAATCATAGAACTATTGTTATTGAAACTTTAGCGCTTTAGTTCATATTTGTCAAGAACTTTAGCGCATTTATTTTATGTATTATTGTGATACTCTATAATAAAACAAATCTAATATACGCTTACCGTAAGCGTCTCATAGAAAGATCGGGAGAAAGAAATATGGACAATATCAATAAAGAGATTGGAAAACGTATTTGGGAGCTGAGAAACAAAAACGGATATACGCGGGAATTTTTAAGCGAAAAGGCAAATATAAGCGCAAGGTTCCTCTACGAGATAGAGACCGGCAAAAAGGGTATGTCCGTGCAGGTCCTTCTGCGGCTCGCGAACAGCCTTAATACTGATTGCAACACTCTTATATCCGGCGAAGCGGATCCGAACAAATACGCTTATATAGAGGGGCTGTTATCCGAGTTGAGCGAAGAGAACTTCCGCCACGCGGAACGAATAATCTATCATTTCTGCAAGGCGTGCGGGGGTTAGCCTAAATCATAAAATCAAATAATCTCTAAGCGCGGTAACGACGCTTATTTTTTATATACGGACTTTTTAAGATACAGAGGCCGTCGCCAAATCTGCGTTCAAAAATACCCGGTTCCCATAATATAAGGCGAGAGATATACTTATCTCCCGCCTTTTACTTTGCATTAATTTTTATTCATATATTATTCGGACTCTTCCGCTCCTACCGTTTCGCCGTTCGAGACGCTTTCGACTCTCACGCTGATCTTCTCCTCGTGCGGAGCGCCCAGGCCGCTTACGCGGACTATCCTTTGAGTTCCGTCGCGCATTTCTACCACTACCGTATTTTCGTCCTCGGCGGATACGCGCGCGACCTTAGGTTCGTCCTCGTGAGGTTCTATCACGGTCGCGAATCTCGCGCTCTTGCCGCGTTTGCGCTGCGAGACCATACATCTCTTATACTCCTCGCCGCCGAGCGGGTAGTCGGAGCCTATGCTCGCTACGAAGCTCTCCGCTTCCATGCCGCCAAGGTCTACGGTTATCGAACCGAACTTATTCTCCTCGGTCGGTTCCGCGCCGACCGCGTATTTAAACTCTCTGCCTGCGATCTTCACTCCTCCGCCGTAGTAGTCCTTGTTCTTTTCGGACTCGTACAGTCCGTCGATCTCTACGTCCATATCGCATAAATATTTTCTCTCGCCCGAACTTGTCACGATATAGGGATCTCCCCAGAATATCGATTTAAGCGGGTTTGCGACGTCGAAGAAATCCAATTCCGGCTTCTCGTATTTGGTTTTAAGAACCAGCTTATCCGCTCCGGTTATATCCAGGACTATATCGTCCCTGCCGAGTATCCACGCGCCGAACTTGCCCTCTTTCAAAAGATTCTCTCCGTCGGTTATCTCATAGTACAGCTTATGCTGGACCTCGAAATACTGCGGGTCGGTTCCAAGTATCAGCTCGGAGCCTTTATCCTTAAGATCGGGATAGAATACGTTCATCTTCAAAGTCCCCGGCTCGTTGCAGGAAGTCCTGAAAGGAACGAGCCAGCCGTGCTTGCGCGTTGATTCGTCGAACTCCATCTCAAAGCCGAGCTTGACGTCTCCCGAGCAATCGTACCAATCGCAGTCGGTCACGAATTGTCCGCTCGAGAGAGGGTCGGTCGTAAGCTGTTCGGTATGCTCCCTATGCTTCGCTCCGTCCATCTTCCTAAGCCCGCAGAAATGGTATACGCAGTCGTAGTCGTGTTCTTCCTCGCCCGCAACTCTGTCGAAGATCACAACGAAATCGTCGGCGACCACCAGAACGCGCGTCTGGTCTATAGGCTCGGTAAAGCCGCTCCGCTTGGTGTATTCGGGGCTTTCGGCCTCGGGCGGGATCGGAACGTATCTGCCCTCTTTCCAGCAGCGCTCCTCGAACGTCTCGCCTACGCCGACTCTCCAGCCGCCGTACGGAGGATACGACCATTTGGCCTTGTTATTCACCGCGCAGGCCTGGAACGTTTCGCCGCTGTAGAACATCAAACGCTCTCCCTCCTGCGGATCCTGCATCTTAAGATCGGTCAGCGTCATGTTATGGGTTATCCCGGTCTGGACCATAAATTTATACAAGAACGTATGATAGGAATACCATATATTCTCAGGGTTGTAGAAGCTGCGCCCGTATCGCGAAATACTCATGAGGCTGGTCCTGTCATAATGCCCGTGCGCGCCGCCGTGAGAGCCGTATTTCAGCGACGCCTGTATCTGTTTGTCGGGGCTTACGCCTTTCTTTTGACTCCTCAGGATCGCGACTCCCGCGTTGTCGAAGCAATACGACTTCTCCGATATGTCCGTACTCACGTCCGGGAGCTCGCCGACCCCGTAGATCAGGTCGCGGTATTCTTCTCCGCCGCGGCGGACTATCTCGGCGTATTCCGGCTTTTTGTAGACCGCGTAGGCTATGTCGTATCTCGCGTCGTCGCCTCTTTCGGAGGTTCCGGTAAGCCGCATCTCGGTCGAATCGTTCACTCCCGGCACGACGGCTCTGTAGTCCGCGAGCGCGACAAGGCTGTCCCAGAGCATCTCTATATTCCTGTAGTTTCTCTTATTGGGACCGTACACGCTCGAGACGAGCCCGTCCTTATGACTGGCGGTAGACTGCACGTCTCTTGCGTAGTTTGCCGGAACCCTATACCCGGTCAGATCGATCCCCCAGGGCAGAAGGCAATGCGCGAGCTGAGTAAGGAGCGCCGCCGACATCAGATTATATCCTATAGAACACTCGTACCACCAGCCGTCGTCCAAAACGCATTTTGAGATATGGTCTGTAATTCCGCCCTTGCCGAACGCGAACCTCTCTATCAGCGCCCTGTCCTGCAGGCACTCGGCGCACTGAAGCGCGCCCGCGATCTCCGCCAAAGACCAGTTGGAATAGCCGCCGGTCTCGAGTTCCCAGTCTATCCTGCCGATAAAGGTTCTGAATATATTCTCTATATCCGCTCTGTCTTTATCGGAATATTCGTCAGTATCGCACGTCAGGTCGTATACCACGGCTATACTCTTAAAGAACTCGCCTTCATGGACAAGTTCCTGATCGCAGGCTCTGAGCTTTTTGGGATACCAGTACGCGCAGTGTTTTAAAAACGCGGCCGAATTTTTAAGGAAGCGTTCCTCGCCGCTCAACGTCCATACTATAGCGCTCATGTACGCCTTATGCGCGTTCATCGTCGCCGCGATACTGTCGTCCTCTTCTGCGGTCGCGGGTATTTCCCAGTCCGCTACCTGCGCGTAGAGCTTATCGTACGCCTTTTTCGCCCACTCGTATTTATCCATCTTTTCCCTGACTTCCCGCCAGCCTTTTTTATTGTGGATTATGTACGGATGTTCAAGTTTGCTCACGGTCATAAACTCTAATTTTTGTCCGTCCGCGCCGCCGGTAACTATGTTGACCGTCTGCTTCTCGTAGCCGCCGCCCGGGATCCTATCTGACATCTTGACGCTCATTACTATATCTTTCCTGCCGTACGGCTCTATCTCGCCGAAACGCTCCGAAAAGCTTACGTCGCAGACCTCCCAGCCGGCTTTTTTAAGACTTACGCTGTACGCCTTGGGTTTATAGGTCTCGTTTTCCAAACTGATAGTATACGAGGCGGTCTCGTTATGCGCCGCCGGTTTCGAATAGACGTCGCTATAGGCGTATATTCCCTTTGACTTTATAAAACGCGGATCTTTGACCTCGCGGTCGAACTCGACGTATCTCACAAATTTTAAGACGTTACGCCTTGAACTCAAATAATCAAATTCCTCTAAATACGCCGTGACCGTCCGATCTCCCGCCTCGACGGCGCCTACGTACTCCGTGTGGACGATGTTCTCGTAATTGATCTCGCCCGAGTCTATATAGCCGATATTGACCCTGATCTGTCCGGCTTTCTCCGCCGGTTCGGCAAGCTCGAACTCCAGCGCCAAATAATCGCCGACGTCTACGCTGTAATCGTTCTTCGGGAAAAACCCGACCGTATACCAATTATTCCCGTCGGGCGTATTGGGAAACGCAAACTTAGCTCCCTCTCGCGTCCATTCATTTAGACTTATCATTGCTCTCCTCCAAAATTTAAATATGCATGTATGTTTTTCTCATATAATAGCGCCATTTTTTAAATTATTCAAGCCCTGATCGAAGGATTTCTTCTATTTATTTGAATATATTTTCATATAGCCGCAGTTTCGCATATATAATTTACCCGTCAAGGATCGCGACATATCTCTATGATAAGATATTCTATTTTGATACATGAAAATAACATACTAAAATCCCAAATACAAAAACCGGGCGAAGCTAAAAACTTCGTCCGGCTAAACAGTTTGCATAGATCTATTTACGGTCATAACTCGGCAGCGGGTATTTCGCCTTGTAGCCGGTCATATACTCTTTCAGTTCTGGCGCTTTCTCGCTCAGCTCCTCGGCCGCCCATTGGGCTACCAGGTCGGCTCCGTATATATTGAGGTGGGTACCGTCGGTCTCGCCCTCTTCGAGCGCGCTCTCGTAGTATTGGCTCCTCAAATATTCGGGGTCGTCCATGAACCTGTAATCGTGGGGTCTTATGTATTTATACAGATCCTTCGCGGCTTCGAGTCCTACTTCGTTCACCCAGTCGTTCGTCCTCTTATACATATCTATGACCGGGATATTCAGCTCGGCCGCAAGCTCTTTCGCCGCGTTTACGTAGCGTTCAAGACTCTCGTCGCTCAGCTTCATGCGGCTGATCGAAGTCGCGATTATCGGATTCGCGCCCTTCTGTTTCGCGGTCTCTATGTATACCGACATCGAATTTTTATAAGAGCCTTCGTCCGCGATCCCGCCGTCTACAAAAGTGTAGCGGTTCGGATCCTCGCTCTTGCTATCGTTATGGCCGAACTGGAGTATAAGATAGTCGCCTTTTTGTATCGCGTCGTTAAAGATTTTGTAGTTTGTATCGTTTTTAAAGCTCTTGGAGCTTCTGCCGCTGAGCGCCAGATCCACGACCGAAAGTTTCTCGGGGTCGAAATAATGATGCAGACACTGCGCCCAGCCGGTCTGCGGGTATCTGTTGTTCTCGCCGGTATGCGGGAACGGGCTCGCCGTCGAGTCGCCGATCACAAAAAGGACGGGCTGAGAATTGCCGCGCTCCACCTCTATCGTATTAGCCTTAGGCTTTTCGCCGCTCCCGGCCAAAACGGTTATCTTAAAGGTCTTATCGATCGCTATTTCCGGATAGTCCTGATACGAAAAATGCGCCGTGATCTCCACCTCTTTAGGCTCCTTGCAGCAGGTCACCGAGCCGGAGACCGAGACCGCCGCCTCGTCGGAGCTCGTCCACGACACGTCCGCGTATCCGATGACCGTATTTCTGCCGTCCCAGAGATTTAAGTCGGAGCAGACGCTCTCCTCGCGCTCGTTCTCTACTTTGATCTCCGCGAAATTGATAGCGCTTATCTCTTCTTCCGCTTTTTTTCTGAGCATATCTATATTGTTCATATCCATTTAAATCACCGCCGTATAAGTTTTGATACGACTATTATATACTTAGCCCGGCGCTTTTTCAACCATAAATTCGCAATTATTTACGCGTATAATGAAAGCCGAACCCGCGAAGGCAGGTTCGGCCCTATTGGGAAATAGTTTAATTATGGATTGGCTTGTTAGTTTACAAGATAATTGTATATCATTATCGCGGCGTCCGCCCTCGTCAAGCCTTCCTGCGGGTTGAACTCGCTGTTCTCGTCTCCCGAGATTATGTTCATTCCCTTGGCCAGCGCCACGTATCCGATATAGCCTTGGCTTATCTCCGCTTCGTCTAAGAACGGAGTCGTATATATCCCCTCGAGCTGGGCTACTTCTTTATATCCCAGCGCGTTTATTATGTATTTTACTCCGTCCTCTCGCTTCGCGGGATCGTCGCTCTCAAGCTCGCCCTCTTCGGCTACTCCCGAGCTTTCAAGGCTGTCTACCCCGGATGCGACCGGCACGTAGCTCTTTCTCTCGAGCGAGGCGACGAAAGACGCAAGCTCCCGCTTAGTGATAATATCGTCCGGTCTGAAACTCTCAGCCCCGTCCTCTAAGCCGAGAACGTTGTAATACAGCAGAGTCTTTATCTGCTCTTCCGCGTAATGTCCCGCTATGTCGTTCGCGACCGTAGCGCCTTGCGCCGGAGTTTCGATGTATTCTTCTCCGCTCGAATCAGAAAAAGCTCCGCTTACCGCCGAGATATAGTTTCTCGGATTATTTAAGGAATAGACGAGTTTGTACTCGTTTTTGCTACTATCCGGCTTGATATATTCAAGCGATATATTCTCGTCCTGCGCGAACAGTTCGTCGGCTCTCGCGGCATCTATAGCCGGCTGAGAGGACTCGTATACGGTATTATAATCCCACGCCTCATACAAATTGGTAATGCCGCCGCCGCACAGATCTACCGTGACCGTAACGTAATTATCCTCGTTTCTTATCCCGTCCGTATATCTGTAGAAAATATAGGTTTGATACGGATTGTATCTTTCAGCGTCTTCGTCGGGTTCTTCTATCTTTGTAAGCGAGTACTTGGGATAATACGCGCTCATATAATCCTCGGCTATCGCGCGGCCTTCCTCAACGGTCAACGTCTCGTCCTCAGCGCTAAGGCTATAGTCGTAGCCGCGGTAAAAGCCCAGTATTTCGCCGGTCTCGGCGTCCATGGTTATGCTTGCGCCGTACTCGTTTTCACCGTCTGTGAACGTATAATCCAAATACGCTCTATACTTCTGTTCCGCGTCGAAATTATTCGTATAACGCCTATAGCTGATCCCGCTGTACTCCGCGCCGCTCAAACCTAAAGCGTCCGGCTCCTCGGCCTTCGACCTAAGCTCCGCCTCGCTTAAAAGAGCCTCTATCTCGCTAAGATTCGCAAGTTCTTCCTCGGTCAGCTGCGCTTCGTCGTAACCCGCGTCCCCGGAGAGCGCGGCTTCCGCATTTGAACTGCCGCCGCCCGAACCGCCGGAATACGAATATGTACGCTCGTACTTCTCGCCCGTGATAGCGTCGATCTCGCTCGCCTTGCCGTCGGTCTTATAGACCAGCTTAGCGGTAACCGTTTTGTTTTCGTAATCATAGTCGTTGACGTATACCAGCTCCGGCGTATTATACTCCTCAAACTTCGCCGCCGCGTCGGATACCGATATAGCCCCCGCCGGATCCTCAAGCTCGCCCGGATACGACCAGTTCGCCCAATACTCGGCTACGCTTCCGTCTCTCACATTGACCGCCACGCTGATACCGCCGTAGAATAACACTCCGTTTATGTATCTGTCCATATGCACCGTCGCATATCTTGTGTCGATCCCGATCTGTCCGCATTCCGCCTTATCGAAAGGCAATTGCTCCGCCCACGACGGGTTCAGACCGATCACATAGTTATACGCCGCGGTCTTTACGTCCTCGACGCTGAGGCTTGGCAGTTCTTTCTGATCTTCGTCGCTTGGATCGTCGTTATATTTGCCAAACGACATAATATCCCCGTACGACGATACGGAGATCTGCACGCCGTCAGTATCGTCTTCCGTCGACCAATTTAAAGTATAGATCACGGCGCCGCTCGAACTCGTCTCGTCGCTGATGTCGCTTGTAAATTCGCTGTACTCGTCGGGCACGTTTATCTTCGACTTGGCGGTAACGATAGCCGTCTCAAGCCCGTCCGTATCAGCCGCGTAGGTCGGTACGAACAAAGTGGATATCAAAAATAATACCGCCGCCGCGCTTATAAATCTCTTAAAATAACTCTTCATATCTTCCACCCCTTTTTATAAAATTTATTTAGTTAATTTATTGTTTGTCGTTCTGTAGCGCAAAAACGGCTTCTGTAGCCGTTTAGGAAAACAGAGTGTCAATTTTACGCTTACTGTTCTGTTCGGCGTTAAAAAAACAAATTTCGCCCCTATTCGCTATTCGCTAATCTCTAATCCCTACGTTGGGGTGTCGGCGAAGAACCGCGTTTCGCTCAAGTCTACGCACATACTCAAGTTTGCGCGGTTCTTCGCAAAGGTAGACAAATGGTGTTTTATTTGTCCGGTATATATGACTAATTTCAGATACCAAAAGTTCCATATTTTTAGAAAATTTTATTATTAATTTTCAATATCTGCGTTTTGATATCTAAAAAAGCCTCCACACCCCGTCCTGGGTCTTTCGCCTGGTCTCCGTTTGCGTATCGGCGCGAAAACGACGGCGCGGCGGCGGTTTTTCAGCCTTGATATATATGATCCAAACAGAAGCCTAATATCCGCCGCGATATATCTTTTCAAAAACCGGATCGCTTTTCCGCACATAACGCTATTTAGATTAAACCCTTTCCGCCATACCGCCAAGTAACGGCAAGCCCAGCCCTGCATTGTTTTAGAAATTACATTTTCTATACGCGCAGGGTCACATATTCTCTATTATCTCCGCAAGTATCCCGTCTCGGAGCGTGGACGCGCATATCACCAGCTCGTCCGAATCGATCTTTTTCATAAGTTCCATCACCGGGGCTACGCCGCAGACTATTGTGTCGAGACGTCCGCTCTCTATCCCTGCCGACTCGCGTTCCGACTCGCTCATGCCGAGCAGGATCTCGTTGGCGTTCGCCGCCTCGCGCGCCGGGATCGTATAGCCGTGAAGTCCCGACTCGAAGCCGGATAAACCCTGTTCCATTATTGCGAAGTTGTACATACTTCCGCCCATACAAACTATAGGCAGACCCTCCGCGTCGCCGAGCCAGTTTATCTTATCAAGATGGCTGTCGATATAGTCGTCTAAGCCTTCCAGCGCGTCCTTTGTCTCGCCGTAACCCATAAACCGCTCCGTCATGTTGACCGCTCCGATAGGCAGGCTCACTCTTGCGAGCGCGTCGCCGCCGATCACCAAGATCAGCTCCGTGCTTCCGCCGCCCGTGTCCGCGATCACGCAGTCCTCTATATCCAAAGTCGATATAACGCCTAAGAAATCGTATTCCGCTTCCTTTTCGCCGCGTATTACCTCGATCGTTATTCCCGTCTTGTCCTCGACCTCGTCTATGAACACGTCCGAATTTTTCGCCTTACGCACAGCCGCGGTCGCGACCGCGATCGTGGTATCCACATTATACCCGTCCATTACGCTTTTGAACTCGGCGAGCGCTTCGACCGCGCGCCCCGCCGCTTCGGTCTGTATACAGCCGTCCGCTTCCATGCCTTCGCTGAGCTTGACCAGCTTTCTGAGACGCTCCTTGTATTCGTATTCGCCGTTTTCGAATATCTCCACTATATCCATTCTTGCCGAGTTAGAACCCAAATCTATTATAGCCGCTATCACTTAACGACGCCTCCTTTACCAAATCAAATATTTGCGGCGGCGCTCCTCGCTTCCGAACAGTTCATATCCTGAAGCGCCGCCGCCTGATTTCCCCCGGGCCGTATTTGAGTCCTTCACCTATAATACAAATACGCCGGGGCAAATGTTGCAGTATTTTAAAAATTTTTCTAAATAATTTTATTATGTTCTTTCTCCATATAAGCCGCTCTATCTTACGGCTATCCTTATCACGCAAAAAGACAGCGGCGGCGCCGTAAACTCAAAGCTTCTCTCTCCGCTTTCGCAGACCTTTGTCTCTAATTTCTCTATCCTAATTCTATCAGGTTCGGCAATGCTGTTATACGCCGCCGCATAGTCGCCGCGCAGAACCGTTATCACAGCCGCTCCGGTAAGCGGCGCGGGCGCGGTTATCTTAGCCGTCTTGGCCTCCTCGAGTCCGTTTACCAGCTTTATGATAATTTCGCCCGTCTCCTCTTTATACGAGACCGTATGATACAGCTTATGGCCGCGCTTCGGTTCAATTTCGCTCTTTAGGACGTAGTCGCCCGTATTGTTCGCGTACATATACTGCGTGTAATAGCTCGGCGTAACGTACGAAGTCTTATCGTCGAACCAGATCAGATCGGGCGACCACTGCGTATAGCCGACCCTTGCGAACAGCGGCGCGTAGGACGCCATGCAAACCACGTCGGCGTTGCGCTCCAGTCCGGTCATAAACGCCGCTTCGGATATAGCCGAGAGCAACGTATTCGCCTGCGGATAATTCGGCCGATTGTCGCCGTCATTCCTGGACGCGTATTCGCCCGCGAACACCTTGACCGACCTGTTGTAATCGTCGTAGAAATCGTCGTTTTCAAAGAACCATTCGGGCGTCATATAATAATGCTCGTCCACGACCGCCGCAAAATTCGGATTGGTCTCGCTCCTCTCCCTGATCCAGCTCCACGCCGAATCGTACGCCTCGTCCTTGACCTTGGGCCCCGCGGTCGCGACCAGTTTGATATCCGGGTACGCGCCGTGGATCGCTTTCTCGAACGCCTCGTATTTAGCGTAAAAATCGTTGGTTTCGGTCTGCCATTGTTCGTTGCCTATACCAATAAGCTCGAGGCCGAACGGCTCCTCATGACCCATTTTCGCCCTGAGTCCGCCCCAGTACGTCGAAACGTCACCGTTTGCGAACTCGATCAGATCGAGCGCGTCCTTTATATACGTCTCAAACTCCTTACCGTTCGTATCTATAACCTCTTTCGACTGGTACTGACAGCCGAGACCGCAGTTGACCACCGGCAGAGGACGGGCGCCGAGGTATTCGCACAGGAGAAAATACTCGTAGAATCCCATGCCGTAGGTCTGATTGTAATGCTTGTATCCGTTATCGGCCCCGGTATCGGTATGCGCCGACCATCTGTTCCAATTCTGCTTTCTTTCCTCTACGGCTCCGACGCCGTCTTTCCAGTTATACCTGTTCTTAAGGTCGTAGCCCTCGACTATACAACCGCCCGGGAATCTCAAAAAGCCGGGGCTTAGCGCCTTGAGCTTTTCGGCGAGATCTCTCCTGAAGATCCCGAATACCGCGTCCTTAGGTATGCACGATACCATATCCAAGTCCGCGCGCCCGATCCCGTCGAAGCTCAGTACGAACTCCGCGCCCCGCGTCTCCCGCTCCGCCGAGAATTCCGCGCGGTACTTCGTCCATTTATCGGATACCTCTTTCGTAAGCTCGGCGCCGGCCACAACCTGTCCGTCCTTTACGATCGAGGCCGATATACCGCCGTCGTAGCCCTTAGACCGCGCCCAGACGGATACGGTATAGGTCTCGCCTTTTTTCAAATATATCCCGTCGAAAGCCTTATTCTTAACGCCGCCGCCCGCTTCAGCGCAGTTTAGCTCGAGATAGTGGAGATTATTTTCGTTTAGCGGCGAGTCGCTCTTTATCTCGAACGTCGTCTTTCCGGATCCGTCAAGCGGCTCCCAGCCGTAGCCGCCGTCGAACTCGGTCTTGCCGCCGCCGACGTATTTAAGCGCCTCGAACGATCCGTTTTCTATCGTCTCCGCGTACAGACCGCCGTCCGCCGCGTAGTTTATATCCTCAAAGAACAATCCGAACATTCCTTTGGGGATATCCGCGAGTTTTTCCTTTGTTATATCGAGCTTAAAATCAGCTTCTCTTTTTATTTTATCCATATCGTTCACCTCTCAGCCGTTATTTAAAATAGAGTTCCTAATAGCAAAACAGCTTTTCCGCAAACGTTCGGAAAAGCTGGATCGTATTGACACTTTATATTCGGACGGCGCGATATATTCAAAAGCCGCGCCGCGTTAGCTCCAAAAATTACAGGTTTACCGAGTAGTTCGGCGACTCCTTGGTTATTTGAACGTCGTGAGGATGGCTCTCCTTGAGTCCCGCGCCGGTTATCCGGATGAACACGCCGTCTCTCTTGAGTTCGGGAACGGTCTTGGTGCCGCAGTAGCCCATTCCGGCTTTAAGTCCGCCGAGCAGCTGGTATACCGTATCCGAAGTCGCGCCCTTATACGGCACGCGGCCTTCGACGCCCTCGGGAACGAGTTTCTTCGCGCCTTCCTGGAAATATCTGTCCTTACTTCCGTCGTTCATCGCGCCGAGAGAACCCATGCCTCTGTAGACCTTGAACTGACGACCCTGGTAGATCTCGGTATCGCCGGGCGACTCCTCGCAGCCGGCAAGTATGCTTCCTACCATTATCACGTCCGCGCCGGCCGCGATAGCCTTTACAATATCGCCAGAGTACTTAACTCCGCCGTCGCCTATTATCGGGATGTCGTACTTAGCCGCGACGTCCGCGACGTCGCTTATAGCTGTTATCTGAGGAACGCCTATGCCCGCTACGACTCTGGTCGTACATATCGAGCCGGGGCCTATTCCGACCTTGACCGCGTCCGCTCCCGCCTTTATCAGAAACTCCGCGGCCTCGCCCGTCGCTATGTTTCCGGCTATGACCTGAAGATCGGGGAAGGTCGATTTGATCTTCTTGACGCAGTTAGCGATATTGACGCTGTGACCGTGAGCCGAATCCAAAACGACCACGTCCACCTTAGCGTCTACCAGCTTCTGAGCGCGCTCCAGCACGTCTGCGGTCACGCCCAGCGCCGCTCCGACCAGAAGTCTGCCGTTTTCGTCTCTGGCCGAGTTGGGGTACTGCACTACTTTCTCTATATCCTTTATGGTTATAAGACCTTTTAAGTTATAATTATCGTCTACTATCGGTAGTTTTTCGATTTTATTGCGGCGGAGGATCTCTTTAGCCTCGTCCAAAGTCGTGCCCTCCGGAGCCGTGATAAGGTTATCCTTGGTCATGGAATACTTTATCTTTTTGCTGTAGTCGGTCTCGAACTTCAGGTCGCGGTTGGTCAGGATCCCGACCAGCTTCTCGCCCTCGGTTATCGGAACGCCCGAGATCTTATACTTCGCCATCAGAGCCTCGGCGTCGTTTAGCGTATGCTCGGGAGAGAGCGAAAACGGGTCTACTATTACTCCGTGCTCGCTGCGTTTTACCTTATCGACCTCGCCGGCCTGCTCGTCTATAGTCATGTTCTTATGTATGATACCAATACCGCCTTCGCGCGCCATAGCTATCGCCATAGCCGACTCGGTGACCGTGTCCATAGCCGCGCTCATCAGCGGTATATTCAGCGTTATTTTATTGGTAAGCCTGGTCGTAAGATCGACTTCTCTTGGCAGAAAATTCGATTCTCTCGGAACCAATAAGACGTCGTCGAACGTCAAACCCTCTTTTGCAAATTTGTCTTTGTACATCGAAAAACAACCGTCCTTTCCTAAGTATATGTAATAATTCACAAATAAGTCAATCTATTTAATTTATTTTATCACAAGTTATATATTAAAGTCAACACAAACAGCCGTCAAATATGACCTAAAAAGACATGATTCTATTGTAGATTTCCCCAAATATTCAACAATCGGATCCCCAGCCGTCCAAACGGCCGTATAAAAATCGAGGAGCGATCGCGAACCGAAAGCCGCGCCCGGCTCTCATTTCCGAGCCGAAGCCGCCGGTTCAAAACCGCTCCCGTTTAAATTTCAGCCGATATATCTGTAACCCGTCAGTTCCACGTGGGTGGAAATATACTCGTCCTTGCTCTCCCAGTCGAGCGAGTAATCGGTTGACAGATACTTCTTGTTATCGTCGGCGAACACCGTGGTCATGGTCATATCAAAGCTATTTTGCTCCATCATCTTTATAGCGCCTATAAAATTGGCTCCCGACGATATGCCTATCCCGAGACCGAGCCGCTCGGATATCTTCTTAGCCATTATGATCGAATCTATATCGTCTACCGACACGATGTCGTCAAGTTCGTCAAGTTTCACGATCTCGGGTATGAATTCGTCCGAGATCCCCTGTATCCTATGGCTGCCGGTCTTATACCCGGTCGAAAGCGTCGGCGAGTTCAGCGGCTCTAACGGATACGCCTTTGCGCTCGGGTTTACCGCCTTGATCGCGCGGCCTATACCCATAACCGTTCCGCCGGTGCCAACCCCCGCGACTACCGCGTCCGGCGTCCTTCCTATACCCTTCAAAGCGTCGATGATCTCGGCGCCGGTATATAGCACGTGGGTCTCGATATTGTCCGGGTTTGAAAACTGGCCGGGCAGAAACGCTCCGCCTCTTTCCGCCATCTCCTCGCACATCCTTATCGAACCTAAGAATCCGCCTTCTTCTTTAGACACCAGCCTCACCTCGGCGCCGTAGCTCTTCATCAGGTTTATCCTCTCCCGGCTCATCCAATCCGGCATGAATATTATCACCTTATGCCCAAGATACGCGCCGAGCGCCGAAAACGCTATACCCGTGTTCCCGCTCGTGGCTTCGACTATTACGTCGTTTTTCGATATCTCTTTCTTTTCATACGCCTTTTTCAGGATATAATAAGCCACCCTGTCTTTAAGGCTCCCCGTGGGGTTATACGACTCGACCTTAGCGTAGATCGTCGCTTCTTTTCCTCTGTATTTAAAATCGACCGCGATAAGCGGCGTGTTTCCGAACATGTTTGAAATTTCTGTAAACACTACTATCGACCTCCAAACGTAGCGATTAGGGGGTGAATTTCGCCCCTTTATCGCAAGACGACAGCGTACGCGGTGGAATACTTTGTTTTCCCAAACGCTTCAGCCGCCGTTTCAGGCTCCTATTCGCTAATCTCTACATTGTTGCTTCTATTATAAAAGCGACCGTATATCTCTATACAGCCGCTGTATTTATTTCATCCGGTATGTTAACCGCCGCTTTTGCGGGGCGTCTATTTTATCCGCCGACTGAGAACTGTCGCATATTAATTTGAACCGGTCAGCTTTTTAACCGTACTCGGCCACATATCAGTATACGTCTTGCCGTCCTCTATGTTTCCGACCTTAGCCTCTATCATCTCGGTCACTGTCACAAGCTGATAGCCCTCGTCCTGAAGCTTTGGTATTAACCTTATAGCCGCCTCGACAGAAAAATCATGGATATCGTGAAGGAGTATGATATCTCCGTCCTCCACTTCGCTCAGCGTTTTCTCATAAATAGCGTCCGCGTTTTTGAGACGCCAATCCGTGGAATCTTTAGACCATAAGATGACCGGCGCGCCGGCGTTTTTGTCCACCGTCTCGTTATGCGCGCCGTAAGGCGGTCTCATTACCGACGGATCCTCGCCTGTTATATCCCTGATCGAGTCCTTGGTCTGGTTGATCTGCTGTTTTACCTGATCCTCGCTGAGCGAAGTGAGCTGTTTATGATCCTGCGTATGGCTGCCCACTTCGCAGCCTATTTCCTTCATTCTGCGGATTATTTCGTCCGAACCTTTTACTTTATCTATGCTCTGACCGAGACAGAAAAACGTAGCTCTCGCCCCGTTTTCTTCCAGGGCGTCCAAAAGCTTCGGCGTAAGTTCGCCGCTCGGACCGTCGTCAAAAGTGAGCGCCACCATCGGCGCGTCCGGATCTACGTCGCCCGTTCCGCGCTTCCAACCGCTGTCCAAATAGCTCTGTACTTCGGACTTAAAGACCTCTTTTTCTTCGCCAGTGTCCTTATTGTATATCTTCGATACCACTTGGCTGCGGTTTTCTTTCCAGCCGGCGTCGAGATAATCGTCTTTATCCGCTTTATAGACGATTATACTTCTGCCGTCGTCGGCCCATAGCTTTGTTATTACATCCGTAAAATTATCGTACCAGCCTACGGACTTGTTCTCCTCGACATCGTCCGCCGGAACGTCCTGAGTTCTGCCGTCTTCGCTGTACATTGTAACCATGTCCGAATCGTAATTTTCAGATTCGTCGACCTGAATATTTCCTTTCGCGCCCAAACATACGACGAGTATCACGCCAATAAATACGGCTACCAATGCTTTCTTCATAGTCATACAACCCTCCGCCTTTATCCTTCGCAACCTTTTATTTAAAACAAATTTCTAAATTTTACTCTTTTTTTCTATTAACACGAATTGATTATAACCAACCGGATATAAAAAGTCAAGCCGCTATTGTTACAATAATCTTACAAGAATTTAAGGGCGTATAGAAAATTTCCGCCTGATTTTCTATATTTTTTTGTCTTTTATACAAAACAGTTCGCGGCGGCGCGTTAACCGCGTTCCGCGCCGCCGGACCTCCCGACTGTAACTTGTCTCCGAAACAGGGCGCTCGTTTCTGTTCTTTTATATATTTATATATTACGGCTTTACAAAATTATATATGCCGTTGAAAATCGCTCTCGCCGCTTTGGTCTGCCAGAGCGGACTGTTGAGGTTTAAAGCCTCGGTCGGGTTCGACAGGTATCCCAGCTCGCACAATACCGCGGGCATATTCGTGTTTCTGAGCACGGAAAAGTTCGCGCTTCTCACCCCGTTGTCCTTTGAACCGAGCTCGCTTACGAACGCGTCCTGTATTGACTGAGCCAGTTCGGCCGCGCGCGACGGTATACGGTATACGTACGTTTCAAACCCGTTGGCGGCGGGGTTTAAGGACGAATTCGTGTGTATACTCACAAAGTAATCGGCTCCCCATTCGTTAGCCATTCTCGCCCTGTTTCTCAGATCCTGCGCCACGTTGTCTAAAACGTTTTCGTCTCTGGTAGTTCTGTATTCCATCACATCGTAGCCGGCGTTTCTGAGATTCTGAGCGAGCTGAGTCGCGACCGACAGATTGACTCTCTCTTCGGTCACGCCGTTGCCGACTGCGCCCGGATTGCTTCCTCCGTGCCCCGCGTCGACAAAAATTTTTGTAGCCATTATCTTACCTCCTTTTAATTGCTCGACTTAATTACTCGACGCGGAAAAGCGGCCTACAGCGGGCGTATATTTTTTTAGCGAGCCGCTTTTCCGATCTTCCGATTCCGCTTTTATTGAAAAAACCATATTATCTGTGAACAAGCTCTTATTATCATTATAGCATGCGGTCTTATTTTGGTGAAAAATGTATTTAATGTTTCTGTAATAGCGTCGTAACCATAATATGATATAATTATTTATGTTCGCTTTTTGTTTTAAGCAATATAAAGACGGGAACTAAAAACGCCGTTATATTGGAAAGCGTTTTTAGATATTCTTAAATAAATTCTACATAAGAATACCGCAGACCGCCGCGCATATTTCTTTTCGGGGCGCGCGGCGTACGACAAGATAACGGCTTAACAAAAACGGCGCGGGGGCTTAAAAAACTTTCATAAACATATTACAGACATACGTCATAAAATAATATACAAATGTAATAATCGGATATGTGTTTTCACAAATGTTTTTTGCATAATGTGAGAAAAATATCTAAAACACTTGAACTTTGATCAAATTGTGCTATAATCAGTTTGTATGTTCAAGTGAGGAATATAGAAAAACAGATATATTTATTTATAATATATCGTTCTATTCATGGTTATTTAGATATTTCTATCTGCTATAAGCTCGAAAATGGGGGCAAAAATAAATGGAAAATAGAGAAAAAATGGTGATTCTGGGCGGCGTAAAGCTGCGCGGCGAGGTCAAGATAAGCGGAGCTAAGAACTCCGCTGTCGCTATTCTCGTAGCCGCGATGATGGTAAAGGGAAAATGTATAGTAGAAAACGTGCCCAGAGTAACGGATATTGTCAATTTAATCAACATGATAAACGACTTGGGAGGAAAAGCCGAGTTCGTGGACGAAAACACAGTTGAAGTCGATTGTTCGGACTTAAATAACTACGAGGCCACATACGAAAGCGTCGGTAGGATGCGCGCTTCCTCATATTTGATGGGCGCTCTGCTCGGACGTTTTAAACGCGCGAAGGTCGCTCTTCCGGGCGGCTGCGATTTCGGCGTCAGGCCTATCGACCAGCACATCAAGGGTTTTGAAGCTCTCGGCGCAAGGGTGAACGTCGAATACGGGACGGTCAACCTCGAGGCGGATCGGCTTATAGGCGACGCGGTGTATCTCGACGTGGTCTCGGTCGGCGCGACGATAAACATAATGCTCGCTGCGGTTCTCGCCGAAGGCATGACCGTGATCGACAGCGCGGCGAAAGAGCCGCACGTGGTGGACGTGGCTAACTTCTTAAACAGCATGGGCGCAAACATCAGGGGCGCGGGAACCGACGTTATAAAAATACGAGGCGTCAAAGAATTACACGGCGGTACGTTCAGCGTGATCCCCGACCAGATAGAAGCCGGCACGTATATGATAGCCGCGGCGGCGACGAGAGGCGACGTAACGGTCACTAATATCATCCCCAAGCATATGGAATCGCTGAGCGCGAAGCTTGAAGAGATGGGCGTCGGCGTACAGGAATACGACGAGGCGATAAGGATCTTCGTCGATAAGCCAGAACTTCGCAAAGCGACGGTAAAGACTCAGCCCTACCCGGGATTCCCTACCGATCTTCAGCCGCAGATGGTCGTGCTTTTGACGGTCGCCAAGGGTACGAGCATAATGCGCGAAAACGTGTGGGATACGCGACTCAAATACGTTGACGAACTGAACCGAATGGGCGGAAATATCACGGTCGAGGGCAAGAATATAGCTATAGTCGAAGGCGGAACCAAACTGACCGGAGCCCCGGTATCGGCTACCGATCTGCGCGCGGGAGCCGCGCTTGTGATAGCGGGTCTTATCGCCGACGGCGTTACCGAGATACATAATCTGAAATATATCGACAGAGGTTACGAGCATTTCGAAGATAAGCTCAGAAAGCTCGGAGCGCAGATAACAAGAAGGTCTTACGACTACAATACTCATAAAATGCATAAATCGGATATAGTAAAGCCGTTCGAGGCGCTCAGTTAATTGAAAATTAAGATTTAAAATTATTAAACCGGTATTCGGAGGTTGATCCGAGTACCGGTTATTTTTGATTATCAAACACTATGGACTTACTCGCCGGCATTTTCGTTCTTATCGTCTTTTAAAAGCTTTTCAAGCAGAGACTTAAGGGTCTCCTTTTCTTGGTCGCTGAGCGCGGCGAACGCGTCTTTGCTCTTATCTTCCCCATGGCAATGTTCGGCCTTTTCACGCCCCTGCTCGGTCAGTCTGAGAACGACCTTTCTCTTATCATCCTCGTCCTTGTCTCGCGTCAGCATACCGCGGTTTACCAATTTCGACACTATCTCGCTCACAGATCCGGGTCGCGTTCCAAGCTTTTCCTGAAGCTCGCCTTGCGTCATCTCCCCGCCGCTTGCTAAGATCAGCTTAAGTATCCTGCCCTGTCCGCGGCCCCTGTGAGGATGTCCAAAGATTTTATGGACGCATTTGCCGAAAAGTATGGTCAACTCGTCTTGCTCCTCCATACGCTCCAAAAACGCCCCGCGCATACCATGTTTTCCGCAGCCGCCTTCATGACCATGACCGCGTCCGCAACAGCCGCGTTCGTTCCCCTCGTCGTCCGTTCTATACCCGCAGCGTCCATGACGACCTCTATATCCGCCAAATTCCCTTTCCTCAAAACCGTCGTTATATAAATCGTCTTTTCTGTCTCTCATTATTATTCCTCCTATAATTTTAATTTATTTAGGCGCCTAATATTATTATAAAACAATAACTCCAATTTGTCAAGGCGCCTAACTAATTTTTTTTAAAATTAGTTGAGAACGCAATAATAAAAACAGAACGAGCCCGGTAAGAATCCGGACCCGTTCGCGAAACGTTTAATATTAAATTATTACAGCTTTAAAATCGCTATTATTTCGCTATATCTTCGCAGTATCTCATAAGCATGGTCGCGACTTCCGCTCTGGTGGCGTTATCGGCCGGGCCGAGTCTGCCGTCGTCGTGACCGATCATCAAGCCCGTACCGACCGCCCAGCGAAGATCGGACAGCGCCCATGATGAGATCATGTTTGTATCCGTGAACCTGCCGAGGTTTCCGCTCGCGGACGTTGCGTAACCTTTATACTGCGAATATCTGTGAATGATCGCCGCTATCTGTTCTCTTGTAACGTTGTCGTTCGGGGCGAACAGGTTATAGCCTATACCGTTTACTATTCCGTTAGCGCTCGCCCATTTGACGGCGTCGGCGTAGTACTCGGTAGTAACGACGTCGCTGAACGTCGATCCGGACGAAACGGCCGGCATACCTTCCATACGATAGATTACCGTCACGAGCATAGCCCTCGTCATAGTGTCGTTCGGGGAGAACAAATAGGTTTCCGTTCCGTAGAACAGACCGTTTTTAGCTACATACTCTACCGCGTCGTAGAACCAATCGCTCACCGAGACGTCTCTGTAAGGATTTCTCCATACGTCGTCCTCGGTAAACTCAACTCTGATCGTGACCGAACTGCCCGGCATTGTGAATTCGTAACTGTTCTCCGAATTCTTAAGCACGCTCACGTCTCTGCCGTACGCGTCGTATACGCCTACAGTATAGACCGTATATCCGTCGTCGGGACTGGTTCTAAAGGTCACGGTATCGCCTCTGCCCGCGCGGCTTTGCGACGCGGTCACCGTTCCGTTCCGGGTATTTCCTATATAGACCGTGTATTCGGTATTGTTTCCTTCGCCCCAGCCGAGGTTGCCGGTCACGCCGCCCTGCTGTCTTACCGTGACTTCGCAAGTCGCCGTCATAGCGTTCTCGCCCTCGCCGCAGGTCGCGGTTATAGTCGCCGTACCCAGCGACAACCCGCTTACAACGCCGTTTTCATCGACTCTTGCGACGTTCTCATCCGACGAGCTCCAAGTTATCGGAGCCTCCGCGTTTTCGGGTATGAATACGACTTCGAGCTGTTTTGTACGGCCTAAACCGACCGTTGTCGAATCGCTTGTAAACGCGATCGCGCTGACGACGTACTCAGGTTCGGGAGCGGAACCCTCTTCGGTATTGAGGTTCTCAAAAACGCCGGTTCCTGTGATTATGATCCGGCCTTCTATCCTGCCTGTAGCCGCGTTCGTAAGCGCGCCCGGCTCCTCGCTGTCCGCGCCGCCGTCTATATATATCGTTCCGTTTATATTACCGTTATTGATCATGGCCGCGCCGTCCTGTACGCCGACGCTCCCATTTATCGAGCCGTTGTTTGTAAGCGCGCAGCCGCCCAATAATTTAACGGTCTTGCCGTCTTTTATCGTCACGGTCGTTTCGGCCGGGATATTTATCTCTCCGCTCAAAGTTACGTCCTCGAATATATTTATAACTGTATCGTTTTCGTCTATATTCTTTATAGCTTCGTCAAACGCCTCGGCGTCGGCATAAAACTCCGAGCCTATACGTCCGACCCCCGCTTCGGCTTCGCCTACCATTTTATACGCCGCGCCGCCGAGCGTTATATCTGTCGCCGTAAAGTTCGCCGGAAGTTTATCCGCCGCTATTACCGCCGCGTTCGCGGTCAGATTCGTGTTGCCGACGGTTATAGTATTCGGCTCCGCCGCCGTATTCTCTCCGGCTACCAAATTGGAATTAAATATTCCCCCGTCCAAAACAGCGGTCATACTGCCGAGAGTTCCCGGAGTTATAACGCTTCCTCCGCCGCTCGTCGTAAACGTTCCGCCGGTTATGTTAAGCGCGGACGTATAGTTGTCGCAGGCGTAGATTATACCGTCGCAAGCCGCGCTCGCGTTCTCGGGCGTTCCGGTATTGCTGTATGAGCTTGTAAAGATACCGCCCGAAATATTTATCTCCGCAGAAGCCGCCGCTATGATTATATGGTTGTTTACCGTCTCGAACGTTCCGCCGGAAATATCGATCGTATTCCCGACCTCGCTCTGCATAGCCGCGTCGAACATATTTATTACCGGATACGCGCCCGCCGACGCGTTCCTAAAGCTTCCGCCGCTTATATCGAGCGCGCAGCCGGACGTCATGTCTATTACATATCCGTCCGATACGAACTCGCCTCCGCTTATGTTCAAGGTCGCGCCCGTCATATATATCGTTCCGCTTATACTGCCGTCCGTTATCTCGGCGCTCGCTCCTGTTCCGAGATAGACCGCCCTCTGCGCCGTCAGCTCTCCGTAGTTTATATTTACGGATCCGTTTTCAGTATACAGCGCGTCGCCCTGCGCGGAAGCCGCTATTATCGGAGCTGCGTTCTCGTCCGCTTGTATGTTTATCGCGGACGACGCGGCTTGGTCGTTTATACCCGATATATATGCTCCGCCCGTTATGTTTATCGCAACGTTCGACGAGGCGGAGTCCGCGTTAACAGCCGCTCCGGATTTGCTCGTCAAAACCGCGCCGTCGATCGTTATCGTCGAACCGGCCGCGGATACGGCGCAGACCGCTCCGCTTAATCCGCTAAGGCTTCCCTTGGTCTCGCCGCTGTCGATTATACTTATACCGCCGCCGCTCGATACCGTTATCGCGTCGCCGCACACGTTGTTATAGTCGTACCCGCTAAGGTCTAATATCAGAGTCTTTCCCTCCGGAACTATCGCGTCCTGCGCGGCCGTCGCGTCGCTCTCCAGCTTTATAGTACTTCCGTCTTCAGCCGCCGCGAACGCTTCGTTTAACGTGGTATATTTCTCTTCGCCGACGCTCGCTATATCCTGAGCCTGCGTCACCGCATATGCAACCGTGTTGTTTTCAGCGTTTTCTATAGCGCTAAGCGCCTTGCCTTCAGGCAGGATTATATCGGCGCCGCTCGCCGACTGATCCGCGCTCGATATTGGAGCGTAGCCGATCCCCGTTATAAATACGCCGTCGTTTATCCCTATCTGAACTTTTCCGCTGTAGGTTATCGGGCTTTTGGCCGACGTAAAAGAGCCTCCGTTTATCAGCAGACCGGCTTTTACATCGATTCCCGGAGCAGCTGTAGCAGTCGGCGCGGCCGTCGCGGAAGCCGTGGGAACAGGGCTTGCCGTAACTTCCGGAGTCGCGGTCGTTTCAGGCGTAGGCGACTCCTCCGCCGTCTGCGCGTACTCGCCGAATATCGACGCGTACTCGGGGTTTATCGTCGGGCTTGCAGCCGCGTCGGCGGACGCCGTCGGGGTCGAAGTAATCTCGGGAGTCGCGGTTACCTCCGGGAACGCCGTTGGCGCCGGAGTCGCCGACAGTTCATAGACGTGGAAAACGGAAAATACCCCGGATTCCAAAGCCGTATTATTGTTTACAAAATCTCCGTCCTCGACCGTGAGCTTGCCGCCGCCCGCAACCGTCGCAAAATAACCTTTGGTCGTAACCGTTCCGTTATCTTCGGCGGAATCTTTAACAGTAACGTCTCCGCCGCTCAGTATTTCCACTACCGTCTCGTCCTGATCTGAAGTTATTGAATATCCCGCCAGATCCAACGTAAATTTTCCGTCCGTCTTGACCGATTTCAGCGCGCTGTCTACGTCTATTGTTACGTCTTTCAACAGCTTGATAACGTCGCCGTCGTCCGCCGTATATATAGCCGACAACAGATCTGTATTATATTCGGTCGTCTTTCCGTCCGCCGACGTAACGGAAACTTCGACATTATGCTCGGTCGCTCCTCCGTCAGCCGGCGCAGTAGATACCGCGGCGTTTTCGCTACTTAAGCTTGCATTTTGAGTATACCCCGGCGTAAGCGCCGGACTCTGTTCGTTCTCCGCGATCGTCTGCGTCTCCTGCGCGCCCGTGTTCAAATCATTAAGTCCGCCGTCCGGCTGCGCGAACGCAGCAAGCGGAAGTGTTGAACAAACGAGGCAGCCCGCGGTCAAAGCCGCTAATAATTTCTTTTGCTTCATTCTCACTCACTCCTTCAAAATGATTTGTGCGTATTTACCGGTCAAACTATTTTTCTCAGCTTTACCCCAATCGGCGTATTCGCCGATAACGCAAAAATTCAAAGCCGAGGGAATAACAAAGATCAATAAACGAAATCAAACGCCGATATATTGAAACTATATATCCGTCCTCCAAATTTACAGCGGCAGACCGAAACAGAAATACTTTTGTTTTCCGATTCATCGCAACTCGCCGTTCGGCGGAAAAGAAACATACCGCGCGTCTTAATCGCTATTCGCTAATCCTTAATCCCTAAGTTGACCGCTTTTTATATTCATTAGACGATTAAGTTTACTAAAAGGTTCCAAAATTTCAAAAGTATTTTTAGAACTGTTTTTTTCATAATCAATCCAACATGTCCCCGCATGTCACTATTGATACGATACAATATATTTATGAACCGGTTCAAATACTAACTCACTTTAGAAGGGAGAACATTTATGTTGGGATTTGGTAATTTCGGCTATGGAAAACGTAAAAACGATACGGAATATCCGCAGCCGCAGAACAATGAAAACGGAGCCGCGCAGCAGTCGCCGCCTCCACGCCGTCAGAGCGAAAACGACGGACAGAGAAGCGGCGCAAACGATTATATCGCTAAGCGCAATAACGAGATCCGGATGCAGGCCGAGGCTTTTAAAATGGTAAACCCCGCTTTTAACATGGCGGCGGAGATGAGAAACCCTCAGTTTTGCAAATACGTTTGGGTAAACGGTCTTACGGTCGAGGAGGCGTATTATCTTACGCACAGGAACGAATACGCGGGCGCAGCGCCTTTCGGAGGACAATATCCGCAGTTCTCGACCGGAGCTAACCCGTACTCGAACATGAGCGGACAAGCGCCGCGGCCGTATCCGGGAATGAACGGCGCGTATCCGCAATATCCTCAGCAAAACGGAAGCGGCTATCCCGAGAGGATCCAGGAAAACGGCATAGGAAAAACGACGCCGGGAACGGTAAAAAAGAATCCGGGCGAGCTGACCGACGAAGAAGTAGACGACATAATCAGACGCGTAAAAAACGGCGAAAAAATCTCGTTTTAAAACATATGAGTTAGGCGTTAGCGGTTAGGAATTAGGCGCAAGATAAGTTGCTTTACCGTCAAACGGCTATGTATGCGGAAAAGGAATACTTGTGTTTTCCTACTACGCCACAGTTGCCGTCCGGCGGCACAGAAACATCCCGCGTCCCTAATCGCTATTCGCTAATCTCTAATCACTACGTTAGGAGGTCAAATATTTTGAGTATAAATTATAATGTTCAAACAACTACTACAAATAATATCGGGAACAATGTGACTCCCGAAATGAAAACTTACTACGACAGGCAGCTCATCCGTTTCGCTCAGCCGAAACTGGTGCACGCGCAGTTCGGACAGAATAAGCCCATCCCTAAGGGTTCTGGAAAGACGATCGAGTTCAGACGTTTCTCGCCTCTGCCTAAAGCTATGGTTCCCTTAACCGAAGGCGTTACGCCTAAAGGCAATCAGATAAATATAACCACCGTCGAGTCCACGGTTCAGCAGTACGGCGACTATGTGACCATGTCGGATATGCTGACGCTCAGTTCTATCGACGCCGTTATAACCGAGACGCAGAACGTGCTCGGCGACCAGGCGGGCAGAACGCTCGACACGGTAATACGCGAAAAAATAAACGCCGGAACTAACGTCCAGTACGGCGACGGTAAATCCGACCGCAGCGTCTTGGTCGGCGGAAGTACTACGACCGACAACGACTATCTGTCCGTAGCCGCGGTGAAACGCGCCGTGGCGACGCTCAAGCGCAACAACGCTCAGCCGCTCAAGGACGGCTGTTACGTGGCTATAATCCACCCGGACGTCGCGAATGACTTGACCAACGACCCGGACTGGAAAGAGGTAAAGCAGAACGTCGATCCTAAGGATTGGTACAACGGTACTATAGGTAAGATCCACGGAGTCGTATTCGTGGAGTCCACCGAGGCTAAGATATTCAGAGCCGCGGACCTCAGAACCGAAGTCGAGACCGGCGACCCGGAAAGCCTTACGGTCGGAAAGGTCGACGGCAAGAAGATAACGGTCGCCGAGGAGATATCTACGACCGACGCGACCGCTCTTGCGAGCAGGTCTATACAGATAAACGGTTTTGATTATACGATAGCGTCGGCGGCCGCGGGCGAAGCGGGCGCGGCGACCATAACCGTCAGCGAAACTCTGCACGCGAGCGTAGCCCCCGGCTGTACGATCTATCCCGGCGGCGCCGGTAAGGACGGCAGAGACATATACTCTACGCTGTTTATCGGCCAGAACGCCTATGGCGTGACCAATATAACCGGCGGCGGTCTCGAGACCATAATCAAGCAGAAGGGCAGCGCCGGAACCGGCGACCCGCTCGATCAGAGAAGCACCGTCGGCTGGAAGGCGACTCAGACCGCCGAGATACTCTCCCCCGAATTTATGGTGAGAGTCGAGACGACCTGCAGTTATTAATAACGATCCGATATATATAGTATAATCGCCGCAAGTTTTATATTAAGCGTCCTTACATTCCGATCTTGCGGCAAAAATACGGTTACGACCGCGGGGAATCTTCCCCGCGGAAAATTTTAACATAATAATCTACTGCGATACCGCGTCTTACCCGCCCACGGTAACGGCGCGCCGATCATGAATTTTGTGGGCGGAAAGGCTTGAAAAAATATGGCGAACGCAAATAACAAATACACAGTCGAGGAATATTACGGCGAACTCGTGCCGGTAATGCTGATCAAGGATAATCATAAGCATAAAGACGATCTGACGGTCACCCTTAATGGAACCAATTATCAGATCAAACGGGGCGTTAAGGTGATGGTTCCCAGAAACGTCGCTCTGGTCATAGAACGCGCGCACGCTCAGGAGCTTGCGGCAGAGGAATATATCGAGAATTTGAGCGCTGGCAGCATAGGAGTTAGGGAGTAGGACTTAGGAGGTAGGAGCGGAGAGCGGGGTTTGAAGACGAATGCGGCGGTTAGGTTCTAAGATCAATTAGTTCCATCATAAAGCGATCGTTCCTTTCGATAATAAAATTTTGCGCATTAGGTAGGCAATCTTGACCGCTCGTTTACCGTTCCGCCCGCTCCTCGCTCTACGTAGGAGGTGATTTAATGAAAATAATCGACGCTATACGGGCCGCGGACCAGCTTTCTCCGAACCATTTCACGTTCGACGAGAAGCTTTCATGGTGCGACGAGCTGAACCAGACGATACGCTCGGAAATAAAACGCGAATACAAACGTATTGAGACGACCGTAACGCCGAGCGGCGATATAGATCTGCCGAACGATATAGCTTTCGAGGACGTCGAAGTCGTCTCTTTAGGCGGCAAGGTTTTGGACAAGCTTGACCTCAGATCGTTTAGGATACTTAAGCAAAGTATAAAGGCGGAGCTTGCAAGCGGCGCGCGGCCTCTTAAGCTGAAGATAATATATCTCGACAAGCCGAAACAGATTAAGGATATCCGGATCAAGGGTAGTTTTGAGATCGACGGCGATAAAATATACGTCGCCAATCCTCCGTTTTCTAAGGGGGATATTATTCAATACGTATTTTTATCCGACCTGACCGATATTCCCGATTGGGACGGCGCAGCCGAAAACTGCATTGGAGACGTATTCGAGGAATATATGGAACTGGTCGATCCGTTGATACTGCCGGGCGATCAATCCGCGGACGGGAGCTCCGGTTCTCAAAACTCAGATAGCGAGGCCGATACAAAAATCATTGCGATAAAGCGCGAGCTAAACGACGAAACGCTGCTCGAGGCTCCCTACGACCGGGCGTATATCGAACATTTGCTTTCAAAAATGGCGCTCTATCAGCACGACTACGAAGGCTACGACGCGCACGTTGTACAGTTCAACAATATAATCGACGAATACAGAAGACATTATAAGCTCGCGGCGCCGAAAAACAGACTCTCGGTATTCAAGAATTACTGGTAGGCGCCGGGTTACGCATTTAAAACGCAGACGGCTCGAGCCGCTCGCGGATGATTACATGTAAAGGAGGAGATCAAGATGTATCTTCCGCCAATTCAAAAACACGACGAACAAAATATATATATCGGAGCCTTTGGCGGATACGACGAGAGAGACAAGATAGCCGACGGCTCTTTTTCAGATATGAAAAACATGTCCAGCGACGGCGTCCCGGCCCTGACAAACAGACGCCCGCGCAAGCTCGTCGCCGAGAAGGCGGATATAAAAAAACCGTTCAGCCCCGAGAACGTCGGCGGAGAGCTGACCTCGTTCACGGGCGTGGCCGGGAACAAATTCTATTATAACGGCGCGGCCATAGACAATATAACTCTGAGCGATTCGCCCAAGTCGATAGCCGACTTTAACGGGAATATATGCATTTTCCCCGACAAGGTATACTATTCGTATCTGCCGGATCCGGACTCCGGAACGATTACGCAGTCGCTAAAGCCTATGGGAAAAACGCTAAAACTCAGCGGCGCGTCGTTTCACTCGTCGCTAAACGAAATAACCGGCGAATATTCGGCGTACATACTAAAAAGCGGCGCGAATTTCGACCAAAACTTTTCCGAGGGCGACAGTATAGTGATCTCGGGCTGCGCGGCGCATGAGGACAACAACACGTTCATAGCCGACAGCAAAACGAAATACGCTTCCGACGACCGGATAATCAGCGTAGTCGTGAGCAAAGTCTCGGCAAGCCGTCTCGACGTAGTACTCTATAACAAGCGGGGAGCAAAGGCTTTGTTCGACAACGGTTCGGAAAGCGGCGAAATAACTATAGAGGTATATATCCCCGATATGAGCTATGTTTGCGTCCACAACAACAGGCTCTGGGGCGCGTCCGAAAACGGCGAGTATATATACGCCTCCAAGCTGGGCGATTGCTTTAATTTCAACTCGTTCCAGGGGCTTGGAAACGACAGTTGGTACAGCATGGTAGGCACGGACGGGAAATTTACCGGTATCGTCAGCTACCGAACTTGCGTAGTGGCCTTTAAGCAGAACTATATACACCATATATACGGAGACAGTCCGGTCAATTTCTCTATGCCGAAACAGACGTTCGGCGGTACGCCAGACGGCGACAGCATAGCCGAGGTAGGCGGTTATCTATACTACCTGGGCGCGGACGGCTTCTATATATACGGAGGCGGCGAGCCTGAGAAAATAAGCTATCCGATAAAGAAGAGATACGTATCCTGCAAAGCGGGAACCGACGGGCGCAAATATATAGTCTCCGCCAAGACTGCGAACGGAGAATGCGACGTTTTGGTATATACTCCGGACTACGATATCTGGCACCGCGAAGACGACGCCGATTTTGTCGGTTTCGCCAGATATAACGGAGAGCTCTACGCCGCCGACTCATCCGCGCTGTACAAACTCAGCGGCGGCGAAGAACCTGTGAGCTGGTGCGTCGTGTCCCGGCGTTTTACAAAGGAAGATATGAACTTTAAGGGATTGTCCGCCGCGTATATCAGGCTCGACCTAAAGGCCGGGGCGAGCGCTAAGATATGCATATCATACGACGGCGGGGATTTTATACACTGCGGAGATATAGAGGGCGAAGGCTTTTTTGTTCACCGCATCCCCATAAGGTTCAGCAAATGCGACAGCTTTAGGATAATGCTCGAGGGGGTCGGCGACGCTGTCGTCCACGAGCTGGAGCTTATTACTTACACAGGAGGTATAACGAATGAGTACAGACAAAGATAAAAATAAAACCGCAACGTCAATATATACCAACCCTACCGTTAAAAATCAAGCCGGACAGGTCAAGCAAAGCGTTCCCGCACTCGGCGACGGCAGCGGACGCGTCGGGATAAGGGCGACGCTCAATAACATGGGCATATCCAACGATCTGATCGGATACAACGAGGGGACAAAGACCGTAACGATAGGCGGCAGAGATTTCATGAAGCCGTCGTATATGGACGAGGACGCCGGTATCTCCTACGCCTCGCCCGACGAGATCCAATCGAGCCTTATAAGCTATTACAGCGGCTCTTCCAACCCGCTGGTCAAGATCACGGATATTTATTCCGCTCTCGCCGGACAATACGGCCTGAGCGCCGACGCCATAACCTATACAGGCGATACGGTTACCTTGGGCGGTATGCCTATCGACTCGGTCTTCGTAGACTCGTCGGGTAAGGCGTGGGGATTTAGAAACGACGTGACAAATTCGATCAACTCGTATATAAACAGTCTCGACGTTCAAACTCCAAGCGAGATATGGAGCGATTACACATATCAGTACTTAGATCCGATATATGATTTTGCGGATTCGCTTATGAACAGACAAGAATTTAGCTACGATCCCGAATCGGATCCCGTATATCAGTCGTATAAGCAAATATATCTGACGGAAGGCAACCGCGCCGCTCAGGACGCTATGGCCAATTATTCCGCGCTCACCGGCGGATACGCCAATTCTTCGGCTATGACCGCCGGAGCTCAGGCCAACCAATACTACGCCCAGCAACTCGCCAATCAGGTCCCGGCGCTGGCCGAAGCGGCGTTCGAGAGATATATACAACAATATAACTCGGATATAGACCTGCTCGAGAATATGACGGATCTATACGACTCCGCATACTATAACGCGTACTCCGCAAACAATCGAACCGTCTCCAATATAAACTCGACCTTCGGCAGCAACGCCGACAGAGACGCGGCGGCCGTAGAGAGATATTGGGAACAGCTTTTCAACGAGCAGGAATACAACTGGAACGAGATGTTCAACGATCAGGATTACAGGCTCTCCGATCAGGAATACAACTGGACGGATATCCTAAACGGACAACAGCAGCTTATGAACAACAACGATATAGAAGCCGGCAGTCTGGATAATCTTGAACAGAACATCTATTTAACCTATTACAACCAAATACTGAGAGCGTATCTGGAATCTCAGCAGCTTGACAACAGGCTGACCGAGGAGGAGATAAACAGACTTATCCTCCAAAACGAATATATGCTCTGGTAATACAAACACGAACCGATCAAGTAAATTTTAGGGGAAGCTCGCGCTTCCTCTTTTTTATTGCCGCCGACGCGTCGTTTTATCGCCGTTTACCGCGATGTGAAAAATTTTTAAAATAAATTTCATAAAACTATTGACTTTCGTTTCAACGCGTTGTATAATAAAAAAACAAGATATAGAAACGAAAGGAGACCGCGTCATGAAAAAGATAAATATAACGGCGGCTGAGATGGAGATCATGCAGGCGGTATGGCGGGCGGACGGGCCGATAACGTCGCACGAGATAATGGAGGAACTTCCCGGGAAGAAGCTGACCACTATAGTCACGCTCGCGGGGAGGCTGATCGATAAAGGGGCTCTTACCTCGGAAAAGGTTGGACGGAGCCACGCGCACCGGTACTCGGCCGCGATCAGCGAGAACGAATATAAGAGGATGCAGACGCATGATTTTTTGAGTTCGGTGCATAAAGGCTCGGCGAAGAGTCTGATAAGCGCGCTGTTCGACGGCGACGACCTGACCAAAGAAGATCTGGCCGAACTTAGAGAGTATATCGATAACGAGGCGGGCAAGGATGTTTGAGAATTTTCTTAGGGCGCTTCTTCTGGCCTCATGCTCCGGCGGAGTCGCGTGTATTATTCTTATGATTTTAAAAAAGGCTCTGCTCAAAAACTGCGGCGGGAGAGCTTATTACTATATATGGCTGATACCCGTACTGCTGTTTTTGACGCCATTTAGGCCAAGCGAGGCGACTATCGCGCTGCCGCGGCCGGAGCTGTTTACGTCTTATTCCTCCGCCGGGTCGGACGCGGTAAGCGAACGGGACTTGGCGGGGCGACGGGGCTTAGAGCCCGCGGCTCGGGCGGAAGCCGAGGCGGCTAACGCTAACGTCGATCAATCGTCTACCAAGATCCCGCCGGATATAAGCGTTTACATATTTACAGGCTGGATATGTGGAGCGATCGTTATCTTTTTACGTCAACTGATAAAATATAACCGTTGTCAATATCAACTTACCCGTTTTGGCTGTATGCCCGTTCCCGAAAATTCAAGGATGATTCTTGCAGAAACTAAAAACGCCATGAATATAAAGCGCGATATAGCGCTGATCTCGTCGGCGCATACAACTTCGCCTCTTACAACGGGATTTTTTACGCCTAAAATCATTTTGCCGGACAGAGAACTGACGGACGAAGAATGCCGGCTTATATTCCGTCACGAACTGACCCATTACAAGCGCGGCGATATTTGGTATAAATTGATCGCGTCCGCCGCGAACGCCATGCAGTGGTTCAATCCGCTCTCCTATCTGACCGTGCGAAACGTCGGAGAGAGCTGCGAATACTCATGCGACGAAGCGGTGACGCGGGATATGGACGCCGAAAGCCGCCGCGTCTACAGCGAAATGATTTTAAATATGATGAGCTTTCACACCCTGGACGCGGGACTTGCGAGCCATCTTTCTAAAAACAAGAAAATACTTAAAAGGAGGTTTTATTTTATTATGAAAACCCAAAAACACAAAAAGCTGATCGGCGGACTTGCGGCGTTTTCCGTTCTCGCGCTGTCCGTTCTCCCGTCGTCGCTCGCATTCGCGGCGGATAAGGAGTTTTACGATACCACTTATTATAATACCTATTACGACTACGCCTATAACATACGCAGCGTATTGCAGCTGCCATCAGATTCGGACGGAGTAGGGGTATATGCAAACAGCTCCGGACAGTATATCGATTCTGACGGATACGACACGATATACCCGTCTTACAGCGGCAACACAGACGCTCCCGCGATCTTCGTCTATACCGACTGGATAGCTAAGGACTCCGCCGCCCAGGAAGGCTCGGTCGTCAAGGATTACGTTATAGACGGAA
Organism: Candidatus Roslinia caecavium; assembly: GCA_904419955.1. Classification (GTDB taxonomy): domain Bacteria; phylum Bacillota; class Clostridia; order Monoglobales; family Monoglobaceae; genus Roslinia; species Roslinia caecavium. The sequence goes on along the minus strand of CAJFTO010000004.1, from coordinate 42,935 downwards.
ACGCCTTGCAGGTACTCTTTACGAGCGATACGGCGGCTTACAGCGATAACGCTGTGATCGACAAGATGATACGGAATAGATTTAGGCATGAGCTGAGCTATTCCTCGCCTTACGGCTACGACCATCCGGGATTTATCAAGCAGTTGATGCAGCTCGGCTATTTTAGGATCGGCAGGGTCTTAGAACCCGACGAGTTCGAACCTATATCCGAGACCGTATCCGAAGACGGAGGCGTTGTTACTTACAGCGTACAGAGCGAGGCGAATAAGATCGATAACGCTTACAGGATATGGAATCAGAAAATGGCTCTTGCGCCGAACGTGGACGGCGGACAGGGGAGACAGTTTGGAAACGACTTCATCATACCGACCGGCGGAACTCTCGCCATTGATATAGACGCGACTTCCGAGAGCCTGAGCGGAGTCAACGTCGCCATAGTCAACGCGACCACCGGATATACCGTCGATTGGATCCCGAATATATCGGCTAAGACGCGCTTTACATATACCCCGTCAAACTACGCGGGGAGCACGTTCAGGATCATGATAAGTACTGAAGATTCTCAGGGCGGAGAAGCGGAGCTTTCGGCATACGTATATTAAGAATAAAATTTTCTCGCAGGGAGGTGCTTTTGCGCTTCCCTTTTTGATTGAAAAGGTGTAGAATAGGGGTAAGAAATTGGGGCTGCGGAGGAATAAGACTCGTTATAACGCCCGACGAATTTGCGAAGGCGACGCCTTGTTTTCCTACTACGCCGCAGTTGCCGTTCGGCGGCAAAGAATATACCGCGCCGCCTAATACCTACCCCCTAATTCCTAATCCCTATGTTTGGAGGTTTTTATTTTGAACGAACAGATCGAAAAGCTAAAGAAAGTGATAGACGATTCGGACAATATAGTGTTCTTCGGAGGCGCCGGGGTCTCGACCGAGAGCGGCATTCCCGATTTCAGAAGCGCGGACGGGCTGTATAACCGAAGCTCCGGAACCAGATACTCGCCGGAGCAGCTTATTTCGCATACCTTTTATGTAAGACATCCCGAGATGTTCTATAAATTCTACCGCGACAATATGGTCATGACCGACGTCGAGCCCAACCCGGCGCATTACGCGCTCGCGGAGCTTGAAAAACAGGGTAAGCTCAAGGCGGTGGTCACCCAGAACATAGACGGGCTTCACCAAAAGGCCGGGAGTAAAAACGTGTTTGAACTTCACGGCTCTATCCACAGAAACTACTGCGTCAAATGCAAAAAGTTCTACGACGCCGAATATGTGAAGAATTATCCCGAGACCGTGCCTCTGTGCGAATGCGGCGGCATGATCAAGCCGGACGTCGTGCTGTATGAGGAGAGCCTGCCCCAGGATCAGCTCGAAGGCGCGATAAAGGCGATAAGCCGCGCCAAGCTTTTGATAGTGGGCGGGACCTCTCTCGTGGTATACCCGGCCGCCGGGCTTTTGGAGTATTTCACCGGCGACGGATTAGTCCTTATAAACAAAAGCGCGACGAGCTACGACGGCTCGGCCGATCTGATAATACGCGAACCCATCGGGGAGACGCTTAAGAAAGCGGTCTTGGAATAGGATATACGTTTGATAGACGTTAACCGTTCGTAATTAAATATAACTCAAAATAAACCGAGCGCGCGTCCGAGGAGGGCGCGCGCCTATAAGAAAAAGTAACTCACCAAAAATCAAACACAGGTTTAAACGATCCATGTAGAATATCGATACGTTTAAACAATTTTTTACAAAGCTATTTCGCTTCGTTCTTTACTTTCTTCAGATATATAAGATATAATTTACCCGCAACCGCGAATATTGCCGTCCATACTATACCCAAAGAAACGATCTTCGCTATGTAATGCAAGCTAAGCGCCTCCATAGCGATAAAGATTATTACGGATACCGCTGTCAGTATCCTTGCCACCCTGCCGAACACCTTTTTCTCCCGCTCGTCAAGAGGCTTGTTCACCGCCTCGACCGGAGAAACAAAACAGAGCGTCAACGCTGATACTACGGTAATAATCTGCCAAGGCGCGGCATAATACGGAACCATACTTATACAAAGTAACGTTATCGGACTCATAACGCAAGACGATAAGTAGCATCTTAGAGAATTGCTAAAATGGTACCCGCCGCAGAATTTATGCAGAGCCTTATACACTAACCAAAATAAAATACTTTCCCATACCATATGCATCAAAAATCCGATTATCAGCAGAGATACGTCGGTTATTAAGATGTTTATCAAAAGATTCAGAGCGTAACAATATTCTTCGTACTCCTCGTCTTTAACATATCCTTCCCGTATGGCGTACTTTATTATTCTTGAAGCTAATGTCTGTATCATTTAGAACTTTCTATACTTTTTCAAACCTGTCGGCGGTTTCGGCTGACCGTTAGCAACGCTCGCGGTTGAATTACAGTTTATCAGCAAAGCCATCGCCATTATCGCGGGAAGAGCTTTGAAAGCCGCTGAAACGCATTTGTCCAATACTGCTTTGAACTTTTTAGTCACTAAAATTCCCCCCTTAAAGTATTATTGTTCTCCGACAATCGATCATCTTTGACAAGAACTATTATAGCAGATTTTTTAAAAAAGAAAATAGCTTTTTCCTATTCGGTCAAATATTTGCCTAAGTGGTAATTTTCTTAACATTATTTAATTTTATTTATGAAAACTGTAGTACAAAACATTCTTTTTGCGTTGTCGTACGACCAGCTCAAATCGCCGTCGTAGCTCTTCAGAACATTTTTTATACTCTCCATGCCTATGCCGTGCATAGCGATATTATCCTTCTTATGCGTCTTTAATTTCCCGTCGATTACGATAGGCTTTATATCGGCGTTGTTTTCTATTTTTATGACCAAATAACTATTATTCGCCATATAGATATCCATATAAATATTTTTCTCCTCCGACGACATACAACCCTCTATTGCATTATTGATCAAATTCGAAAAGATCGCGACGATATCTATATCTTTTATAAATCCTAAATGCACCGGAACCGGATCGAGATAAAATTTGATACCGTGTTTTCTGCACTCTCCAATTTTCTTCGTCAGCAAAACGTTTAAAATCTTATTATCCGTATATTCCACTACGCGATATTCTTCCTCGGCTTCGCGTATCGATTTGATATAATCGCCGGATTGGCTTTCATCGATATTTATAAGCGATTCGAGCACGTCCATATGCTCCTTGAAATCGTGATGAAACATTCGCATCTGCTCGTTCTTTTCGTTAATCAACGCATATTCGCTGAGCCTGAGACTCTCGTCCTCAAGACGCTCTTTTAGCACCGTTTCTTCGGACTCGCGTAACACCAATTGCTGATTATAATAAAATATTATAATATTTATTATCAATAAAAGTATATAAATCAACGACAACATATTTGAATTTATATTAAATTTTAAAATTATTATTGATATCGCCATTGTGCAAATCGGCGCCAAAATTAAGGTCGTCGATGCAATTCCGCCCAATCCCTTTTTAATTTTAGACGCATGCGTTATAAGCATAATTTCAGCTAAGTATATCGTCTTACTAATTATCGTGAGCATCAAGGACTGCGCTCCCGACATATTATTGACGTCGGATAAATTAATATTAAGCTCAGATAAAACAAGTACTGCGCATTCGCTTAAAGTCATGAGCACGGTAAGTAAAATACATTGAAAAATGGCGTCTTTCAAATTTATATAATAACACAATTTAAAAGCTATAAAGTTTATTATACAAAATACAACAATATTAACAGCCGTGTTGCCAAACATACAGCCTATCATATGGGCGGTATATAACGATATTGATATAATATGTACTAAATAAGACTTTCTTTTTCTGTAATACATGGTATCCGCATAATAAACGAACAGTATATATTCTACTATTATACAGATAACCATGCCCGCGTCGATTCTCATTACTTATCCCCCAACCACTCGAAAAATTTCTTTTTAAAATCTTTAGCTTTTCTTCTTGAAATATATACTTTATACGTAGCTCCCTTATACTCGCATATCGCGGCTTCGTCGTTGAAAGTTTTGATATAATTAAAATTCACGCCGTATCCCGAATGCGTTTCACAGAAATTTTTATACCCCTCAAACATCTCCATAACTCTTTTAAACGAATCGTTTACGCACATCTCGCCCTTAACGGTGATCACATGCACTTTTTTATTTAAAATATAAAAATATATGACGCTGTTCACCGAAGTACGCACGGGAGTTGAGTTAACCTTTAAAGTTACGTAATGATTTTCCTCGTCCATCCTCTTAAGCGCGGAGTCGATACCGTACTCCAGCTTACGCCTGTCGAGCGGCTTTGTCCAAAACCTGAACGCATATTGATTAAACGCCTCGTCCAAGTATGAATCATGATTCGTCACGAAGAATATAAGACATTTGTCGTTCAGTCTGCGCAGACTCTGCGCCGCGGATATTCCGTCTAAGCCGTCCATCTCTATATCCAAAAATACCACGTCGTATTTAGCGCTCATCGTTAACAGGTCCGACGCCGCGCTGTATTGATCGATATTATACGTCAGCCCTTTCTCTTCCAATACCGATTCTATCATCTCGCGCTCGCTCTTAAGCGCGGCCGCGCTGTCGTCGCAAATAGCGACGTTTAAATCGTATTCCATGTTTGTCCCTCCTTTTAACGCAGTATTAACCATGGTTTCAGCGTTCGTATCCGGCTCTAAACTTTTTATAACTCCGGCGGCCGCATTTTTTATATATTTTATACGTTCGCGGTATAATTTTTTCCGTCAAGATAATTTTCAAATTTTTAAGTCTTGCGTCTCGATATATAGGAAAATTCTGCCAGAAGATCGCTCGACTTGTATACTTATTTGATTATATAATATTCGCCGCAATTTTTCAATATTTTTTATTTTCATACATTTTTCCATACTATATTATAAACTGCGCGGAAATCAAAAAAAGGGACGCCGAAGCGCCCCTCGAATATGTTTGCGGATTTCCCGCGCGATTAGCAGCCGCAGCCGCAGCCGCAGTTGTTATCGTTATTGCCGCAGCAGCAGCATATGATTATTAATAACAATATTATCCAGGTACAGTTGTTACCGTTTCCGAAGCAGCCCATGATCGCACCTCCTTTTCTATAAAAGAGCTATATGACAAGTAGATTTCGGCGCTTAGCCGCAGCCGCAGCCGCAGTCGTTACTCAGCGCAGAGCTTCCGCCTCCGCAGCAGCAGCAAATGATTATGAGGAGTAGAATTATCCAGAGACAATTATCCCCACCGCAACCACATGAATTACCAAACATTTAATTGCACCTCCTAAAGTGTCTTCAATTATAGCATACGTAAAAATTAATATTTGGTGAATTTTATATTAAAATTATTTACATAAATTATTATCTGTGATATAGTCATAGACAGATATACTGCGCATACCAGAGGAGGGGTTAACATGAAAACGGACATTGAAATCGCGCAGAGCGCAAGTATGCTTCCGATAAAAGAGATCGCGGAAAGGCTGGGTATTGAAGAGGACGACCTTGAACTTTACGGAAAGTACAAGGCCAAAATAAGCGAAGAATATATTCAAAGCGTTTCCGAGAGGCCGGACGGAAAGCTCATACTTGTAACGGCCATAAATCCCACCCCGGCCGGAGAGGGTAAGACGACGACCACCGTGGGACTTGGACAAGCTATGGCCAAGATAGGAAAGAACGCGATAATCGCCCTCAGGGAGCCGTCTCTCGGGCCGGTTATGGGGATAAAGGGCGGCGCGGCCGGCGGCGGTTACGCCCAAGTCGTGCCTATGGAGGATATCAACCTGCACTTTACCGGAGATATGCACGCGATCACCGCGGCGAACAACCTGCTCTCGGCGGCTATAGACAATCACATCCATCACGGCAACGAGCTCAGAATAGACGCGCGCCGGATAACCTGGCGGCGATGCATGGATATGAACGACAGAGCCCTGCGCGAGATAGTGGTCGGACTCGGCGGCAAGATAAACGGATTTCCGAGGCAGGATCAATTCTTAATAACCGTGGCGAGCGAGATAATGGCCATACTATGTCTGGCCGACGATTTAGACGACCTGAGAGACAGGCTGGGACGGATCGTAGCGGCTTATAACTTAGACGGCGAGCCGGTGACGGCGAAAGAGCTGAAGGTAGACGGCGCGATGACGCTGCTTTTAAAGGACGCGATAAAGCCTAACCTTGTGCAGACGCTCGAAAACACGCCGTGTCTCATGCACGGGGGACCGTTTGCAAACATCGCTCACGGCTGCAACTCGGTCAGGGCGACAAAGCTCGGACTTAAGCTGGCCGACTACTGCATAACCGAAGCAGGGTTCGGTTCGGATCTCGGCGCGGAGAAATTCTTTGATATTAAATGCCGTGCGGCGGGGCTTAAACCCGACTGCGTGGTTTTGGTAGCGACTATAAGGGCGCTTAAATATAACGGCGGCGCCAAAAAGGACGAACTTGGGACCGAAAACTTGGAAGCGCTCAAAAAAGGCATGGTAAACTTAGGCGCTCATATAGAAAATATGCGCAAGTACGGCGTTCCGGTCGCGGTAGCCGTCAACAGATTCGCAACCGACTCTCAGGCCGAGATAGACGCGGTTGAAGAATACTGCCGCAAAATGGACGCTAAGGTCGCGTTGTGCGAAGTCTTCGCCAAGGGCGGCGACGGCGGCGTAGAGCTCGCTAAGCTTGTAGTCGAGACGATAGCGAATACGGAGAGTAAGTTCAGACCAATATACGACTTAGAGCTTCCTATAAAGGATAAGATAGAAGCGATAGCCAAAAATATTTACGGGGCGGACGGCGTTCAATATACGTCGGCGGCGGAGAATCAGATACGCAGGCTCTCGGAGCTCGGCTTCGACAAACTGCCGGTCTGTATGGCTAAGACGCAGTACTCGCTCTCGGATAACCCGAAAGCGCTCGGACGCCCGAAGGGCTTCGACATAACTGTCAGAGAGGTAACCGTGTCTGCCGGAGCCGGGTTTATCGTCGCGCTCACAGGCTCGATAATGACGATGCCGGGACTGCCGAAATATCCCGCGGCGAATAATATGGATATTAGCTCGGACGGGACGGTCGTAGGACTGTTTTAAAATTTATTAAATTAACTGAAAATAGGAGTTGAAAATTTTGTTTGTTGCAGATAATTACGACGTCGCGGTGGTGGGCGGCGGTCACGCCGGCTGCGAAGCCGCTTTGGCCGCGGCGAGGCTCGGGCTTAAGACCTGCATATTCTCGATCAGCCTGGACGCGATCGCCAATCTCCCGTGCAACCCCAGCATAGGCGGCACGGCGAAGGGTCATCTTGTGCGCGAGATAGACGCGCTCGGCGGCGAAATGGGCAAAGTGGCTGACGCTACGTTTATACAGTCGAGGATGCTCAACAGGGGAAAGGGTCCGGCCGTCCATTCTCTGCGCGCTCAGATAGACAGACGCAGCTATCAGACCGAGATGAAACACCGTTTGGAACTGGAGCCGAATCTCGACGTGAGACAGGCGGAGATAGTGAGCGTAGAGCTCGGCGAGGACGGCGCGGTAAAGTCGGTCTCCGCTCGAACCGGAGCGGTCTATACCTGTAAGGCGGCGATAATCTGTACCGGAACCTACTTAAAATCAAGGATAATAATCGGCGAATTCTCTCAGGAGAGCGGTCCGGACGGGGTGTTCCCGGCGACCGAGCTTTCTAAAAACTTAGAGGCGATAGGCGTGGAGCTCAGACGGTTCAAGACGGGAACTCCGCCGAGGATAAACAGCCGGAGCATAGATTATTCGGTTCTCGAAGAACAGCCGGGCGACGATAAAATAACTCCGTTTTCTTTTAAGACGGATACGGAACTTTTTAACCGGGTAAGCTGTCATATAACCTATACCAATCAAACTACGCATAAGATCATACTCGACAACTTAGACCGTTCGCCGCTGTTCGGAGGGGATATAACAGGAATAGGTCCCAGATACTGCCCGTCTATAGAGGACAAGATAGTGAGGTTTAAGGACAAGGAGCGGCATCAGCTCTTCGTCGAGCCTATGGGGCTTAACACCGAAGAAGTGTATTTGCAGGGGTTTTCGAGCAGTATGCCGGAGGATATACAGATTCAAATGGTACATTCTCTGCCCGGCTTTGAAAACGCCAAGATAATGCGAAACGCGTACGCGATCGAGTACGACTGCGCCGACCCGCTTCAGCTCTACCCTACTTTAGAGTTTAAGAAGATAAGCGGGCTGTACGGAGCGGGACAGTTCAACGGCACCTCCGGCTATGAGGAGGCGGCGGCTCAGGGGCTTATAGCCGGCATAAACGCCGCGAGAAAGATACGCGGCGAGAGCGAGTTTATTCTCGACCGCTCGGAGGCGTATATAGGTTCTTTGATCGACGACCTTATAACCAAGGGCACGAACGAGCCGTACAGGATGATGACTTCGAGGAGCGAGTACCGCCTGCTTTTGAGGCAGGACAACGCCGACCTCAGACTCACGCCGTACGGATACGAGATAGGTCTTATCTCGTCGGACAGGTACTGTAAATTCCTGGTCAAGAAAAGAATGATCGAAGAGGAAATCCATCGGCTTGAGAAACTGACCATTCCGCCGTCGGAGGAAGCGACGAAGTATTTGGAGAGCGTGGGCAGCGCGACGCTAAGTACCGGAGTCAAAGCGAGCGATCTTCTAAAGCGGCCGCAGGTAACCTACGAGGGGATGCGCCGTCTGGATCCCAAGCGACCCGAACTACCGGACGACGTTTGCGAGCAGGTGGAGATAAGCATAAAGTACGAGGGATATATAAACCGTCAGATACGACAGGCGGAGCAGTTTAAACGGCTGGAATCGAAGAAACTGCCGGACGGCATAGACTATTCCTCGATCGACGGACTCAGGATAGAGGCGCGGCAGAAGCTGGATAAAATACGTCCGAAGTCTCTTGGACAGGCCTCGAGAATATCCGGGGTCAATCCTGCGGATATAGCCGTATTGATGGTATATTTAAAGAATGAGAAAAATTAATTATCATACTTGGCGCATAAGCGTTATATTTAGCGCGCGGGCGCTTAAAAAAATGATTGAAAAGAGGAGATAGATATGGAAAAAAAGAAGATAAAGAAGATAGTCTGCGTTATAGCGAGCGCGACTCTCGCGGCCAGCGTTTTTACGGCTTGCGGAAACAAAAGCGCTACCAATCCGACGGGCGCGGTGGATTCCGGCTCGAGCGCCGCGGATACCGCGACTCAGGCTCCGGCATCCGAGAGTACGGCGACGGTCGGCGGGGTAGACGACTCGCAGGTCCAGACGCATGTAGAGGTCAAGGACGAGTTTAAAGCCGAAGGCGACAATATAACCCAGAACGAAAACGGCGGAGTGAGCGTCGCGCTTCAGGATCTGGACGAGGACGCTCAGAAGGAATACGATACTGACGATTTAGGATTTGTCGATACCCAGACCGGCGGATTTATAACTATCGGCATGAGCCGCGCGGATATCGAGGCCATAATAGGCGCGCCGGTCAGCAACCAGGTTGACAGCAGTTTCTACGACGGCATAGGCGTACAATATAGAGACGACGTCGCCTGCACGATAGCTATAGCTACCGGACAGATAACTGAGGGTATGAACGCCCAGCGTTTCGTCACCTCGAGAGGCGTAGGTCTGGGCACGAGTATCGACGACTTTAAAAAGGCTTACGGCGACGAGACGGGAACCGATCTGTCCGAGACGACTACCACGACGCTGACCTCGAGAATATTCCAGAGAGACGGCGACAACTTCACTTATATCGGCACGGAACCCGGCGACGCTACGACGGAGCTGTACAGCCAGGAATTCATGCTTGATTCCGAAACAAATACAGTTATAGGCGTGAGCATAAGAGAAAGAGTGTAATCTCAAATTGAATTTAACCAACGGAGCGGTCTTAGCCGCTCCGTAAACATATACGGCTATACGGTTTCGGCGACAAGCGCCGTTTTTCATTTACCGCCGATCCGGCAAGCGCCTGTTAAACGCGCATACATATATAATTTATAAATACGACATTGCGGCGACTACCGCCGCAAAAGTTCTAAGGAGAATATATAGAAATGAGAAAAAACCTCAAAGTATTACTTACGTTTATTTTAATAACCGCTTCTATTCTAACTCTGTCGGGCTGTAACGAACCGCTGACCGAAGGAACCACCCTCGAAGGGGTAAACGTTAGAAAAGTACTTAACGCGGACGAGGACGAATATTCCAAAGACGATATAAGCTTTATAAGGCTGGATACGGAGGATACGATAAGCCTCGGCCAGCCGCGCTCCGAGATCGAGGAGGTGACCGGCGCTCCGATCAGCGAAGAAAACTCGATCGTCCAATACGACGGGATAAGCGTTAAATACGACAGCTCGGACTGCGCGTGTAAGTTCAGCCTGTCGGCCGACATGGGTAAGGTCTACGCGACTTCGCGCGGAGTAGTTCCGAACTCGCTTGTAGTGGATCTTAAACTCGCGTACGGCGGGGACGTCGACGAGATCGAGCTCGAGGCGGAATACGAAGATCAGGAGATCCTCGAACCGGACAGCCTCAAACGCGAAACCTCGGCGATGAGATATTTTACTCTCGAGTCGCCCGACAGCCGAAAGGGAGAATACTTAGGTTCGCAGCTCGGCGAAGCGAATACGCCGGAGGATAAGTCCACGCTCTACATTCTGCAGTTCATATTCGACGATACCGGAGAATACGTGGACAGGATAGACGTCGGCATGTGGTACGGCATGGTCGAACGCGCCGGATAGAAATAGCGGTTTTATTCAAAATACTTATATAAAAATATTCCGGATGATTTACCCGCCGATTTGACGGAAATTATGTAAATCATACCGGATTATTTTATTATATTCTAAATGAATTGGATGCTCTGATCAGTCTCGCCGATATAATCCATTTCCGCTAATACTTAACTAATCGACCCGCTTATCCTTCCGCCCAGACTCTCTCTGTCTTGTTTATCGCGGCTTCTAAATTCTCAGAAACTTCGGAGTCGGAAAACTTCCCATAATATACCTCGTCTATTTGATATTCTTTTCCCAACGATATGGTATATGTACTATTACTATCGCCGCCCGCGTCGTCGCTGTAGAGCGGCGCGATATATCTCGTCCAAGGAGTTTGATAATAGCAAATTATCGCAACGTTTTTCTCGTTTCTGCTCTCGCCGAAATTCAATACTCCGGTCGACGCAGATTTTGAGATTACTCCGCCGCTAAAATTTGCGTACAACACTCCGTCTTCTACTTCAAACGTTATAGCCGAGCTATCGTACGGAACGATCATTTGATATAAATTCGCCCAACAGAGCGAGGCCGCTATAATTATTATGACGGCGGTAATAATCGCCGTTATTTTGATTTTTTTATATTGCGGATCCGTCGATAAAATTTTCAATTTTTTCAAAAACCCATTTTTTAAGTTATCTTTTGATAAATCAGCCGTTTTATTCACATTTGCCTCCTGGATATCTCAAATTTAGTCTTAGTCTGATCAGCAGTATCTTATTTAATAATACAACAAGTTAATAAAAATTAAAAGACTATCCTTTAAAAATTAACTTTATGTTAAAAATCACGACCGTAAAATCAATTCGGCGCCCGCTGTAAAAACGCGGACGCCAAAGATAACTTACCAAATATTATATTATTTTTTTCTATTTAAACAGGTCGACTATCCCTCTTGATCCAATCTACAAAAACTTTCCTCATACTACGTTCGTTTTTCTTTAACGTCAACCTAAACGTATAGATCGTCGAGCGTCTCGAGCAGATCGTCAAAATACAGCATATACGTTTCTGTTTTATATTCCGGAACGTCGTATCCAAGCCCTAAGCTTTCGGCGGTCTCCGCTTCGCTTTGAATATACGCCCTCTCCTCGTCGGTAAACGGAACCGCGCCGTCGATCTGCAGGGCTTCGGCTTTTAGATTAAGACCCGCTCCGACAAAATACATTATACTATCCGGGATCCTGACGCCTATCCATCTCTTGCAGTCGTTCGACACCCAGACTACGCTGTATTTATACTTCCACAGCGTTTCGTTATATCTTGCCGACAGATATGAGGTCTCCTCATACGGGCTCCAATAGAAATATAATCCCGAGTTCGGCTCGGATATTATCGCTTCTTTCTCTATGCCCATAATAAACGAATCCTCTTCTATAGCGACCGCGCTTTCCGACCCGCTTACCGGCGCGCTCTCCTGCGGTTCGCCCTCATGCCAAGTCTTATAGTCGTAGGAATAGCTGTTACCGCCTACGCTGAACGGCGAATTTACAAACGCGCCGTACTCCCAGGCGTATCTGACTCCTTCGATATCCTCCGGAAGATCGTAGAATACGCGCTCGCCGTCTATATCCTCGTAGGCCGTATGCCATTCCTGATTGTCGTACGAATACAGCAGCTTAGACGGTAAGATCTTAAAATATCCGTTTGAATACCCGTTGACCGACACGGCCGGCTTTTCGGCGACCCCCTGCCATTCCTTGGGATAATAATCGATATATACCTCGCCGTTATATGTGTCGCAGCCCAGCCTTTCCATCAAATCATAGGTGTTAAAGAAATTGTCTAAATTATTCAGCATGGTATAAGCGTCCTTTAAAGTCACGTCGTGCTCGACCGCGGCCGCCGCTCCGTTAAACAATCCCATCTCCCAGGAGAAATACAGAGGTCCGTCCGGCCAGCCCGCGCCGTATCTTTCGGCTATCATATCGTCGGTCGCCATAAGCCGGCTTATCATCGCGGCGACCTCTATGTAGGTTATATTATCGTCCGGCCTAAAATTCCCGTCGCCGTCGCCGGTTACTATTGACAATTCTTTGAGCGCGGCTATGTCTTGGTAATGATTGCTATCCTCGGCCACGTCGTTAAACGCCGGTTCTCCGCCGTTTTTCGCCAATATTCCCTTTTCCGCCAAAGCGGCCGTCAGATAACCGCTAAATTCCGCTCTCGTGACCGCCCGCTCCGCTTCAGCCCCTGTCGGCGGCTGTGAAAAGTCATAATACGTCTGCCGAGGATCGGCGCCGTTTGCGTAAACGCTTCCGGAAACGAACGCCGCGACTATAGCGAAGATCAGCATAACAGAAATATATTTTGGTTTCATGATCGTCGTCTCCTTCTAAACTAACTTTAAATGCTAATTACAAATATTATATACCATTATTTAATTACTGTCCATTAACAAGAAAGCTTACATGTGAACTTCCTTGTGTTAAAGGAGTTACAACTAAATAATAATCATGTGATTGCGTTAACGGTATAGATAATACCGTTCCATTAAGATAAACATACAAATCATTATCAAAAATAGCTCTATTTGTTGTTTTATCCATGACTTTTAAATTAATTTGGCAAGTATCATTTCCATATGTACATGTACGATTAATTCTCATTGTACAAGATGAAGTTGCGCGAAATAACCACGGAGAATAATATGTGTTCCCGTATTGCATATCAAAATCAAATACAACACTTCCACCGGGTAAAGTCCAAATACTTGTTGGAACCGATCTTGTATTATTAAACAAATAGTCAGGAGTGGTAGTACCTTCGGCATAATAAACCTTCTCTCCACTATTTATTTTTTCAATAATCTGATTTGCCATATCAGTTGGAAATCTATTTATTATATCTATATCATTAGATAAAGATAATATTTTAGGTTCAACATTATCATTATTAGACTCTGCTTGCACACAGACTGCCGATGAAATGGTTATAACTAAAATAATAAAGAATGAGATTATTTTTTTCATATTTATTTTCCTTTCAAAAATATATAATTATTATTTTATAGCTCTACGGCTATTAAGTCTATTTATAATTTTTAATTAACTGTACATATACCGCTTGCATTACTGATAGAAGGATTAGATAATTCAATATAATAGCCCCTATTTTGCTCTAAATACGTAAAACTTAAATAAAACTCTTGAGTAAATCCATTCAAAGCAGTTATTGTTTCGCTGTGTATAACAGTTCCAGTATCTTTTCTAATAACTTTTAAAGTCGCAGTATGCGTAGAAGACGTTGCCCTATAACTCATTCTAATGCCCGTTGTTGTATTTTGGGGAGAAATAACAAAATCTGAATATTGTATATTTCTATTAGCAAATGAGTAAGAAAAACTACCGCTTTGCCCTGGAAGATATAATACATTCGATGAACTTGGTATATAATTCCCTCTCGTCTGTACCTCAAAATATTCGTCAATACCATCATGCAAATATGCAGGATAATCCGCAGCATTTACCGGTATTAATGTCAATATAAACACTAGAATTAGACTAATACTAGAAAAAAATTTTTTCATCCAAATCACTTCCTCATTTTGTTTTAATTTTTATATTTTCTTCTGTATTACCACGACAATAAGCCCATTGGAAACATCTCCTTATACGCATTTTATAAAAATCCTCTTGCCAAATCGGCGTTCTATTAACAAAATTATCAAATAGTCATATATATAGCCATAAATTTATGCCTCATACGCACGCCGCATATCGCTATATTCTCGCTTGCCGAGCATATCGGATTATTAACGCTCCGATCCGTTTGCTTTAAAAAGACCCGCCCGACTTACTAGCGACGTCGCTTTAATATCGCAAAAGTATATAATTTATTAAACATATTTCTCAAAAATTTTCATGTTATATTTTATGGCATTAATATAGCATATACAATCATTAACGTCAATACTACTTTCCTAATTGGTCAATATTATACCTAAGTGGTAATTTATTATTTTCAATTTATTACAATTAAAATCATTATATTATGTTAAATAATTAATTATATTTTTAAATTATAATTATATTTAAAACTTTATCGCTTTCAACAAAAATAACATTTTGCTACAAAAACTGTATTAATATCCGCTTTTGAACTACAATATTTTCAAAAATTTATTTTATTTACTGCTTTATCACTATTTACACTAAAATTAATTAGGCGCCCGCTGTAAAAACGCGGGCGCCAATAACTAAATCCGTGGAAAAAACTCTACTAAATCCTCAACCCCTAAAATACTTTTAACTACGCAAAGTCAAACTTTTCGTTTCTTTCAAACAAATTTAACCGTCGAGCCTGATCCTGAACGTTATCTTCTCGCGTCCGCTTTCGCCGTCCGCAATATAAAAAACCATGGCTCCGCCGCTTGCGTTATCGCCTTCTACCATAAGCGGAACGTCGAGAGCGTTATATAACATCTGCGCCGCGTCTTTGCGGTTCATAGGATTATATGAATCGAAAAGCATACCGTCCGATAGTCCGTACTGATTCGCCGTAAAATAGTAGCCGCTCGGGTAACCTCCCATCGAATCGGCGAGCGGCTCATAGCCGAGCGCTTGAAGGAGTATCTTTGCGCCGTCGGTGTACGTTATATTTCCGTCCGGGTCAAAGTTTCCGTTCTCGTCTCCGTTTGTCAGCCCCGACGCCTCGGCCGCCGCTATGTATTCATACGCCCAGTGCGAAGCGTCTACGTCCGAAAAATCGACGCCCGAGTCAACTGCCGGCAGTGAAGCCGCGATGCAGACCATCTTGCAAAATTCCGCGCGCGTCACGTAGTCTCCCAGTCTGTATCCGTCCTCGTCGCCGCTGAAGATCCCGTACGCCGACAGCTCGGCCAATTCCGCGTCGGTAATCGCGGCCGCGAAACAGCTTATAGGCAATATTGTCAGGATAAGCGCCGCCGCAATTATTAGTTTCGTTAGTTTTTTCATTTATATCATCTCCCTTAAAGTAATTTAATATATTTATAATTTTATTTTTTAACCGCAACCAACTTTCTAAACGATAATCTATTATAACGATTATACTATATAAGCGCTAAAATTAATATTATTTTTCCTTAATCGGTTAATATTTTTCCTAATTGGTCATTTAGCGCTTAATTTTTACATATTTTTAAATTTATATCACTGTAAAAAGCGGGGCGTCTAAACGCCCCGCCTAAAATATCGACTATTTTAACTTTTACAAATTAGCCCGCATAAGGACTGTCGCAACTTCCGATCTCAGCGCGTTGCCCTTGGGGTCGAACATATTGTTCTCCTTGCCCTCGAGCAAACCCTGAAGCGTACAGAACATCACGCCTTCAACCGCCCAGTCGCTTATCTGATCGATATCTCCGTATTCAAGTGCTATAGCCCATGCGCCTTCGGGACCTTCGCCGATGTAGCGATAGTAGTCTAAGAATATCTTCGCCATCTGCTCCCGCGTTATATTCTCGTCCGGCGTGAACGTACCGTCTCCGTTGCCCTCGACTATGCCGTTTGAAGAAGCCCACGCTACATACGGCGCGTAATATTCGCTTGGATCCACGTCGGTAAAGACATTCTCGTATGCCGCGCTTGTATCAACGCCGCTTGCGCGTCCCAGAACGGTTACGAACATTCCTCTCGTCATCGGCGTATCGGGCTCGAACAGCGTGTCGCTCGTACCGTTGAACAATCCCATATCATAGACGTATTTGACCGCGTCGTAGAACCAATCGTCTACGCTTACGTCCGTAAACGGAAGTCCTGTATCGGCGCCGCCCGGCGTAGCCTCGGGAGCTTGGGTAGCGTCGGGAGCCTGGGTCGAAGCCGGGGCTTCCGTAGCCGCCGTAGATCCTCCGCTCCAGCCGCCGCTTGACGAGCCGCCGCCCGACGGTCTCTGAGTAGGCTCCGGTCCGCCCGTTACGGTTACCGTTATCGATTTTTCCACGGCCGTAGCCGGATTATACGCCGTGATCTCCGCAGTTCCGTTACCTACCGCCGTTATCGTTCCGTCCTCGGACACGTTCGCTACCGCGCCGTCCGAGCTGGAATATACTATCGTGCGGTCGCTTGCGTTCTCAGGCATCGCCGACGCCGTGATCTTTCTCTGTTCTCCCGCCGTCAGCGCTATCTCGCTCTCGCAGTCGAATACTATGTCCACGGTCTCCGGCGCGTTCAATACCGCACTCGCAAGCGACGCGTTCTCGCCGTCTTCGATATCGAGCATTATTTCCGCGACTCCGTAATCACTCAAATATGCAAATTCAAAATCGGGCAGCTCGATCTCAACCGTCCTCGTCTCGCCGGGAGCGAGCGGCTCGGATGTAAGACTTCCGTATATCACGGGTTCGTCGCTCTCCGAATTTGGCGTACGCGCCGTTAAATTTAGTTCGGCCGAATCGGCCGCTCCTACATTCTCAAGTTCGACGGTAAATACCGGAATTCCGTCGCCGTTATATTCAACCGAAGCGTTGTTTGCGACTATCTCGGATCTGTTCTCAGGAGTTACGACCTCGCGTTTCACCGTCTCGGGACGTCCTACCTCCGAATACTCTATAACAAGCTCGAGACCTTCTATGCTCTCGGGAACTTCCCAGGGTATGATGAACTCCGCGCCGTCGCCTGAGATTATCTCGCTTTCTTCATTTTGTTCGTATATAACCGTCTCTTCTCCGTCTACGGTCTGGATAACCCTGACCGCCGCGCCGTTAGACACGAGCATTCCGTTATTCTTTAAATTGAATATCAGATTTGTCGTTCCGCCCGCGGTAATCGTCGAATCAAACTCTACCTCGCCGTCAAGCTCGAGCGAATTGCCTCGCTCATATGTCGTCATCGCAAGACTGTTCGGCGAATACTCGACCATACCATCGTCGTTTATCCACTGTTCAAACATGTTCGAGCAGAGATACATGGTCTCGTTCTCGTCAAAGGTCACCGTAAACTCGTCGAGTATCTTATCAAAGTCGGTCAGCTTCACCGCGCGGCTCCACGAGCTGTACTCGTTAAGCGAAATATCGGCTTCCTCATCGGTCATATCTTCTGTCGTCTCCGTCGGTTTCTGATATACTGAGCCGTATATCTCCTGTTGAACGTCGCCTTCTTCGCTTCTGTCAACGTCGCTCCAGATCAGATACAGCGCGTTGTCGTTATTGTTGTAAAGCTCGTAACTTCCTATATTGCGTTCAATATAGTCGCCGTCGACCTCTTCCGAGAAATCGATCGAACTGTTCTCGAAGTTTGAGTTTGCGAGGCTTTCAAATACGCTGTTTGCATAATTTTCTTCGCCTACGCTCGCCTGATCCAACTTATACCAGTTTGGATCGTCCGAAGCGGAGCTTAACATACTTTCCATAAGACCCGCGTTCTCAATCTCCGTTATCGCATCTGATATATTAACGGTTGTAAAATTGGTCGAGTCGTTTACCCAAGTAAGAAGCAGATCGCCGTCGAAACGCGTCAATTTTGGAGAAATGTCGGCGTGATCGTCGTTCGTCAATCTGATCGGATAATATGCTTTGCCGGTCGAGAGATTGGTGAACAATAGATACGCCTCTCTGTCGTCCGAAGTATTTAAATTATTGTCCTCGTCGATCGTATAAGTCGATACGCTGTAGTTCTCATTGTTGTACACCGCGGCTTCGGTATCAAAGTCGAGTATGAGCGGATCCGTGAGCGTCTCGTGCGGAATATCGAGATAATACTCCTCGCTCCAATCGGTATCCACGCCCAGCCTAAACACTCTGCACGCTATCGTCGAGTATGTGGCGCCGACGTCGATCAGATCCGTATCCTCTTCCGCCTCGTTTATATCCTGTTTTAAATAGTAACAGAATATTGCACCCGTCTCCTCGTTGAATCCGATACTTGCGTCGCTGTCGAGGAAGTTATCGTTCGTGAGGACTTCCTTTTCTCCCATTTCGCCGGTAATCGGATCAAACGCGCGGCACGCGATTTCCATGCTCGAGAGTACGTCTTTTTCTTCCGCTTCCGCGCCGAACGTTCTGTTTGCGTCCGACCAGAACACGAAAACAATTCCGTCTTCATTAACAATTGTCGGATCCGCGTCCGCCGTGCCGTTATCGTCAACCTTTTGAGGCTCGCTCCAATTGCCGTCTGTATCGCATATGCTGTAGTACAGGCACATCGCGTCCATAGCCTCGCGGCTCGGGTCGTTATCGATAAAGAACAGTATCTTTCTTCCGTCGCCGAGCGTAGCTATCTGAGGATTAGTTCTCTCGGCGGTATTCTCGCTGAGTATCTGATAGCTTGCGGCGCCGTAACCGTCGTTTGACAATACTGCCTCGTTATTTTGTCCGAACTTGCTCAAATCCGAATTTCCGCGTTCGAGCGGGCGGATATCGTATCGGCCGTCGTCTTCGCTTTCCGCCAGACTCGCCGTATTGGCTTCGTCTGCGTATACTCCGGTTCTGTGCGCCGTGCTTCCTATCGTATAGTCAAAACTGAACAGGAATAAGTCGACGCCAATACCGCCTGAAAGTCCTATCAAAAATCCGTCATTCGAATTTTTAAGATTAAATCTATACGCAACATCGGTTGAAATCACACCACGCGCGCTGAGCGTGCCGCAAAGTCCTATTCCGGGCGTAGCGGTTATAGTCGCCGCAATAACGCCCCAATGCTCGTCGCCTTTAAGCTCGGGCGTCGCGGTCGGAGTTCCCGGCTCAAGCGTAGGCGGAGCGCTCGCCCCCGGCGATGCCGAAGGATCCGCGGAAGGTTCCGCAGTTGGCTCAACGAATATTATGTCCTTTAAATTCTTGACATATCTAAAATCATTTTCGTTGATCTCCGACACGGCGCCGTACTTCAGGATGCCCGAAAAGTCAAGCTCAACTTCTCCGGATAGCTTGACAAACAGCGGAACGCCGTATACCAACCAATACCACGTCTTTGAAACGTTCGCCATAGCCCCTACGCAGTATTGCCCGAGCGCCATCTTATATTCGCCCGGCGCGCCGTTTTCACCCTGTACAAAGGTGAAATAAAACGAGAACATTACTGTCAGGCGAACTTCAAAAGCAACGTCTTTGCTGAGTTCCGCCAACGAATCTTTGTAGGCCTGCCGCTTCAGCTCGTCTTTGGAAGCGAATATGCTGCCCAGGCTGTCCCTTACCCTTTGCTTTTCTTCATCCGTTGTCGCGTTCGAAAGGTTGACATATTTATCAGCGTATTTATCCTTCAATTTATCAAACGATATATCTTCCTTACCGTCGTCGTATCCCGGGGTGAACAGGAACTGCATGTAATATGGCGCGGTATCCGTATCCGCAAGTTTTTTCTTTGTATATGTCAGCTTTCCCGAAGAAACCGACGGCGCCAAATCTCCCAATATAGGTAGACTCTGCCCCGAAACGCTATCGACCTCGAATACTTGAGGATCTATTTCAAGCTCCGGAATATAGAAGGTCAAACCTGTGAATACTTCAAAGTATCTCCTCTCTTCCGTAGTCTGCTGACCTCCGACGTTTATCACCCTGTTCTCTTTATCGACCAAGCTCACATAAAGCATATCCCCGTCGCTGAGTTCTGCGTCCATTTGATATGTAACCGTAAATCGATTCTGATTCTCCTGAGTAGCGTTAACTACTTTTTCGCTGCGAGAACCGTTCTTTGAAACGATCGTAAATACCGCCGCTTTAAGGTTTCTGCCGCGCAGATCCACGCTCGCGCTTATATTTATCTGAGTCGATACTATCGGTATAGCGTTATCTCTGGTATCTATAGTAATATCCCGGATCTGATCCACCGTATAATCTATGCCCGACACATACGGAGCGAGCGGGGTGCGGACCGGCATATTGATCGAGCCCGCGTTTACGTTAAACAGAGCTCGCGTGACCTCGACGCTTGTTGATGAATGGTTCTTCTCGTCATATACGATCTCGGTATACGTCTCGTCTTGCGCCGTCAGCCCAACGCTCGAAAGCGTTACATATTCTACTCTCTCAACGTCGCCGTTTGAGATATTTACGCTTATCCTCTCGCCGTCCGCGGCGTATATACCGTTTACCTCAAATGTTCCGTCGCTTCTGCTGGTCGCGTTTTTTCTGTCCAAAATGTCGATCTCCTGCTGAGTATTAGTATTGAACAGCTTCGTTTGATTAGCCCCGGCCATTATCGTAACGCCCTGCGCTCCGGCCTCCGTTACGTCGAACGCCGACGTGCGTATCGCGTTGCCGGGTATCGTGACCTGACCGCTCAGCTTGAAATACTTCATACGCGACGCGTCTACCTCGACGAGGTCTACATAAACCTCGTTGTCCGCCGCCTTTATACCTGCGACCATATCGAACGCGTTTCCGCCTACGCTCTCAGAACTTGAGGACAGCGTAAATACCGGGCGAAGTACTTTGCCTCTGCCCTCCGCTTCTTTCCGCGCAGCTTCGGTTATTACCGCCTGTATCTGGTAAACCTTACCCACGGTCGGCTCTGTCGCATAACCGCTGTCCGACGTGTTTAGAACATAACCGCCAAGGCCTTGAAGCGTACCGCCGAGCTGAGCCTCGGGAACTGTATTTAAAATCTGAACCTTACCCTCGGCGTTTTGGCTCAGTCTGATCCTTATATGATTCTGCTGCTGAGTAAACAGCGGCCTCAGCGTATATTTACGCTCGGTAAGCTTAAGTTCGGTCAGCGACGCGTTCATATTGCCGTCGACAACCGGCTGCGTATCCGAAGCGTTTTTATACGCCCGCTCAAGATAACCGTTATAGTAATAACTGGAGTCGTTTGGCGTACCCGTAACGCTGATAGTATCGCCTACGTGATAAGTATGTTTGCCCGCCGTCAGATTTGTATCTGTAAACTTACCTTCCTGAGCTGAAAGAACCTCTACCTCGGTATTGATATAATCAAAGACAGGCTGGATACGAATATCGGTCGAAAAGCCGCCGTTTGTAGTACTTACCTGCTTTGTATTAGCGTCGATCAACTTGATAAACTCGTCGTCTATCGCTATATTTTGTTTATTATTGCCGCTCGGAGTATAGCGTATAGTCACCTGCTGGTTTCTCGACGCGCCTATTGTTATATCGTATCCGACGATCTGCCCCTTTATTGGCTCGCCGCTCGACGGCTCCTTGACCTTTATCTGGATATTCTGGCCTGTGTAACGCGTGTTATGCCCCTCGCCAAGCTCGACCGTCGCGGGAGGCAGAGATACGGATCCGCCGTTTGCCGTTTTGTAGCTCAGATTATTCGGCTGTACAAGAGTCACGTTGAACTTTCTGTACATCGCCGCCACGCCGTAGCAGTGAACCTCCACTTTCGGCGTTCTATGGCTCTCTTGATCGATCGCCGAGATCTTAACGTCCACGTTATTCGCCGTCGGCAAATTACTGCTGTTTAAAAAAACGATATGAGAAGACATCTGGCGTCCAAATTCGCCGACCCCTTCTATTTTTCGGTTCGCAACATTGATAGCGGCGCCGCTCGGAGAATGCAGTTCCATCGCCGCGCGCTGACCGCCGCCAAAAGTTCTGGTCTGCTCCCAATCCGCGGCTATATATTGATATGTGCGCGTATTAAACGCCGATTGGCTCTTGCCATGCAGATAAAAGTACGACGAGCCGTTATGCCACGTACGCCAATCATACCAATACAAATACGCCGCGCCGCGCCCTTTATCGTAATAACTGTCTCTGTGATACTTATTCCCCGAAAAATGGCCATAGCTGGACGCGCTTGTAAAATAATAATCGCCCACTCGCACCTCCGGGCTGTAGCTTGTATCGAAAATACCGCCTATCGTATCTCCGTCGTTATATCTTACGGTATAAGTCTTATCCAGGCTTATATTAAAACTTTTATCGCCGCTGTCAGCCGAAAGTTCCGCGCTCTCGTCCGTCTGTGCGTCGGTTTCCGTCTCGACCTGAAGCTCCGCTCCCTCTTGAGGTATTTTAACGGTCGATCTCAATATCTCGCCGGCCTCGGCTCCTTTGATATCGCTAAGCTCTATCTCAAAATAAAGCTCCGCGTCTCCTCCGCGCACAGGGATCTCAAACGTGTACTCCGTCTCGTACGGAGCAAATGATATCTCGGCTTCTACCTTAGAAAAGTTCTCGCTTACGACCGCGCTGTTTTCTATCTGCGCAGTCTTCACGACCGCGGTACAGAACGAATATTCCGCCCCCGAACGCGAAACGGTAATAGTCGCCTTATTTCCGTCCGCGGTATACTCGGCGCTTGAGAAACCCAGCTTTGAGTACTCGGTCGGCTCGTCGTCGGTTATCGTAATCGCGCAGTTGAGTCCCGAACCTATTGAGTAACCCTCGCTCGCCCCCGAGAGCATTAAGTCGAATACCTCGTCGCCCTCGGATATGTCGTCCTCCAGGATTTCAACCGTTACGTACTTTTCAGTCTCTCCCGGCAAAAATTCTATCTTCGTCGAACTGCTCGTTTCTATACTGTCGCCAAGCTCGCCTACGCTGTTTTCCATAAGCAAATTCTGTATAGGCTCGAACTCGGTCTTAGACGTCTCTCTGGTCGGTTTGCCCGTCTGCGCTTCTTTTAACTTCGCAAGCTCGCTCTTTTCGCCGTCTATACTTTCAGCCTCGCTTGCTTCGGCGCCGTCGGAATCTCCGGCTATATCTATCGCCGCGCCGTCAGTCTCGGCGCTCCCGGATCCAACGTTCGCCTCCTCGTCTACCGTCTCCGAATCAACCGCGATAGCGGGTTCTGCATTCTGTTCCTCGGCAGTAGCGGAACTTAAATCGTTTTCATCAACTCCGGCGTTTTCCTCCGCGCCGCCGCTTAAGATTTCATCCCGCTCGAACACGGCCGTTATATCTTCCGCCGCATCCTCTTTCGCCGTCGCCGGCGCGGTCTCCTGCTCATTATCGTCAGGAACGTCCGATACAGTCTCCGTTTCAGCGGAAATCTCCGAATCGATCTCCGTTTCGGCCGCTGTCTCTTCGATCGCTTCGGCTTCCTCTTCAAGCTCGGCGTAACGTTCGCTCTGTTCCTGATAATTCGCCGATTGCTCAAGCAAAGTTCCGCCCGTTTCAGATATATCAGTAACCCCGTCGTCCGCTGATATTACATAATCCTCGCCGTATACAGCCGAAACGTCTACAGTTTTAAGCTCTACGGACGCCGCGTCCGACGCGGAGCCGCTGCGTACTACGACAACCGTATACTTCCCGGTCTCGTCCACAGCCGCGCTCTGAGTTGCGATCGAGAACATATTATCGCCGTCTTCGGGATAAGCGTACTCGAGCGTGACCGGCTCGTCGCTGTTTGACGCGAATCCGATCGCCGGAATACAGCCTATAAGCATGGTTAAACAAAGTATAAGGGCTGTAAATCGCAGTCTTGGTTTGTTTGTCATATAACTTACCTCCAATCTTATGCTATTGATTATATTATATCATACAAGGACAACAAAAGGACAACAAATTTGCGTATTTTAAATAATTTCAACAAAAATTTTCTTGTCACTATTCTGCCGCGGCTTTCATATTATATATAACGAGGTCGTATATTTTCAAGCTTAATCAATCCGGTTTTCGATCTCGATAAATTCTTAAATTGTCTGTTAAATCATGATCAAGCGGAGGTAATATTTATGAACATAGAGGATTTGACTAAGAACATCGATAAAAACAAACTAAATCAGACCCTAAACAAATTCAGCGCGTTTATGACGAACGAACAGATGAGTCAGGTAAAAAACGCAATAAACAACACAAGCGGCTCCGAGCTGAACAGGCAGCTTAAGTCGGTCGATATGGGGAAACTCCAGCAGATAATAAATTCCAATCCGGAACTTGCCCGTCAGCTAAACGCCGCGGGACTCGGCAAAGATCTAAACAATATTATGAAGAATAAATAACTATATAAACTTTTATGGCAAAGGGGGCGGCTAATTTGGAAGAGAACGCAAACTCGGGCGACTTGGACTTAAACTCGGCAATGGATATGCTCTCGAACATGCTATCGACCGAGAAGGGTCAGGCTCAGCTTGAAAATATAATAAGCGCGTTTACCGGAAGCGATAATCCCGCGCCTCCCTCGGCGCCAAACGGAAACGATAATCTCAACAACCCTCTAAACAACATAGAAACGGCGACTAAGCTCGCGCGAATAATGTCCGCAGTCGGCGACGGCGCCGAGACCGACGGTCAGCGGCTGATTGCCGCGCTCAAGCCGTATTTAAGCGAAAAGCGGCGCGCAAAGGCCGACTCCGCCATTCGACTTCTCTCGTTTTCCAAGGTTTGGACTGTAATCAAATCCCTCGGTCCCGACTTCAAGCTTTAACCGGAGGCGCTTAACAATGTACAGACGCTACGATGGATTTAACATCCCTAACAATCCCGGCTCGCGCGGCGGAGCGGACGCCCGCAATGAATCAACCGCTCGTAACGGTTCGCGCGCTCGCGGCGGATCGTCCGACGGGCAAGGCTCGCGGACTTCAAATTCAGAAAACATACATAATCAAAGAACGACTTCTCAGCATAACGCTCAAAATCATAACAACCAAAATCGCGGCGGAAATAATTCAAACTTATCCCGCCTGGGCGCCGCGATAAACCCAAGCCGACGCGCCGGCGCCAAAAACTCAAACGCGTTTCATGAAACGGACTCGTATCCAAGCGCCGATTTCAGAAACAATACGGCGCCCCCGGATAATCGCGTCGATCCTCAGGATCGATATGTTTCGACAGGCGTTCGCCATGAAAGCCCGGCCGCTCAGAGCGGCGAAGGATCCGCGTACGGTTTAAACTTCGATTCGAACTCGAAGGGCGGCGGTTTGGATTTTATAGATAAAATACTCGATCTTCTCCCGCAAGGCCTATATAACCGCGAAACCGGAAAATTTTTAGGTATTGCAACCGGAGAGGAACTGCTTATCGGGGCTCTGATACTGTTGATCTTGAGCCGGCGCGAAAGCGAAGACGATACCCTGCTATTGATAGCTCTTATCTACATACTGGTCTTTTGATAAAAGCCTTCATTCATCTTATCTCTCAAAATAGAAAACGGCGGTGCGGCTAAAAAGCCGCACCGCCACTTAACTATCCGTTTATTAGCAATGAGTATATATCTGCTTATACGGATTTTTGGTGTCCGCTTCAAGGACGTAGAAATTATTCTTCATTATCGTATTCTTATCCTTTTCGAACTCGTCTGCAAATTCTTCTACGTACTTCTCTATCTCGTCCAGATCCTGAGCCGTCGCCTTTCTGGCGGTGACCTGCTTCGGGATATCGAACGGCAGCTTGTTGCATCTTAAAAATATCTTACCGCCGTGCATTCCGGTGCCGCAGAATCTCTCGACCACGCAGTCCTTATCCTCGTAGCCGATCCCTAAGACGATTATATATCCGCCCGCCTGATATTCGCCCAAAAAGCTTCCAGCTTTGCCGCCTATTACGAGCACGGGCATCTTTTCCTTATACGCCTTCATGTGTATACCGGCTCTGTAGCCTGAATCGCCTTCGACGTATATGCGTCCGCCGCGCATCGCGTAGCCAGTGGCGTCGCCAGCCGAACCGTGGATGTATATCACGCCGCCGTTCATCGTATCGCCCGTAGCGTCCTGAGCGTTTCCGTAGACCCTAAGCGTCGCGCCGTTTAAGTATGCGCCGAGCGCGTTCCCGGGCGTTCCGTTTATAACGATCTCTTTTCCGTTAAGACCCGCTCCTATATATCTCTGCCCGAGGCAGTTGTTCACGGTTATCTTTCTGTCTCCCGAGGTGCGGATCTTTTTGTTTATCTTATCATAATAAGTAAGTCCTGCATTAACTATCATAACTTAGCGCCTCCTACGTCATTAGCTCTTACGGCTTTAGGGAATATCATCTCGGCGGGGCGGCTCAGCATAAGCTCGTAATCCACCTCGTCCAGCGGAATCTGCTCGCGTATCAGTCTCGTATATATTCCGGCTCTTAAAATATCGCCGATCATTATATATCCCACGAGCTTGTTGTCCTTTATCACCAGTTTCTTGTATACGTTCCCTTCGCCCGATACGACCTCTTCGCCGTCGTAACTTCCGGCGGTTATGACATGCAGTCCGAAGAATCCTATAGCGTTCATCGGCATAGCGTCGTCGTACGGCTTATCTCCGCCCGCCATATTCACTCCGGCCGCGTAGCCCTGCTTATACGCGTTGGGAAGCAGCGCCAAAACTCTGCTCGTATCCGTCGTTATATCGTAGCTCTCGGCGCAGTCGCCCGCGGCGTATACGTCTTTGAGCGTGGTCTCGCATCTCAGGTCGGTCACTATGCCGCGGTTTACCTCCCCTCCGGCCTCTGCGACCAGTTCGGTATTCGCTCTTACGCCGACCGCTACGACCAAAACGTCGAACTCTATTTCCTCGCCGTTTTTAAGCGTGGCCTTTCCGTTTTCGAGTTTGGCCGCGCTGTTGTTTAAGTAAAACTCAACGCCCTGCTCTTCTATATATTTTTGAACTATCTCCGAGCCTTTTTTATCCAAAATACTCGGAAGTATTCTGTCCGCGAGATCGACTACCTTGATATTTCTTGTCTTTCCGCTTATCCCCTCGGCGCATTTTAAGCCTATAAGCCCCGCTCCGATTATGAGGACTCTGCTGTCCTCTGTCACGGCTTCGTCCAGCGCCTTGGCGTCGTCCATCGTCATAAAGTTGAATTTCTTCTCGACGGTCTCCAGCCCTCCCATCGGCGGAACGAACGGTCTCGATCCAGTAGCGCAAAGCAGTCTGGAATATCCGATCGTCTCTCCGTTTGACAGCGCTACCGTCTTCTTCTTGGGATCTATCTTGGTAGCCTTAACGCCTAAAATCAACTCTACGTTATTTTTCTCATAAAAATCCGCCGGTCTGTATTCGAGCGCTTTTTCCTCGGTAGTCTTTCCCCAGAGTATGTATGATATAAGCGGTCTTCCATACACTCTGTAGTTCTCGTCCGTCACTACGCAGACGCTCCCCTGATCGTCGACTGCGCGGATCCCCTCAATACAGCCTACGGCCGCGGTTGAGTTGCCTATAATCAAATAATCATAATTCACTTCTGTCACCCTTTCAGTATTACAATCTTCGTATCTTTTTGCAGTCGACTTTTAGTCGGGTATTTCTTCATAGACCAAAGCTCGGTTCGGACAGCCCTTTACGCAGGCGGGTTCGCCTACGGAGTTGTTAAGGCAGAGCTGACATTTCTGAACCGCCTTATGGTCGTCCGACGGCATGATAGCGCCGTACGGACACGATAGTATACATGTAAAGCAGCCCACGCATTTTTCGGTATCGATCACTACGGTTCCGTTCTCGTCCTTGGACAGCGCGCCGGATATACAGCCGTATACGCACAGCGGCTCGTCGCAGTGGCGACACTGCACCGCGAGGCTTATCTTATTGTCGCCCTCTACCTGTATTCTCGGATTTATCTTCTTTCCTTTAAGGGCGTAAACCATATTTTTAAGTCCTGAGTTGGCAAAAGCGCATTGATATTCGCACAGGTGGCAGCCCAGGCACCATTCTTCCTTAGCATAAACTCGTTTCATAATGACAACCTCCTATTCGCCGGCATGTTTGATGCCCAATATCTCAAGCTCTTTCTCGTTAAGACCTATTCCTCTAAGCATCAGGCGGTTGCCTCTTAAAGCCTCGATAGAGTTTATACCCATACCGCCCATCATTTCCTTTATTTCATGCGTCCACGCGTTTACAAGATTGACCAGTCTCTCGGCGCCGTCGTCCGGGTTGAGTCTTCTTACCAGCTCCGGTACCTGCGTCGCGATTCCCCAGTTACACTTACCGGCCTGACAGCTTCTGCAAAGGTGACAGCCGAGCGCAAGCAGCGCGCTTGTCGCGATGTACACCGCGTCCGCTCCGAGAGCTATCGCCTTTACTATATCCGCGCTATTTCTTATGCTTCCTCCTACTACGACCGATACGTCGCCGCGTATACCCTCGTCGCGCAGTCTCTGATCTACGCTCGCGAGCGCAAGCTCTATCGGGATACCGACATTGTCTCTGATACGCTTCGGAGCCGCGCCGGTTCCGCCGCGGTATCCGTCTATCGCTATTATGTCCGCGCCGCTTCTCGCTATACCGCTCGCGATCGCCGCGACGTTATGTACGGCCGCGATCTTGACGATGACCGGCTTCTTATAGTCGCAGGCCTCTTTAAGAGAGAACACAAGCTGTCTTAAGTCCTCGATCGAATATATATCGTGATGGGGCGCCGGGGATATCGCGTCTGTTCCCTCCGGGATCATTCTCGTTCTCGAAATGTCGCCGACGATCTTCGCTCCGGGCAGATGTCCGCCTATACCGGGCTTCGCGCCCTGACCCATTTTTATCTCTATAGCCGCTCCGGCGTTCAAATAGTCTTCGTACACGCCGAAACGTCCGGACGCGACCTGAACTATCGTATTTGGTCCGTATTTATAAAAGTCTTTATGCAGTCCGCCCTCGCCGGTGTTGTACAGTATTCCAAGCTCCTGAGCCGCTCTTGCGAGAGACGCGTGAGCGTTGTAGCTGATCGAACCGTAGGACATAGCCGAAAACATGATCGGAGTCGAAAGCTCGATCCTCGGCGGAGTGTTGGGGACTATATCTCCCTTTTTATCGCGCTCGATTTTGTGCGGCTTTTTGCCCAGATATGTTCTGGTCTCCATAGGCTCTCTCAAAGGATCTATAGAGGGATTGGTGACCTGGGACGCGTTTATCAGCATCTTATCCCAATATACCGGATACTCCTGCGGATTTCCCATCGACGCGAGAAGAGTCGCTCCGGTTCCCGCCTGGCGGATCACGTCGGAGATAGCCTCGTTCGTCCAGTTTGCGTTGACCTTAAACGTATGGTCGGATTTAACTATTTTAAGCGCGTGCGTCGGACATAGGCATACGCATCTGTGGCAGTTCACGCACTTTGAGCTGTCCGCCGTCATCTTCTCGAGCTCCTCGTCGTAACGATGAACCTCGTTGGCGCACTGGCGCTCGCAGACGCGGCAGGCTATGCACTTATCCCTGTCGCGCACGACTTCGTATTCAGGATATAAATAATCACGTACCATTACATTATACCTCCCATAGCTTCTTCGTTAAGTTTGACGATGACCGGCTCGCCGCCGCGGGGCGCCCATATCTTGTCCAAATCGGGCTGTACTACGCGTATAGCGCATTCCTCGCTCGCGATATATACCATATCGGATTTCTCTCCGACCACCATCGAGCGGAGCTTAAGCCTGTCGTTGAGGGCCATCATACCGCCGGTAAAACCGAGCAGGATAGAGAACGGTCCTGTGATCAAAAGGCTTGCGAACGTGTTTCTGAGATACAACAATCTCGAACGTTTCGGCTCCTCCATATGTTCGATCGTCGACCAGAACGGCGCCGCGACCACGCTCGCCATCTCCTCGAGCGTAAGTCCCTGCTTGCGCAGCAAGTAGTCGGTGATATATGTAATGACCTCTGTGTCTGTCAAAAGACTGCACTTGTATCCGTACATTTCAATAAATCTGCGATTTGCGTCATACGAAGATATCTCTCCGTTATGAACTATAGAATAGTCGAGCATTGCGAACGGATGCGCTCCGCCCCACCAGCCCGGGGTATTCGTAGGATAACGTCCGTGCGCCGTCCAGCAGTAACCCTCGTATTCGTTGAGACGGTAGAACCTGCCCACGTCCTCCGGATAACCTACGGCCTTGAATACGCCCATATTCTTTCCGCACGAAAAGACATAGCAGCCGTCGAGCTGAGTATTTATCTTATTCACGCAGCGAACCACGTATTCTTTCTCGTCGAGCTGAGACGCCGCCAACTTTGTCGGCAGCGGATCCACGAAATATCTCCAAATAAGCGGCTCGTCTTTGATCTCGGGTATCCTTGTGATAGGTATTTTAGACAGGTTGATCACGTCGAAATGGCGGTCGAGATACCTCTCGCAGACCTCCTTCGCATCGTTGCTGTCGTAAAAAACATGGAAAGCGTACTGGCGCTTATACTCAGGATAGATACCGTAACCGGCGAAGCCGCCGCCGAGGCCGTTGGAACGGTCGTGCATTACCGAAATCGACTTGATTATATCCTCGCCGTTTATCCTTTTTCCGCTCTTTGAGAATATTCCCGATATTGCGCACCCCGAAGGTATTCTGTTCCCGTTTTCTCCTTCTTTGTAAAGCATTGGTCTTCCTCCTTTTTTTAGCTCGCATAACCGATCGATACGCAGAAACTCAAGCGGCTATGCATTCTTTATCAGCAGTCAAAACCGTTTTTATACAGAAAAAAGGCGTACGCCAAACCATAATAAGTCTGACGAACGCCTTTGTTCGATTTATTGTGCTTTGCTTAGTATATCATAACTACGCTTTTTTTGTCAACACTTTTTTATTAACAAAACCTAAAACCGCTCTTTCTGTTATTTTGTCAATTTTACCGACGCGACAAGTTTTTTGCTCCAAATTTTCTAATCGGATCCGACGTTTTTGGGATAGATATGAGTTTGGCGGCATAATTATTTAATACGAACGTAAAAACGGGGGTGATAAAATGCTGAACTATATCTGGGGCGGCATGATAATCGTATCGCTTATCGCCGGCTTCTTTACCGGACGGCTGAGCGAGACCGCGGCCGCGGCTTTGGAGGGCGCCGGTTCGGCGGTGGGCCTTTGCATATCCCTACTTGCGATAATGGCGTTTTGGACGGGGCTTATGCGTATCGCTGAAAAAGGCGGTCTCGTTAAAATTATCTCTAAACCGCTTAAGCCTCTGCTCTCCAAACTATTTAAAGGCGTAGGCAGAGACTCGGACGCGATGCACTCGATGATCATGAATATAACCGCGAATCTCCTCGGAATGGGCAACGCCGCGACGCCGCTCGGCATAGACGCCACGGTCAAACTGCACGAGCTTAATAATAAGTCCAAGTTCGCATCAAACGCGATGTGTCTGTTTATCGTACTCAACACCGCCTCTATACAGTTACTCCCCACCACGGTCATATCTCTGCGTCAAACTTACGGTTCGACGGAGCCAGCGGCCATAATCCCATACGTCTGGATCGCCGAGATATGCGCGCTCACGGTCGGGATAACCGTCGCTAAGCTGTGCGAAAAATACGGACGCAAAGCTAAGGCGGATCGAAATCTTTAAAAGGACGGTTCCTATGTCAAGCGATACTTTAAACTACATATCCAACCTCGTCGTCCCTCTGACGATATTTTTAATACTGATATTCGGCTACGCAAAACGCGTAGAGGTCTACGACGCCTTTATAGACGGCGCGGCGACCGGCATAAAGACCGCGTTTGATATAATGGCTCCGCTGATCGGGCTGATGGTGGCGATCAATATGTTTAGAGCCAGCGGCGCGCTGGATATCCTGACAAGCTTTATCTCGCCCGTAACAAACAGGCTCGGCGTTCCGAACGATGTGATCCCGCTCGCGCTGCTAAGACCGGTCTCCGGCTCCGCGTCGCTGGCCATGGTGACCGATATATTTGAAAATTTCGGCCCCGATTCGCTTCAAGGACGTATCGCCTCGATAATGATGGGTTCGACCGAGACGACCTTCTACACTATAGCCGTCTACTTTGGATGCGTAGGCGTTAAAAACGTTAGATATACCGTATTTGCCGCGCTGTGCGCCGACTTTACCGGAATGGCTCTATCGATATTACTTGCCTAAGCTTTAAACCGCCCCTCTTTGATCCGTCCACCGACACCTCAAACTCGTATTTCTGAGCATGTGTTATGTTGACAAGGCATAGATTAAATGATAAAATTTTAATATACGGAAAAAGGGGGCGGCTATTTTGGAGCTTAGAGTTTTAAATTACTTTTTAGCGATCGCAAGAGAGGAAAATATAACAAAAGCGGCTCAGACTCTTCACGTGACTCAGCCCACGCTGTCGAGGCAGATCGCTCAGCTCGAAGAAGAGTTGGGCGTTAAACTATTTGTTAGAAGTAATCATAACATATCCTTGACCGAGGACGGCATGATATTAAAGCGGCGCGCGCAGGAGATAATCTCTCTCGCCGATAAGACCAAGAAGGATTTCATGAATAAAGAAGAGACATTATCGGGGGAGATAGCCATAGGTTCGGGCGAATTTCAATCGACGCGTTTTTTGTCCCGGCTCATCGCGGCGTTTAAAGAAAAATATCCTCTTGTCAGATACGAGATCTACAGCGGGAACACAGGCAATATACAGGACAACATAGAAAGAGGTCTCCTCGATATAGGTCTTATCAACGAACCTGTGGATATAAGAAAATATGACTTCGTCAGTACTTCTCAGAAAGAGAAGTGGGGGATCATGGTAAAGAAAGACTCCGAGTTGGCCGGCAAAGAATCTATTCGCCCGGACGAACTGATCGGCTATCCGCTGATAATACCCTCGGGCGATTTTATAAAGAGCTTTATCGAAAAATGGTTCGGCGAATACGCTTCGCAGATGAACACGGTCGCGGCCGTAAATCTTCAATACAACGGGGCCATGATGGTCGAAAACGACATCGGCGTTTTGATGTGTATAAAGCTAAACAGCGAGTACAAAGATCTCCGCTTTATTCCTCTCTCTCCGACTGTAGAGGCGGGTACTGCGCTGGCATGGAAAAAGGAACAGATCTTTTCCCCGGCGACCGCCGCGTTTATTGAATTTGCAAAACAATACTCAAAAAGCATATCTAATTATAAATTATAAGTATTAGACATTATCATATATTGGTATTACAATAGAGGCGTAATAAGAAAAACGCCTCTATTTTTTTATGATCATGAAAGGAGAACAAAGGAGAACATATGACTATTTACGAAGCGAGCGAGCAGTATAATATCCCGATCGAGATCTTAAGGGAATACGAGAGTTGGGGATTATGCGGAGAAGTCAAAAAAGTCATGGGCTCATGGCAATACGACGACGGCGATCTCGAGCGTCTCAGTATGATAATGACTCTGCACGATATAGGATTCACCAACGAAGAGGTGGAAATATATATGAGACTTTTGACGCAAGGCGAAAACACCGAGGACGAGCGTATGGATATGCTCAATAAAAAACGCGGAACGGCTCTCGACGAGATACATTTCAAGCAGAAACAATTAGACCGTTTGGATTATTTAAGATATAAGATCCAAGCGTCGAAATAAAATTAATTAGAATAGGAGTTGTAATTTTTATGAAGAAGAACATTGGTAAAAGTTTGGCGCTGTACCCGACGCCGCTGGTAGTTGTAGGAACAATGATAGACGGAAAGCCCAATTACGTATTGGTCGGACACCTTGGAATCATAGGTCACGACCGGATAATGGTCAGCCTTGCGAGCGCGCATTATACAAACCGCGGTATCAAAGAAACCGGTTCTCTGACGGTCAATATCGTAGACGAATCCATGCTTAAAGAGGCCGATTACGTCGGCTGCGTAAGCGGAAACAAAACCGATAAGTCTAAAGTATTTGAATACATGATCGGGGAGACCGGCGCGCCTGTAATCAAAAAGGCTCCGGTAGTAATGGACTGCAAGGTGGACGACGTATACGAGACCGAAGGCTTCGAGAGCTTTATATGCAAGATCGAAGGCGTTTACGCCGAAGAGTCCGTATTAAACGAAGCCGGAAAGATCGACTACGGCGTTTTAAAACCGGTTCTTTTCGAAATGCCGACCTACGAATATCTTCGTACCGGAGACGTTATCGGCAAGTGCATGAGCTTTGGTAAGCAGGGCTTATAAGGCTGAAAGTTTATAAAAATCAAAATATGAAAAAGCGGTCCGCATACGTCCGCAAGAATAGAACTTATATAATTTTATGGAGGTAATCATTATGAATAAGGAAAAAATATATCCGTCAATAGCGCTTGGAACATGGTCGTGGGGAGTCGGCGCGGCCGGCGGAGATCAGGTTTTCGGAAATCATCTGGACAGCGAGGCTTTAAGACCCGTATTCGAAGCGGCTATGAAAGAGGGTTTAAATCTCTGGGACACCGCCGCTGTATACGGCATGGGCTCTTCCGAAGATATATTGGGAAGCTTTGTCAAGGAGTACGGCGATCAAAACGTTATTTTATCTACAAAATTCACGCCGCAGATCGCGGAAAACTGCGACGATCCCGTCGATAAAATGTGCAACGACAGTTTAAAGCGCCTCGGCGCCGACTATATCGATATTTACTGGATCCATAATCCGGCCGACGTCGAGAAATGGACTCCGCTCCTGCTCCCGCTGATAAAGAGCGGAAAGGTAAAGAGGGTGGGCGTCTCCAACCATAATCTGAGTCAGATCAAAAGAGCCGAGGAGATCCTCTCAGAGGGCGGCGCGCATATTTCCGCCGTTCAGAATCACTACAGCCTTTTATACCGCTCCTCTGAAAAGGCCGGCATTTTAGACTACTGCAAGGAAAACGGCATAGACTTTTTCGCGTATATGGTTCTGGAGCAGGGCGCGCTGTCCGGTAAATATAGCTCGAAAAACCCTCTTCCCGAGGGAAGTCAACGCGCTGAGACGTATAATCCGATCCTTCCCAAACTTGAAAATCTGACCGATTCTATGAAAAAGATCGGCGAAAAATACGGCGTCGGAACGGCTCAGATAGCTATCGCATGGGCTGTCTCAAAAGGAACTACTCCGATAATCGGCGCGACTAAGGTCTCGCATGTTACCGACGCGGCTAAAGCTTCCAAAATATGTCTGACCGCCGAAGAGATCGCCGAGCTGGAAGCTCTGGCCGACGCCGCGGAAGTAGACACAAGAGGTTCGTGGGAAAATCCCATGGCGTAAACGTTTAAGACGAGTCTTTTAAATAAAGGAGAATATCAAAATGAAGCATAATAATATATTCAAAAAAATAATTTCATCAGCCTGCGCCGCGGCTATTGTCGCGAGCGGCGCTTTAAACGTAAACGCCGCAATTGAAGATACGGGTTTTACGGACGTCGACGCCGACAACGTATACGCGGACGCAATAGCTTATTGCGTCGATAACGGCATCATAAGAAGAACGGGGGTTACCGAATTTTCTCCCGATGAAACAATGAACAGAGAACTTGCCGCATGCATATTATTTAGACTTGAAGGGAGCCCGTCGGGAGCCGAAGGCGTTTCGTTCGACGACGTGAGCGTAGGCAGATGGTTTCAAACCGGAGTTTACTGGGCGGCCGCGAACAATATTTTTAACGGATACGGCGACGGACGTTTCGGCGTTAACGACTCTATCACCGAAGAACAGTTTTTGACGGCGCTTTGGAGATATGCGGGATCGCCTCAGGTTTCCGGCGAGACGAACCCGAACGTTTCCGAGTGGGCCGCCGAAGCGGCGCTTTGGGCGGAGCAGAATAATATAGCGGCGGATATATCGCCCTCAAACCCTGTCACGAGAGGACAGGCCGCAGAATACATAACGAACTTTCTCGCGGTTTATGAGACGCCGTACATGACAAGCGGCGAGAATCAGATAACATCTTCTGTCGAAGAAGCTGAATTTGTAGAAAAGGTAAGAATGACCGTAGAGGGCGTTGAAGGCGAGGCTATAGTATCTCTTATCGACAGCAAGCCTACGCGCGAATTTATAGCGCAACTTCCTATGACCGTAACCTTTAGCGATTTCGGCGATCGCGAAAAGTTCGGCGCGATGCCTCAAGCTTTAAGCGAAGACGAAGCTCTATTGTCCGGATATGAAATCGGCGATTTCAGCTATGGAACGCCGTACGACAGCATGATCATGTTCTATGCGCAGGATAACGAAATAATCGACGGTATTATAAAACTCGGAACATTCGATTCGGGTCTTGAACTCTTTACCGGCGACGATCCCATAAACGTTACCATAGAAGTTGTTGAAGAGTAACTTATCTTAAATATAAATAGAGGAGGATAAAAATGAAAAAAATATTAGCTATTTTCTTAGCCCTTACATGTATGCTGACCGTATTCTCTTTTACGGCATGCGCAGCGTCTGATCCCGAAGCCGGAGACGCATTAACAATAGTATTGCAGATCGACAATCCTACGATGACCGTAAACGGCGCCGAGACGGAGATCGACCCGGGGCGCGGAACCGTTCCCGTTATAGTCAACGATCGGACTCTCGTTCCCGTACGCGCCATAATCGAAGCGATGGGCGGTTCGGTCGCATGGGACGAGGCTTCGCAGACGGCGTCGCTCGCATATAACGGCGACGAGATCAGGCTTGTGATCGGCAGTACGACCGCGTACTTAAATAATGAAGCGCGCGAACTCGACGTAGCTCCGACTACAATAAACGACCGAACGATGCTGCCCATCCGCTTTATCGCGGAGAGCTTTAATTTCAGCGTAGACTGGAACGAGACGCAAAATCTCATAACGATCTCAAACGCGCCTCAGAGCGAGACCGAGGAACAAAACCCCGCCGCCGCGTCCAACGCTTTGATAGTCTACTTCTCCTGCACCGGCAACACCGAAGGAATAGCGCAGCGTATATCCGGCATTACCGGAGCGGATATGTATGAAATAATTCCTGAAGTCCCGTACACGAGCGACGATCTGAACTATAACGTCAGCGACAGCCGCGCCAACATCGAAATGAACGACGAAAACGCGCGTCCGGCTATTTCCGGAACCATAGACGATATCGCAGACTACGACACGATTATCCTCGGCTATCCTATCTGGTGGGGAACCATTCCGAGGATCATAAACACCTTTATCGACAGCTACGACTTAACCGGCAAGACGATAATTCCGTTCTGCACAAGCGGTTCGAGCGGTATAGAAAACTCGGTATCAAGGCTCAGAGAACTCTTGCCCGGCTCGAACGTGACCGACGGACTTCGCGCATCATCCTCGACGACGGACGCGGAGATCGAGCAGTGGCTTACAAGCAGCGGCTTCTCAGCCGCCGCCGCGGCAAGTTCGGACTCCGCGGTTTCGGAGCAGGAGCGCAGGATAAGCCTCAGCTGGGACGACAACGAAGTTATTATAGCAATGGAAGATAACCAAACCGCCGCGGACATTATTTCAAAACTGCCGGCGACGGTAACGTTTGAAGATTACAACAACACCGAAAAGATCTGTTACATGGACGGCGAGGTCTATGTGGACGACGCGGCGAGAGGCTGCGCGCCGACCGCGGGAGACGTTACTCTGTTCGCTCCATGGGGAAACATAGCTATATTCTATAACGACTGGAGCTATTCTGAGGATCTGATCCCGGTAGGACGCATCGAGTCGGGACTTGAAGCGCTTGCGGCAATGGACGGCGACTTCACTGTAACGATCGACGCGGTCGAATAATACGGAGGTGTTTGCTGTGAAGCTAATACGCAGTATCGCCGCGCTGCTTACCATAGCGCTTATGATATTGGGATTCAACATCCCCTCTTACGCTGCGGAGACCGAAATAGCAGTCACGAACCAAACGGCGAGCGTCGCCGGAGCTCCCGACGGCTCAGAATTGATCGTCGCGCTGTACAGGGGAGAGATACTTGCAGGCGCCGAATTTTACTCCGGTACGGATACGATAGTTGGAAACTACGCAGAGGATATGGCCGAAGAACTCGCGGTCTCGGATCGGATCAAGGTATTTCTCTGGGACCCGTCAAGTCTTTCCCCGGTTATCCCAAGCTTTAGCTCAGCTATCGACGAACTTCCCGAATCGGACGCAAGACCTGAGCGAGTCCTCACGATCTACTTCAGCAGAACAGGGAACACAAGCTCTCTCGCCGAAAAAGTCCAAGCCGCGGCAGGCGGAGACATAACTCGGATCGTACCGGTTACGCCCTACCCCGACGACTACAGCGAATGTCTCGACCAGGCGCGGCAGGAACTCAATGATGACTCAAGGCCCGACATCCTGCCGCTTTCGGTAGATATAGAACAATACGACGTCATCCTTTTGGGATACCCTATATGGTTCGGCGAATGTCCGCCGCCCGTAAGGACGTTCCTGTCCGAAAACGATCTGTCCGGAAAAACGATCATGCCGTTTTGCACCAGCGGCTCCAGCGGCATAAGCGGCAGCTTAGCCAAGATACGCGAGCTGTGTCCGGACTCGACCGTTACGTCCGGCTTTAGAGGAACCTCTTCCACTACCGTCGAACAGATCGAGCAGTGGCTGAGCGATAACGATTTTTGGGAGGCGATCTCAACTAGAATAAAACTTTCCGCGCCCGGCGGAGATATTATAATAAAGCTTCTGGATAACGGCGCGGCGCAAGATCTTGCAGATATGCTACCGACCGAACTTGATTTCAGCGATTTTAACAACACCGAAAAGATAGCGTATCCGCCCGAGGATATCGACTTAGCGGGTACGGAATCCGGAACCGCTCCGGCCGCCGGAGACTTGACGATATACGCGCCGTGGGGGAACCTCGCGCTGTTTTACCGGGATTACGGCTATTCATCCTCGCTTGTTCCTCTCGGCTCCGTCGAATCCGGCATGGAATATGTAACGAGTCTTTCAGGCGCGGTTACGGCGGAGGTATATTGATCGATAACGACGGTTTCCAAACGGAAGCCGTCGTATTTTTTCTGAATACGCCTTATCTCCGCGCGTTAAATTCTTTATCTTCGCCTTTGAAACTTATATCGCGCTTATGCCGCAGCTCCTATTTTGTTTGGCGGCGAAAATCACGATCCGCCGCCGTTTATTTGCAGGGCGGCTCGCAAAAAAATTTGTTGCGTTTTTTATACTACTCTGATATAATTTAATAAATTTAGATTTGTGCGAAAGCATATGCGATCTTAGATTTTTAAAATAGATATCCAATCGCAAAAAAGGAGGAGATTTAATTGCTGTTCTCTTATAAAGATATAATGGACTACGTTGATGAAAACGACGTGAAATTTATCAGGCTGGTATTTTTCGATATATTCGGGAATATGAAAAATATATCCATAATGGATTCCGAGCTGAGCCGCGCGCTTGAAAACGGGATCGCCTTCGACGCGTCCGAAATAAGCGGATTTATGAATATCGGCGAGAGCGACCTTTTGCTGTTTCCGGATCCCTCGACCGCGGAGATCCTTCCGTGGCGGCCGCAGCAGAGCCGCGTCCTTCGTCTATTCTGCGATATACGCTATCCGGACGGCAAGCCGTTCGAGGGCGACAGCAGGCATATACTAAAGAGCGCGGTTAAAAACGCGAAAAAAGCGGGATATAACTGCGAGATAGGCTCCGAATGCGAATTCTACCTTTTCAACTCGGACGAATACGGCAACCCGACGCTGATCCCTCATGACTACGGCACGTTTTACGACGTGGCTCCAGTGGATAAGGGCGAGAACGTGCGCCGCGAGATATGTTTGACTCTTGAAGAGATGGGCATAGCGCCGCAGAGTTCGCACCATGAGAAGGGGCCCGGTCAGCACGAGATAGTGTTCAGGCACAGCGCGCCGGTCGAGGCCGCCGATCACCTCATGACCTTTAAAAACCTTGTAAAGACCATCGCAAGTATAAACGGACTGTT
This sequence comes from Candidatus Roslinia caecavium, assembly GCA_904419955.1. Lineage (GTDB taxonomy): Bacteria > Bacillota > Clostridia > Monoglobales > Monoglobaceae > Roslinia > Roslinia caecavium. The sequence goes on along the minus strand of CAJFTO010000004.1, from coordinate 2,737 downwards.
CGCGTCGTTTATGCCCCGCCCGCTTAAAAACCAGAGCGGAAACGGTCTGCATATGAATATTTCGATCTATAAAGGTCTCGACAACGTATCTGATATAGAAAACGAAACGGCCAAACATTTCATAGCCGGAGTCTTGAGACGAACCGCTGAAATGACGCTGATTCTAAATCCGCTGACGAACTCGTATGCAAGGTTCGGCCAGCATCAGGCCCCGAAATACGTATCCTGGTCGGTGCAGAACAGACAACAGCTTATACGCATCCCGTCGGCGTCGTCGAGTTCGGACGCAAGGATCGAACTGAGATCTCCCGATCCGAGCTGTAATCCCTATCTCGGCTACGCGCTTCTTATATCCGCGGGGCTCGAAGGCATAAAGGACGGATTGGAACTTGTTCCGCCTATAAACGTCAGAGACAAGGATAACCTCTCGGACGTCGAGCCTCTGCCTAAGACGCTCGAGGAGGCTGTGAATTTGGCCGAAAACAGCAAGTTTTTAAGGAACGTACTGCCCGAGAGCATAATCGATACTTATGTCGAGCAGAAACGTCTGGAATGGCTCGATTATAAAAAAGCCGTCGATAAGGATCAATACGAAACTAATCAGTACTTTTCCGCTATCTAGCGGCAAGTTTTCGGCGCAATTATAAATATGAAAAGATTTAAGCTGTTTACTGGTAAAAATTATTATAAACGGAGGAGTAACATATATGAATGAAAAAATTTTATTAGTCTCCGCCTCAAAAAAGAGCGGAGAGGCGCTCGAGCAATTACTCCGCCGTTATTCATGGACGAATATCGATCTTGTATACGACGGTTCCGACGCGCGGCGCTCTATATTACAGGTCGACTACGACATAATGATAGTAAATATGCCGCTTAAAGACGAACAGGGTCACGGACTCGCGCTCGATATTATTCAATCTACCTCATTGAGCGTGATAGCTATAGTAAAAGCCGAATCGTACGGTCTTTTAGCGTCAAAGCTTGAACCCGCCGGCGTTTTGGTCTGTCCCAAGCCGTTTCAGCAGAGCGATTTTCTATCCGCGGTCAGACTCGCCGCGGCGTTTAGAAACAGACTGAAAAAATACGAGTCTGAAAACCGCAAACTTCAGAAGAAATACGAGGAGCAGAGAGTGGTCTCCCGCGCAAAATGCCTTCTGGTCGAGTTTGAAAAAATGTCCGAGCCGGAAGCTCACCGCTATATCGAAAAGATGGCCATGGATAAACGCTCCACAAAACTGGAGATCTCCAACCGCCTGATCGCTCTTTACAAAGACGACGACTGATACTGTTTTAAATTTTTATGTCTAAAGGACTTCGCGATTAAACGAAGTCCTTATTTTTTGCCTTTTTATTCAATTGAATTTAACATTTATTTACGCGCAATTCTCATGTCGCCCCCCTATGTCATTTTATAGAGTGTATAATTAACTTATGGACTTTATATGTCCAAACTTGATTGGTTCATAAAAATTTTATTAAAGGAAGAAAAGGGGTAATTTTATGTCAATATGGTACGATTCAAACGGCAAGGCCTACGCCTCTGACGGCAATAACGGCTGGACGCAAAAATACATAGATAAACGGATCGACTCGATGGACGGCGAGCTTCAGGCTCATTTTAGCGGCGCCGGACATAGGCACGGCGCCGAAGACGTAGATTACGGTTCAGGAGAGACTGTCAAGGACGTTTTAGATTCAAAGGCTCCAACAGACCACTCCTCCGCTTCTACAGAATACGGCTCCGCGACGACCGCGCTTTACGGACACGTTAAGCTGAGCGACAGCGTTACGTCGCCGTCCTCGGCAAACGGAGGAACCGCCGCGACTCCGTCGGCCGTAAAATCCGCTTACGACAAAGCGCAGTCCGCCGAGGATCAGGCGCAGTCGGCGCTGGATACTTTAAAATCCAAAGCCGACAAAGTAACGAACGGCGGCTTCGTCGCCGGAAACAACGCCTCCAACACGTCGGGCGGCGTGGCGATAGGCAACTACGCCAAGGTAACCGGAGCGGGCGCGGCGATCGGCAGCGAAGCGGAGGCCGCGTCGGGATTTTCCGGAGGTTATAACACCAAGAGTAACGGCATGGGCGCGGCGGTCGGAAATTCTGCAAGCTCGTTCCACGGCGGAGCCGTAGGATACGCGGCTAATACTTCGACCGGAGGAGCGATAGGCAGCGAAGCTAAAAGTACGAACGGGGGAGCGATAGGTTGGGAAGCCGTAGCGGGCGACGGTGCGGCTATCGGCAAAACCGCCAAGACGGTCGATTCAAACAACAACGCTATCGACGCTATCCAGCTCGGAACGGGAACGAATAATACCGCTAAAACTATGCAGGTATACGATAAGCGTATAGTCGAGGCGGACGGGAGTTTGACGGACGTAGGGAATTTGGCGGAGCTTGACACAAGAGCTAAAAGCAATATAGTTAACGCTATCAATTCGCTTCTAAACACGGGTTCGGGTAACGTTAGCCAGGACGATCTCACTCTTGCGCTCTCTATCGAGTTCTTTAATCCCAACGCATATGACATAGGTATTGGAAATATAACAAAAACCGGCGACAAAAGCTATAAAGCCGACATAACCTTGTCGGGCGCGTATATAAAAGAAAAGCTAAGCGATCAAACAGCAGATTATTACGGCATGAATCGCACGTATTCCGGCTTCTCTTTTTCAGTAAACAACTCAGAGAGATGCGGTCTGTGGATAGATATAGATATGCTCGAGCAAAGAA
>CAJFTO010000003.1 GCA_904419955.1 Candidatus Roslinia caecavium | reverse complement strand
CGCCGAGCCGTCAAGGTCGAGACGCGCGAGACAACCGCAGAGCGACGCCGCTCCGCTCGCCTTATATTCCAGCTCTATCAGCCTTTTTTCTAATTCTTCTTGCGTCATTTTAAAGACCTCCTGAAATTCCTGTTGAAATTCCGGAAGATACCTGATATAATAGATTTATCGGATAACTTCCGGTGTTTTGGTGGAACGCCCGTTCTCTTTGCCATCAAGGCGGGCGTTCTTTTTTACAATCCATTTTACGCTCATTCTACAACGACGCATAGGGAGCCGATAATCAGTTTTGACCGCAATTTTTACCCTTTAATTCGGCGTAAACCTTGTAGATCCCTAAATTAATCACTGCTGTTTTTGTAAGCCCCAGTTTTTCTGAACAATAGTTCAGCTTGGCTACCTCGTCGTCAGTCATTCTTATCTTAGTTTGATTGCGTTTAGGATTGTCCGTGGGTCTTCCGGTTCTTGGACTCAAAATTTCACCTCGCTCTCAATACCCTAAACATATCATAAGTTGTGTGCACACGAAAGTCAAGGCAAAAGTTAAAGCAATTGAAAAAATATTTAAATGATAGATAACGTCAGAAAGTAGCTAACTTTGACGATTCCCCCAATATAAACTAACCGCATAAGCGGCGGAGGAAAATAATTTATTCCAATTTCCGCCGCAAAACCCGTTTTCAGTTAAAGCGAATTAATTATAACAATACTCCCAACGCCTGCAGCAGGATACATATCGCGTAGCATACCGGCTGGTGGATCATATATATCCATATGCTTTTGCGTCCGATCCACGGCAGTATCGGCGGGCGGAGGCGGAGCAGTTTATCGAGCGGTCCGATCTTCGGTATGATCGTATTAAAGAAATACCCGGCGCAGAACAGAAACAGCCATGGGAATATCGGGAAAAAGTCGCCCGACGAGAAGCCGGGGTGCGGAAAACCCAATACTGTGAATACGCCTATATTGTATACCCCTCTCGGGATTATTATGAAAGGCGTTTCGCCGATACCTATGTAATGGTTGGGGATATGTTTGAGCAGTATAAACAGCATCAGGCTGAATATAAACCCGACGTAAGGGTTTACTTTTTTCAGCGCCTTGTCGAGCGGTATCATTATCAGTATCGCGCAGCCGATAAAGTTGAGTACTCCGAATATAACTGCCGCGCTCGGAGTGAACAGAAACGTTACTCCGGTGATAACGAGTCCGCAGATATTCAAAAAAATACCCCGCTTGAGATTTCCCCGCCTGCCGAAGCTCCATACCGCGCCTGAAATAAAGATAAAGGTTATGCAGATCGACTGCTGCCAGATATATACGAGCGGGATCTCAGGCCATGAGAATCGGCGGCCGAACAACACGATCAGGTCGAAGCAGAAGTGATAGATTATCATGCTTATTATCGCGACCCCGCGGACTGCGTCTATCAGATGGTACCGGTCTTTTGTTTTGACAGTCGAAGTATCCGCGGCCGTTAGGTCTCTATTTTTAGTTTTCATATTATTCTCCAATCGTACAGCGCTATTTGCTAAAATTCGCCGCCGCCGGAATACCGGCGGTCAGGATCAACATTTGTTATAAGCTATTATATCATGCGAATCAAGGTCTAAGTCAAGGCTTTTAACAAAACTTTTAGGCCGCGCACAATTTTTTGTCGATCAAAGACGATCCGCATAAAAAATTCTTGACATGGAGCGCGCTTCAGATGATATTATATTTGCGCAATATTGTACGATAATATTTTTGGGTTGGTTGAGTATTGTTGTGGTTTAGACATGCTCTGATCGTATAATTGCATATGTGTTATAAGTATTAGACATACTCGGCGCGTTAAGATATTATATATATAACAGCGCTGGATATAGGTTTACCCGAAACAGGCCGGAGCTTGACCTGGCGGATAGACTTAGGTCTTTGCTTAAAATTATATGAAACGGAGTGATATAAGATGAAAAAGTTACTGTTGATATGTTTGCTCAGCGCCGCGGTTTTGACTGTCTCGGGCTGCGGTAACGCGGATAATATCGCGGCGGAGCTGGGCTGCGAACAGGCGTCGGAGGCGACCCCGGCCGACGGAATATTGACGTTGGCGTTCGGCGAACGCGCGGTGACGTTTATTGTTGCGGATAGTCCGCTGACGCGGGAGCTTATGGCTCGGATCCCGACAAGCGCGGAGTTTGAGGACTACGAAAACAGGTTAAAGTTCACGCGGCTCGGCGCTCCGCTTGCGAGCGCGATAAACGACGTTCAGCACGGATACGACCCGTCGGGCGGGGACATAGCGTACGATACGGCGAACGATACGATAGTGGTATTTTACTGCGACGCCGAATATTCGGACGATTTGATATACCTTGGAACCGCCGAGTCCGGCTCGGAATGGATACCGGTTATGGAGGATAACGTAACGATTAGCTATTAGCGAATAAGAGCGCGGGCGGATACTGTAACGTCTATGCGCTCTCTAAAACGTATAGGAAAACAAAGCGGCCCATCAACGTAGGCGTTAGGAATTAGGAAGTTAGGGATTAGGGGGCTAATACACATCCGTAACGCTTGAACGACTTTTGCACTGTATAGAAAAACAAAGTATTCCGTTTTCGGCAAATATAAACGTCAGGCGTTAAAGGATCCCATTTTGCCCCCCAAACTCTAATCCACAATCTCTACGTTGTTAAATATCTTTCGCCCGAGTCGGGGAGAATCGCTACTATATGTTTGCCTTCGTTTTCGGGACGGAGCGCGAGTTCTTTTGCGGCGAAGACTGCGGCGCCCGAGGATATGCCGACCAGAACGCCGTCGGTGTGCGCTATCTCCTTGCCGGTCGAGATCGCGTCGTCGTTTTCAATTTTTATAATCTCGTCGTAGATATTGGTATCGAGCGTCTTGGGAATAAAACCCGCGCCTATGCCCTGGATCTTATGAGGACCCGCCGGCTCGCCGGATAGGACGGCAGAACTCGCAGGCTCGACTGCGACGATCTTGATTTCAGGGTTCATTTTCTTTAAATATCCGCCGGCTCCGGTTATAGTTCCGCCCGTTCCGACCCCGGCGACGAATATATCTATTTTGCCGTCGGTATCATTCCATATTTCCGGGCCGGTGGTAAGCTCGTGTATCTTGGGATTAGCCGGGTTGGTAAACTGCGACGGGATAAAGCTGTTTTCATATTTTCGAGCCAGCTCATCGGCTTTTGCTATCGCGCCGGACATACCCTTAGCGCCTTCGGTCAGGACTAACTCGGCGCCGTAAGCGCTCATCAGATTTCTGCGCTCCACGCTCATCGTATCCGGCATCGTTATTATCACCCGATACCCTCTCGCTTTCGCCAAAAACGCCAAGCCAATCCCGGTGTTGCCGCTGGTAGGCTCTATTATCACCGAATCGGGCTTAAGTTTGCCGGACTTCTCCGCGTCCTCGATCATCGCGAGCGCGACCCTGTCCTTTATGCTCCCGCCCGGGTTGAAATATTCCAATTTTGCGATCACATCGGCTTTAAGACCGTATTTTTTTGAGTAACCGTTTAACTTTAAAAGCGGCGTCGAGCCGATCAGCTCGGTCACGCTGTCTGAGATCTTCATATTAGACCAATCCTTTCCTTGTCTATTTTATCGTTATATGTTGTTTTATCCGATAAGGTCGGGTTTAGACCGTATCAAAAGCGTCGCTGAGCGCCTCTATCAAATCGTCGGCGTTCTCTGTACCGATCGAAAGCCTGATGGTGTTCGGCTTTATTCCCTGTTCCGCCTTTTCTGTATCGCTCAGCTGAGCGTGAGTCGTGGTAGCGGGATGTATTATCAGCGACTTGGAATCGGCTACGTTGGCAAGAAGGGAGAATATCTCTATATTATCGATAAAACGTTTCGCTTCCGTTTCGCCGCCCTTTATCTCAAAGGTGAATATCGATCCCGCGCCGTTTGGAAAGTATTTTTCATAAAGCGCGTGGCTCGGCTCGCTCTTAAGCGACGGATGATGAACCGCCGCAACTTTCGGGTGGGCGTTTAGGTATTCCACTATTTTAAGCGCGTTTTCCACGTGCCGCTCGACTCTGAGCGAGAGCGTTTCGAGTCCTTGAAGCAAAAGAAACGCGTTGAAAGGCGAGATCGCCGCGCCGCTGTCTCTGAGCAGAAGCGCCCTTGCCGCAGTAGCGAAAGCCGCCTTCCCCGCCGCGTCCGCGAAACTCACCCCATGATAGCTTTCGTTCGGTTCTGTCAATTGTTTGAATTTTCCGCTCGCTTTCCAGTCGAAGTTCCCGCCGTCGATTATTACGCCGCCGAGCGCGGTCCCGTGACCGCCGATGAATTTTGTGGCCGAGTGTACGACTATATCCGCGCCGTGTTCTATAGGTCTTATCAGATAAGGCGTGGTAAATGTGGAGTCTACTACCAACGGTATATTATGCTTATGCGCGACCGAGGCCGCGGCCTCTATATCGACTACGTTGGAGTTGGGATTTCCAAGCGTTTCGACAAATATCGCTTTTGTATTCTCGCGGACGGCGTTTTCAAAGCCGCTCTCCTCGTAGGGATCGACAAAAGTCGTTTCTATTCCGAAATCCGGCAGAGTGTGCGCCAAAAGATTATACGTGCCGCCGTATATTGTATTCGAAGCGACGATGTGGTCGCCGTTTTTAGCCAGCGTCCTGAAAGTATAATCCAGCGCGGCCATCCCGCTCGCGACAGCCAGCGCCGCCGAACCGCCCTCAAGCGCCGCGATCCGTTCCTCGAATACCGCCTGAGTCGGATTCGTGAGCCGGGCATAGATATTCCCGGCCGCTTTTAACGCAAACCTGTCCGCAGCGTCGTCCGAATCCCTGAACACAAACGACGTGCTTGCGTAGATCGGAACCGCTCTCGCGTCGGTCGCCGGATCCGCCGCCTCCTGCCCCGCATGAAGCTGCATGGTCTCAAATCTCCAGTTCCTGTTCTTATCGCTCATTGTTATCATCAGCCTTTCTGTCTATAGTTTTAATCATGCGCCCTTATATAAAGTCGCTCGCGGGTTCGGCAAAAACCCAAACCCTTTCCATACTCAAATGCAAATTCCTACTTAATGAATATGATTTATTATAGCATATAATATCATATTGTCAATACAAAACATTTTGCCATCGCGCGCGCCGCTTAAAAGGTCAAAAGTCGGCGCATGTGAGCGCGGCGGCGTCAAAATTTGGCACGAGTTACTTCCTTTATATATATTATCCGTTAAAGCGGCGGTCTACGTCTCCCATCAAGGTAACGATCGGAAGGTTTTGCGGGCAAACGTCCTCGCACTTGCCGCAAGTCAGGCATGAATCCGCGCGGACGGGCAGGGCGTCGTATTCCTTTTTAGTTTCATTTTCCCAACTGTACTCGAGTCCGGTCTTGTTGTATATAGAGAATATTTTGGGTATATCCAGTCCGCCGGGGCAGGGCATACAGTATCTGCAGCCCGTGCATTGGACGAGAGTAGCGCTGTTGAAAAGCTCGCCCGCTTTCATTATCGCGCTTTGCTCCGCTTCGGTAAGCAAGCCTGGCGTCGATTTATCTGCAAGCCGGATATTTTCTTTTAGCTGATCCATACTGCTCATTCCGCTGAGTAGGAGCGAGACCTCTTCGTAGTTCCAGACAAAATCGAGCGCGCTTTCGACAGGAGTCCTTGCGTCGCCCAGCGCTTCTTTTATATGCGCCGCGGGATCCGCGAGCTTGCCGCCTTTGATCGGTTCCATTACTACGACGCCGAGACCTTTACCGGCCGCGTATTCAAGCCCTTTAAGTCCGGCTTGGATCTTGGCGTCGGCGTAGTTGAATTGTATCTGGCAGAATTCCCATTTATCATACGAGTCTATGATCTCCTTAAAAACGTCGAACTCGTCGTGAAACGAGAAGCCGAAATGTTTGATCTTTCCCTCGCTTTTGAGACGCTCGCATTTTTCAAGTATGTTGAATTTCTTCGTTTTATCCCAGTAATCCTTGCACATGCTGTGCAGGAGATAAAAGTCGATATAGTCGGTTTGGAGCCGACTTAGCTGTTCGTTGAAGATTCTGTCGAAGTCTTCGGGCGAATTCACCAGCCAGAGCGGCGATTTATCGGCGATATATACTTTATCTCTTACGCCGAGCCGAGTTAAAGCTTCGCCCAAAAACGTTTCGCTTTCGCCGTCGTGGTATGTGTAAGCCGTATCGTAGTAATTGACGCCGTTTTCATAGGCGTATTTTATCATCTCAAACGCCTGTTTTTCGTCGATCTTCCGCTTTTCACCGTCCTGTATCGTGGGGAATCTCATACATCCGAGTCCCAGAGCCGATACCTCGGCGCCTGTTTGTCCGAATTTTCTGTATCGCATATCGCGCCTCCTTAGTATTTTATCCAATTTTAGCAGTATGATGTACAATCATATATTTTAATTCAAGCCGCAAACGGCGGCTGACAATAAAATTATACCATATAGCTTTTTAAATTTAAAGTCTGATTTAAAATGCGGGATAGATTTTAGGTAAAATTTGTATCCGCTCTCGCTGTATAAATTTATCAGGTATGCAAATACTTTATTTATGACAAAGCATAAGGAGTATAAAAGCATATGAGAAACAGCAAGGTTGAAATATGTGGGGTCAATACGTCGAGGTTGCCTATCCTGAGCGAGGAAGAGAAGACCGATCTTTTGGAGAGGGTAAAGAACGGCGATAAGGAGGCGCGGCAGAAGTTTATATACGGTAATCTAAGGCTTGTGCTCAGCGTGATAAGGAGATTCAACAACAGGGGAGAGAATGTGGACGACCTGTTCCAGATAGGTTGCATTGGTCTTATAAAGGCGGTCGAAAACTTCGACACGGCGCATAACGTTAAATTCTCGACCTACGCGGTGCCTATGATAATAGGCGAGATAAGGAGGTATCTCAGGGATAATAATTCTATAAGAGTGAGCAGGTCGGTAAGAGATATAGCCTATAAGGCGCTCGCGGCTAAGGAGAGACTGACCAACGCGAGCGGCCGCGAGCCAACGATCGCGCAGATAGCCTCCGAGCTCGGCGTGAAGCCGCATGAGATTTCCATGGCTCTCGACGCGATCACCGAGCCGGTCTCGCTGCACGAACCGGTGTATCACGACGGGAGCGACGCCATATTTGTGATGGATCAGGTAAAGGACGAGAAAAATATCGACGAATCATGGATAGAAAACCTTTCTCTTAAAGAGGCGATAAACCGGCTTGGAGAGAGAGAAAGACATATTATCAACCTCAGATTCTTCGAGGGCAAGACCCAAACCGAGGTGGCGGGCGAGATAGGCATATCCCAGGCGCAGGTCTCGAGACTGGAAAAAAACGCTCTTAATCATATGAAGAAAAATTTGGCTCCATAAGGATATATAACTGAACTTCACGCGCGTTCCATAGCTAGGAACGCGTTTTTTCGTCCTAAGAATCGCTATAGCTAAGAAAGTGTAAATTTGACTTTGAGTCAACTATAAATTAAGCCTAGTAAAACGGCATAAAATAATCGGTATGTATAAAATTTACGCCAAAATAACTGTATATCTTGTGGGGAATTTGTGTTTAGTTAAATGTTTCATTGACTTTATGTTAGAAATGCATTATAATGAAGTGTGTAGAATTAGGGAATTTGTTCAATATGATAATCGACATTAATAGATTAAGACGTAATAGCTATAGTTAAAAATTAAATTTATCATAATATCAACTTGAAAACTAAGAATATTAAGGGGGAATTTTAATGCTTAAAGGAAAGGCAAGGGCAATCGTGTCCGCTTTGATCGCATTAATGTTCGTTCTTCAAGTTGCTCCGAGCTATGTGTTTGCGGAAGGAGATGCGACCGCCGGCGCGGAAGTATCGTCGGAGGCGCAGAGTTCCGCTGAAGAGAGCAACGAGACGGACTTGAATTACGCGATCGACTCGGAAGGCAATATGGTCGATTTGCCGGACGATTACGGTTCTACTATATTGGACGCGGACGTAATGACCGAGACGGAAGACAGCGAGGTGTCGGGCGCGTTGGTGGACAACAGCAGCTCGGTGACCGAGTTCTACGCGATCGACGAGGACGTGCATTTGGCGGACGAGAGCCTGGCTACGGTATTTAATATCGATTTTGAAGATCAGACGGTAGGCGCGACCGAAGTGGACGGTTGGGATTTTGCCATCTCGAGTAAGAGCGGTAATCAGAGCACAAGTACGATTCAGATAGCCGAGGATCCCGAGAGAGGTAAGGTGTTGCAGCTTCAGAAGAACCTTAACGGAGCTTCTAACGGATCGTTTGCGGCGGGCGACGACACGTTGCTTGCTCAATACGTTTTCCCGGATACCGCTGAATACGGAAACTTTGAGGTCTCGGCAGATCTTAAGGTAACCAAGGCGGGAAGAATGGGTATATATCTGTTTGGCGCGGACGGCGTAGAACTTCTGGATCCGCCGGTCGTCGATTTTGTCACCCGTTCGTATTTCTGGGATAACGGCGGCGAGTCGGTAGACCCGACCACGACTACAATTGAAGGTCAGGGTATACAGAACTGGGACGGCGCCTCTAAGGACGATAAAGATTCCAAATATTACATGAGCAGCAACGAGTGGTACACCTTTAAGGTGATCGTCGATACTAACGCAGGAACTTATACACTAGTAGTATATAATCCTGACGGAACCGAGAAGAGAAGAAGTTCGAACCTGGCTTTGAATACTGATAATCTTGGAGATCCGGCAGAGATATACGGCGTAGGTTTCGAGGTTATGAACGACGTCAAGTCGCTTGGAACTTTGCTTGTCGATAATGTTAAGCTTGTCGATAACAATGATTTCAGAGGCGAGATGGTGAGCGTCGGTCAGGACAAAGATCAGCTCGCTCTGCCGAGCGGAGTGGATGCAAATAACGTTACCGAAAACTTTACCATGCCGGTTATGGGAAGCAACGGCTCTGCAATAACATGGTCGTCCGACAATACGGATATTGTTTCCATCGACGCAAACGGTAACGTTACGGTGACGAGACCGGCGTATACCGGAGCGGGGTCGTATACGGTAAGGATAACGGCGTCGCTTTCAAAAGGAAACGCGGCGGCTACTAAGTCGTTTGTATTGACCGTACCGGAGAACGCGCCGACTACCGACGCTGAAAAAGTCGCGGCCGACGCAGCGCAGGTAGCGCTTCCGGCAGATTTGGATACGGATAACGTCGGTTCGGCGTTTAAGCTTCAGACTGCCGGCGAGAACGGATCGACTGTATCTTGGACGTCTTCCGATCCGAGCGTTATAAGTATAGACGCCGAGGGAAACGCGACCGTGACAAATCCGAGCTACGCGGGCGAAGACAGCGTGGGCATAGATCTTACGGCAACAGTAAGTTTTGGCGGCGCGAGCCAGGAAGTAACGTTCAGAGTCTTTGTTACGGCGAGAGATCCTGAGACGGACGAGGAGAAAATTCAATACGATATAAGCAAGCTTTTGATCGGCGGAGTAGACTTGACCAATATAAGACAGTCGAGCATATACCTCCCCGAGAAGGGCAGTAAGTTCACGACGATCACATGGACGTCGTCGGACGAGGATTATGTAAAAATAGAAAAGAATTACGAATCCGATATAGAGGTAGACGATGAAGGAAACGTCAGCGAAGGCGTAGCGACGGAGGCTGAAGGTTATCAGGCGGTAATAACCAGACCCGATAAGAATTCCAACGCGGCGAACGTAACTCTTACCGCGCATCTTAGCATAGGTTCCGTAACGCTTACAAAGGATTTCGCGCTTACGATCCAGCCTGAGGACGCGCTCAAGGCTTATCCGGGCGTAGAGGGTTACGGCGCATACTCCGAGGGCGGCCGCGGCGGTCAGGTCTATCATGTAACTAACCTGAACTCATACGGACCGGGTTCTCTTACATACGGTTTGGAAGAAGTTCAGGGACCGAGAACGATCGTATTTGACGTTGGCGGCGTAATAGATCTGTCGGATCTTGGCCGTGAGATATCAATCAAGGGCGAGAAATGCTCGAACGTAACCGTAGCCGGTCAGACTGCGCCTTATCCTGGTATTACGCTCAAGGGATACGGTCTCACCGTAAGCGCTGCGCACGACGTTATAATCAGACATATAAAAATTCGTATAGGCGACGTTAAGGCTGACAACGAGCTGTATCAGTCCGATCCGCTCAGTATCGGTAACTCTACAAACGTAATTATAGACCACTGTTCGCTTCAATGGGCGATCGACATGGCTTTCCGTGCGACCGGCGAATATATAACGTTGTCGAATACAATATTCGGAAAGTCGTTGTTGCAGAACTCGCCTCATGAGAAGGGCGGGCACGCTTATATAGGAATGATCAACGAGGGCGCTAAGAAGGTCTCGTTTGTTAAGAACTTCGTAGGCGACAGTACGCAGCGTTCGCCGCGTATTACAGACGCGGACTGGATAGACGCGTACAATAACCTGCTATATAACTGCGGTAACGGTTTCGACTTATACAACTATGAGTGGATGAACAGAAACTCAAAAATGAACGTTCACGGTAACTACGCTCGTAAGGGTCCGAGCCTTTCGAACGGAACTCCTTACAGAATGGGTCGCGGCCGTGAGTACGCGGGCGGCGTTATGTGTTACTTTGAGGACAACTACGGCTCAGGCGGCAGCGAGAGCCTGCAGGAGACTGCTACTCAGAATAGTTCGGGACCGAAGTTCAAGAAAATACTTACATTCGGCGAAACCAACGGTTCCGCAGGTACGGATTACGATCTCAGTAACGTAACGCTTACCGAGTGGGATGAGAATCCGGTTTCATACGATAATAACAACAAGACGTCTCCGGGCGCAACGTTCACGTATATGACGTATCCGTTCCCGGCTCCGCGCGGCGAGGTTCTTAGCGGTTCAAAGAGCAGTATAATGGATTACGCGCTTGATGAAAACAACGGTATGGGCGCTACAAAACCGTCAAGAGATCTCTATGATACAATGATAATGAAGGAGGCCGAAGGCGGCACGGCGACGAAAGCGACGTTATCAAAGGAAGAGGTAACACCGTTCTTCGAGCAGCTCGAGTATCATACGGGTCTCGACTACAGCGAGTATAAGACGTCGAGAACATGGACTGTAAGGCAGGGCGACGGTCCCGTACTAAAGGGAGCGGGAACAAGCTCGGGAGAGACTAAGCCTGTCGATTGGGATAATTATACCGACGTTAAGAATAACTCGTCTAAGTATTCATATACTACCAACTTTGAAGTTGGCGATTGGTGGGGCGAGTATACAGGCGCGGCAGGTCAAGAGACCATCTATACATTATACGACAATAAGCTTGGCCGCACAGTGACAACGACGAACGGCGACTACGATGAGACAAGATATTCGCTTATCTCGATGGAGGATATGTATATCGCATCTAAGAGAACCGTGGCGGATCTGTATCCGAGCGATTGGGTATACGAAGATTTTCCGGACGTTGCAGAGTTTATGGATAAGTACAGAAAATCAAATTATCCGGAACCGGCTGAGGACGCGAGCGAAGAAGAGTGGAAAGCGTATATGTCCACCGAGATCGTTTGGGACAGCATGGGCGACGGTATAGCGGATTGGTATAAAGAGTATAAAGGCTGGAACAAGAAGCAGTTCTGCGCTAACCTGATAGACGAAGAGACAGGATACACTTATATTGAAGATTTCTTAGCGTTTATGGCGGGCGATCAGCCGCTTGCGACCGACGACACGCCGGCTACGGTAGAAAACTTCAAGGTCAACAATCTTGGTTACTCTACGGCGCAGGTATATTGGAACACAGACTACAGGACGACTTGCGTAATAGAATACGGAACAGAGCCGGGCGTCTATACAAACAGCGAGGCTCTGCAATACGACAGCTCGACAGATTACTATCACACGTATCACGCTATAACCTTGGTAGATCTCGAGCCTAACACTACATATTATTATAAGGTAACGGCTGTGGACGAGAACTCTAATACGACTGTTGCTGAGTATAATGCGAATGGGAACAGTACGGAGAAAAGTATGACGTTTACAACTACGGAGGCCCCGGAGGGAGCGGCTGATATTCTTCCTTCGAAGCCGATAATCACCAATACGGTGCCGTATGTAAATCAGGTAAGGCTTAACTGGACCGGCGACGTTGCGACGGACGAGAGCTATAGCATTTATTATGACACCACATCGCATGGCGGCGATATAGATGCTTATGCGTATAACGTTTCGGGGCTTGATGTAAGAACAGACAGCCAAATCGTAACGGAACTTGAAAATAATATCCCGTACTACTTTATTGTAGTAGCCGTTAATAAAAACGGTCAGACTGCATCGGACGAGATAGAGGTAGTTCCTTCGGGTACGATCTTTAATTATACGTTTAATGATATGACGGCCGAAGAGAGAGAATCGTATATGCAAAACGAGTATATTTACGATCTTGGCGGTAAGGGTTCTATGCAGAAAGATCCGGATACGGGAGAATGGGTTCTGCAGTTACTCGACGAGACAAACTCGCACGGCGTAAACACTCATCTTAAACTTCCGGTAACGCAGGAGGAGAAGTTTACGTTTGAAGTCAAGCTTAAAGTGCTGTATCAGAAGCAGACTGACGCGCTTAACAGACAGGAGGACGTAGACGGAGACGGATCCGACGAGCACAACACAGTCCAGTTGAACTTCTTTAAGGATTCAATAATGAACGATGAGAAGGATTCGACGATATCAGCATTGTGGGATAACGTGTTCTCATTGTTCTTTAACAGTTCGTCCACGCCGATCAGCGAAAATAACGGCAGATACGACGGAACGGTAGAGACTGGCAGCTTCGAGTATAATTCGACTCCGATCTCGACGTATAAATCCGGAACGACGGTCAAGGGCGCAGGAAATAGTAACGCGGTATTGCCGAGCGGAACAGGATATTCAAGCTCGACGTACAGATATACGTCAGTATACGGCGACGCTAAGTTCTCCAAACAGGAGGATACGGATAAGACCTTGCATGGTATCTGGTATTATGAGAAAGGCAGCGCAGATTTTATAACCGTTAGATTGGTCATAGATCCGCTTAATAACAACGTTCAGGTATATAAAGACGACGAGCTGATATACCAGGTAGGTACGTTCAGCGAAGATGTTGAGGAACCGTACAATATAGGTAAGATTGAGATCAAGTCCCGTAACGACGGTTATTCATGGGTAAACGTAGCGTCGATCAGAGCGTTTGTCGGCGACGGTACTAGCGATACCCCGATAACACCGGTACCGCCCACAATTGCAGGCGGAGGCGGAACCGGCGGTGGTAACGGCGGCGGTAACGGCGGCGGTAACGGCGGCGGAGGCGATACAACTGCTACTGCATCGCCGGCTCCCGAGGTTACGGCAGATCCTGAAGCTACAGCAACGCCTGAAGCTACTCCGGCGGCTACTACAGAATTTACCGACATGGTCGGATACGAATGGGCTGTTGAAGCCGTTAAATCTCTGGCTGAAAAAGGCATAGTAACCGGAATTGGAAACGGGCAGTTTGCGCCGGCAGACCAGGTAACGCGCGCCGAGTTTGTAACCATGCTGATGAGAGCGTTCGGACAGGACGTGACTGCAAGCGGCGAAGAGGCGTCGGAGTTCAGCGACGTAGCCGACAACGAGTGGTATACCGATAAGATCTGCAAGGCGGTATCTTTGGGTATAGTACAAGGTAACGGCGACGGCACGTTTGGAGTTAACGATCCTATCTCGCGTCAGGATATGATGGTTATGTCGTACAGGACGCTTAATACGTTTGGAGTAACTGTAGATAAAGTAAAGGAATATACCGATTTTATTGACCAGAATGATATAGCTGATTATGCAGTAGAAGCGGTAAAAGAAATGTATTGTGCAGGAATAATAAACGGCGTGGGAGACGGAATGCTCGACCCGACGGGCGTAGCAGAGAGAGCTCAGGCCGCGAAAGTAATATATGGTTTAATTTAAAAAGGGAGGTATATTTCCAATGAAAAAACATTTCAAAGTAATATCTGCTATACTCGCGGCGGCGATGCTCATTAGCAGTATTATGACAAGTTCGTTCGTATTTGCCGAAGACGCAGATACGACCGCAACGGATACAACAACAACGACGGAGGAGGCGGCTGAAGTTATAGCCGCTTCCACCGCGGCGGCAGCGATAGCTTCTATGCCGGGCGAGGATCTGGAATATTCGTCCGATTATAGATTCGACAGCGCGCTCGGTATATTCGAAATGTTACCGGACGGCTACTGGGAGACCGAGCAGGTCACGAGAGGCGAGTTTTCGACTATCATCGCTAAGATGATAAAGGCCAATACCGAAGGTTATCCGAGCTATTCGACCTCGCCGTATTCTGATATCAACGCGGATCATTTCGCATATCCCGCAGTTTGCTATCTTACGGATGTAGGTATACTAAACGGCGACGGTAACGCGATATTCAGACCGGACGATCCGATTCTCGTGTCGGAGGCGGTAAAGATGGTAATGGCTGCGATCGGTTACAGCGAAGCCTGCGAAGCGTCGGGTGGTTTCCCGACCGGATATATAAGCTGGGCTACCCGCGCCGACGTGCTTAACGGACTTAACAACCTTGATACCAACGGAACGCTGACAGCGCTCCAGGCGTCGAGACTGGTCAGAAACGGCCTTGAGGCAAATCTGATGCAGGCGGTATCATATAACAGCAACGGCGCCGTAGAGGTAATGACCTCAAATACGACTTTACTCGAACAGACATATAAAGTAAGAAAAGAGTCCGCGGAGCTGATAGCTACATATTTCGCTACGCTGAGCGGCGCAGAGGTAGATCTTGAGAACGAGATCATACTCGACAATGTGACCTATCAGATTCAAAACAACAGTTTATTCGATCCGGAGGACTACCTCGGCTGTAAAGTTGATTTCTACTATATGACGAACGTAAGCGGTTACAGACGCAGCGTTGTTATATTTGTAGAGTCGCAGAGCAGTCCTAATTATCAGACGATAATCGATGCGAAAGATCTGGTCGGAGTAACGAGCAGCGCAGTCAACTATATAAACGAAAACGGACGCGAAGAGTCGATCGCAGTAGACGATATGACAATGATATCATACAACGGCAAACCGCTTTATGATATCCCGCAGGAAGGGCTTACTATCCAAGTAGGCGAAGTTAAGGTAATATCGCAGGAATCTATGGGTAGAGCGGATGCGGTAATAATCAACGAAATGTTTGACGCGCAGTTTGAGAGATACAACTCCAACACGGAGCAAGTAATATTCCAGAACAACGCGACATCAAACTTGCCGAGTTTGTACTTTACAGATAACTACCATACAATGATTACGTTAAACGGCGAAACAATCGAGCCTGAAGATCTCCAGAAAGGCGACGTTATCACTTATTCAGTAAGTAACGACGGATATTACATCAGAGGTTACGTATCGAGAGATCAGGTCGAGGGTACGGTAAGCGTAGTTTCGAGCGAGACATACCCTAACGGCGAATACACGGTCGTCACGATCAGTAATCAAGATGGTTCTCAAGAGTATGTAGTATCTCCGTATTGCAGCAGGGATATAACGGCGGGATTTTCCAGCGCGTTCCAGCTCACCTATGACGGCAGAATTTTGGGAACCAACGCTGTATCGTCGTCGGGAGCCAACTATGGGTACCTGATAGATTTCGGTACGGTTGATAACGGATTCAACAGTTCGTTTGTTGTAAAACTTATGGACAGAAACGGAGCTATACACGAATTTAATTCGGCTATGAAGGTTAACACGAACCTGGGCGATTCCGGCGATGTAACGCAGGTGTCTGCGGACGTGATTTGCAGCCAGTATGCAAGCGCGCTTTCGAGGAGCCAGGTAGTGCTTTACGAACTTAACAGTGAATCGCAGATCAGATCGCTGTATCTGGCGACAGATTACACGGATTCGCTTGAAGATCCCAACAACCTTGACTTTGGTATGTATTATTCGGGAAGCACCAGACTTACAAATAATCTGATTGCTAACTGCGCGATCACCAGCGATACGCTTATATTCAGAGTGCCGTTTGCGGATCGTAACCGTGAATCCGACTATTCGGTAGTTACAGTTGACGCACTTGAGAACGGCGGCGTAGACGCAGATATCTACGATATCAGAAACGGCGTCGCTAACGTTTTGGTAGTTAAGGATTCGGATCCGGCTAACCTCAGCGATTCAGCCGACGTAATGTTCGTAGACGAGGTTGTATCTGCTTGGGACGAGGCGTCGGCGACTCGCGTAACTCAGATTGTGGGTTATGTAAACGGCGAGAAGGTATCGTACAATGTCGACGAGGATGCTACGCAGTCGAGCGCGGCGTTTAATGGATACGCAACTACAATAGAAAATGCGGAGCGCGG
The DNA here is from genome assembly GCA_904419955.1 of Candidatus Roslinia caecavium. Lineage (GTDB taxonomy): Bacteria > Bacillota > Clostridia > Monoglobales > Monoglobaceae > Roslinia > Roslinia caecavium. The sequence continues at coordinate 97,128 of CAJFTO010000003.1, read as the reverse complement.
CGACTTGATCCAGTTCACAGTTGGATCGAACGACGCTATTACGATCTACAGATTCTTGTATGATTACTCCGCAACGGACAATTACTTTGAGCTTAACCAAGACGGTCACTTCAACTATGAACTTGGTAACGACGAGCTCTATGTTGTATACGGCGAAGTTATGAGCGCATATGACTTCTATCTGGTCGAGACCACAAATTTGGCCGATAAGAAATATTATAGAGCATATCCTACAACCGATATAAATCTCTATCAATACGATCTCGAGAGAGACGAGTTAACGGTTGGAGATCCTTATGACATTCAGCCGGGCGACAGAGTTGTAATAAGAACTCAGTACAACGACGAAGAAATCGATATGATGGTAATTACAGGCGAAGAGTAATAGCTCTCACATTTCTTAAGAAAGAGGTCGGCTTTCCCGGCCTCTTTTTTAACGCCAAAATTTGTTTAACAAATGCTTGTGTTTTAATTATAGTTATGCTAAAATAAACATAGTATAAAAATAAATATTTCAATATAGGCGCTAAAAATGCGAGTTATGCGCGGATGTTAAAGTTTGTAAAGTATGCAGATTGTCATTTAATTTTTGACTTGAACTTAGGATATATATGGCGCTTATTTATGAAATTTATTTTATAAATTCTGTGGAGGTAAGAATTTATGTTAAAGTTTACGAAGATGCATGGTATAGGCAATTGCTATATATATATAAATTGTTTTGAAGAAGAGGTATTTAACCCGAACAAGCTTTCTGAATTTGTTTCGGATTTTCATTTTGGAATAGGTTCGGACGGTCTTGTGTTGATCATGCCGTCAGAAGTCGCTGATTTTAAAATGCGTATTTTTAACGCCGACGGATCCGAAGCCGAAATGTGCGGAAACGCTACGCGTTGCGTTGCAAAATACGTTTATGAAAACGGTATGACAAATAAGCTTAAATTTACTTTGGAGACTCTGGGCGGCATAAAAACATTGGATCTGGATGTGGTAAACGGAGTCGTCGAATATGTCAGCGTCGATATGGGCGAGGCGATATTGAACCCCGAGGCTATCCCGATCAATTTGCCGGGCGAAGAAATAGTTGACAGAGAGATAGAGGTTGACGGTAAGAAGTATAATATAACCGGAGTATCGATGGGCAATCCTCACGCCGTCGTATTCGTTGACGACGTTGATTCGCTTAATTTAGCTGAGATAGGACCTAAATTTGAGAACCATGAGCTTTTCCCGGAGCGTATAAATACGGAGTTCGTCCAAATAATAGATAACAACACTGTAAAGATGCGCGTATGGGAGCGCGGCAGCGGAGAGACATGGGCGTGCGGCACCGGCGCCTGCGCCGTAGTCGTAGCCTGCGTATTAAACGGTTTCTGTAAGAGAGAGGAAGAAGTTCGCGTCAAACTGCGCGGCGGGGATCTGAAGATCAAATATCTAAACGACGGTCGAGTTATAAAAAAGGGAACGGCTACTTTTGTTTGCAGAGGAGAGGTAAATGTTCCGCCGATCGCAAGATAGATGAATTTAGTTTGAGAATGAAGAATTTATTTATAAAGGAGTTGCTGTAAGTGAAGCTGAATGAGAATTATTTTAATCTGAAAGAGAGTTATCTGTTTTCGGAGATCGCGAAAAAGGTCAACGACTTTTCGGCCGCGAATCCCGATAAAAAGGTCATTAGAATGGGTATAGGCGACGTAACTCGTCCGCTTGTTCCGGCTGTGACGGAGGCTATGCATAAGGCTGTCGACGAGATGGGAGTCAAAGAGACTTTCAGAGGTTACGGACCCGAGCAGGGCTATGATTTCCTGCGTAACGCGGTAGTAGAATATTACAAGAAGAATATAATCAATATTGACCCCGACGAGGTGTTCATAAGCGACGGAGCTAAGAGCGACGTTGGTAATATAACCGATCTCTTTGATAAGGACAACGTCGTTATGATCCCGGATCCGGTGTATCCCGTGTACGTCGATACCAATATCATGAACGGAAGAAAGATCGTATTTTTGAATGCGACCGAGGAGAACGGCTTCTGCCCGCTTCCGTCAAACGAAAAGGCGGACATAGTATATCTCTGCTCGCCTAACAATCCGACCGGCGCGGTTTACACAAAGGAACAGCTCAAGGTCTGGGTGGACTATGCGCTTGCAAACGAGGCGGTTATCCTGTTCGACGCGGCTTATGAAGCGTTTATACAGGATAGTTCGCTGCCGAGAAGCATATACGAGATAGACGGCGCTAAGAGATGCGCGATAGAGTTCTGTTCGCTTTCAAAGACAGCGAGCTTTACAGGTACAAGATGCGGTTACACGATCGTGCCTAAAGACTTAAAGGTCAAAGTAAGCAAGATAAATCCGAAGCTCCCGAAGCTCTCTCTTTTTGAAAAAGAGGAAGTTATCGTAAACAAGCTCTGGCTGAGACGTCAGACGACAAAGTTTAACGGCGTTCCTTATATAGTACAAAGAGGCGCTGAGGCAGTGTTTACCGAGCGCGGCCAGAAGGAGACCGCCGTCAATATAGACTATTACCGTGAAAACGCAAAGGTCATTGCGGAGACTATGGACGAGCTTGGCATAAAATACGTCGGCGGTATAAATTCGCCCTATATTTGGCTGAAATGCCCGAACGGCATGGGTTCGTGGGAATTCTTCGATTACTTGCTTGAAAATATCGCAGTCGTCGGAACCCCGGGCGCGGGCTTCGGCAAGAACGGCGAGGGTTACTTTAGACTTACCGCTTTCGGCGATAAGGACGAGACTGTAGAGGCGATGAAGAGACTTAAGAGATTATTCGGCGCCGCAGAGGTCGAGGTAATAATCACCGAGCCGCCCGCTGAAAAGAAGGCTATTTCTGAGTCTGCGAGCGAGGACGCTAAAAGCGAAGAATAGTGTTAAATATTATAGAGGCCGCGCAAAAGCGGCCTCTTTTCTAATTTTCGGTAATACGAAGATACCCGGCGAATTAGAATAGACCGCGGCATGTCCGAGCGCGAGAGCCGGAACCATATTTTACAGTATGGGAAAGAATATTTCCCTATTAGGATAGACGAGCATAAAAGAGTTATGATAGAGCGCTGATTCGCCGGTCGCCGAGCTTTTATGGTGTTCTTATATGCAGGCGGGGGTTATTGGAATCAAATGAACGTATGATAACCGAGCTAAGAGTCATAACTTTTATGTTATGCGTATATAAATCGCGCGGAGGCGGCGGCTGAGACGGAAGCGTGCGCCGAGACGGAGTGTAAGATGGAATAAGTAAGAGCCGTTCCAACGATAAGAGGATTTCGCAGTCATGGCGCCTATATCTTAAATAAAAAAGAGACCGACCCTATCCGATCGGTCCTGAAACTGTATACATAATAATTATTAATCACCGAAGCTGATCCCGACTTCTTTTGCGTTTAAAACCTCGTCGCAGTTTGGATCGACGTTTTTTAGTTTTCCCGCGACTTCGCTGAGCGGAACGGGAGTTATTTTATTATTTATCAAAGCCATCATATATCCGAACTTGCCGTTTTTGATAGACTGAGCGGCGCGGGTACCGAGACGGGTAGCCAATACTCTGTCGTAGGCGGACGGACTGCCGCCTCTCTGGAAATGCCCAGGGACGCAGACTCTTATCTCATGCTCCGATTTGGCCTGGATCTCGTCGGCTATCCGGTATGATATAGAAGGGTAGCTCTCAGCCGCGCGTTTAGCCTTGAATTCCTTTTTCTTCATTTTCGATTCTTCGACTGACATAGCTCCTTCTGCAACGGCTATTATTGAGAATTTCTTGCCTTTCTTTTCGCGGCGATCCAATTCCTCTATTATCCTGTCGATATTGTAGGGTATTTCGGGAATGAGTATAACGTCCGCTCCGCCCGCGATCCCCGCGTACAGCGTGAGCCAGCCGGCTTTATGCCCCATAAGCTCGATTATGAATATCCTGCCGTGAGAGGTCGCCGTCGTGTGTATTCTGTCTATAACGTCCGTAGCTATATCGACGGCGCTGTAGAAGCCGAAAGTCATATCGGTGCCCCATATATCGTTGTCTATGGTCTTCGGCAGACCTATTACGTTAAGTCCTTCCTGGGAGAGAAGGTTGGCCGTCTTATGCGTACCGTTTCCGCCGAGAACTACCAAGCAGTCGAGCCCCATCTTCTTGTAATTGGCTTTCATCATCTCGACCTTATCCACGCTGTTTTCGTCCGCTTTACGCATTTGTTTAAACGGCTGTCGAGACGTGCCAAGTATGGTTCCCCCAAGCGTCAGTATCCCGGAAAAGTCGTTTTCCTTCATAATTTTATAGTTTCCGTAGATCAAACCGCCGTAACCTTCTTGGATCCCGTATATCTCGAGCTCCTTGTTTTTGAATTCGCGGTAGAGCGCCTTTGCGACTCCGCGTATAGCGGCGTTAAGACCCTGACAGTCCCCGCCGCTCGTTAAAATCCCTACTTTCATCATAACGTTTTCCTCCTTTGCGTCGATTGCATGGTTAAAGTTTATTCTATAGTTAAAGTTTATAAATTATACTTTAGTTACAAATTTTTATCCGAGCGTTTACTCTTTTCCCGCTCCTCGCGAGCTATTTCGGCCTCGCGCTTGCTGAGCGAGGCGAGCTTTATAAATTCTCTCTGACAGTTCGTCTTCTTAGATTCGTCCGTCTCTTTTATAGATATATAGGAGCCGTCGCTCTGCATTATTCTTGTGTTTTCGGTATCGCTGAACATGACGTCCAGAATATTGTCGGCGCGCTCGAACAGTCTTTTGTCGGCGATAGGGAACACCAGCTCGACGCGTTTATCCAGATTCCGCTGCATCCAGTCAGCGCTTCCCATATAGATCTTCGGATCTCCACCGTTTTCAAATTTGAAGATACGGCTGTGTTCCAAAAGCTGACCGACGATGCTGTGGACGGTAATATTCTCGCTGAGGTCCTTTTTGCCAGGTATCAGGCAGCAGATCCCGCGAACGAGTAGGTTTATTTTAACGCCGCTCTGCGACGCCTTGTACAGCAGTTCTATTATCTTGGGATCAACCAGAGAATTGATCTTGGCCGAGATACCGGCGGGTTTGCCTTTCAGCGCGTTTTCGGTCTCAGTCTTTATCATATGCTCGAAAAAATTTCTGAGATCGCGCGGCGCTACTTTAAATTCCTTGTATACGGGCGAACCGGCGTAAGAGGTGAGCATGTTAAATAAAGTGACCGAATCTCTGCCGTATTCCTCGCGGCATGTGAACAGTCCTATGTCTGTATATAGCTTCGCCGTAGATTCGTTATAGTTCCCGGTCCCCAAGTGCATATAAGAACGGAGCTGATCGTCTTCGCGGCGGATCACTGTCAAAATCTTACAGTGAGTCTTAAGCCCCGGTAGTCCGTATATTACGTGACAACCGGCTTTTTCGAGCTTCTTTGCCCATTCCACGTTATTCGCTTCGTCAAAACGCGCCTTAAGTTCGACCAGTACAGTGACCTGCTTGCCGTTTTGAGCGGCTTTGATCAGCGCGGCTATTACCGGAGAGTTGCCGCTCACCCGGTACAGCGTTTGTTTTATCGCGAGTACGTCAGGGTCGTCCGCGGCCTGTTCCAGAAAATCAACAATGGACATGAAGCTTTCGTACGGGCAGTGGATCATCCTGTCGCGCTCCTTTATGGCTGCGAAAATATCGTCCTCGCCGACAAAATCGGCGGCGGGGTATTCCGGAACGAGTTTTGCATATCTCAAAGCGTCGCAGCCGTCCAGGTTCGCAAATTTAGAGAACACTGTAAGATCCAGCGGTCCAGCGCTTTTGTATATTTCGTTTTTCTTTATGTCTAATTTATCTATAAGAAAATGCTTTATATCCGAGTCGCATTTCTTTAAGATCTCAAGTCTTACCGGCTCGCCTTCAATACGCTTTTTTATGGATTTTTGGACTTCTACGAGTAGATCGGGAGCCTCGTCGTCTATCTCTACGTCCGAGTTCCTGGTGATCCTGAACGGGTCGCAGGCTTTTACGCTGTAGCCGTCGAAGAGCGCTTCTATATGTGCAATTATTATCTCCTCGAGCATGATAAAATCCCGGGTACGCCCCGCTTCGGTCTTACCGCGCGGCAGTTCGACGTACCTCTTTAGGTTGGACGGAACCGGCACGACGGCGTAGCAGGTTTCCTTAGAATCTTTATTCTTGAGCCGAACGGCTATATTCAACTTTTTACCGGCGAGCCGCGGAAACTTCCTGTCGTCGTTGACCGCGATCGGCGTGAGCAGGGGAAATACGACGCTGTCGAAATACTCGTGCAAAAACTTGAGCTGTTTATGGCTCAGCTCGTCTATTCCGAGGAGCCTTATCTCATGTTTCTTCAGTTCAGGGATAAGATAGTTATGAAGACAGGCGTATTGCTTTTCATTAAATTCCTTGATCTCCCTGTTTAAGGTTGAATACAGCTCGGACGGAGTATATCCGCAGTTTCCAACTTCCTTGTACTTGGACTTGACCTGCTGTTTGACTCCGGCCACTCTGACCTCCATAAACTCGTCTAAGTTGGAAGAGGTTATAGCGAGAAAGCGAAACCGCTCGAGTATAGGGTTGGCCGTCTTTTCAGCCTCTTCAAGGACCCTGTAGTTAAAAAGCAGCCAGCTCAGCTCCCGGTTTATATAATTGGTTCTTATTTCAAACATTTTCTTCATCCTTTGGTTTTTAACATAATCCTTTTCAATTATATCAGAAATTAGATATATATGTCAATACGGCGCAAAGCAGAGTTTGGGATTGAGGTCGACCGAAAAGTATTGTATTAATCGGAACGCGCGAAAAAATAGACGCCGGAGAGCCCTGATTTTGTTAAACAGAGCGGCAAAAGTATTTCTTGCATATTATACATTCTTAAAATAGCGTTTTTCTCCAATATTTGAAGAATTGGAAAATATTCTTGCGCTATAGTTTATAGTATGATAAAATTAAATCGTATTTTAGACGAATGGAGGCAATTGAAGTGAATGAATTGCGCATAATAATGGAAAAATTTGCCGATTCGGGTTGGGAGCTGATCTCGGTTCCAGCTAATGAATATTTAAATGGAGACGTCGATAGAGAACGGTTGTTGTCTGCGCTTAGGCAAGCGGACGCGGAATGCGGAACATGCGGCTGCGAACTGGATCCTCTGTATAGAAGAGCGATCGAATTATTACGGGAGTGATAAGAAACGGACCGCGGCGCGGATATTCTCAGGATTGAAATTTGAAAATTGAAAGGTATGATTTTAGTGAAAAAGGTAAAGATCACGGTTTTAAAAACCACTTTGGACAAAGAACTGGCCGCGGAATACGGCACTGAGGGGCTTAAGGCCTGTCCTATGCTGAAAGAAGGGCAGGTGTTCTATGCGGATTACGCGAAGCCGGACGGCTTATGCGACGAGGCGTGGAAGGCGATATACCAGTATGTATTCGCGCTCGCGCACGGCGCGGGCGACGGATTATTCTATTACGGCGATTGGATAAGAAAACCCGGGGTCGCGATCTGCAGCTGTAACGACGGACTGCGTCCGGTCATATTTAAGCTCGAAGCGACCGACGAGGAAGCGGAGATAGATTATACTCCGGTGCGCTGAAATAATCCGCGCGGCCTCTGCCGCTCCGCTTTAAATACTCCTGCGGAGCGGTTTTATTTTATTTAAAAATGTAAAATATATTTGACATTTTGGCGCAAATATGATAAAATCAAAGTATCAAAGAACGGCAAAATTCATATTTTCAGGAGGCGCTAATGTGAAAGTTTCTTTCCGTTAGTCTCCGGCAGGATTAGACTGCCCGCGCGAAATTTTCCTCGCATATAGCGCCCTAAGACGCGCAATGGGCGTAATAATCTCTTATCATTCTTTCCCTGCGGATAAGAGAGCTTTCAATACTATTTATGCCGACGCAGGGCGGCGGAATGGAGATTATTATGGCTATAGGTGGGATAACAAATTTAATGGCGGCGGTAGTTTTCGGGGTTTTTATACTCTTGATCGTCTGCGCGGTCGCAGCGGTAATAATGCTGGTATCTCTGTCGAGACAGGGCGACGAGAGAAGAAAGACCATCCTGCAAAAGACGTGCGTCAATACGTTTTATATAACGGTCGGATTTTTGGTTTTATATGTAGTAGCGGGGCTGATAAGATCTATAGCGTTTAATCAAGCGTTGGTAGGGATAAACCCGGTGATAGGTCTCGGCGTTATCGCGATGGTATATACGATAAACCTCGTCTATTTCAAGGTCAAATACGGTGGTTGAGCGTGAAGAACAGGATAAGGGAACTTAGAAAACTGAGCGGGATATCCCAGGAAGAACTTGCCAAGCGCTGCGGAGTATCGAGACAGACGATAAACGCGATCGAGAACGATAAATACGACCCGTCCCTGTCTTTGGCTTTTTGTTTGGCCAAGAAGCTCGAGGTAACCGTGGACGAGTTATTTGAATATGAATAAGAGCATGCGGCGCGCCGGAACTAAAGCGCGCCGCGTTTGTTTAGGATTCCCACTTGAAGTTTTCGCGTCCGGCTCCGACCTCGAAGTGATATTTTACTATGCCGAGATCGATCTTAGAGTAGAAGCCGCCGGTCGCACTTGCTCCGACGAGACCGTTTTTATAGCTGAACATAAATTTTTGTTGATTCACAGCCGTCGGGGCGAGCATAGCCGCGCGCATGCCGCGCATAAACCATTCGGGTACGGTTTCGTCCGAATTATACATCTCGGATATGTCTCTGTTTTTATGCTGTACGCCCTGGGTCGCGCCGTAGCCGACCGCGATGACGCAGACGAGCTTTTCGCCTTTTTGGATAAAGGGCTTGCAGTTCTTTTTGCTGAACGTCAAGGCCGCCCAGCAGGTGTTAAGCCCTAACTGCTGCGCTTTCAAAACCAATTTTTCTCCGTAATAGCCTACTTTTTCGTCGAGGCCGGCGCTTTTTTTACCTATAATGGCGAAATAATTTTTTACGCCGCTGAATTTTCCGTAACGCGCCATAAAACGAGCTGAACGCTTCGGGTTCATCCGTTATCAGCCGTATGCCGAGGCCGCTTTCCCGGTTGCAGTTTTCTATCTCGCCGTTAAGCTCCGCGAGCGTTTTCTTGGCTATGGGCTTATCGGTATAGTGCCTTACCGAATGGCGGTTTTCTATCGCTTCTAATATGTTCATTTGATAGTTGTTCCTTTCTTATGAATATATATTATTTTAAATAGATATACTTTACGGATATTGTACCATGTTTCAGAAGGTTATTCAATAATATAATCTGTTGTTTATAATAATATTTAAATTTTAAGATTGATTTAAGCATTGAATAGTATAGTTAAATAAACTTAATATAGGAAAGAGGTTTATGATTATGATGAAAAGCAAAAAAATAGCTTCGATTGCGCTGTCCGCGTCTGTCGCGCTGTTTTCGTTTTCGGGCGTTTCGGCGCTTGAAGCGGCCGAGCAGACGCCGTTTACCGACGTGACGCCGGATTCGTGGTATTACGGCGTAGTAACGGAGGCGTATGAGAGAGGAATAGTTGAAGGCGTGACCGCGACTACGTTCGCGCCGCAGGAGGACGTTACGGGCGGCGAGTTTGTCGCTATGCTGCTCAGAGCCGATAACGCGGAAAACGTTGATTCGACCATAGAAGAGGCGGTCGAATGGGCGGAGCAGAACTCGATAATCAGCGACGGCGACGCATGGACTTTTGAGACGGATACGCCGCTAACGCGAGAGCAGATGATGATAATACTGTATAGATATATGGAGTATAAAGGAATAAACCTGACGGAGAGCGCGGATATTACGCAGTTCGCCGACAGCGGGGACGTTTCGGACTACGCTTTGGAGGCGACCGGGTACATGGTCGGTCTCGGAGTGATCGAGGGCGACGAAGACGGTATCAGGCCTCAGGATCCCATAACGAGAGCGGAGGCGTCGGCCGTACTGATCAGAGCGATCTCGGATACGGCGCCGGCGCCGGCTCAGCCGGGCGAAGGAACGGCTCCTCAGGACGCGCCGCCGGCTCCTCCGGGAGGTTTCGGCGGATCGCAGGAGGTTACGCAGGGAACCTCTGCTAACACTATATCCGAGGACGGCGTATACAGCGGAGAGACCTATACCTCTACCGGCGACGATGAAAACGCTTTGAGGATAGTCGGCGCGGAGGTAACTCTCGAGGATATCACGGTAGATAAATCGGCGGGCGCTACGTCCAACACCGAAAACGGCGACTTCTACGGTCAAAACGCCGCGCTTCTCGCGACCGACGGCGCAAACGTTACCATAACGGGCGCGGATGTGAGCTCCTCGGCTCAAAACGGCAACGGAGTGTTCAGCTATGGAGAAGGCACGGTAGTTAATATATCCGACTCGACGATAACGACCACCGCGGATAATTCGGGCGGCATACACACCACCGGCGGCGGAACCATGTACGCGTACAATCTGGACGTTACGACCGGGGGAAGTTCGGCGGCCGCGATCCGTTCCGACCGGGGCGGCGGCACGGTCGTAGTTGACGGCGGAAGCTATACGTCGAACGGGTTCAATTCTCCGGCGATATATTCGACGGCGGATATAACCGTATCAAACGCCGAGCTCACGGCAACCAATTCCGAGGCGCTCGTTATAGAGGGTAAAAACTCGATAACCCTAAACGACTGCAGCGTATACGGCAACATGAGCGATACGCAGGGGACGAGCTCGGACGAGAACGTGCATAACGTGATGATATACCAGTCGATGTCGGGCGACGCGGACGTCGGAACCTCCGAATTTGACATGACCGGCGGAACGCTGACCGGCAACAACGGCGATATGATCTATGTCACTAACACGCACAGTATAATCAATCTGTCGGGCGTTACAATAGAAAATAACGACGACGAAGCTTATCTGCTGCGCGTATGCGGCAACACGGCGACTCGCGGCTGGGGTCAGGCGGGCGCGAACGGCGCTCAGGTCGAATTTACCGCAGATGACCAAGTTTTAGACGGCAATATTATCGTAGATACTATTTCAAATTTAGATATGACCTTGACCAACAATTCGGAGTTTACGGGTACGATAAATATAGTTGAAAACGAACAGGGCGGCGAAGCCGTTTCAGATAACGCGGTAGTTACGATAGACGAAGGCTCCGCATGGACGCTGACCGGAGATTGTACGATCACGTCTTTGGAGAATAACGGAACTATAGATTATAACGGTTATACGATAACCTTGGCCGACGGGACAGTTCTTGGATGATTTAGGTTTTTGAAACGAGGAGAATGTAGTCCTTTCGGAAATTATATTTCGATTCGGCAGAGCGCGATCTCTGCCGAATTTTTGCGTTTTGTTATCAATAAAAAAGGTACGGGTCAACCGTACCTTTGAGCAAATTATAGATCTTGTCTTTTCTTTTCGCTTATAGGATTCATACTTGTAATATCGTCCCATACAAATGCTGTAACATATGCCGCGCCGTTTGTATTTAGATCTACTTCAACTTGACTTTCTGTGTTATTATTTAATGCAATATCTTTGGAAGCAAATCCTATAAGTATACCGCTATCAGTATATGAAGCTACTATCAGCTTTCCATCAGTTTCGGAGTTCTTTGTCAAATTGACGTTGACAATATTATTCTCAACAATGATGTCGTTAATAGTGTAATCCCAGTCAGTTTCAGTAGGCGTTGGCGGCGTCGCTTCAGGAGAATTGCTGCCCTTAGCGATTGTAAATCCCTGATAGTTATTGCCCTCGTTAGCGTCCTCGCTGCTTGTTGTTACCATAGCTGTCAGTGTAATAAAGCTATTTGATGTTGCCAATTCATTTGCATTTATATCAAATGAAATGGTCTTCTCCTCCTGCGTCGCTACAGAACCTATAGAGCTCTCTGCAATGATATTACCGCTTTCTGAACCATAACGAATTAACGCATTAACATCGTCTGCTGCCGTATAACCGGAATTCTTTAACGTAACAGTTATCTTATGATTATCTCCATCAGCTTCATCAGTCACGTCAATAATTTCAATATCGCTCTGACCTACTGCGATAACAGCTTCATTGTTATTTTCGTTATATTCCGAACCAGTCGAAGTACTGATTTTTACTTTTATATTGCCCGCCTGTACAGAATCTCCTATTGTATAATATCCCTCCAACTCGGCTGTTTCACCGGGTTGTAATACCTGTTCAAAGTCAAAATGGGCGTTTTCCTCTCCATCGACTCCGGTAATATCAGCGGATATATTTGTAACAGGCAGTTCTCCGGAATTTGTAACTGAGAAATATACCGGCAAATCAGTGTTAGGAGCAATATTATCACCGATAAATGCATTATCAACAGATAAATCATATGAAGGTGTAACATTCATTACACATAGATCAGCCTGCCCATCCTTATAATAATCGCCATCGATAACGTTTTGTATCCTGTTAAAACTAATAATTATATCTCCATTATCATCGATCAATCCATCGGGATACCGTGCAGTCTGACCTGTTTGAGTTATCGTTATATCATTGCTCCACTGTGAGCCGTCATATAATGCACCATGTACTTCTGAGATGCCATCCTCTACAGTAGTCCACAATACAGCTGTACTATTCCCGTTAGATAATATCGAATAGTCGTCTGTAAGCTGACTTATGCCGTCTGCTGATATTGTATTTAACACTTTATCGTCCAAATCAGTCACATAATTAACATTATTGTTACTATACCAGAACAAAGCCGGGACATTGTTTATATCTTCAATTATCGGGTTTGAATCAATAACGTCGTTATCGGTAAACTGCGCGATCTCTCCGTATCTTGATACGTAGATCTCGCGATCATTTATCGTATTAAGGTCATTATCTTCATCAAGTGAATATGCGATAACCACACTACCGTCCATATACCCAACTGTCAAATAAGCTACCGTATTGAGTCCCGAAGTTATCTCTTGCGCCTCTCCCCAAGCAGAGCCGTTGTATGTCATCTGGTATATCGCGTTTGTTCCTGTAAAGCCAAAGATATTGTTATCGGTATTTTGTGTCCAGACTACAGTAACCTCGTCGCCGTTAACTGCAAGCTGCGGCTGAGTATCGATAATACTGTTGTCTGTGAGACGTTTTGGCGTATCAAAGCTTGTTCCGTTAAATTTAGCTATATAAATCTCGCTGTTCTGTCCAACTTCGGCCAGAGTTACGCCGTCTTCAAAAACCTTTGTAGCTTTTTGCCAAACAACATAACCATCCTTGGCTACGGGATAGAAATCGGCCATGCCGTTATCCATAACAGATCTGGGATTTGACCATGTATCATATTCGGCAATATATACTGAATATACAAGCATTGATTTATTAGCATCCGTTCTTGAAGTGTTATCCGTAGTCCACACCATGACTTTTGTTCCGTCTGCATCCATTATCTGCGGCTTAGCATCCGGGTATGCGTTTGTCTGAAGTACGCGCAGCTCTTTATTGGTATACTCGGTCGACGCCAGATCTGCATTCTGTTCTTCTCCGAGCCACTCGGTCGGGTTATCAGCGTAACTTCTATCCTCCGGAACAGCCGGCGCGTTTATATCGATACTTGCATATATATCCTCAGGCTCCGACGCCAGACTTGCTTCTTTTGAACGTCCGCTTTCATATATTGTCCACGTTCCACTTGCAAACTCTCGTTCATATACCGTGAAGGATAGGGCTTTGATCTCAAAATACGCCTGACCAGTGAGGTCGACCTTTTGATAGTCGTGATCAAGAGCTATATTAAACGATAAGGTTGCTTTACCTCGTGCCCCGACCTGACCAAGATAGATTACGCCAACCCCTCCGCCTATTTCAAAATACGGTGCAATGCTAAGATTTCCAGCGAATTTTGGTGTAAAAATTGTTCCTGCCGATATATTTTGTATGCCAATTGTTGCTTTTATCTCTCCGCCAGCGCCGATCGAGTAATAAACAGGTACAACTACGATAAAAGTTTGTCCTTCATACGTATATTTTAGTTCTGCGCTTAATACTATTCCTCCTTCTGTAGGTATTAACTGTCCGTTTTCGACTTTTCCTTCAATGTAACCGCATACAGCAGTTTCAGGTTTCCAGTCACTTTTCATTGTTACATTTGCAAATTTAAATCCTTTTATCTTACGTATTTTGTTTAATACTTCCGCTGTGCTTGCTCCGGATTGAATTTTTTGTTTTGCATCCTTTATTGTTTCTTTAAAATTAGTAAATTCGGCTACACCAAACTTACCATCGTCATCTTTTTCGAAATTAACACCTATAGTTGCTTTGAAAGTGTCTCCATCGTGTTCTATATCAGCACCAATCATTCCAAAATCAAGGTTAAACGTCTGATTATTCAATACCGGTTTGTCATCCGGCACCGTAAAGGAGATTGCATCAAACAGCTTGAATGTATGATCTCCGCCAAGTTCTCCCGATGTTACAGGTTCCGTGATTTGCAGATGTATCTTCTTGGATTCAAGCGTATTACCGTTACTGTCCACAGCTATAGCATAAATATCCTTGCCCGGCTCAAAATACGTTCCCGGGCTGATAGTTCCAAAATTTCCGTCAGCCGACTGCATATACTTTGTTCCGCTCTGCGACAATAATATTTTACCGGCTGATGAATCTCCCCAGTCCACTTCCATAACGAACGACGCCGTTTCTGACGAATCCTTTTCGAACGTCTGTTTTGTGGTAAGGAGATTATATACGGTTCCGTTTCTTGTCATCTTTACGGATTTTATAAAGCCTGTTGACGTTGACGGGGTGTTAGAGCCGCTATTAAAATGGATATCGGCATTTTGAAGATCATCATTATCACTACCTATACTAATAGCATCCCACTGCTCCTCTGTTCCGCCGTAATATACATCTGTCAGGCTGTCGCACCAATAGAACGCACGATCGCCTATACTCGTCACGCTGTCCGGTATGCTTATGCTTGCCAAGTCGGAGCAATAATAGAACGCGCTATTGCCTATACTTGTCACGCTGTCAGGGATGTTTATGCTTGTCAGGCTGTCGCAATTCCAGAATGCACAATCGCCTATGCTTGTAATGCTGTCAGGGATGTTTATACTTCTCAGGCCGGAGCAACGAGAGAACGCCGAAGTGCCTATACTCATCACGCTGTCAGGTATGCTTATGCTTGTTAAGCCGAAGCAACCGGAGAACGCGCTATTGCCTATACTTGTCACGCTGTCAGGGATGTTTATGCTTGTCAGGCCGGAACAACCAGAGAACGCATAACCGCCTATACTCATCACGCCGTCAGGGATATTTATGCTTGTCAGGCTATCGCAATAATAGAACGCATAATAGCCAATACTCGCCACGCTGTCAGGGATTTTATATTTTCCATTTATGCCGCCCGGACAAGTTATAAGCTCAGTTTGAGCTTTATTAAACAGAATTCCATCGATCGAAGAATAGTTTTTATTTTTCGCATCTACATTAATCGCACCTAGATTATCACAACTATGGAACGCATTATTGCCTATACTCGTCACGCTGTCCGGTATGCTTATGCTTGTCAGACTGGAGCACCAAAAGAATGCATCACGGCCTATACTCGTCACGCTGTCAGGGATGCTTATGCTTGTCAGGCTGTCGCAATTATAGAATGCATAATCGCCTATGCTTGTAATGCTGTCAGGGATATTTATGCTTGTCAGGCTATCGCAATAATAGAACGCGCTATCGCCTATACTCGTCACCGGCATTCCATCTATTTCCGCCGGTACATCTACACTTGTCACGCTTCTATAGCAGTCCGTTATCGTCACCGTACCGTCGCCGGTCACCTCGTATTCCAGCTCACCATATGTACCTGTTTCCGCAGCCCAAATATGCAGCGGAATATTCACCACCATTGCCGCCATCACAAGCGCTGTGACAAAGCTGATTATCCTTTTTTTCATTTTGCAATTACCCTCTTTATTTGTAAAATATTGAAAAATGCGCACCCGCATTTGTGTAGCCGCGCACAAAGACACAGCTCCGCGACTGCTTGCTCTATAGTTCATCCGTACAAGATATGACAAGAAAACCTATGATTCTTTGATTCTTTTTTTGATTTTCATTTAGGTAACCCCCTCCTGTTTAATTTAAAAGCGCAGGTCATAATTGTCGCTATACAATTTATTCCTGTTCACTGAGTATGACAATAAATCTTACGCTTTTACAAATGTGAAACTTTTTTATAAGTGTAAACATTGAGATTTATAAAAATTATATATTGTTTGTAGTATACCATAGTTTTTTTAAGTTGTAAATATAAACTTGCTGATTTTTTATTTAATTTTGGATATTTATATCGTTTATATAATTAAATAATCTGCTAATTACTATTAAATAGAAAATATTTGCGAAATATTATATTTTAAATTAGTTTTTAGAAAAAAGAGATATGGAATAGTTAAAACCATTCCATACCTAAAATATATTTCTGTTTAGCAAAGATGATACACCAGTCTATAATCAATTCCCCTTTTCAAGGGAGATCTCGTTAAATACTTTAAGATAATTATCTATCCCTATATCCGTCCGTTCGGCGCCCGAGACGTCCATGATAATATCGCCGTCGTGCATCATTATTGTGCGGGTCCCGTATTCCACCGCGTAGCGCAGATTATGCGTTACCATCAGCGAGGTTATCTTCTTCTCATTGACCAGTTTGTCGGTCAGTTCCATAACAATGTCGGCGGCTTTGGGGTCGAGCGCGGCGGTGTGTTCGTCCAGAAGCAGGAGGTCGGGACGTACGAGGGTCGCCATTATCATGGCCAGCGCCTGACGCTGACCGCCGGAGAGCGTTCCCGCGGGCGTGTTTAATCGGTCTTCGAGGCCCATACCCAAGAATTCGAGCTGGGTACGGTAAAAGTCCTTTCTCGCGCGGTTCAAGCCGAACGAGAGTCCGAAGCGCTTGCCCTTGTTGTCGGCTATCGAGAGGTTCTCCCAGATAGTCATGGACGGACATGTACCGAGCGCCGGATCCTGAAAGACTCGACCTATCTTAAAAGCCCGCTTATAGTCTTTCATCTTATTGATCTCCCGGCCGCCTAACAGTATCTTGCCGCCGTCGACGTCCGTGGAACCGGAAATGATATTCAAAAGCGTCGTCTTACCCGACCCGTTAGAGCCGATCACCGCTACGAATTCGTCGTCGTTTATCTTTAGATTAAAGTTGTTGAACAGTACCTTTTCATCTATCGTACCGTGGTTAAATGTTTTGTATATTGAGGAAAGCTCAATCATGCAGTCTCACCCCCGACTTCTTCTTTTTGAGAAAGAATTCGTTTATCACGAGCGTGGCGATAAACAGGATTGTTATCATCAGATTTGTATCCTGAGACCTCAGTCCCGCTGCGAGGGCGATCGAGATACAAGCCTTATAGACTATCATTCCGAAAATAACTCCGGTGGTTATCCGCATAAATTTGATCTTCTTGAACACCGTGACGCCGATTATGACCGCCGCGAGCCCCATAACGACTGTGCCGGTTCCCGAGCCGACGTTGAACGCCCGCGAATACTGACAGTAGACCGCGCCCGAGAGCGCGACGAGTCCGTTGGCTATCGAAAGTCCTATTATTTTTATCGTACCGGGATTCTGAGCCAGGGTTATTACCAAGCTTTCGTTGTCGCCCACGCTTCTCAGCAGGAATCCGGACTTTGTGCGCATATACCAGTCGAGCGCAAACTTGGCGATTAAGGCGATAACTATTATGACCGCGAGTTTCGAGTAAAAAGCGGCGTGCCCTTTAAACAGGAACTCGGTCTGCGAAAATATGGTGACAGAGTTGTTTAAAAGAAAGTCCGACGCCTTGCCGACTATGCCGTAGTTGATCGAGTACAGCGCGGTCATGGTGAGGATACCGCAGAGGAGGTTGCGTATCTTGAGTTTTACGTTAAAGATACCGGTGAACGCTCCGGCTACGCAGCCCGCCGCGAACGCGATCAATAGCGCGAACCACGGGTTTACCGAGTTCCTGATCAGCACAAAACACACCGCGATCCCGAGCGGAAACGTTCCGTCCACCGATAGGTCGGGAAAATCGAGGATCGTGTATGTTATATACACCCCCATAGCCATTATACCGTAAATAAACCCTTGTTCAAGGATTCCTATTATAAGCAGTTCTATCATGATTCCTCCGTCTGAGTCGTTTTGATTTCCGCCCTGTCGGTAATCGACTGCGGGAGTTCTATGTTAAACGCCGCCGCGGCGTCCGGATTTACGGTTATCTTACTTTCGGTCATAGTCTCGTATGGAATAGTCGATATATCTTCGCCGCGCAGGACTCTGGCCGCCATCACGCCCGCCTTTCTGCCCAGTTCGATATAGTCTATTCCGGCGCTTGCTACGCATCCGGCCGCAACTTGTTCTTCCTCGCTGCCAAAGACCGGAACTCCGGCCGCTACCGCTTTTTCAACGAGCACGGGCAGGTTGTTGACGAGAGTGTTGTCCGTCATATTAGAAACGCAGTCAACCTCCGTCAGCAGCACGTCTACCGCCTGCGGTATCTCCGCGGCGTTGGTTACCCCTCTTTCGACGATCTCAAAGCCGTATTCGCCGGCTATTTCTTTGTATTCGGCGATGGTCGAGACCGAATTAGCTTCGCTTGTCGTATATAAGATACCTATCTTTTGAGCGTCCGGGAGGATCTCGCGTATCAGTTTAAGCTGTTCATCGACAGGGAGTTTATCCGAGACGCCGGTTATCCCCGGCATAGGCTCTGTGTCGCTGACTGCGAGATTAGCCGCGACCGGATCGGATACCGCGTTGAATATTACCGGAATGCCCGCGTCAAAGCATGCATTGTAGCAAGCCTGCGCAGATGGAGTGGCTATTCCGCAGACGAGGTCGAGTTGTCTCGACGCGAACTGCCGAGCTATTTGCGTATTTGTTGAATCGTCGTTTTTAGCCGACTGCGCGGTGAGCTCGTATTCAATCCCCTCCGAGTCGAGCCCTTGCTTAAAGCCCTCGAGGCAGTTGTCGAGCGAGGTGTGATCGGCGTACTGTAGAACGCCTATGTTGTAAACTCCTGAACTTGAATTTTCGCCGCCGCTATTTAACATATCGGTCGACGCGCAGCCTGAAAGGAGGCTTAAGCAAGCAGCAGCCGAGGCGGCGAAAGATATAATTTTTTTGAATTTCATGGTCATACATTCCTTTTGCTGAGTTATTTTAGAAAATTTTATTAATATTGTATTACTTTTTACTAACGCTGTCAATAAAAAATATTAATGGCGCAAAGCGTTTGCCGCGCTTATACTATAGCTTAATATGCAATACAAGACTGAGCGACCGGTATTCGGTATGGGGCGGCTTGTCATAGTCGGATTGATATAAGCGGTACGATATGGTATTTTGAAGCCGGGTTATTTGAAGTCGCTATCTTGAATATTTGCGTAAATAATAAAAGAGCCGCCCGGCAGAATAGCTGCGTCGTTGCGGCTCGTGTTTTTGCATCATCCAATACAAGCATATAGGCTTATTATTAGGAGATATTTAGTTTTTATGAACAAATCTATAGTCTTACCAAAGTTTCAATCTATCTTCAGGAGCTACGTACATAGGATCGCCCTCTTGTATATCGTAGATCTCGTAGAACGCGTCGATCGTCGTTACGCAAGCGTTTACGCGGACCTGGTTGGAGGAATGAACGTCCTGAAGCAGCTGTTCGCTGGTCAGGTAGTTCGAGGTGCCTATCTGCGCCCACATTGTGGCGAAGGATTCGAGAGCCTCTTTCTGAGCTTCTCTGTCGTCGCCTATGATATCGAATACGCACTGGATACCCGCGACGTCCGCCATGTTTTCGGTTATTGTGACCAGAGAGTCCTGAGTTACTCCGTCTATTACTTCGAACTTGCTGTAGTAGTCGACGAATTCCTGCTGTTTTTCTTGGAATATCGCCGCGTCCTCTTCGGTCCACCAGTTGTTGAGCACGCCGTTTTCGTCGTACTGCGCCCCGTTGGCGTCGAAAGCGTGACCTATCTCATGGGCGATAACCGCGCCGATAGCGCCGAGATTTGCGGCGTAGCTCGCGTCTTTATCATAGATAGGAGCGTTAAGTATTCCGGCCAAGATACAGATGTTGTTGAGACTGGGGTTGTAATACGCATTCTGAATATCAGGCGACATAAGCATGATGTCGTATATGTAATCTTCGTCGCCGCACTGCGCAATAACGCTGCGCAGGTCGTTTTGCTTTATTCTCAGCGTATTTGTGAAGTAGGTGCCTCCCTCTGATACCGGGATTATATCCGGGAACAGCTGCTCCTTTGAATAGCCGATCGTCGATCTGATCTTATTGACCTTATTTATAGCGTTTTGTTTAGTCTCCTCGGCCATCCAGTCGTTGTTTTTAAAGCGTTCTATGTACGCCGCCTTGATATCGTCGACCATCTGCTGAATGACTGCGGTCGTCGATTCGTCGTAGTAGTATTCGCAGTATAGATATCCAATGTCCATCGGCATTAAATTCTGAAGTTCCTGCATATTTTCAGCGCTCAATATTCTCTCAGTATCCGGATCTATAGTTTCTGTTTCATCGGTCTCTTCCGCAGTGTCTGAAGCGTCTTGAACCTGCTGTTCCATGAATGCCGCGTACAATTCTGCGTATCTATCCGGATCGAGACCCGTTACTACCGCCGAGTTAAGATTTACGAGCTCGTTTAGTTTATCCAGCTCTTCTTGAGTAGAACCGGCTTTTATACTCAGACCGTATTGCAAAAGCGCGTTGATCTTTAAGGCTTCCAAATTGCTATCAGTTAAAACGTCTTCGCAAGCCTCAAGATTTCCGGTCAAAGACGGTACGACGCTTTCGATATTATAGAATCCAACGTCGGAGAGCATAGAGCCTATATCTATATTATCTATTATTGCGTTCGCTTCCTCGATTGAATATATCTCCTGCGGAGCCGCAGTCGCGGTCGTCTGTTCTTCGAGAGCGTTTAATTCCGGATGTTCTTCAATAAGAGATTCCAGTATTGCGTTAGACGTTTCTTCATCGAAGTCCGGATCTATTATCGATCTTGTCATAAGACCGTACACATATTGAACAACATATATAAGCTCCATACCCGTCGAGGTCGTTTCTTGGATCTCATACGCTTTTTCAATTTCAGAATCGCTTGCAGGATAACCTAAAATATCTAAGTATTCTTTTATCAGATTCTTATATTCCTCGCCGTACTGCTCGGTAGCAGAAGAACTGTAGGATATAATACCGCCCGAACCCATTGAAGCGAAGGCGATGCCGGGCTCCATCTTTCCGGTCTCGCTATTTTGGACCGCGCTGATAGAGAACAGTAGGTTGATGCCCGTTTCTTTGTAGATGTTATTAACAGCCTCGACAAATTCGTCGATCGTGTCGGCTTCGGTTATCATGGAGCGGTACGACTCAAACAGTTCGGTGTCATCCGGATTGTCTTCAAATTTACCGTCTATGCACATGAGCATATCGTATATTCTTTGAGCGGCCGAGCCTTGCTCGTATTCGAGGTCGCCCTCTACGAGCTGCACGAGGAGGTCGTTCTCTTTTTCGGTAACGTCGTTATATATATCGGTAAAGTGGGACCAAGCGTTTTCCTGAGTGATTATCGCGCCGTGCTTAGCGTCGATAGTCGTGGAAGAGCTTAGATCCGCGTTGCGAAACGCTTTGTTGTTTACGTATCCGTAAAAACTCTCGCCCGGCTCGACTGTGTTCAAAGCGGCGTCGCTTCTGTCGGTCAGAAGTTTCACTTGCTCTACGGTTATGCTATCCTCGGCGCCCATAGTTCCGTCGCCGTAGCCCTCGACCAGACCGGCCGCGCTGAGCTTGTTTATATCATCGACAGCCCAGTCCGGAACGTCTGTAAATACGATCGGATCCTGAACGGGCTGGATATCGTCGGTGTTTTCAAGGCATCTTGCGAGCATTACCATAGCCTCGATACGCTGGACGTTTTCTTTAGGTCTTAAGGTTTTATCCTCGTATCCTCTTACGATCCCCGCGGTAGCGGCTTTGGATATATCGCCTACGTATTCTTCGTCGATTTGATCGGAATCGGAGAATGTGGATAATATGTAATCGCTGCCGGTCAGGTTATTTCGACCTACCGACTGCACAAATTCCGAGACGACGTATTCTCTTGTTGCAAACTCCGTTTGATCCGCGGCGAAAACTGTGGGGAAAACGCTCAGAATAAGAGCGAGGACGATCGCCGCCGAGGTCAGTCGTTTAAAGCCTTTGTTTTTCATAATAGCCTCCTTATATTGTTATTATTTGACATATTATTTATAAATAATATTATAGAAATTATATATTATGTTTAATAGTTTTGCAATAGGAAAATTAAAGATTTAACAATATAGGTGGGGGGGGAGGAGGTCGGACGTTAGATATTAGGCTGTAAATAATGTTGTTATAACGCCTGAAGGCCATGATTGCGGAAAAGGATAATTTGTCTTCCGATAGCGCTTTAGCCGTCGAATTTACAGTTACGAAAACGTTTTAGATACCTGCTCAACATAACGCGCCTATAACTGTTTTGACTCTGCCGAATACAATTTTAAACGCCTTCACAAAGCAAAAAATTTCCGATTAGACTTATTTGCTTACTATAACAACGCGTTTGTCCGTTTCCTACCCTATTCCTGTGTTGACTTTATTTAAACATATGATATAATTTTAAATTAATATACTAAAAGTAACAGACGGAGAAAAATATAACGGTTGTTTGGAGGCGGAAGGTTTGGAGTTGAAGAGGATAGTCGTTAAGGTGGGCACGTCCACCATAACGCACAGCACGGGTAAAATCAATTTAAGAAGGGTCGATATGCTAACAAGAGCGCTGGCCGATATAATGAATATGGGTCACGAAGTAGTTTTGGTATCGAGCGGCGCCGTCGGAGTCGGCGTAGGAAAGATGGGACTTGAGAAGAAGCCGGCGTCTACGCAGGAGAAGCAGGCGCTCGCGGCGATAGGTCAGGCCGGACTTGTTTCAATGTACGACAAGTTCTTTAAGGAATACGGCTACAACACCGGCCAGGTCTTGCTCACCAAGTTCATACTCGACGAGGAAATGAGATACAGAAGCGCGAAGCGAGCTTTTGAGACGATGATCAAATATAACGTTATCCCTATAGTCAACGAAAACGATGTTATATCTTCATACGAGATCGAGTTTGGCGACAACGACACGCTTTCGGCGTACGTCGCCGAGCTGGTAGACGCGGATCTTTTGGTATTGATGTCGGATATAGACGGGTTTTATACGGATAATCCGAACATCAATCCGAACGCGAGGCTGATATCGGTAGTGGAGGAGATAACAGAAGAGATCAAAAAATGCGCGGGCGGAGAAGGCTCGTCGAGGGGGACGGGCGGAATGAGAACCAAGCTTAAGGCCGCTAAAATAGTAAACAGCTGCGGGATCGACATGATCATTACCAACGGAGCAAATCCAGAGAATCTCTATAAAATAGTCAAAGGCGAAAGCGTAGGTACTTTGTTTAAGTCTCCGAATCCGAGGATAAAAAGCCGTAAATAATTTAGTAAGTCCGCCGCCAGAGCCGTTTTTAAGCAGACGGCGTATATAGCGCGGCGGCGGACTTTTTTGGAGGATTATAAGACGAAATAATGTCAAATCGCACCTTTAGAGTTATACTTTATAATACGGTCCCGAGGACGAGCAGCATGGCGAGACCGGGCGCGCCGAGAACTCCGGTTATCAGAGCGTTGAGCGGGTTAAGCGCAATATGCAGTCCAAAGAGGGATAATATAAAATTTAATGCGAATATCACGGCGCCCCCCAGGGCGCAGGTCAGCATCAGCCTAAACAGCCAGATAAACGGTCTTTTAAATAATATGCATATCAAAACGATCAAGAATAACCCAAATATGTATATAGCTATACTTCCAAAATCAAAATTCATTTTAAATCCCTCTTTGTACTTTGTTTTTTGTTAAATTGGCTGTTTAAGCTTCAATTTGCGTATATAATAGAATATGAAACAAGCCTTCATATTATGACGCCTTTTTAAGATCGATATCAATTCATAAAAATATTCGGACGAAATATATTTTATGGAGCGGGTTTGCATTTTAAGGCATATTGTCAAAATTTTATGTAATCGGCTTTTATTACTTGCAAACGCTTGATTTTAGGCCGAATTTGTGGTTTAATATAATATAGGATTTTTGTGCGGTTATTTTTGGTAATTTCTGCGCGAGTCGGATTATATCCGTTTCGGCTATCAAAGGCATCGGATGATTCGGAGTTTGCGTCCGGATAGCGGATCGTCGCTGTTATTTTTGGCTCGCGGACCGCGTCTGCGTCTTGGTCGATATGTAAAACGGCGAACGCAGGACGTAAACCGCGCGAATATATAAAAGGAGATGCGTCATTTTGATTTTTGAAGAAAAAACTGTTTCGAGCGAGAAGATATTCGACGGGAAAATAATAAAACTGCGTCTCGATAAAGTCGCTATGCCTGACGGGAGCCTCGCGGACCGCGAACTTATAGACCATCCGGGCGGAGTTGGGATCGTTGCGCTTACGGACGACGATAAAATTATACTTGTCAAGCAGTACAGAAAGCCTATAGAAAAGGCGATCTACGAAGTCCCGGCCGGAAAGTTGGACGCGGGCGAGGGGCATTATGCCTGCGGCGTTCGCGAGCTTGAGGAGGAGACCGGCTACAGAGCGGAGAGGTTCGAGTATATTGGCTTTATCTATCCGTCTCCGGGCTACGCTAACGAGCTGACGCATCTGTATCTCGCTACCGGCCTTAAAAAGGGCGAGATGCATCCAGACGAGGACGAGTTTTTGGACGTGGAATACATGGATTTTTCCAAAGCGAAAGAAATGGTTATGAATAACGAGATAAACGACGCTAAATCGGTATACGGTATCCTAAAAGCGGCGGTTATTCTTGGAAAATAGAGGTTGGTAATTAGAGAACGGAGGGCAAGGTTGGCTGATTTAACGCCAAAACGACAATGTATTAGGAAGCCGAATACTATGTTTTGCTATATCGACATATCGGTCGTATAAACGGCGCCGGCGCCCGCCCGCGTTCCTATTCGCTAATCGCTACGTTGAGGTGAAATTATGAGTAACAGAAAAGTAGACGTAAAGATCAATAATATAGAATACACGCTGATCAGCAACGAACCTGAGGAATACGTTCAGCGCGTCGCCTTGCTGGTCAATAAGGTCATGACCAAGGTTTTGGAGGGCGCGCCTCAGCTCAGTACGGCTCAGGCGGCGGCGCTCAGCGCGATCAATCTGGCCGACGAGCTTTTAAAGAGCGAGGCCGTAGTGGATAATCTCAGAGTCGAGATAAATAACTATATCAAGCTGAACAAGGAAAGCTCCGAGGAATTGGAGAGCAAAAAACTCGAGGTAGAGGAGCTTAAAGAGGATATGCATAAGCTCCAGATCGAGCTGGCTAAGCGCGAGACCGAGATAAATAATTTGAAAAACGCCCATAGCGGCAGAAGATAGAGCCGGAGGAGCTGTAATGTATAGATTGGAACTGCTCGCGCCCGCGGGTAATTTCGAATGTTTAAAAGCCGCGGTTCAGGCCGGAGCGGACGCCGTATATCTTGCGGGAAAGAATTTCGGAGCGAGGAGTTTTGCGGATAACTTCGACTCCGGTCAGCTTAAGGAGGCGGTAGAATACGCGCATCTCCGCGGCAAGAAGATCCACGTTACGGTCAACACCGTAGTTTTTGACCGCGAATTTACCGAACTCGAGGAATATTTAAGGTTTTTGGACGAGATCCGAGTCGACGCTATAATTATTCAGGACTTGGGCGTATTCGAGGCGGCGAAGAGGATCTGCGCGCACGCCGAACTTCACGCCAGCACTCAGCTCACCGTTCACAACCTTGCGGGCGTTAAAGAGATGTACGAACTTGGCGCGGACAGAGTCGTGCTTTCGCGCGAGCTGTCATTCGAAGAGATAGAGTATATCGCGCAAAACAAGCCTAAGGGAATAGATATTGAAATATTCGCCCACGGCGCGCTCTGTATGTGCTATTCGGGGCAGTGTATGATGAGCACCGTGATGGGCGGCAGGAGCGGAAACAGGGGAAGCTGCGCCCAGCCGTGCAGGCTCCCGTACTCAAACGGCGCGTTGAAAGACGGCAAAAAGGGAACGTATCTCAGTCTTAAGGACATGTCGATAATAAATCATTTGGATAAGGTGAAATCGCTTTTAAAATACGGTAACATATCCCTTAAGCTCGAGGGCAGGATGAAAGGCGCGGCCTACGTCGCGGAGATCGTAAGGAGCTTTAGAAAATGTATAGACCAAGACCGCAAACCGACCAAGAACGAATTTGAGGAGCTTAATTCGATATTTTACCGAGGCGGCTTGACCGACGGATATTTTACCGGAAATATAGGAACGAAGATGTTCGCCTTCGATAAGCCGGATAACCCGTATAAACGCTCGAACAGCGGCTTGGAAGCTTTGCTCAAGGAGTATGTTTCGGCTGATAATATAAAGAGAAATGTCGATGCGTCGGTCAGGGTAGAGCCGGGGAAAAAGGCCGAACTTACGCTTTGGGACGATGAGATAAAGATTTCCGTCCGGAGCGAGGACGAGGTCGAGACGGCCAAAAACAGACCGACCGACGGCGAAAGGATCAAAGAGCAGGTGTTGAAGACCGGGGACAGCGTTTTAAAGATCGAAAACTGCGAGGTAGACGTCGAAGAAAACGCTTTTATCCCGATAAAAACAATAAACGAGCTCAGAAGAAGAGCCGTGTCCGAATTTGAGGAACATATTATAAAGAGTTATAACGACCGAAAAGTTGAGAGGCGCGGAGATCCCCTGAATTGTGACGATTTGCCGGACGTCCGGGACGGAGAACCGGCTTACACGGCTTATGTAAGAAATATAGAGCAGTACGGGGCGGCCGAAGGCTTTGAGTTTGAATATATCTACGCGCCCATAGACTTGATATACGAGAATAAGGAGATATTCGGCGGCGATAAAGAAAGAATAGTTATCGCTCCGCCGTCGATAATAAAAGATATCGAATATGAAGAATATTCGACTAAGTTAAAAGAGCTTTTTGAATTGGGCTTTACTAATTTATTGGTCGAGAACATCGGCGAGCTATATAGAAATAAACGTTTCAATTTATTTTTGGGACACAGACTCAATATATATAACAGCCGTTCTCTGGCCGTTCTTGAGTTTCTTGTCCGGCCTAAGCTTATAACCGTATCGCCGGAACTGAATGCGGCGGCGGTCCGAGACCTTAAAAAGAGCGGGGCCTGCGAGCGTATTGTATACGGATACCTGCCGGTCATGGTCACGGAAAACTGCATAGCCAAAAACATCGGCGATTGTCCATGCAAGACTGGCTACTCGCGGCTTAAGGACAGAAAGGGAAATATATTCCCGGTCATCAGGGATGGAAGATCGTGCAGAAGCGTGTTGCTTAATACGGCGCCGACGTATTGGGCGGATAAGAAGAAGGAGCTTAAAAAGCTCGGCTGCAGGTATTTAAGGCTGACGTTCAGCATCGAATCGGGAGAAGAGACAAAAAGGATATGCAGAGCGTATTTCAGCGGCGAGAATATCGTATATGACGGTAAATTTACAAGATAGCGCTTTTATTTGTTAAACGCGCGGCGTATGAGAATAGATTTATAAGACGGCGCTTTTATTTATAAACGCGCCGCGGAAGAAGGTTATTAATGAAGATAGTACTTGCGTCGGCTTCGCCGAGACGGGCGGAGCTGCTTAAAAATATGGGGCTTGAGTTTAGTATAACGCCCGACGATTCAGAGGAGATATCGACTCCGGGGCTCGATCCTGCGGAGACGGTGAAAGAGCTTGCTCGTAATAAGGCGTCGAACGTCGCCGAGAGAATAAGAAACTCGGGCGGCTTAGGCGGCGAGGAAGCCCTCGTCATAGGCGCGGATACCGTAGTGGTCTTAAGCGGCGAGATATTGGGAAAGCCGAAGGACGAGGCGGACGCGGAGCGGACGCTCAGACGCTTGTCCGGGAACAGACACGAGGTATATACTGGCGTTTCGGTAATAGATACGTTTAGCGGCAGGGAAGTCTGCGATCATGAAGCGACCGTCGTCGAATTCAGAGATATTTCGGACGAGGAGATCGCCGCGTATATAAGGACGGGCGAACCGATGGACAAGGCGGGAGCGTATGGGATACAGAACCTCGGCGCGTTATTTGTAAAGAGGATAGAGGGCGATTATTTCAACGTCGTCGGTCTGCCGCTTTGCAGGCTGGGGATGATTTTGAAGAAAGAGTTCGGCGTAAGGCTTATCGGCTGATATAGACGAACGTTTTTTGCGGAGGTGCGAGATGGCTATAGATATAGGAATAGATATGGGCAGCTACAGTACCCAGATCTATGTTGCAAATAAAGGGTTGGTAGTGAGCGAACCCACGATCGTAGTAGCCGACGAGAATAAACAGATCCGGGCGATAGGGCGCGAGGCGCTCGAAATGACCGGAAAGACGGCGGAAGGGCTCAGCGTGATACACCCGATGCGTTCGGGAGCGGTCAACAGCTTTAACTATTCGGTCGAGTTTTTAAAAATATTATTAGACAGATGCAGCAGGACGGTATTTGCAAAGCGCAGAGTCGCTATGTGCGTGCCGTCCGAGCTGAGCGAGGTGGAGAAAAGGGCGGTAGAGGAGACCGCTATTTCCGCGGGGGCGAAGGAAGTGTATTTGATAGAGTCGCCGCTTGCGGGAGCGATAGGCGCGGGTATAGAGGTCTCGGAGCCTAAGGGCTACGTTATCTTAGACGTAGGCGCGGGCACGACGGAAGCGGCCGTCGTTTCGCTCGGAGGAGTCGTCGTCTCCAGTTCTTCCAAGACTGCCGGCGACGCGGTCGATCAGGCTATCGTTCAGTTTGTAAAGAAGAAGTTTAACGTGGAGATATCGGATCTGGCGGCGGAGCGCGTAAAGATAAAGATCGGCGCGGCCCTCAGAGGAACGGGGACCGAGATCGCCGAGGTGCAGGGAAAGGACATGTACAGCGGAGCGGCCAAGGCGGCAATCTTGGGCACAGGCGAGGTCTACGGCGCGATAGGCGACGTAGTCAAAGAGATAGTCGAGACGGTTGTAAACGTTTTGGAAAAGACGCCGCCGGAGCTTGCGGCCGACATCATAGAGACCGGGATAATAATGATAGGCGAGGGTTCTAAACTAAAAGGGCTTGGCAGATTGGTGAAAAACGTCACCGGGGTCGAGGTATACATGGCGGAACGTCCGGT
The DNA here is from genome assembly GCA_904419955.1 of Candidatus Roslinia caecavium. Classification (GTDB taxonomy): domain Bacteria; phylum Bacillota; class Clostridia; order Monoglobales; family Monoglobaceae; genus Roslinia; species Roslinia caecavium. Next base: position 67,910 of record CAJFTO010000003.1, on the reverse strand, counting down.
GGAGAGCGCCGCGTTCGGAGCCGCGCTGGCGCTTAAAGATAAGAATAAAAAGCTCAGACTTCTGTCGCAGGTCACGGCGCCTAAGAATTATTGAGTAAAAATGGTCGCGAATACCGCCGTCCGGCAAACAGACGCGCATAACCGACATGTTTCGATCCGGCGTTGCGCTATAATATTGTCCGTTATATTTACATAGGCGGCGTATAGTAGGTGAGATATTTGAAATTTATAAAAGAACATAAACTTTTAGCAATATTGGTTTCGGCGATATTGATAGCCGCGGTGTTGATAGGCTTCTTCGCCGCCAGATCCCAAAACGGGAGACCTTCCGCGGCAGAGGACGCGGTCAAGACGGCGGCTTCTCCTCTGCAAAGGATAATTACCAATATCGGAGACGGAATATACGACCTGACTCATTGCTTTTCGGTGATAAGCGATTTGAGAAATGAAAATTCGCAGCTCAAGGCGGAGAACGCCGAGCTTGAACAGGTCGAGACGAACGAGGAACTCGAGGCCGAGAACAGGAGACTTCGGCAGATGCTCGAGCTTAGGACGGAGAGGGCGGAGTACGAACTGACGGCGGCGTCGGTCGTCGCTAACGATCCTTCCAACTGGTATTCGACGGTAACTATAGATAAAGGCTCAAAAAGCGGTATCGACGTCGAGATGCCGGTCGTTACCGGGGAGAATTTTTTGGTAGGTAAGGTCACTAAGGTAGGAACAAATTGGTCGGAGGTCACGACGCTGGTCGACCCGTCTTTTTCGGTGGGAGCTTTGGTCGGAGACACGAAGCAGCTCGGCATAGTCGGCGGCGACGGAGAGCTTAGATACTCGTATCGATGCAAAGTATCGTATCTGAGCCGGGATATGGAGTTATCGGACGGCGACTTACTTACGACTTCGGGCTTGGGCGGGATATTCCCGAGCGGTATAACTATAGGCAAGCTGTACGACATAGGCGAGGATAACCTGACAGCGTCCAAATACGCGTCGGTAGAACCGAGCGCGAATATCCGGGATCTTAGAGACGTATTTGTTATAACGAACAACATAGAGCTCGTGGCGGAGCAGGAGACCGACAATCTTAAAAATCTTCGCGAGCAGGCCGAGGACGAACAGGCCGAGATAGACAGACGAAAAGAGGAAGCGAGCGCGACCGCCGATCCGGACTCTACAGCCGATCCCGATTCGACGAGAGAGACGGACGAGGACGACGAGAACGCAAGCGATGAAGAGCGAGATAGGTCAAGCGATAACAGCGAAGAGGAAGCGAGTCCGGCGCCGTCGGACGATCCGGATTCGGAGTGAGTTGGTTATAACCGATACGCTTTCCGCGGCGAGGACTTAGAGCTTTAAATATAGAGGGGACTGTTTTGCCTGAGATATGGGATATGTTATTTGGTCGATAATAGGAAATTGCGAGGAAGTGTTGAATTATGAAAGTTTTGCATCACGGATTGTGGCTTTTGGCGCTGGTGATTTTACAGCCGATAATCAATTCGCTGAGTATTTTTGAGATTACTCCGCGTACGTTTATGCTGTTCGGACTGCTGACCGGACTTCTTTGCGGTAGGATACAAGGGCTTGCGTGCGGCTTTGTTTTCGGACTCGTCTACGACCTGTTTATAGGCAGATTCGTCGGGGTAAACGCTTTCATATTTATGTTGCTCGGATACGTAGGAGGAGTTTTAAGCGACAGAGTTTATTCACTGCCGTATTTTCTGACGCTCGGCGCATTTGTAATATGCGCGACCGTTTTAAGCGAGATATGTTATTATATCATATATTCAATGGAGTATCCGGGAACCGGCTTCTGGTTTACCGTGTACCGAACTATCCTTCCGGGCTGTATATATAATACGGTAGTCGGACTTATAATGTGGAAACTGATGACGAAAACGCTTAAACTGTGTAGAATAAAGACGGTATTAAAGGGGAGCCTTTAAATTATTCGGATAAATATGCGGCGAAAGCGAACGTTTTAAGCATATATTGATATGATTGGTGATAAGAATGAAACTGAGTGAAACAGAAAAACGCGCGGCGGCGATTTTAGCGGTAGCCGCCGCTTTGATTATAATATGCGTTATAAGACTTATCGATCTGCAGATCGTAAACGGAGAAGAATACAGCCAAAGAGCTGAGAACAGCGCGGTGAGGACGTATACGCTCAAGGCGCCGCGCGGCGAGATAGTAGACCGCTACGGCGTTCCGCTTGTAAAGAATAATCTCGGATATAACGTGGTCATGTACAGAAGCGGGCAGGATGAGGCGGACGTTAACGCCGAGATACTGGACGTAGTAAAACTTCTTAAGGAGAACGGCGACGAATACAATACGACTTTCCCGATCGTCTACAACGCGGAGGAAGAGGTACCGGAGTACGATTTTGGATTGATTGAATCCGACTACGACGACAGAGAAGCGTTTGAAGAGGCGAATAGCAGCGAGATAGCCGAATGGGAAGATAAGAACGATCTCAGCGGCTATGAAAAGCTTTGGGATATATTTAATCATTTCAAAGAGGAATACGGCGTTGGCGACGAGTATTCGGACGAGGATGCGCTCGATATAATAGCGGTTAGATACGAGATGGAGCAGAGAAATTTCAGCGCGACAAATCCGTTTACCATAGCCAACGACGTGAGCGACATAGTCGTTCAGAAAATAAAGGAGAGCTATAGCGCCGCCGGAAATGTGGACGCTGTGATGGAGACGATAAGAACGTATTCCGAGGGGACGACCGCCGCCCATATTCTGGGAAGAACCGGGATAATATACGCTGAAGAATACGAACAACTGAAGGATCAGGGCTATGGAATGAACGATATAATCGGTAAGGACGGACTTGAGAAAGTTCTTGAATCATATTTAAAGGGCGAGGACGGTTATAGACGCGTTCAGATCACAAAGGACGGCGACATAGGCGACGTCGTTGAAGAGAAGGAAGCTGTTCCGGGCAATTACGCCGAGCTGACTATAGATCTGGAACTTCAAAAGACAATGGAAAGCTCGCTTGAGAGGAATATAGGTCAGGCCTGCGGCGAAGGCGGCGCGGGAGCGGCTATAGCGGTTGATCCGAATAACGGAGAAGTGCTGGCCATAGCTTCGTATCCGACCTACGATCCGGAGACTTTTAACGAGGATTACGAGGAACTTTCGAGCATGGAATCAAATCCGTTGTTCAACCGTGCGCTCAACGGAACGTACGCGCCCGGTTCGACCTTTAAGATGCTGACTTCGATAGCTGGGCTTGAGACCGGAACGATAACTCCGGACACAGAGATAGTGGACCGCGGAAGGTATACCTATTACAGCGATTACCAGCCAACCTGTCTCGTTTATTCGTCGAGCGGGGCGACGCACGGCTCGATCAACGTATCCGAGGCCATAGGAGTGTCCTGCAACTACTTCTTTTACGAGCTTGGCAGATTGGTCGGGATAGACGCTATCGACGAATACAGCGAGAAGTTTGGTTTGGGCGAGACAACCGGGATTGAATTGTCCGAAGGCAGAGGCCAGGTATCTTCGCCGGCCGAGCGCGAGGCGAGCGGAGGGGAGTGGCGCCCCGGAGATACGTTGCAGACGGCTATAGGACAGTCCGACAGCTTGTTTACGCCCGCTCAGCTTGCAAGCTACGTTTCCGCTATACTGAATAAGGGAACAAGGTACAGACTGCATCTTATAAAGGATATAGTCGATTACGATACCGACGAATTAGTCTACTCGACGCCCGCCGAGGTCGTAAGCGATAATCCGATCTCAGACTCGACGTTTGAAGCGGTAAAAGACGGTATGCGCAGAGTTACCGCCGACGGTACGGCGAGCAGAGTGTTTGGATCGACCGAGTACCGGGTCGGAGGCAAGACCGGAACCGCGGAAGTGTCCGACGGCGCGGATAACGTGTTATTCACCGGTTTCGCTCCATACGACGAACCGGAGATAGTCGTGGCGGTCGTGATAGAACACGGCGCGTCCAGCAGCTATGCCGCTCAAGTAGCAAAGGATATATTCGACAGGTATATGGAGCTTAGGGATACCGACCGGACGGCTAAGCCGTCGGACGATAATACGGATGAAAGCTCCGACGCAAAACAGACCGCCGCTCCCGACGAGGACGATGAAAACGCGGAGGAGGCGCCGTCGCCTACGGCCGAGCCGCAGACCGAGGAAGAGAATGAAGAGGAAAATACAAACGACAGAGGCGCCGAAGCTTCCGCTGAGCCGGAGCCGACCGAGGCGTCTGAACAAAACGGATCAGGAAGAGATATGATAATTTAGACAAATTTTACATTAAAATTTTTATAACATAAACACAAAATTTATAAAAAACGGGCTTTACATTTTATATAATGTGTGATATAGTTTTAATGTTGTTAGTTATTAAATAGATATATGTCGTGTTTTACAGCGATTTAAAGCGAGTTTTGGCGAGTTGAAGCGATACGAGCTTAGACATATATCACAAAAAATGAAAGATCGGCTCCACGGGCGAGTTGTGCGGTTACGCTTTCATTCGAGCCGGGTTTATAAAAGGGAAATGGAATTTTGGATTGGAGGATTAACGATGAATATTGCCTTAATTGCGCACGATAAGAAGAAAGACCTTATGGTTGACTTTTGTATAGCGTACAGCGCTATATTAAAAAAGCATCATCTATGTGCGACCAACAATACCGGAACGTTAGTAGCTGACGCTACCGGGTTGCCGGTTACGTTGTTTTTGGCCGGTTCGGAGGGCGGCGACCAGCAGATCGGAGCCAGGATTGCTTATAACGAGATAGACGCGGTGCTGTTCTTCAGGGATCCGCTGACGCAGCAGAAATACGAACCTAATATTGATTCGCTTTACAGGCTGTGCGACGTGCATAACGTGCCGCTTGCTACTAATATCGCGACTGCGGAGGTTTTGATCATGGGTATCGAACGCGGCGACCTTGATTGGCGCGAATTGGTTAAACCTAAGGTATCGCATTTTAAATAAAGATACGGCGCGCATACTTTAATAGGTTGCGCGCGGATAAGCGTTGGATTATTAAATTAGTTGCATAAAAATAGCGAAGCTCGTCGGAGAAGACTTCTTCGACGAGCTTCGCTTTGTATTTTGTCCGAATTAATTTTTCCAGATAGGCGGCAGTTTGCGGATCGCCTTTGCTTTAGCGAGCGCCGAGCCGATTATTACGGCTATTGTATAGTCGACTATATGGTGGATAAAGGTTCCTGCGACTGTGATTATCGCAAGTACTATCATGGAATAACCCGCCTGGGGCGTCGACAGGCCGACGGCGAAGAAGATCAGAACTACCAGACCTTCAAAAACCGCGTGTATAATACCGGTGACCAGACATGTTATTATAAGGTTTGCGCCCTTTTTAAGCATATACGCGCCGACGAGCGCGAAAAGGATATGAGACGCGGCTCTTACCGCGACCACGAGATCGGCGGTGATGAAGAAACCGAGAGTCGTGCCTACGGCCGTGAAAACGGCTACCCATGGCGAGATAAACATTGCGAGTATCACCGGTACGTGCGCCATCAGAGTCGCCGAATACGGACCTACGACCCAACGAAACGGCGGTCCGGTGAATATCATCGGGATGAGTATCCCTATTGCTATAAGCAGCGCGGATATTACAAGATCCCTTGTCTTTAACGTAGAATTATTACTCAATTTACACCCTCCAAATCTATTTAATTGCACTTAATTTTACTATAATTCTAAAATATTGTCAAGTAGTTTGCTGATTAGGCGGATAAAATATGCCGAGATTCTATTCGTAAATAAAATTCGGCGGAAATTTATTCCGCCGAAATAATTAGTTCGCTATAATGTCAATTCCTCGATCAAAGGAGAATTATTTTCATCCCATAAAAACGCTTTTACATATGCGATCCCGGCGCCGCTTGGAACGGAGGCGGTTTGAACGTTACTCGCGTCCATGCTGAAATCTCGGCTATATATGAGACAGTCGTTTTCGTCGTAGCCTGCAATATAGAGCCTTGCGTCCGTGTCCGGAGAATACGCGTAAACCCTGCCGTTCGATTCGAAAAGGGTCGTATCGTTATATTCGACGTCGAGACTGACGTTCGACAGATACATATACCAGCCGCCGCGGCGCTGGAAATGCAGCGTTGAAACGGATACGCTCGTGTCGAAGTCGAATTCGTAGTCGAAGATCGATTCGCCGAGCTCGTATACGCCGTTTGCGGAGTCGTATTCCGTGTACGGGGTAAAGGAGTATTTTCCTTTGCCGGTGTAATAATCCAATATTGCGGTAACCTTGTACCAGGTCTTAAGCTCGGGTTTGTTCTCCGAATCGGGAGGTATGCTCGGCCTGTTGTCAGCCTCGTCGTATTCCTTGAAGAATCCGAGAGAGCGCTGCGCGTATATGCTTGCGATCTTGACGGTATTTCCGCTCTCGTCCTGACCCTGCAGCATAAACCGCGTTCCGGTCTGATCTACAACTTTCTCGCCGAGCATGTAGTAGTCTGCGGAGGCGGTTATTATACCCTTGTTCTGCGGTGTGAAAGTCCTGCTCGTTTCTCCCCAGAATTGCAATACGTATCCGCTGTTTCCGCCGATGGGGCCGAAGAACAGTCGATTATCTGATCGCCGGCGGGGATATACCAAGCCGCGCCGTCGAAATTCGTATCGTGAAACGGAACGCTGTAATCGTCGTATTCAACGTCGCTTTCGCCGTTCAGCGTCAGACGGCTGAACTTTGCGATCGAGAAATATTCTTTCGTAGAAACGCCCTCTGCACTGTCGGTAGCGAGTCCGACATAGAGACGCTGCGGCAGAGAATCATACACTATCGAAAACGGCTGTCTCGCGTTGCCGTTCCAGTCGATCCCATTGTCTGAAACGCTGAAGGTAAGCGTGTTGCCGCTCCGCTGTATCCTCATATATCGGGGCATGGCGTAGGTCGTATCGCCGTTGTCGCAGTCGTCGCCGTTTGCGTCCTTAAAATATATCTCCTCCGAGCTTTGACCGGCTTTCGCCCTGCTGAATACTCTTACGTTCTCGCCGTTTCTGCCCCAGCCGTCGCCGATCATGGCCATGACCGAGCTGGGACTCAGGTCGGCGCGCACCATAAGTCCGCTCACCTGCTGATTTTCAAATTTAGGTATTTCTTCGGCGCGCACAGTTATATCAAAATCCCCGTCTACCGGTTTATACATAAAATCGCAGGAGTCGGAGGCGCTTTCAGTTATTCTACCCGAACCGTATATGGAGTATACGCCGGTCTCGTCCATCGCCGCGCCGCCCAGGCCGTCGTAGCCTGTAGCGCCTATCTGAGCGTGCGAATAGCTGCCCGGCGCGTCCGTGGATTTGACGTATACTATAGATGTGGCGCTCTGCGTCTTTTCACCGCGGGTATTATATGCGCGGCAAGTGAGATAATGCGCGCCTTCGCTTAAGTAGAGGTCTGTTTCTATACCGCTCCCATCGAAACTCTCGATAAGCGTATTACCGTCGTAGAGCTCCATTTTCGTAACGGCGTTCCCGCCGACTTCAAACGCTTCCGCGCTGTAGCGGACGGTTTCGTCCACGGAGACGACCTTCCAGCCGCCGTTGTCTACTTTGACGTCCGAGCCGCCGATATTGATAGAGTCGTCTACCGACGCGATGGTCGGAGACTTAACGACTATTTCCGGGTTAGTGGGAGGATTTTCTGACTGTTCGGCGGTCCGCTCGTTTATATACGCCTCTATAAGCGTGTAACCGGCGTATTTGCCGTCTTGGATTATGTCGGTCTCGTTTAAGCCGCTCAGACCGTTGTCTGATATCCAGTTTTCGGGGATCTCGAAAGGTCTGTAATCTTCGTCCTGTTCGATAAGGCCGCCGACCTCTGTCGCGTTGTTTATGACGCGGCCGGTTCCGTATTTTACGTCGGAGACGATTCTCGCGTCGATCGCGTCCCGCTTGGGCAGGGTTGCGCCCGCGTTTTTGAGGACGTAATCGTAGGCGTCTTCAGCCGGCATGCGCGTTATTGAATATTCGCCCATATCTATCTCGCTGCTAAGCAGTTCGGCTTGGTCGGAATTTTCAAGTCCGAGGATATTGTTCTCGGTGTATTCGTTGTTTCCGAAGACGTAGTTGCCGGCAAAGTAGAAGCGGGATTTGGGATCGCCGTCGTTTAGCGGTCCGGATATGTCGAATATCCTGTACCGCAGGCTTTTGCGCGTTGAGGGACCGTATTTATAGTAGTTTCCTACCCAGTTAACGTTGGACGGCTCAAAGCTCGATTCGTCGAAAGAATACGGTTCTGCGCCGTACGCGGAGTTGGTTTGACCCCAGTCGTATATAACGTTATTTGAGACGTCCGTGTTTTGAAGCTGTCTGTCGAGTCTCGGGCTTCTGCTATCGTGATGGGCGAGCAGGTTAAAAGCGTAGCTGGCGTCAGCGCCGCCCCAGATAGCGCCGTAACCGTGAGCGCCCTTGACGTGGTTGCTCATCCTCAGACTTTCAGAACCTATGGTATTTTGTATAGTCAAATGATTGCCGACTGTCTTGCCTTCCTCCGCCGCGCCTGCGTACAGAGTCAAAAGCTCGTCTACGCACCAGGATACGCTGCAGTGGTCGATTATTATATTTGTGTTGAAACGTCCGCCCAGTCCGTCCGGTTCGCCTCCGTTCTTATCGGTGGGACGAATACGCATATATCTCATAATTATGTTTTTTACCTCGTCGTCGAAGACCACGTTCCCGCCGCTTATTGTAATACCGTCTCCGGGAGCGGTCTGACCGAGGATAGTGAGGTTGTCCGCTTTAATGGTAAGCGTTCCGGTAAGTTCGATCGTTCCGCCTACGTCGAACACTATTATCCTGCCCGGCTGAGATACAGCGTCGGCAAAAGAACCTTCTCCGGACGCGTTCAAATTGGTAACGTGATACACTTCGACCTCTCCGCCGTCGTCGAGAATCCCGCGAGCGCCCGGCGAGTATTTTCCGCCGCCTATCGCATCCGGAAAAGCGAGCGTTTCAGCGCCGACCGCATATGAAGATATCGCGGAAGCGATTAGTATCAAAAATGCGGATATGATTATTAGGGCTTTTTTCATTAGATATTCCTCCTGAGTTTAATGATAAATATAAAAATTCAAATAACTCCAAAATCAATTTTAACATGGACTTAACACATTATCAAGCCCGCGTTGAAGCGCGATTAAAACTACTAACTTTGAGCTATCGCCGCCGTCAGCAGTTCTACCGCAGTCCAGTCGTCAATCCGGCCGGAAACTATCCCTACGTTGTATTCAACGGCGGTTTTAAACAATTTGAGAAGACTGTCCTCGCTATAGCGGCGGCTTTCCTCCATAAGTTTTTTTACAACGAACGGAGGTTTCGGATATTCAAAGTAGCGCCTGAGCTGTTCGGCGGACAGACGCTCGGAGGAAAGCTGACGGCATAAAAGCAGATCGGCGATATTTCCGGTCATTATCAATAATATCCGCATCGCGGATTCGTTCCTCTCTTTGAGTTGTTTCAGCTCAAGCTGCGCGCCGGCTAAGTTCTTTCGTTTTATAAGGTCTAATATATCGTAGACCTTAAGTTCTGTATCTTTTTGCACGCAGGCGTCTATATCGCTTCTATTTATATTATGCTTTGATTTGCCTATATACAGCTCGAGTTTATCCGCTTCGTTGGAGAGGTTTGACAGCGACGTTCCGCAGATATCGACCATATATCTTGCGTCTTTGGCCAAAATTTGTATTCCCGACTCCGAAAAACGATTATTTAGCCATGTCTGGAGCTGGCGTCGATCCATTTTGTCGCATCGTATCACTCCGCCTTTCTCTTCGATAAAGGCTAAATTTTTCTCTTTCTTGGGATCAAATTCGTCCTCGCGGAACACGAGGCAGACGTATTGCGGCAGCTCTGCTACGATCTTTTTGAGCCTTTTGAATTCGTTCGTGGAGGCGTTGTTAAAAATACCGCAGTCGGATACGAGTATCATCGTCCGTTCAGACAGCTGCGGATATTTGTCCACCGCTTCTTCGATCGTCGCGGCGCTTACTCCTTTCCCCTCGAATTTCATGAAATTAAAGCTTTCAAACTCGGGAGCGATAAGCTTAGACTTGATTTGTTCTATCTTCGAATCGATTATATAGGTTTCTTCGCCGTATATAAAATATACTGGAGCTAAAAGCCCCGACCTTATCTGTTCGTTCAGTTTTTCTAATTTCATATATTAACTCCTGTTCGCAAACAATCCAGTGCGGCGGTCAAGGTTGCTTTTTTCGTCGCGCCGATTTTACTTATCATTAATATACATCATATTTGAAAAAAAATCAATACGCTTATTCAGAGTGAAAAAGTAAGATTTTTGTAACATAAACTTAACATAAAAGAAATCGTTACGAAACATAAAAGAAATCAAAATTTAATGTTTGGAGACTTGAAAATTAATTTGTTTACAGTTTGTTCACATTTACAGCAAACGCTGTGAAAACGTGGTTTGAGTGGCGTTAAAGCGCGTGAAAACGCCTGTTTCTGCTATGCTTTGGGCAAAAAAACATTGACTTTTTGGGCAAAAGATAGTATAATTCGGACATAGCCTAAAAGAAAAATATGGATTAGTATCAATCGATAAGACTCTTGTTATTTGAGTGTTTATTTGTTTGTTGAGTTTAAGAGCTTAGCGATTGTATTAGTCGCGGGCTAAAAACTACGTTAAAAAATATATGCCGAAACGAGGTGAGGTAGGAGGAATAGCGCATATACGTATATTCTAATTGGAGGTTTTTTATTTTGAGTTTTAAGGACGAAAGTTTGGAGAAGAATTTAAGAAGAATTGTTGCGACGCTATTAGTACTCATAACAATTTCTACTTTTATAATAGTACCTGCATACGCATATGAGTATGAAATAGAGGAGCCGGTACAGTGCTATGGAGTTATCCAGGCATCGACGTTAAACGTAAGAGAAGCGGCGTCTATGGACGCTGACATAATAACGACCCTTTCCGCTGGACAAAGAGTCAGAGTTAATTGGGTCGAGCCGGGTTGGGTAAGCGTCGCTTACAACAACGACGGATTGATGGGATACGTATCAGCCGATTATATAACCGTGTACGAGGGCGAGATGCCCGATTACAGCTCGACCGGCGGTCAGGCGGCCGTTGATCTGGCAATGCAGTTCTTGGGAGTTCCATATGTTTGGGGCGGAACGTCTCCGAGCGGATTTGACTGCAGCGGTCTTATCTACTACGTATACGGACAGCTTGGCTATTCGCTCAACCGAGTAGCCGACGATCAGATGAAGAACGGTATACCGGTATCTTTTGAAGAGCTGGCGCCCGGCGATCTGGTTGGATTCGGTACAGGCGGTTACGCGAGCCATATAGGCATGTACATAGGCGACGGTAAGATGATCCACGCTCCTCATACCGGAGACGTTGTTAAGATCACCGATATAACCACCGGTTATTATGCAAGCCGTTTCCTCGGCGGAAGAAGAATTATATATTAATCTTCGCGTCGCAAAGCTTAAACTTTGAAGAATTTTATCAAAAAACTTAAGACAGTCTCATTTAAAGTGGGGCTGTTTTTTTATTTGCTAATAATCAAAGCGCAAATCTAAACAGCCGTAGTCGTTTACGGCTTAGCAAAATGATAGTTGTAAAATACAGTTTCGCAGAGATGGCAAGGCAAGTTATTTTAAGTGAAGAGTGGAAAGCGGAGGGAGATATATTATGGAATTGACGGAACTTATTAGCGTTGTTAAGGCGTTTGTTGAGAAGATAGAGTTTGTCAGTCGGGTCGAGGTTGTCGGAAGTTATAAAGATCGCCGTGCGGATGAGTATTCGGACGTAGATCTGCTTGTGGACGTCAAAGAAAAGACGGCGGATAAGGCGCTTTTAGCCGTTACGGCCATGCTGAAAGAGGAATTTAAGCCGTTGTAGAGCGATTTTGCGAAGAGTTTGGCGCCGGAGAAATTTTAGTATCTATGTACTTTGAAACGGAAAATTCGTTTAGATATTTTGATATAGGGATATCGAATCGCGATATGATCTCATATGATCCCGGGGAGTTTAAAAACGATAAATATACGCATCTTATGAAGTTATGGATCATGAATTATAAGTATTATCTGCGCGGCTCTTATAATTTTAAAGACAGATATCTAAGAATGATGAGAAAAGCGGGAATAGATAATTACAACGGCGAGATCGACGGCTTCAGAAAGACGCTCGAACTTTTGTCGAAGCGGGAGTCTGTGAATAAAATATACTTAAAGAAGCTGTACGATCTGTTAGACAGCGAGAGAGTTTAGAGCGCGTCGAGCAATCGAGCAATGCGGAAATGTTGAGAATAGGGCGGAGTTTTAGACAACGTGGAAATTTTTTTGTAAACATGAAAATCGGGATAGTTTTACGAGGCGGCGCGATTCGTTTGCCGCCTCGTATTTTAGGTTTAAAAAGGAGCGTTTCCGGTTTTGCGGCTAAGACATATAAGCTGAAAACTCCGCCGCGTTACTTTAATATTTTCTTAAGATATTGTCCCGTGTATGATTCGGAACATCTCGCTATCGCTTCGGGAGTCCCTTTGGCGACAATCGTTCCGCCTTTGTCTCCGCCCTCGGGGCCGAGGTCTATGATATAATCGGCGGTCTTGATTACGTCGAGGTTATGTTCTATAACCAGTACTGTGTTTCCGGCGTCGACCAGCTTTTGGAGGACCTCTATCAGCTTATGGACGTCGGCGGTGTGGAGTCCGGTCGTCGGCTCGTCCAGGATATATATGGTCTTGCCGGTGCTGCGTCTGCTCAGCTCTGTGGCGAGCTTAACGCGCTGGGCTTCGCCGCCGCTGAGGGTGGTGGACGGCTGGCCGATCTTTATATAACCCAATCCAACGTCGAACAGCGTCTGTAGTTTTCGGTGGATCTTGGGCATATTCTCAAAGAATGAGCAGCCCTCCTCGACCGTCATTTCAAGAACTTCGTTTATATTTTTGCCTTTATACTTGACCTCGAGGGTTTCGCGGTTATACCGCTTTCCGTCGCATGCCTCGCAGGGAACGTATATATCCGGCAGAAAATGCATCTCTATCTTGATTATCCCGTCTCCGGCGCAGGCTTCGCATCTGCCGCCTTTTATATTAAAACTGAATCGACCCGGCTTATATCCTCTCGCCTTAGCCTCAGGCGTGGTCGCGAACAACTCCCTTATATTTCCGAAAAGGCCGGTATAGGTGGCGGGGTTGCTTCGCGGCGTTCTGCCTATAGGCGACTGGTCTATGTCTATCACTTTGTCTAAGTATTCGAGCCCCTTCATCGACTTGAACTTGCCCGGAAATTTCTTAGAGCCGTTTAGCTGATTGGATAGCTGTTTGTATATTATCTCGTTTACCAGCGAGCTTTTTCCGCTGCCTGAGACGCCGGTCACGACTGTGAACGTTCCGAGCGGGATCTTGACGTTTATATTCTTTAAGTTGTTCTCGCTCGCTCCGAATATCTCTAATTTATGTCCGTTTCCCTTTCTTCTGGTCTTGGGGATTGGTATCTTTTTGGCTCCGCTCAAATACTGGCCGGTGATTGATTCCTTGCAGTCCATTATATCCTGCGGCGTGCCGCAGGCCACGACCTCGCCGCCGTGGATCCCGGCTCCGGGACCTATGTCTATGATATGATCGGCCGCCAGCATGGTATCCTCGTCGTGTTCGACTACGATTAGCGTGTTGCCGAGGTCGCGAAGGTTTTTAAGGGTGTCTATGAGTTTGTCGTTGTCTCTCTGATGCAGACCTATGCTCGGCTCGTCGAGTATATAAACGACCCCCATAAGGCTGGAACCGATCTGGGTCGCGAGGCGGATACGCTGGGCTTCGCCGCCCGAGAGCGTGCCTGCGCTCCTCGAGAGAGTAAGGTATTCGAGACCGACGTCTTTTAAGAATTTAAGTCTGTCGTTTATCTCCTTTAAAACGTGTTTCGCGATCAGCTTATTCTTATTCGATAACGTGTCGTTTAAGGTGGAGAAAAATTCATAGGCCTTATCTATAGACAGATTTGTTATGTCGTTGATATTCCTATCGTTTATAGTGACCGCTAACGACTCTTTTTTGAGCCTGGCGCCGCCGCATTCGGGGCAGGGCATATTCATCATATAGCTCTCGATCTCCGCCTTCATCCATTCCGAATTGGTCTCCTGGTATCTGCGCTCGAGGTTGTTAATGATTCCCTCGAAAGATGCGTATTGTATACCTTTAGAATACTTACGGTTATAAGTCAGCTTGATCTTTTCGCCGTTCGTGCCGTAGAGCAATGCGTTCAACACCTGTTCCGGCAGTTCCTCGACCGGCGTATCGAGATCGAAACCGTAATGCTCGGCGAGACCTTCGTAATACATCGACGCTATAGAGTTTGCTTCAGCGTTGCTCCAGCCGGTGGCGACTATGGCGCCCTGGTTTATGCTGAGCCTCTTGTCCGGGATTATGAGATTTGGGTCTATCTTAGTTATCGTGCCTATACCCATACAGCTCGGACACGCTCCGTACGGAGTGTTGAACGAGAACATCCTTGGGCTCAGCTCTTCAAGACTTACGCCGCAGTCGTCGCAGGCGTAGTTTTGCGAATACATAAGCTCGCGAGACTCGTCGCCCAAAACGTCTACCATAACGAGGCCGTCCGCCATATTGAGAGCGGTCTCGACGGAGTCGGTAAGACGCTTCGAGATCCCTTCCTTGACCACGAGCCTGTCCACTACGATCGAGATGTTATGTTTTTTCTTTTTATCAAGCTTTATTTGATTTTCGGTTATATCGATCATTTCGCCGTCTACCTTGGCTCTGACGAAACCGTTTTTACGCGCGTTTTCAAATGTCTTTACGTACTCGCCCTTTCTGCCTCTTGCGACCGGGGACATAATCTGTATCCTTGTTCTCTCGGGAAGGGCGAGTATCGAGTCTACGATCTGATCGACCGTTTGCGGGATTATCACCTTGCCGCATTTGGGACAGTGCGGCACGCCTATCCTTGCGAAGATAAGCCTTAGGTAGTCGTATACCTCGGTGACCGTGCCGACCGTGGAGCGCGGGTTTCTGGCCGTGGTTTTCTGATCTATAGAGATTGCGGGCGAGAGTCCTTCTATGGACTCGACGTCGGGCTTTTCCATCTGTCCTAAGAATTGGCGCGCGTACGAAGAAAGCGATTCTACGTACCGTCTCTGGCCCTCGGCGTAGATCGTTTCAAAGGCCAGCGACGATTTACCGGAGCCGCTGAGCCCGGTGAGAACGACGAATTTATCTCTCGGTATAACGACGTCTATATTTTTTAGGTTATGTTCCTTAGCGCCCTTTACAACTATATTTTTATTACTCATGGTATTAAAGTAACCGATCCTTTCTCAAATGATTGGTATATTATTCGTCCTGAAGACGCTTGATCTCGTCTCTTATCTGAGCCGCCAGCTCGAACTGCAAAAGCTCCGCCGCCTTCTTCATATCTATCGTAAGCTCGGCGATAGCCTTTTGTTTATCGGCGTAATGTTTCTCCTGCTTCTTGGAGGAGTCGTCCACGCTCTGCGTCGCCTCGATCACTGCGTGAACGTCCTTCTTTATAGTCTTAGGCGTTATGCCGTGCTTTTTGTTAAATTCAGACTGAAGTTTCCGGCGTCGATTTGTCTCTTCAATAGCGGCGGCCATCGAATGCGTGACCTCGTCGGCGTACATTATGACCTCGCCTTCCGCGTTTCGCGCGGCGCGGCCTATAGTCTGGATGAGCGAAGTCTCGCTCCGCAAAAAGCCCTCCTTGTCCGCGTCGAGTATCGCTACCAGCGACACCTCAGGAATGTCGAGGCCCTCTCTTAGCAGGTTGATCCCGACGAGCACGTCGAATTTGCCGAGCCGGAGATCTCTGATTATCTCCATTCGTTCGATAGTCTTAACGTCCGAGTGCAGATACCTGACTTTAACGCCCATTCCCTCGAAATACTCGGTGAGACGCTCCGCCATTTTCTTAGTCAGAGTGGTGACGAGGACTCTTTCGTTCTTTTCGACCCGTTTTTGTATCTCGGCGTACAGGTCGTCTACCTGCCCGTTTATCGGACGCACGTCGATTTTGGGGTCTAATAGCCCGGTCGGTCTTATGACCTGCTCGACGATTCGGGCGCTGCAGTTTCGTTCAAGCTCCCCCGGCGTCGCCGAGACGAATACGGCCTGGTTTAGCTTCGCCCAGAATTCGTCGAAGTTGAGCGGTCTGTTGTCAAAAGCGGACGGGAGTCTGAACCCGTACTTGACCAGATTTTCTTTTCTCGCTCTGTCTCCCGCGTACATAGCCCTCACCTGGGGAAGCGTTACGTGCGACTCGTCCACAAACATCAGAAAATCTTTGGGGAAGTAGTCGAGCAGGGTGAATGGCGGACTTCCGGGAGCTCGTCCGCTTATGAGTCTTGAATAGTTCTCGATGCCGCTGCAAAAGCCGGTTTCGCGCAGCATTTCTATATCGTATTTGGTTCTCTGTTCCAAGCGCTCCGCCTCTACCAGCTTGCCGTTATCTTTAAATTCTTTTAAGCGCTCTTCGAGCTCTTCCTCGATCCTGCCGATCGCAAGCTCGAGCTTTTCGGGGGTCGTACAGTAGTGGGAAGCGGGGTATATCGCTATATGGTTTCTCTGCGCGACGACCTCGCCGGTCACGACGTTTATCTCGGTTATCCGGTCTACTTCGTCTCCGAAGAATTCGATCCGTATCGCGTTCTGCTGCGCGTCGGACGGCCATACGTCTATTACGTCGCCTCTTACGCGGAATTTGTTTCTTGTAAATTCAAAATCGTTTCTGTCGTATTGTATCTCGATCAGCTTGGCGACTACTTCGTCGCGGTCCTTTATCATGCCGGGTCTCAGCGAGACAACCATGTTGTTGTAGTCTATAGGGTCTCCGAGTCCGTATATACAGGATACGCTTGCGACTATTATTACGTCCTTTCTCTCAAACAGAGCCGCCGTCGCGCTGTGTCTGAGTTTGTCTATCTCCTCGTTGGTCGAAGCGTCCTTTTCTATATAGATATCCGAGTGAGGTATATACGCTTCCGGCTGATAATAGTCGTAGTAGGAAACGAAGTATTCGACGGCGTTGTTAGGAAAGATCTCTTTGAACTCGCTGCAAAGCTGAGCGGCGAGGGTCTTGTTGTGAGCCAGCACCAGCGTCGGTTTTTGGACCCTCTCTATGACGTTGGCCATAGTGAAGGTCTTGCCGCTTCCGGTCACGCCCAAGAGGGTCTGGAACTTGTCGCCGTTTATGATACCCTTAGCCAGCTTATCTATCGCCTGCGGCTGGTCTCCGCCGGGGCTGTATTTTGAAACTACTTTAAAATCCATCTGCACCATCCGCCTTTATTATATTATTTTCTCGCCTTATACGGCGGCCGATTATTTCATTATATCACAATGATATTATAAAATCCATATGTTTTTTGTGGGAATATAACTTTTGGCGTTTGGAACATAAATGATAGAGTAACTAAAAGAAAATAGTGTGATATGTAAATTTTTTAAATAAATTTTGTAAAATAGATTGATTTTTTAAAATAATATTGATATAATTAATTGCTATATATTAAATGATTGTTAATGGGGTGTGGATATGCTCAAGAGTATGACGGGGTTCGGCCGCGCGGAAGAAGTCGTGGACGATCTTGAGATAAAGATCAGCGTTAAGTCGGTGAACCACCGTTACAGCGATTTTTACATAAAGGTTCCGAGATATTACAATTTTCTGGAAGAGAGGATCAGAGCCTGCGCGTCGCGGTATATATCGAGGGGCAAGGCGGAGATAATGGTCTCTATCGACCAGTTAAACGGCGACGACCGCATAGTAAAGCTCAACAGAGGCGTTGCGGAAAGCTATATAGAGGCGCTTAAGGAGCTTAAGGAATACGATTTGACCGACGACCTGTCGATCTCTACGATCGCCGGTTTCAGCGATATCTATAATATAGAATACAAAGAGATTGACGAGGACTTGATATGCAAGTACGTGCTGGGCGTTTTAGAAAAAGCAATGGATGAATTCGTGGAGATGAGAACAGCCGAGGGCGGACGTCTCGCAGAAAAACTCTACGAGCAGTTAGACGGCGTTTTGGTCTTGGTCGATAAGATAGAGAAGAGGTCGCCGGAGTGCACAAAGGAATATATGGATAAGCTGTATAAGAAGCTGTCGGAGATACTGGATTCGACAGCCATAGACGACAGCAGGATACTGACCGAGGCTGCGGTGTTCGCTGATAAGACGGCGGTAGACGAGGAGACGGTAAGACTCAGAAGCCATGTTAACGAGTTTAGAAACGCTATGGATTCAAACGAGCCGTGCGGGAAAAAGCTTGATTTTATCGTTCAGGAGATGAACAGGGAGGCGAACACGATCGGGTCTAAGGCCAGCGACTTGGAAGTGGCTAAGATAGTTGTGGATCTAAAATCCGAAATAGAGAAGATACGAGAGCAAATACAGAATATAGAATGATGTCGGGGAGTGAATTATATTGAAGCTCATAAACATAGGTTTTGGCAATATTGTTTCAGGTTCGAGAGTGGTAGCTATAGTAAGCCCGGATTCGGCGCCAATCAAACGTATTATCCAAGAGGCTAAGGAGCGGGGTCTGCTTATCGACGCGTCCTGCGGCAGACGCACGCGCGCCGTGTTGATAACCGACAGCGACCACGTGATATTGTCGGCTATCCAGACCGAGACTATAGCGGGCCGCGCCGAGCCGTCCGAACCTAAAGAGACCGCCGCCGAGTCCGACGAGGATAAAGCGGAGCAAAATTAATTTTGAGCGGAAAGGCGCTGATTAATATGATCGATACAGCAAACACCGCGTCGAAAAAGCGCGGGAAATTAATAGTAGTTTCGGGTCCTTCCGGAGTCGGCAAGGGGACCGTATGCGGGATATTGAAGAAGAATAAGGATAAGCTCAATCTGTCCGTTTCCGTTTCGGCGACCACGAGAGCGCCGAGAGACGACGAGAAAGAGGGGATAAACTACTTTTTCAAAACGGAAGACGAGTTTCGGGATATGGTAGACAACGGCTGTTTCTTGGAATGGGCGACGTACAATGATCATAATTACGGAACGCCGGAAAAGCCGGTCTTGGAGAAGCTTGAAAAAGGGATCAACGTACTGCTTGAGATAGACGTTCAGGGCGCGCTCAAGGTAATGGAGAAATACCCGGGCGGCGTCTACGTCTTTATTTCTCCGCCGAGCATAGAGGAGCTTAGAAACCGGCTTGTAGGCCGCGGCAGCGAGAGCGCCGAGGAGATAGAAAAACGTGTAAAGCTGGCCGAGTGGGAGATGCTTCAGAGAGATAAGTACGATTACATAGTTGTAAACGACGTATTGGAAGAGGCGGTAAAGAAGGTCGCGCAGATAATAACCGCTTAGCTCGGTTCTGAATCGGACGTTTTGGAACTAGCGGAGCGGAGTTTTAAACAATAACGCCGTATAAGACGATCCGGATAATGGCAATACTCATGCCGAAATGAAAAACGCGCTGCGGTTAAACTGAGTGAGGCGTTTTAACATCGGTTGAAAGATGTCCGGTTTTACTTATTTGAATATTATATTATAAAGGAGAGCGTATAAAAAATGATGATCGATCCACCAATCAATGAACTGGTTAAAAAGACGGGAAGCAGGTACCAGCTGGTTATAGAGACTGCTAAACGCGCAAGACAGCTCGTAGACGGGGCGCCTCCGCTCGCCGACGCGGAGTCGGATAAAGAGGTTTCAATAGCGATAGAGGAGATATATGAGAATAAGCTGAATTATTTGGAGCATCAGGACTTAGAAAAGATCGGCGAGACCGAGAGCCTTTTTGCGGACGGCTTGGACGACGTTAATTTCACCGAGCAGGAAAGCCCGGCTCAGGACGCCGCTGAAGAGAATGCGGAATCCTCAGACGAGCAGACTGAGGAAAGCGGCGAAGGCGCCGAAGAGTAACGGAGCCGCGTTGTAAAACGCCTTTTGGTTTTACTTGGCGAAAGCGTAACTTGAACCGAAAATTTAAAATTAGATCGGAGAAGACGGACATGGTTATCGTCCGTCTTTTTTGGATATATACAAATATGTCGCGGGCTTGGCGTCGGGTCCATCCTGCGCGGAAGCCGCGTTAAACAGCGCCGACCTCGATAAATTGCGGCTGAGGGCTCGTAACGGGCGGCGGAGTGTTATTTGTGTCCGCGCGAGGGCGGCGGAATGGAGTTTTGTTATGATACTTGATAATTACGATAACGATATATTAAAAAATAAAACGATCGTGTTGGGAGTTACCGGAGGCATAGCGGTATATAAGGCGCTCGATCTGATATCGATATTAAAGAAGCTCGGCGGAGACGTTAAGGTTATAATGACGAAGTCCGCGGCCGAGTTTGTCGCGCCGCTAACTTTTCAGAGCATATCCCAGAATCCTGTGGCGCTCGATATGTTCGTGGAACCGAAATCCTGGGAGATAAGACATATATCGCTGGCAAAGCAGGCCGACGTTTTCGCGGTCGCGCCCTGCACTGCGAACGTTATAGGCAAGATCGCAAACGGTATAGCCGACGATATGCTGACGACGACCGTTATGGCGACCAAAGCGCCGGTTTTGATCGCTCCGGCGATGAACACCAACATGTTCGAGAACCGGATAGTTCAGGATAACATTAATAAACTGGAAGAATACGGGTACAATTTCGTCATGCCGACGGTCGGCAGACTGGCCTGCGGCGATACCGGAAAGGGAAAATTGGCGCCGGTTGAAATAATTGCCGAGGAAATCATAAGACTAGCGCGGATTAAGGACTGGGATCTGACGGGAAAAAAGGTCTTGATCACCGCCGGAGCTACGCGCGAGGCGATCGATCCCGTCAGATATATAACAAATCATTCGACCGGGAAGATGGGATTTTCACTGGCGAGAGCGGCGGCGATCCGAGGCGCGGAGGTTACGCTCGTAGCCGGACATAATACGCAGGATAAGGCGTCGTGGGTAAAGACTGTAAACGTCGATTCGGCCGAGGATATGTATAACGCTGTGATGGAATACGCCGAAGATGCGGATATAATAATAAAGTCCGCGGCCGTAGCCGACTTTACGCCCAAGTCCGCCGCGGATAATAAGCTTAAAAAAGAAGACGTCTCGGATATGAGGATAGAGCTGAAGCGCACTAAGGATATTTTGCAAGAGCTGGGAATTCGCTATGGAGACAAAAAAATAATCGTAGGATTCTGTATGGAGACGGAAAACCTGATAGAGAACGCGATAAAGAAATGCCGCGGCAAGAACATCGGCCTTATAGCGGCTAACAGCCTAAGGCAGGAAGGCGCGGGATTCGGGAGCGACACCAATATAATAACCATAGTTGGGAAAGACGGCGTCGTAAGGGAACTGCCGCTCGCTTCCAAGTTTAAGATCGCTAATCAGATATTGGACGAGGCGCTTAAGCTGCAAAGGTTACCGGTCAGGTCCGAATAAATGGGAAAGTTTATATTTGAAGGAGGTCGTAAGGAAGATGATAGCTCAGGTTATTCTCACAGATCCAAAGCATATAATAAATCAAGTTTTCGATTATACGGCTCCGAAGAATATGGATATAAAACGCGGTATGAAGGTCATAGTTCCATTTGGAATATATAACAATTCGGCAGAAGCTCTCGTTGTTGGGATAAAGGAGAAGAGCGATCTTAACAAACTCAAATCGATAAAAAAGATCGCCGATCCGGAGCCTGTTTGTACGCAGGAGCTTATCGAGCTTATCTTTATGATGCAGAAGAAGTACTTGTGTTCGTTCTACAGTGCGTATAAGCTTATAGCTCCGCCGAAGACCGGAGTAAGGATCCGAGAGTGGATATCGCTCAGCCGCGAATATCTTGAATCGATCGGCGGCTTTGACGCGGATAACGGAGAGGGCTCGGCCGCGGCGCCGCGGCTTTCAAAAGCGCAGAGCGAGCTCGTAAAGGTCCTTGCCGAAAACGACGGACTGATGGAATATGCCGAACTGATCGAGAGGACCGGAGCGAAGAGCCTTAGACGTTCGCTCGCGAGCCTTAAGGAGAAGGGCGTCGTCTCGATCGACGAGGAGATCCAAGGCGGGATAAGTTCGCTTAAGGTCAGAAAAGCCGAGCTGAGTATCAAGACCGACGACGCTTATATTCTTGCGGATAAACTGCTTTCGCGGCACGCTACGGCGCTTGCGGGAATACTCCTTACCCTATGCGAATGCGGAAGAATGACTACGGCCGATCTTATCGAGCAGTCGGGCGCGAACTATTCGGCCTTGTCCAATCTGGTAAGCAAAGGATACGTGACGGTTAAGACCGAGCCGAAGAGCCGCGAGGCGTTCGACGCTTCAAAGTACGAGCAGACCAACGCGTACGAGCCGACCGAGGAGCAGGCGCCGATAATCGAGCGGCTTAATAATTTAATAGAAAATAATATCCACAAAAAAATACTTTTAAGAGGGGTTACCGGGAGCGGAAAGACAGAGGTGTTCCTTCAGGCCATAGAAAACTGTATCAAAAACGGGAAACAGGCGATAATGCTGGTGCCGGAGATATCGCTCACCCCGCAGATGGTCGAACGCTTTGTGAGCAGGTTCGGAGCCAAGGTGGCGGTGATACACAGCGCGCTTTCGGTCGGCGAGCGCTACGATCAGTGGAATAAGATAAGACGAGGCGAGGTCAGCGTAGTAGTCGGAGCGCGGAGCGCGGTCTTTGCGCCGTTCGACAATATAGGTATAATAATTCTCGACGAGGAGCATGAGAACAGCTACAAGTCCGAAATGGCTCCGAGATACTCCGCTCACGAAATAGCCGGATGGAGAGCCGAAAAACACAACGCGCCGCTTCTCTTAGCATCGGCTACCCCGTCTGTAATTAGCTATTACAAGGCGGAGACGGGCGAGTACGAGCTGTATGAGATGCATAAGCGCTATAATTTGGGCGCGCTTCCCAAGGCGTATATCGTGGATATGCGTAAGGAGATATTCGACTATCACAATCTCTCGCCTATAAGCGGGCGTTTGGAGTTTGAGCTGAGGAATACGATGGACAGAAAGGAAAAATCGATATTATTCTTAAACAGACGCGGCTACAGCACTTTCGTATCCTGCCGCGAGTGCGGTTATGTGGTAGAGTGTAAGGATTGCAGCATACCCATGACCTACCACAGAAATACTGACACGCTGACCTGTCATTACTGCGGCTATACGATACCAAACCTAAAGAAATGCCCGGAGTGCGGCTCGAAATACATAAAATATTTCGGAACGGGAACTCAGAAGATAGAGGCGGAGTTAAATAGGATATTCCCCGAGGCCAAGGTTATCAGGATGGATCACGACACCACCTCTAAAAAGGGCGGACACGAGGCCGTACTAAACGAGTTTAAAGAAGGCGGCGCGGATATACTTTTGGGAACGCAAATGGTTACCAAGGGCTTGGATTTCCCGGACGTGACGTTGGTCGGGGTCTTGGCGGCCGACAGCTCTCTCGGCGTGGACGATTTTAGAGCCAACGAGAGGAGCTTTTCTCTTATCACGCAAGTGTGCGGCCGCGCCGGGCGGGGAGATAAGCCTGGAATAGCGATAATTCAGACCTATCAGCCCGGAAACCTTACAATCAACTTCGCTAAAGATCACAATTACATTGACTTCTATCAAAATGAAATAAAATTCAGAAGGGCTTTTACATATCCGCCGTTCAGCGATATTATCTGTATCACGACGCAGGGAAAGGTTGAAAGCGAAACGAGAAGCAAGATAGAAAGTATAAACGCGTTCATAAAAAAGGCGTCTAAGGGGGATAAAAATATAATAAAAATAGTTCCGCCCGCGCCGGCGCCGATATTTAAAATAAAGCAGAATTTCAGATACAGGCTGCTTATAAAAGCCGGGAACGCGGATAAGGCGCTCGGCTACCTGACCTATATCAACGATACTTTCGGCGGCGGAGAGCCGTCCGTTATAATAGACGTCAATCCGATAAATATGTCTTAAGATTAAAGACCGGACTCGGAGCCGGTCTTTTTTTATTGCTTAAAATGAATCGCGGAACGCGAAAATCAACGCGCGGACTCGCTCGATTTGTCCTTGTCAAAATAGTTCAAAAGCCCGCAGATGATAGCGATCTCCTCTTCAGTCAGGCCTTCGAGGGATAAGACGCGCTTATTGTCCACTTCGAGCAGATAATCCGTAGAAACCCGAAAGAGCTTCGCCATAGATATTATATGCTTGAGCGACGGAGCTGAGGTTTGGTTTTCCCATGCGAGAACGCTCGTCCTCGCTATATTTAACTTTTTAGCCAGCTCTGCTTGACTGTAATTGTATTGTTCTCTTAACATTTTTATCCGTTCGTGTATCATAGATCCCGCTCCTTTTTGCTGGTATTATATATAACAAGCATGTTTGTATAAACAACTTTTAATGTAAAGTATATTGACAAATACATAAAAAGATGATACAATAGCAGACGAGAACGCGGCGCGTCCGTTTCATATGCGCCCTAAGCAGATAGAACAAACAGGATATAGAATTTAGACGCAGGACGCGCGGCGACGCTCGATTTGACAATAAAAATATACTGTGATATAATAAATCCGTATAGGTAAATAGCCGACGGTCGTCGGCTTGGCTTATCGGAAGGATGATTTTATTGGATACATTGCCTGATCGACAATGGCTTATAATAGTTACCGTCGTATTATTTATACTAGGAACATTGGCTACTTGCGCGGAGATCTCGACGATCGGCATAAACGACGCGAGACTTAAGAAATTAGCGGACGATGGCGATAGGAGGGCTGTAAGGCTTTATCGTTTGGTCAGCGGAAATTCGTCCGCGTTTAAAAATGCGACGGAGTTTTTAAGCGTGATCTTACCGTTCGTTATATCGGCGTTTACTGCGGCGATATACGCGCCGGGGCTATGCGCGTTTTTCATAGGCCGCGGTCTGGAGAACGTCTTCGCGGCGGCTGTTATTGCGATCGTATTGATCGCGGCGCTCGCGGCGTTTATATATATGGCGGTATGTAGATTTATCGCGCGGGGCGTCGCCGGTAAGTATGCGGAGAAAACGGCGCTTAGACTTTCGCTGTTCACTGTTTGCACTACGAATATAATCAGGCCGCTTGTGTGGATACCAAAGGCCGCGGCCGGATTGTTTTTGAGAGTTTTCGGTGTGAAACCGGGCGATAAGGACGACGATATAACCGAAGAGGAAATAAGGATGATGGTCGATATCGGCTTGGAGTCCGGAGCTATCGACGACGACGAGAAAGAGATGATACATAATATCTTCGAGTTGGACGATACGGACGTTGAGGATATAATGACGCACAGGACGGACGTCGACGCGCTTTGGATAAACGACGGAGCCGGGAAGTGGGAACAGGTCATTAACGAGACCAACCATACGAGATACCCGGTTTGCGGAGATTCTATAGACGATGTAATTGGAACGTTAAATATAAGAGATTTTTATAAGTTGATGCTGGGAAACAGAAACGGAGATCTGAGGTCTATTATAAGGGAACCGTATTTTGTTCCCGAATCTATAAAGGCCGACGAACTGCTCGCGAGAATGCAGGCCGGGAATATTCATATTGCGGTCGTTATGGATGAATACGGCGGTTTTGTCGGGATAGTGACTATCGAGGACATACTTGAAGAAATAGTAGGAGAGTTATACAGCGAATACGATCCGCCGGAGGAAAATCGCGATATAATAAGGATCGGCGAAAACGCGTGGATAATACGCGGTTCGGCTGATCTGGACGACGTTTCCGAGGAGTTGGGCGTTACGCTCAGGAGCGGTGATTATAACACTATCGCGGGACTAATAATAGACGTTATGGGAACGGTTCCAAATAACGGCGATACCCCGGTTATCAGAGACGGACGACTTGAGATACACGTAAGGCGGGTGTTTGAGCATAGGATCGAGGAAGCGTTGGTAGTTTTGAAGGACGCAGATGAAGCGGACGCGTCCGAGGAGAACGCGGAAAAGAACGTTTGAGATCGGAGAAGGAAGGCGACATGCCGCCGAAGGTTATATTGGGACGGGGCTATATAGGCGTTAATTAATGTTAAAAGCGTTGGAGGTATTGACCATGAAAAAAAGCGCTATCGTTTCGTCAGTTATTACGCTATGCTGTTTGATTTTTTCGATCAATACTGCATACGCCGACGCGCTGGCGAATTTTAAACAAGTGAACTCGTATTCAAACAACGTTTTCAGCGACGTCGGCGCCGGCGAGTGGTACAGCGATTACGTGAGTATCGTTTACGAATATGGAATAATGAGCGGCGTCGGAGACAGAGAGTTCAATCCGTCCGGCAACATATCCGTCGCGGAAGCTGTCACTATAGCGGCGAGACTTAATTCAACGTATTACGGAAATACGATCGGCGGTCTGAGCGGCGGGTATTCGTATAATTTTAAAAGCGGAGACATAGCCGAGGAACTGCAAATAGATTCGGACGATACCGGGCGTGCGTACGCCTACGACGAGGATATAGGAGGAGCGGATTTAGAGAAATTTGTTGCGACCGACGAAGTGGAGCCGTCTCCGAAGGGGATCGGCGAGATCGAATACAGCGGCGGTTTTCAAAAGGTGAGCGGCAACGGGTATGTAACGAGCTCGATCTCCTGGGCTCTGCCGTATATTTATTACGCGGCCGAGCAAGGAATAATATCGGCGACCGAGTTCAGTGGCAGATATTCTATGCCCGCCTCGAAGGAGGAACTGGCGGCTCTGCTCTACAGGGCGCTGCCCGAAAGTTATCCGCAGATCAACGATATTTCTCCTATACCGGACGTGAAATCCGAAAATAAATATTACAGCGAGATATTGAATTTATATGAAGCGGGAGTTTTGACCGGCGACGACGAATACGGTACATTTAGACCGGGTTCGTACACTAAGCGTTCGGAGGTCGCGGCGATGGTCGCGAGAGTCGTCAGACCGGATCTTAGAAGGACGTTCAGCCTTAACTCGAACGTTCCGTTCGTCAGCATATCGCATTCGTGGCAGTATCCGGCCTACAGCGGCGCGACGTATTACATGACGCTCCAGATGAACGCTGCGGACGTTGAATATTTTAAGGCTCTGCCGAGGACGTACGACTACGCTTCGTACGCAAGCGACTACGCCGACTATACATATATGAGTTCGCTTGCGAACAACCTTAAAAATATGGCGATAGAAAACGGGATAACCGACGACTACAGTATAGCGGAGTTTATAACTGCGTTTGTGCAGAATCTTGAATATCAGGACGACCTGGCATATACCGGCGCGCTCGAGTATCCCAAATACCCTATGGAGACGCTGTACGATCACGGCGGAGACTGCGAGGATACGGCGGCGCTGCTGGCGAGACTTTTGAGTATACTGGGATACGGCGCGGTTTTGCTTGAGAGCGACAACCACATGGCGGTCGGGCTTCAGACGAGCGGCGAGGGGAATATTTCCTACGAGGGCAACCACTATTACTACATCGAGACCACCGGCGCGGGCTGGCGGATAGGCGAGGTTCCCGACGATATGGTTGGCGAGCGCATAAGGATATTATATATTTGATAATTAGCTTAAAGTCTTTCTTTTCGCTTTTGAATAGGCGGAGAGAAGGACTTGTTTTTTGTAGATATAACATAATTTTTCCTAAAAAACCGAGGCGCCCAATATACGTATTAAGGTTCTGTATAGTCAGATTGCTGATTATGCGGAACCTTATTTTGGATTGTCTTGAGAAGCGTTCTAATCTGCTCTGGCTGCTGACCGAGTTCGTGAGAAAATCCGGGATCAAAACCATGGACGACAAAACGCGGGACGGCGACCTCTTAAACGGGATCGCTCATTACATTAAGCGCTACGACGGTCCGCACGAAGAGTTGACGATCGAAAGGCTGGCGAAAATGGCAAATACCAATCCGCACTACTTTATAGCCAAATTCAAGAAAAGGTTCGGTAAGACGCCAATGCAATACGCGGCAGACGTAAGACTCGATAAAGCTCGGGATTACTTAGACGGGACGAGCCTCTCGATAGGGGAGATAGCGCGGCTTTTGGCGTTCGACGATCCGAAATATTTTTCTAAATTCTTCAAGCGGCGCACGGGACAGACTCCAACCGAGTACAGAAAAAGCCGCGGTAAATAGCGCGTATCTCTCGTATTGAGAAAGATATGCGCGCATTAAAAATAATAACTGCAACAAAAAAGCTGAGATCGGTTTGCGTTTCCGAAATCAGCTTTATTTTTATGCTCGTATATATTCGCTTTAGATCGAAACTTATCTAAGCGTATAAAACTTATTTAACTTATCAAGCCATATCAAAATGGGAGAGAGTACAATATCTTGACCGCTTCGGCGCGGGTCACGTAATTGTTTGGCAGGATCGTTCCGTCCGGATATCCGTTGATCACGCCGTTTGCGGCCATTATCTCCATACTGCTTAGCGCCCAGTCGGGAATATCCGATACGTCCGAACCGCTCAGGCTTTGGCTGTAGAGGTTGTCGGGCAGGAGCCGCGCTACCGCGACCGCGTATTCGCAGCGTCTGATCCGTTCCGTCGGCGAGAAGTCGAGTCTGTCGCCGTTTTGTTGTCCCTGCATTATACCGAGGCTGTACATCGCCTTGACGTGGTTTAGAGCCCAGGACGGTATGTCGGCCGCGTCGTCGAACGGCAGGAATATATCGGAGTAGCCGCCGACGTTTATTCCCAGGAAGTTCGCGAGCATTACCGAGAACTCGGCTCTGGTCATACCGTTGTTCGGATTGAACAACATCTCCCCGTTCTCGCCCGGCGAGCCTTGGACTATCCCGTGATACGCCATGTATGAGATTATGTCCTTAGCCCAGTTGGACTCGGCGTCGCTGAACGGGTTCTCTATGCCGTCCGCGTCGCCTACGGTCAAAACGTCGAACGCCGAAGCGCCGCTTGGATCCGTTACGACTACGGATATCCTGCGAGCTACGTCCAAGAACCCGGCGCCGTAGCCGTAGGAGATTTGTTGATTTGCCGCGTCGTAGTCAAAATCAGTTTCGTCGCCGTCTATCCTGAAAGTTATATTGGATTTAGCGATACTTCCGTTGCTTGAGGATAGGTACGCAACGTAACCGTCTCCGTCGCTTGAGCTTACGATCGTCGGGTACGATTCTGCGTTAGTATCCGAGGTAGGAGCGGGGGTAGCCGCCGGAGCCTGCGAGCCGCCGCCTACGGTAACGGTTATCCGCGCGCTTACGCCGCCCGCCGAAGCGGTAACGGTCGTAGTTCCGGCAGAGACTGCGGTTATGGTTACTCCGCCCGAAGCGTTTGCTGCGACGCCGCAGACGTTTTCGTCGCCGACGGTCCAGATGTAGCTTCCGTTATCAGAGGTTATTTCCGCGCCCAAATACGTCGCGGCGGCGCTTACGTCATAGCTATCGCCCGGGTTCAGGGAGATCTCGGAGACCGCGCTCGAGTCCGTATTCTTAATGGTTATACTGTCCGGAACGGATACCGAATGTATCATTGTAGAGCCGGTCGCGTCGCCGCTTTGCGAATCGATATAAATATCGCCGTTTCCGTTTACAGTCAGGTATCCGTCGCCGCTAATAACGCTGCCGCCCTCCGGAGTGTCGCTCGATATGGTATATACAACCGGCTCAGTGAGCGTCGCCGAGCCGTAGGATGAGTCGATAGCGGATACCCAAACGCCTATCGTACTGCCTGAGAGTACGTATTCGCCGTACGGATAGGTAAGGAGCTTATAGGGTATACCGCTCTTGGCGTTCATTTTCTTTAAGAAGATGAAGTTGGCGCAGGAGCGAAGCGCGGACTCGGAAGGACTGTTCAGGATCACGAACTCGTCCGTCTCCGGAAGGGTCCCGCCGAGCGTCGTAGAACCGCCGCCGTCTAAGTTTACCGCGTCTACGCAGCCCAGTTCGAGCAGTCTCCTAGCAAGCGTCTCTTTGCGGACTCCGTAGCTGTAGCCTTGCTGACGTCCGTCGATTGTGTAAAATATTATCGTTCCGTCCGCCTTGATACCTATCGCGCTTCGCGGCGCGGCGCTCTCGTCCTCGTAGTTCAGTTCTCCGCCGGTAAGCAGCCATCCGCCTGTGCAGCCCGTGGCGTATACGACGTCGTTCCAACGCGGATCCTCGGTCGCTTCGTTTGTCGTGAGCGTTACCCGTTGTCCGACTTCGAGATAGCTTAAGCGGTCTAATATCTCCTGCGGAGCGGAAGAATCAACGCTGAGTACTAATTTCCCCTCCGGGATCGGCGCCGCGCCGTCGTCGGTCGTTATCGATTCTATAGTAGCCGTTATCTCGGTATTGAGCGTAATGTCTCCGCTTACGTCGCCGAACACGACGTTGACGCCGCTTCCCTCGGCGTGGGTCGTCGCGCCGAAGTCGTTCGTGTACAGATACATCATATAGGGCTGGCGGTATTTATTGATACATTCTATAGGAAAGTAGGCTTCTCCGATAGATAAAAACGTATTGATCGCGGACGTCGCGATGAACGCGGTTCCGTCGCCGTAAAAGCCTATCGTCGGGAGCCAGGACGTATCCTTGGTCACGACGCGGCCGTCGATTATCGTGTTGCTCATCGGAACGCCGGTCTGGAAAGAGAAGAAGTCGGCGTTCATACCCATCGCCGCGAATATCCCGTTTTCGTTTAGTTCGTCGCTGGCCTCGAGCAGAGTCCGCTTTCCGTATATATTCGTACCGTTATAGAGTATCGGCAGCACGTCGCTGTTAGGCGCGTATTCAAAATAGTTCTCGGTCTGCTGATCTACGCTTTCGCTGTAGAACGTGTTCCTGTGATATGTAGTCCCCTGCGCGTATTCGGTCTGAGAGTGGGAGGTCTGCTCGCCCAGCACGGATGACGCCGCGGACGCGCAGCATGGTATAAGAGCGGCGATCAGCCCCGCCGCTATACAGCGCAAAGCCTTGGACTTAAAACCTGAACGCTCGACCGCGTCCGTTTTTACAGTATATTTTAACATCTAATTCCACCTTTGCTTAATTTTAATTAAAATAAAGATTCCTGCCGCTTATCATAAACTCCGACGGCTTCGCTTCATTTATATATATTCATATATCCTTCGAGAACCGATGCGTTAGTTGTGCGAGTAAAATTTATGGACCGATGGATGCTGTAATATATAAAAAACCGTAAATAGACAAAATATCTTGGCGTTGTTGTAAAATGATACGCGGCGCTATATTAAAAATATTTCCGTTTAGAATTCTTTATCTATATATAAAAGGATAACTTAAAGCGCTCGATTTGTCAACCTAAAAGCTTAAAATCTTATCGTTTGCCGGCAATAAAACTTTGTGGAAACTGTACAAGTTGAATACGAAAATTTTGTCTATTATTTGGGGCGAAATAAATTATAAGGATAGCTTGACAAGGCCTGGACGGAGTGATATAATATTCATCTGTATATAGTGAGGAATTTTGCTTTTTTGCAAATTCATATGTCAAAAACAGCGTAAAAATGTTGTTTTTGAAAAATTGAGTCGGCTCGTGAAGATATAATTTGTATCGCCTAATAATTTGACGATTTAAAAATAATGCGCGATAAGTAAATTTATTGTTTTACATGAAACATTTTCCAAATTCTGCTTCGGCGTCAGGTTTATGGCGGGGCGGGATACGCCGCGCGATCAGAAAGCGGGTTTGCGGGTCGGCCGACGGCATATTATCGATCGATAAGAGCCGGTAATACAGTTGCATATGACTGCGGTCATAAATAAAATTTTTGCGAGAGGTGGTCGGTTTTATGGTACATCCTGTGAAACTGGGAAGAAACACGCGTATGAGTTACGGAAAGATCAACGAGGTATTGCCAATGCCAAATCTCATCGAGATCCAGACGAACTCGTACGAGTGGTTCTTGAAAGAGGGTCTTAAAGAGGTATTCCACGACGTATCTCCGATAACGGATTACACCGGTAACTTGATCCTTGAGTTCATCGACTACAGACTGGACTCTACTCCAAAGTACGACATCGAGGAGTGTAAGGAAAGAGACGTGACCTACGCGGCTCCGCTCAGAGTTAAGGTGCGCCTTATCAACAAGGAGACCGGCGAGGTCAAGGAACAGGAGATATTCATGGGAGATTTCCCGCTCATGACGCCGTCGGGAACGTTTATCATAAACGGCGCCGAGAGAGTCATCGTATCTCAGCTTGTTCGCGCGCCAAGCGTATATTATTCGCAGGACTACGACAAGGTCGGTAAAAAACTCTACTCGTCGCAGGTTATCCCGAACCGCGGAGCGTGGCTCGAGTATGAGACGGACAGCAACGATATATTCTATGTAAGGATCGACAGAACTCGTAAAATACCGGTCACGGTACTGATAAGGGCTCTGGGTTTCGGCACGAACGCGGAGATCACCGAACTTTTCGGCGAGGACGAGAGATTAAAGGCGACGATGGACAAGGATACCACGACCACGAGAGAAGAAGGACTTTTAGAGGTCTACAGAAGACTTCGTCCGGGCGAGCCGCCTACGGTGGACAGCGCTCAGTCGCTGATAACCAACACCTTCTTCGATCCCAAGAGATACGATCTCGCAAAAGTTGGGAGATATAAGTTCAACAAAAAACTGATGTTGTCGGCGCGTATCACGGGACACGCAGCCGGAGAGACGGTCGTAAACTCCGAGACAGGCGAGGTTTTGGTCGGCGAAGGAGATACGATCACTCCCGAGATAGCGAAACTTTTGGAAGTGAACGCAGTTAACGAGATAGAGATAGCGGTCGAGGGTAAAAAGACCAGGGTAATATCCAATAACATGGTGGATATGCCCGAGTATATAGCCAATAAGCTGGGCGTTAAGCTCGATTACAGTCCGCGCGAATGCGGGATAACCGAGCGCGTAAGATGCGCCGTGCTAAACGACATCCTCGAGGAGTTCAAAGACCCCAACTCGGACGAGTTCAAGACGGCTATAACAGAAAGAAGAGACGAGCTTCAGCCGAGACATATCTTAGTAGACGATATTATCGCTTCGATGTCGTATATAGGCAACCTGGATCTGGGAGTCGGCGAAGTGGACGATATAGACCACCTGGGCAACAGAAGGCTCAGAAGCGTGGGCGAACTTTTGCAGAACCAGTTCAGGATCGGACTGTCGAGAATGGAGAGGGTCGTAAGAGAGAGGATGACGACCTCCGACTTAGACGTAATCACGCCGCAGTCGCTTATCAATATAAGACCGGTGACGTCGGCTATAAAGGAGTTCTTCGGTTCGTCTCAGCTCTCGCAGTTTATGGATCAGATCAATCCTTTGAGCGAGCTTACGCATAAGAGAAGACTTTCGGCGCTGGGTCCCGGCGGACTTTCAAGAGACCGCGCGGGTTACGAGGTCCGCGACGTTCACCATTCGCATTACGGACGTATGTGTCCTATAGAGACGCCGGAGGGTCCTAACATCGGACTTATAAACTCGCTCAGCGGTTTCGCTAAGGTCAACGAGTACGGATTCATCGAGACTCCGTACAGAAAGGTCGATCAGGAGAGATGCGTCGTCACCGACGAAGTGACCTATATGACCGCCGACTTCGAGGACGGCTTCTACGTGGCTCAGGCTAACGAGCCGCTCGGCGAAAACGGCGAGTTTATAAACAAGAAGATAGTTACAAGATACAAGGACGAATTTATAGAAGTTCCGCCGAATCGAGTGGATTACATGGACGTTTCGCCGAGACAGGTAACGTCTATCGCTACGGCGATGATCCCATTCCTTGAGAACGACGACGCTAACCGCGCGCTGATGGGTTCTAACATGCAGCGTCAGGCGGTCCCGCTGCTTAAGCCGCAGTCGCCGATAATCGGAACGGGTATGGAATACAAGGCCGCGAAGGATTCGGGCGTTTGTATCCTGGCCAAGAACTCCGGAACGGTTAAAAAGGTCTCGGCTACAAATATCGAGATAGCGACCGACGACGGCGGAGTGGATAAATATAAACTGATCAAGTTCACGCGTTCCAACCAGGGAATGTGCATCAACCAGCGTCCTATAGTCAAGCAGGGCGAGAGGGTCGAAAAGGACGAGATAATCGCCGACGGTCCCTCTACCGATAACGGCGAGATAGGCCTTGGCCGCAATATCCTGATGGCGTTTATGACCTGGGAAGGTTATAACTACGAGGACGCTATACTGATAAACGAAAAACTTGTAAAAGAAGACGTTTTGACGTCTATCCATATAGAGGAGTACGAAGTAGAAGCGAGAGACACCAAGCTCGGACCCGAGGAGATAACCAGAGATATACCTAACGTCGGCGACGACGCGCTCAAGGATCTGGATGAGAGAGGTATAATCAGGATCGGCGCCGAGGTCGAGAGCGGAGACATACTCGTCGGCAAGGTAACGCCTAAGGGCGAGACCGAGCTCACCGCGGAGGAGAGACTTTTAAGAGCCATATTCGGCGAGAAGGCGAGAGAGGTAAGAGACACCTCGCTTAGGGTACCGCACGGAGAATATGGAATAATTGTAGACGTAAAGGTGTTCACCAGGGCTAACGGCGACGAGCTTCAGCCGGGCGTGAACCAGATAGTGCGTTGTTATATAGCTCAAAAGAGAAAGATCTCGGTCGGCGACAAGATGGCCGGACGTCACGGTAACAAGGGTGTTATTTCGAGGATACTGCCCGAGGAAGATATGCCGTTCTTGCCGGACGGAACGCCGCTTGAGATCGTGCTGAATCCGCTGGGCGTGCCTTCGCGTATGAATATCGGTCAGGTCTTGGAGGTACACTTAGGCTATGCGGCTAAGGCGCTGGGCTGGAAGGTCGCGACGCCGGTATTCGACGGGGCGACCGAGGACGATATTCAGGAAGCCCTCGAACAGGCGGGCTACAACAGAGACGGTAAGACGCAGCTTTACGACGGACGTACCGGCGAGCCGTTTGATAACAGAGTTACGGTTGGATACATGCATATGCTCAAGCTGGCCCACTTGGTCGACGATAAGATACATGCGCGTTCGACGGGTCCGTATTCGCTCGTCACGCAGCAGCCGTTGGGAGGTAAAGCCCAGTTCGGCGGTCAGCGTTTCGGAGAGATGGAGGTTTGGGCGCTCGAGGCTTACGGCGCGGCTTATACCCTTCAGGAAATACTGACGGTCAAGTCGGACGACGTGGTAGGCCGCGTAAAGACCTACGAAGCTATCGTCAGAGGCGAGAACGTGCCCGAGCCGGGAGTTCCGGAATCGTTCAAGGTATTGATCAAGGAACTTCAGAGCTTGGCGCTCGATATCAAGGTTTTGGACGGCGACGGAAACGAGGTCGTGCTAAGCGAGAACGACGACGACGAACCCGAGGCGCTGCCGGTAAATATCGCCGGACTTGAAAGCTCGGACGAAGACGCGGAGCCGAAGCCGGAAGCGGATCAGGAACCGAGCGACGGCGAGTCGGACGACGAAGAGGGTTACGAGGAGAGCGAGGAAGAGAACGAACTGTTCAATATCCTGACCGGCGAGGACGACGATTATTTGACCGGAAGCGAGGAGCCGGAGGATACGGTATCGATTGAGGCTATGAGCGAAGCTGAAGATTTTGACGACGACGATCTGAATTTAGATTAGGATATATAGATATACGGACTGTAGAGGACGGAAGCGGAAGACGGTTATGCGCGCCGCGCAGGATCGGCGGGCAAGAGACCGATGCGGATAGACGCGGACGCCGAAAACCGAATTTGCTTATTAAAATAAGGTAAAGCGCGCCGAAGTCCTCGATCCCCAAGACGTTCGACTCGAAGGGATACGTTTTATGAAAGCCGCGGACCCGCGGTTTTCGGAGAATTTACAGAGCGACGGTTTTGGCCGTTCGTCATACTCACGGCGGACGGCGATATGAATAGTGAGTAGAAAGGCATGGTCGTTATGAGTGAATATCAAAATTTTGAAGCGATACAAATCGGACTTGCTTCTCCCGAGAAAATAAGAGAGTGGTCGAGAGGCGAAGTAAAAAAGCCCGAGACCATAAACTACAGAACGCTTAAGCCTGAGAAAGACGGCCTGTTCTGCGAGAGGATATTCGGTCCGCAAAAGGACTGGGAGTGTCACTGCGGTAAGTATAAAAGAGTTAGATATAAGGGCGTAGTCTGCGACCGCTGCGGCGTCGAGGTCACGCGATCAAAGGTAAGACGCGAGAGAATGGGTCATATAGAACTGGCCGTTCCGGTCTCGCATATCTGGTATTTTAAGGGGATCCCGTCGAGGATGGGACTTATCCTCGATATGAGCCCGCGTCTTTTGGAAAAGGTGCTCTATTTCGCGGCCTACGTGGTCATCGATCCGGGCAAGACGGGATTTACAAAGAATCAGGTGCTCACCGAAAAGGAGTACACCGAAAGCCGCGAGAAGTACGGCGATATGTTCCGCGCGGGAATGGGCGCGGAGGCGATACTCGAAATGCTTAAAGAGATCGACCTCGACGAGCTGTACGAGCAGCTCAAGGCCGACTTAAACGGCGCTAAGGGTCAGAAGAGGATCAGGACCGTGAGACGACTCGAGGTCGTCGAGGCGTTCAGACAGTCGGGAAACAAGCCCGAATGGATGATACTTTCGGTTATACCGGTAATACCGCCGGATATAAGGCCTATGGTCCAGCTCGACGGCGGCAGATTCGCGACGTCGGACCTCAACGACTTATACAGAAGAGTAATAAACAGAAACAACAGGCTCAAGAGATTGCTCGATCTCGGCGCGCCTGAGATAATCGTAAGAAACGAGAAGAGAATGCTTCAGGAGGCGGTAGACGCCCTGATAGATAACGGAAGACGCGGCAGACCTGTCACCGGCCCCGGAAACAGACCGCTTAAGTCGCTTTCCGACATGCTCAAGGGTAAGCAGGGACGTTTCCGTCAGAACCTTTTGGGTAAGCGCGTAGACTATTCCGGACGTTCGGTTATCGTCGTAGGCCCCGAGCTTAAGATCTACCAGTGCGGACTTCCCAAAAAGATGGCGCTCGAGCTGTTTAAGCCGTTCGTTATGAAGAAGCTCGTAAAAGACGAGATAGCGAACAATATACGTCAGGCGAAGAGAATGGTAGAGCGCGTGCGCCCCGAGGTCTGGGACGTGCTCGAGGACGTCATAGCGGAGCACCCGGTGCTCTTAAACCGCGCGCCAACCCTGCACAGACTGGGTATCGAAGCGTTCGAGCCGGTGCTCGTAGAGGGTAAGGCGCTCAAGCTGCACCCGCTGGTATGTACCGCGTTTAACGCCGACTTCGACGGCGACCAGATGGCGGTTCACCTTCCGCTGTCGGCGGAGGCTCAGGCCGAGGCGAGATTCCTCATGCTCTCGGCGAACAACCTGATCAAGCCTCAGGACGGTAAGCCGGTAACGGTGCCGACCCAGGATATGGTGCTCGGTTCGTATTACCTGACGCTTAAGGACGATACGGAGATCGGTTCGCCCAAAGAGGTGGACGGTCAGAAGGTATATAAGGTGTTCAGCTCCGAAACGGAGGCGGAACTCGCCTATGTAAATAAGGCGGTCGGACTCCACGCGCCGATCAAGGTCAGAGTTACCAGAGAAGTAAACGGCGAGAAGCGGACCGGGATCATAGACGCGACCGTCGGAAGGATCATATTCAACAAGAAGATACCGCAGGATCTGGGCTTTGTCGACAGGACCGATCCGGATCACGTACTCGATCTGGAGATAGGCGACAACGTGCTCAAAAAGCCCGCGATAAAGACGGAGATAGGCGATAACGTAGAGCCGGGCGTGGATAAAAAGCTGCTCGGAAAGATCATAGACGCGAGCATAAAGATACACGGCATAACAGAGACCGCCGGACTCCTCGACGACATAAAGGCGATGGGTTATAAGTATTCGACGATCGGAGCTATAACAGTCGGCGTCGCGGACATGGAGATCCCGAAGGAGAAGGCCGAACTTTTGGCCAAGGCCGACGAGGAAATAGAAGGCGTGGTCAGAAACTTCAGACGCGGTCTGCTCACGGACGAAGAGCGTTATAATAAAGTAATAAATATCTGGAACGAGACCTCGAATAAGGTAACCAACGCGCTGATGGGACACCTCAAGCAACTCAATCCTATATACATGATGGCTAACTCGGGAGCCCGCGGAAGCGTCAACCAGATCAGACAGCTCGCGGCGATGCGCGGACTTATGGCGGATACGTCGGGAAGAACGATAGAGATCCCGATCAAGGCGAACTTCCGCGAAGGTCTTACGGTGCTCGAGTACTTCATCTCGACGCACGGCGCGCGTAAGGGTCTTACCGACACGGCGCTGCGTACGGCCGATTCGGGTTACCTCACCAGAAGATTGGTCGACGTATCGCAGGAGGTAATCGTGCGCGAACACGACTGCGGAACGGACGACGGTATATATGTAAGCGATATAATGGACGGCAACGAAGTAATAGAGCCGCTTCAGGACAGACTCGAGGGCAGAACGGTCATTGGCGATCTGGTTTCGCCCAAGACCGGCGAGATTATCTGCCACGACGGCGATTTGATCGATTCGGATCTGGCTAAGAAGATCGTCGCCGAAGGAATAAAGGAAGTCAAGATACGTTCGGTCGTTAAATGCCGCAGTAAGGTCGGCGTATGCTCTAAGTGCTACGGTCAGAACCTCGCTACCGGCAAGCCGGTGGATATAGGCGAGGCGGTAGGCATAATCGCGGCTCAGTCGATAGGCGAGCCGGGCACGCAGCTTACGATGAGAACGTTCCACGCCGGCGGCGTAGCGGGCGACGATATTACCCAGGGTCTCCCGCGTGTTGAGGAGTTGTTCGAGGCGAGAAAGCCTAAGGGCGTGGCGATCGTATCCGAGATAGCCGGAAGGGTTGAGATAAGCGAGGCTAAGAAGAAACGCGAGATAACCGTTACCAACAACGAGACCGGCGAGAGCGAGACGTATCTGATACCGTTCGGTTCCAGGATCAAGGTTCGCGACGGTCAGGAGATAGAGGCCGGCGATTCGCTGACCGAGGGTTCGCTTAATCCGCACGACATACTGGAGATCAAAGGCGTTACCGCGGTGCAGAATTACTTCATTCAAGAAGTTCAGCGCGTGTACAGACTTCAGGGCGTCGATATCAACGACAAGCACATCGAGGTCATAGTGCGCCAGATGATGCATAAGGTAAAGATCGAGGATTCGGGCGACACAGGTCTGCTCACAGGCTCGCTTATAAATATGTACGATCTTGAGAAGATAAACGAGAAGACTGTAGCCGAAGGCAAGAAACCGGCCGAGTATTCGATAACCCTGATGGGAATTACCAAGGCCGCGCTTGCGACGGAATCGTTCCTCTCCGCGGCGTCGTTCCAGGAGACGACGAGAGTGCTCACCGACGCGGCTATAAAGGGCAAGAAAGATCCGCTGATCGGACTTAAGGAAAACGTTATCATCGGTAAACTCGTACCGGCCGGCACGGGTATACCCGAGTATAATAACATCGACGTTTATCCGAGCTTCGACAGCGTAAGCGATAACGATTCGGTTATTTCACTTGAGGAATAAATAATATAGATAGGCCGCAGGACGTTTGTCCTGCGGTTTTTTATACAGTAACATAGTAACATAGCAACATAGCAATTAGATATTAGAGAATAGCGAATAGGGATAAAACGGGATTTTATAATGCCGAAGGGGGAGCTTCGGTGGAAATGGAATACTTGGTTTTCCTATAGCGCTACAGACGCCGCAAAAACGGCTATAGAAGTCTTTTAGGATCCTACTCGCTAATATCTACGTTAGCTCCCGCATTATCTCTATATACTCGTCCTCGTATATGCTTCCCTTTCTCCAGACAAAAGAATAATCGTGCTTTAAATTCATGTACTTGATCTTCACTTCAACGAGTTTTCCGCTCTTAAGCTCGGCTGCGGCGGCGGACTTATATAAAAATGTCAAGCCGCAGCCCGCTGCCGCGAGGCTTTTTATCGCATGAATACTGTTTATCTCAACGACGTTTTTGAAGTCGGATATCGTTGAATTCCGTTCAGTCAAAAAGCGTTCGAGTATTCTTCTGCTGCCCGATCCGTTTTCTCTTACGATAAGGGTCATATTAAGCAGTTGCTCCAAAGCGCATTCCTCTGGGCAAAGTCCGGGCGCCGCGACCGCCGCGAACGGCTCGGACGAATACGCTCTGTAGCCGTAGTCGGATTTGGCGAAATAACCCTCTATAAGAGCGAAATCTATCTCGCCGGTATCCAACATTTCGAGCAATCTCTTAGTATTGTCGAGCCGGATTTTTATCGTTGTTCCGGGATTATTCTTTAAATACCGCGCAAGTTTTGGCGGCAGATCGAAGTCTCCTATAGTCCTTGTAGCTCCGAATATCAGGCTTTTGCTTCCGTTATTTAAATTCTTTATCTTTTCCCTAAGCTTACCCTCGTCGTGACGCATGGTCAGCGCCGCCCGGTAAAGTTCCTCTCCCGCTTCGGTTAGCCGCAAAGTCCTGCTCTTATATTCAAATAGTTTCGCGCTGTAATTATCCTCAAGATAACTTATATGCTGAGATACGGCGGGTTGAGTTATATTCAGTTCCGCCGCCGCCTTTGTATAGCTCATGTTCCTGCACACGCTTAAAAACGTTTCAGTCCTGAAATCGATCATGATTAGTCCCCCTTAAGACGCATATTTAATACGAAATTATTATATCATAAATTATTATTATATATCAATAAAAATATATAATTTGAATTTATGGAAAAAGGCGCTATAATAAAGTAGCGATTAGAAATCAGAGAACAGTGAACAGGAAGTCCTATAGTCGTAAAAACTGCTTCTTAGCCGCATAGGAAATAACATATGCTATTTCCGTAAGCAGAGCAGTTCGGAGTTTGAGAATCCCGTTTCGCCTATGTTTTCTATTCGTTAATCGCTAATATCTACGTTAATGGAGGATAGTTATGGAATTTGTAAAAAATAATTGGAAGGGCTTAGCGCTTTGCTTGATAATCGCAATACCGTCCTGGTTCTTAGGTCAGGCGTTCGAGGTGATCGGCGGTCCGGTATTCGCGATAATCATCGGTATGATCGTAACTCTGTTTATAAAAGACAAGGGCGCTTTTCAATCCGGGATCGCGTTTACTTCAAAAAAGATACTTCAGTACGCGGTAATCCTGCTCGGCTTCGGGCTTAATCTCTCGACGATCGCCAAGACCGGCGCGCAGTCGCTGCCGATAATCGTCTCGACTATTGCGACTTCGCTGATAGTGGCGTTTGCGCTCTACAAACTGATGAAAACGCCGTCTAAGATTTCCACGCTGATCGGCGTCGGCTCGTCTATCTGCGGCGGCTCGGCGATAGCGGCTACGGCTCCTGTAATAGGCGCGAGCGACGAGGAGATAGCGCAGTCTATCTCGGTAATATTCTTGTTCAATATTTTAGCCGCGCTTATATTCCCCACCTTCGGCTCGCTTGTAGGAATGAGCAACGAGGGGTTCGGACTCTTCGCGGGCACGGCGGTAAACGATACGTCTTCGGTCACGGCGGCGGCTTCGGCGTGGGACGGTATGCACCCGGGCGCGAACACATTGGACAGCGCGACCATAGTCAAGCTTACGCGCACGCTTGCGATAATACCGATAACTCTTGTTTTGGCTGTATACAGGGCGAGAAAAGAGAAGAGCGCGGCGGGAAATAACTTTTCTATCAAGAAGATATTCCCGTTCTTTATAATATTTTTTGTTATAGCCTCGGTCATAACCACGATAGCGACCTCGCTCGGCGTAT
Organism: Candidatus Roslinia caecavium; assembly: GCA_904419955.1. Taxonomy (GTDB): domain Bacteria; phylum Bacillota; class Clostridia; order Monoglobales; family Monoglobaceae; genus Roslinia; species Roslinia caecavium. Next base: position 26,207 of record CAJFTO010000003.1, on the reverse strand, counting down.
CGGCGGACGTATTCTCCCCGCTTAAGACGTTGTCCAAGTTCTTTATCGTAATGGCTATGTCGGCTATAGGGCTCAACACAAATATAGTAAAGCTGATCAAAACCGGCGGAAAGCCGATATTTATGGGTTTCTGCTGCTGGATCGCGATCTCCGGCGTCAGCTTGCTTATGCAGCATATCCTGGGGATATTTTAACGCATGGATTAGCGGTTAGAGAATATTTATGTTGGCAATACAGAAAATTTGATTTATAAAAAAGCAGAAAAGGCGAAAATTAAGAAATTGGTTAGTCCAATATTTGGATCATTATGATGTAATCGCCTAATGGACGCGTACCGACCAAAAAAGTTAGATACAAAATCAATTAGATAACTAGAAAGGATTGGATCCTATATGGAACAGGACTCAGTCCTTTTAGTTTGCTCTTGATTCTCTTATTGTTACAGTACCATATATATTTTTCCAATTCCATATAAACGTTGTTGCCGTTGCAATGCGGGGATGAGGCAATATAGCGAAATATATTATTACTAAAGAAATATAAATTATAAGCAGGCGATATCTCTATGTTCGTCATTTATCTCTAATTTGCTAACGATATTATGCGGTATATGATAATTTTGATCAGTTTACAATTCTTTTGCATAATCAAAGCTAACAACTATCCTCATTTTCACAAACATAACCGTTTTGCGATAAAGCGTCTTATTTTATTCGCTATTCTCTAAGCTCTACGTTATTTTACTTTTATAATTAAACAATGGACATTTGGAATATATAATGATATAATATATCTTAAATATTTGTAGCAAGCGTTTCTTACATATAATATAGGAGGAGATGTCTGATGACGATGTTTGCCAAAAGCTTAAGACGCGCTGCGAGGGGCGCGGTTTTAATATTGATCGCGATCGCAATATTTGCGGTTCCGGCGGAGGTATACGGAGCGGACGCGGAGGAGACTGCGGGGTATCTGCTTCAAACCGTTCCCGAGCCGAGGTTTGGTTCTACAGGCGGCGAATGGGGAATAATTGGGATAAGCAGAGCGGGTATAAGTTTGCCGAGTAATTATATATCGGGATATTACGAGGATCTGGAAAACGTATTTACACAAAACGCCGGGGATCTCGGCCGGAAATACACAGAATACGCCCGCGTCGCACTGGCTCTGAATGAAATAGGCTACGATGTTACGAACGTCGCCGGATATAATTTGATCTATTATCTTACCGATTATGATTCGGTTGTAAGACAGGGGATCAACGGTTCGATATTCGCTTTGATAGCGCTTTCCGAGTGCGGGAATTCCCAGAATGAAGTTATCAACGAATACGTCGGCTATATACTCGAGCGCCAGCATGCGGACGGATCTTTCGGACTGAGCGAGGATGGGGACGCGGACGTGACCGCTATGGCTATCCAAGCGCTTTCGCATATCGACGGACGCGCGAATGTGGATTCGGCGATAGAAAACGCGGCGGCGTATCTGTCTTCGATTCAGAATGCGGACGGTACGTTTTCCGCAGACGGCGCGGCCAACTGCGAGAGTACCGCTCAGGTCCTGATCGCTATGTCTGAGCTTGGAATATCTTTAGACGACGACAGATTCGTCAAAAACGGGAACACGGTTTTGGACGGCCTGGATAGGTTTTATGTAAGCGGAGGCGGATATAAGCATCTTACGACCCAGACCGAGCCGGATCTGATGGCGACCGAGCAGGCTTTGCTCGCGCTGACGAGCGGTTACTCGGAGAGGAGTATCGACGTCTCAAAATATGACGAAATGTGGAAAGAAGCTCAGCGGCAGTACGAACGTATGAACGTAGCGATTAGCGAGTGAGATTCGTTTCTTTAGCGTTTGACGCGAGCATATTGCGGAATTGGGATACTTTATTTTCTATACGGTTTAGAAGCCGTAAGAACGGTTGCAGAAGCGTTTTGAGCTCCTAACCTCTAAACTCTATGTTGGTGATAATATGATGAGAATATTGAATAAAAACAAAACAAACAGCGTCGGCGTTAGGGCGCAAAAGAGAAAAATTACATATAGGACGCTAATACTTTCGCTTATCTTATGCGTTTGCGCGGCTTTGTGTCTGACTTCGTGCGGAAGGCAAAATATCGGCGAGGACGTAAGCGCGGGAACCGTTTCCGTCTACCAAGGCGGCGGAGACGTAAACTCTGCGACCAAAAACGGCGGGGATACTGCGGCTAAGACCGATACGGGCGCAAGGGATACCGACGAAGGATCAGCCTCCGGAGCGGCGGATGTTGTAGACGGCGAGACCGCGGGATCCGTCGGGGAGTTTTCGGCTCCGGATTCCGCTGAGGAGACTTCGGATAACGCCGCTGCGGCTGCGGATACGGCGGAAAGCGTTGAAAGCGGGGATCAAAGCGCCTCGCCTCAGAACGCGGCCGCTGAAGCGTATGAACAGAATACCGGCGGATCGAACGTCTTGGATAACCAAAGCGGAGTTGCGGAGAGAGCGGCTGATACGTATAGTGAAAACACATGTTCAATTCTGGTGGATTGTTCGACGATATTCGATAATAAAGATAAGATCAGGGAATCGATATTAAACGCTCAGCCTGCGGACGGGGTGATATTGAGTATTGAAAATCTGAGTTTTACTCCGGGGGAGACGGCGTTCGATATCCTCCAAAGGCTGATGCGGGAGAACGGTATCCCGATGGAGTTTTCGCAGTCTCCGGTTTACAATTCCAAGTATGTCGAGGGGATAAACAATCTGTACGAGTTTGACTGCGGCGAGCGTTCGGGCTGGATGTATTCGGTAAACGGCGAGTTTTTAAACTACGGTTCGAGCGCGGTCGAGATAAAGAGCGGAGACCGGATACAGTGGCGCTATACTTGCGATCTGGGCGAGGACCTAACGTAGCGATTAGCGAATAGGGGCGAAACGAGCTGTTTTAATGTCGAAACGGTTACGTTTGCTGAAATGGAATACGTTGTAAAGGAATTGTAAAATTGACTAAGCACGTCGAATGATATATAATTATCGTTAGCAGATTAGAGATAATTGAAGGACGGTTACCTATCTCCCGTTGTTGCGTTTGCAACGGATGCTTGCGTGGGTCTATATTATTAAAAGTAATCAGCGCTATTATAATTATTTTAATAATAGTTTCACATAAAGCAATATAGCCGCCCTTTGGCCGAGAGCGACTATACTTATTGATATATTTCCTCTTGGCTAGCCGCAAAGCGGTTGTCCTATTTTTGTATTATATGCCAGAATTTTAGCGTTGGCAACGTAATAATTATAAATTAAGAATTAGGAGCTCAGCAGATAAGAGATATGAAAGACGAATTTTCAAGGTATCATCCCATAGCGAACTTTGCGTATTTCGCCGCGGCGATCGCGTTTTCGATGGTATATATGCATCCGCTGTTTTTGATAATATCGAACCTGGCGGCGCTGTCTTATTTGATATACTTAAACGGGAAAAAAGCATTTGGGTATTTGTTTAAGTTTGTAGCGCCAATGGCGGCGCTTGCGGTTTTGGTGAACTTTTTATTCAATCACAAAGGCGGAACTATCTTATTTTATATGTACGGCGGCAATCCGGCGACGCTGGAATCGTTGATATACGGAATATCCGCGGCCGCGATGTTCGCGTCGGTGTTGCTCTGGTTCGCGTGTCTGAACAGAGTTTTTACGACCGATAAGTTCATTTACCTGTTCGGCAGGATAATCCCGTCGCTGTCGCTTATTCTGTCGATGATACTCAGGTTCGCGCCGCTGTTTAAGCGTCGGTATACGCAGGTCTCGGAGGCGCAGAAGGGGCTGTATTCTAAGACTGATTCGGGAAAACGCGGCAAGGCGAGACGGGCGTTTAATACGTTGTCGATCATGCTTACCTGGTCGCTTGAGAACGCGGTGGGCGTAGCGGATTCGATGCGGGCGAGAGGCTACGGCCTTAGAGGCAGAACGGCGTTCACCACGTTTAGGATGTATTTCAGAGACACGCTCTCGGTGGTCGCCACGATGTGCGCGTCGGCGCTTTTGATAACCTTGGGCGTATTCGGAGCGGTAAGCGTCGAGTTTTATCCGCGGTTCGAGTATTCCGAGTCGATATTTACCGCCTTGGGCGGGATATTGTACGCGGTCTTATGTCTGACGCCGCTTGCGATAAATTTAACGGGGGATCTTAGATGGAAATATTCAGAGTCGAAAAATTAAACTTTGCTTATCCGAATTATAAGCTGAATCTAAAGACTAAGGACGATATGTTTGCGCTTAAGGATATATCGTTTTCGCTCTCGGAGGGCGAGTTCGCGACGCTTTGCGGCAAATCCGGCTGTGGAAAGACTACGCTGCTGCGTCAGCTCAAGTCGGCTCTCACGCCGAGCGGCTACAGAAGCGGCGAAATACTATACTGCGGGAAGCCGCTTAGCGAGTTGGATCTTTTGACCCAGACCGCGGAGATCGGTTACGTCATGCAGAGACCGGACAGTCAGATAGTTACGGATAAGGTCTGGCACGAGCTGGCGTTTGGGCTGGAGAGCCTAGGCTTTGGGTCTGACGAGATAAGACGCAGGGTGTCCGAGATGGCGAGCTTTTTCGGACTTCAGTCATGGTTCTACCGGGAAACCAACACTCTCTCGGGAGGTCAGCGTCAACTGCTTAACCTCGCCTCGGTCATGGTAATGCAGCCTAAGATATTGATACTGGACGAGCCTACCGCCCAACTCGACCCGATCGCCGCGAGCGACTTTCTTCAAATGCTTTGCAGGATAAACTGCGAACTGGGAACCACGGTTCTGCTCTCGGCGCATAATTTGGAGGACGTTATCCCGGTTTCGGACAGGGTAATAGTTATGGAGGACGGACGGATTATATCGGACGACGCGCCGGCGAGGACGGTAACGCGGCTGAAAAACAGCGGTTCCGATATGTTTCTGGCGATGCCGTCACCCGCCCGAATCTACGCGAGCGTTGAAGACGGCGAGAACTGCCCGCTGACCGTGCGCGAGGGCAGAGATTGGATCGGTGAATTTACCCGAGACGGGGAGATAAGAGAGCTTCCGGACAGACCCGTTCTGTACGACACGGATACGGTAGTCCTAAACGCCAAGGGAATATGGTTCAGATACGGGAAGCGCGAAAACGATATATTAAAGAACGTGTCGCTTACCTTGCACAAGGGCGAATGGCTGTCCGTCGTAGGAGCTACCGGCGTCGGCAAGTCCACGTTTTTATCGATTCTAAGCGGCGCGAATACTAACTACCGCGGCAGGGTGGAGACCTTCGGTAACAGGGTCTGCATGCTCCCCCAGGATCCTCAGACGGTGTTCGAAAAGGAGACGGTCCTGGACGATCTGCGCTGCGGCTTAAGAGGCTCCGACGAGGATTTCCTGAGAAATGTTATAAACCTCTGCGATCTTTCCGAGCTTTTGAATATGCATCCATACGACCTTTCGGGAGGAGAACAGCAGAGGGCGGCGCTCGCCAAGGTTCTGCTCAGAAAGCCGGCGATACTCCTGCTCGACGAACCTACCAAGGGTCTGGATATGCACTTTAAAAGAAAGCTTGCGGGGATACTCAACAACCTGCGCCGCAGCGGGATTTCAATTATTATGGTCGCGCACGACATAGAGTTCTGCGCCGAATATTCGGATAACTGTGCGTTTTTGTTCGACGGAGAGATAATATCGATGGACGAGCCGAGAAAGTTCTTTTCGGATAACAGTTTCTACACGACCGCGGCGAACAGGGTTTGCCGTAATATAATCCCCGAGGCGGTAACGACGGACGAGGCTATATACGCGCTCGGCGGCAGATATTTTAGGCCTGTTAAAAAGGATAAAAGTTCGGACGGTTTGAAAAACGTTAAAAGCGGGGCTAAAAATTTGGACGGTCGCGCAAACAGCTCAGGCGTCGGTGAAAAAAACGTTAATGGCGACGCAAATAGCTCCAAAGGCGGCGCGCGGGATAAGAAGAAGGGCGGCTCCGAGCCGGCCTTAAATAAGATCGAGCCGGACTCCGGAGAGGAACTGCTTAAGGGGATGACCTTAGTCGGAGAGAGCGGCGAGGTAAGCGTTCGCGCGGGGCGGCTTTCTATGGCCGCGGCAGCGCTGTCATTTCTGCTTATACCGGTCTTTATATTCATAGGCGCAGCGTTTATGGAGGACAGAAACTACTATATAATAAGTATTATAATAATAGCTCTCGCCATAATCCCGTTTGCGATCCTGTTCGAGGGACGCAAGCCAAGGGCGCGGGAGTTGGTCGTGATGGCGGTAATGTGCACGTTCGCGGTGTTTGGACGGGTAGCGTTTTACATGACGCCGCAGGTCAAGCCGATGCTGGCCGTAATTATTATATCTGGGGTCGCGCTCGGCTGCCAGCGCGGTTTTTTGATAGGCGTGGTCTCCGCGTTCGCGTCGAATATGTTTATCGGACAGGGGCCGTGGACCCCGTGGCAGATGTTGGCCTGCGGACTCATAGGCCTTATAGCCGGTCTGTTTTCGAAGCGGCTCGACTTAAGTAAGCCGAGTTGGCCGCTGGCCCTGCTTGGAGGGGCGCTTACGCTCTTTGTATACGGTGGGATAATGAATCCCGCGTCCGTGATAATGAGCCGACAGAGCTTCAATCTCGGCAGTCTGGCCGCGTATTACATCTCGGGTTTTCCGATGGACGCGGTGCACGCGGTATCGACTTTCGTTTTTCTTTTGATACTGGCCAAGCCCATGCTTAAGAAGATAGTAAGAGTCAAAAAGAAGTACGGGATCTGTTTATAGAGAAACTTTAATCAAAGTTTATAATTTATCTTTTGGCAAAATAGAGATTTGTATACTCTATTTTGCTTTTTTATGCGTATATATTCAATATTCAAAAATCAAAATCTGTAAACGTATATAGCTTCACATATGTAATTTTTGGGGTTAAACGAAAGCTTTATACGCTAAATTTATTTAAGATTTAGAGCTTTTTGTCTTTTAAAATTATTAGTTTTAGATGTAAAATTTATTATTTTTTGTAAAAATATTTATATAAATAGCTATAAATATGTAAAAGTTAAAAATCAAATAAGAATTATATATAAAAATAGTTAAAAAACAAATATAAAATTAATCAAAATATAATATAAAGGCAAAAATACCTTATTAACAACTGAAAAATTAAATTTTTCTATAAAAGATTATTTTTTTCAATCTTTGCAATTTAGCAGAGCGGTGGTATAGTAAATCTGTAAAAATTAAACCAAAACATGATTGGAGGGTTTAGTAAATGAGTAAAAGGTTGTTGGTTAAATTGTTTTCATGTTTAACCGCCATATCGGTCTTGGGCTCGGTTATGCCCGCGGTATACGGTATGGACAAGGCTTCGGCTCAGGAAGACGGGGACGAATACATATTATCCACGAACCCCGCTATTTATTCTGAGAATTTTGAAGACCCGGACATAAAAACAATTGTAAGCGGACAGCAAGACGGTTGGACGATCGAAGGAGAAAAGTGGGCGATAGACACGGGAACCGGATTTAGCACAGGAAGTAACGCGATACGTTTTTCAAGCGTTGACTGGGGAGCAAACACCAGCTTAACGCTCGACTTGGCCGAGAACGCGGCCTCGAAAGAAATAGACGCGGCTACGTTCGACGAGGCGACTTCCGGCAGAACGGCCGTATCGTTACAGTATGGTATGGACGCCGACTTCGGCGGATTTTGGAACGGCAGCCAGAACAGGCTGGAGTTTCAGGATAAGTCGGGAAACACTTTCATGGCTTTAGAGGTTTATACAAGAGATAATGGAGCGGACGATATCACTTTAAACCTCATAGCTTTGAACGATTCTAAGGATCAGAATATAAGGTATGAACTCGCGAAAGGCCGCGATAATATCTTTAAGCTTATAAAGACTTTGACGATTTATTTAGATCCTGAGACGAATACTTATCAAGTAAATCATAACGGCGACGTTTTAAGTATAGGTTCGCACGGCGAATGGATACCGGCGAGCACGAGCGGAGACGTCGGTCCTGCGAATCAGAGTTCTTCTCTGTCGCTTGGTAGTATAAAGATCAATAACATAGGTTCTAACTGGTACGGAGGAATAATCTTGGATACGCTTTCTATTTCCACATGGAATATGATGAGTTTCACGGGCGCGGCGGAAGCGCCGACGGAACCGATGACGATGTGGTATAGAATGCCGGCTCAGTCATGGTCCGAATCCCTTCCTTTAGGTAACGGCAGGATCGGAGCTATGATCTGGGGCGACGTATCGACGGATACCGTCTCGCTCAGCGAAGTAACGGCTTGGTCCGGAGCGGAGGCGGAGGGCCTCGACGCGGACAACACGGGCTCCGACGGCCAGGCGCTTATACAGATGATCCAGGACGAGCTTATGAAAGACAGCCCGGATTATAATTTGCTTCAGTCGTACTTAAGCATGTGGGGCGGCGAATCGAACAGTATGTTCGGAACGAACAGACCGTTTGGAAAACTGAGCTTTAACCACGAAGTATCGGGCGACGAGATACAGAACTATAAGAGAGCGCTCGATCTGAGGACCGCCGTATCTACGGTAAACTATGATATGGACGGAACGAGCTATTCGAGAGAAGCTTTTCTGAGCAATCCCGCTCAGGTCCTCGTAATGAAATATTCGGCCGACGACGCGGGTTCGATTACGTTTGACGTAAACTTCGAGACCGAGGAGATCAACGGCGGAACCGGTACGGTTATCGCGGGCGCCGATTATCTTGAATGGGACGGCGCGGTACATAATAATTCTAACGTAACGAACGGGGTTAAGACGTTCGGATATTTGAAAGCTATAAATACGGGCGGCTCGGTTGCATACGACGAAAACGGTCTGCACGTAGACGGCGCGGACGAAGTCGTATTGATACTCTCTATCGGCACGGACTTTACCGCGGGAGAGAACTTTGTACAAAACACCAAAGAAAATTGCAAGTCGCAGCTTGACGCGGCGGCCGCAAGATCGTACGACGAGCTCAAGAGCGAGCATATAAACGACGTACAGCCTTTCTTTGACAGAATGAAGGTCGAGATAGGTCCGGACGACGAACTGCTTTCTCAGGATCCGACCGACGTTAGATTTGAAAAAATCAGAAACGGCGCGGAGATAGACGGAAGCTTTATGTCGCTTTGGTATCAGTACGCGCGTTATCTGATGATAGCGGGTTCGAGAGAAAACTCGCCGATGCCGATGAATCTGCAGGGAATGTGGAACGACAACGTGGCGGCAAATATGGCGTGGACTAACGACTATCACCTAGATATCAATATAGAGATGAACCAGTGGATGTCCACTTCGGCTAACCTCGCTGAAAGCGAGATACCTATCTTTAATTTCTTAAAGAATATCCTGATACCTCACGGTAAGATAACGGCTTCCAAGCAGTATGCTACGACGGGTAATGAAGAGATAGGTATAGGAACAGGTTGGGTGACCTCTATAGCGACTAACGGTTTCGGTTATACCGGAAACACAGGCGAAGTCGGCGCATGGCATGGTAATACAACCTGCGGAGCTTGGCTTGTTCAGGAAGTTATGAATTACTTTGACGCGACATGGGATATTGATTTCCTGCGCGATACTGGATTCCAGATACTTAAGGATACGGCTGACTTCTACCTGAATTATATGATCCAGTATACAGACGACGACGGCAATACTTACTGGGTAACCGCGCCCAGCAGCTCGCCTGAGCATGGTAATATCGAGATGATGTCTACAATGGAGATCACCATAATTAATGATATATTCGAGCAGGTCCTCAGATGCTACGATATACTCGATATGGAGCACGACGCATACTATAACGCGGTAGCTGAGAAAAAGGCCGGGATCTATCCTTATAAGGTTCAGTCTACAGGCAACTTAGCTGAGTGGCCGTTTAATCCGACCGACGACGGAAATACAAACCACAGACATACGTCGCATTTGCTCGGTTTGTTCCCGTACGACGACATTACGCCGGATAAGACGCCGGAACTCGCGCATGCGGCGCTGGTATCGATGCAGAGACGTTTTGACCGCAGCGATTTTGAGCATACGGAATGGACGGCGGTAAACGCTCAGGGTATGTATGCAAGATTGAAGGACGGCGAAAAGGCTTACGAATACCTCAAATTACAAGGCGACACGTTCACATGGCCTAACCTTTTGAGCATATCTCCCGAGGGTATAGCCTTGGCTCCGACGGACGTATATATCATAGACGGTACGTTTGGCGTCGGCGAGGCGACTGCGGATATGCTGCTTCAGACCCATTCGGACAGGATCGAATTCTTACCGGCTCTTCCGAGACAGTGGGCTGAAGGAGATATAGAGGGTATGACAGGACCGGGCGCGTTTGAAGTGGACTTCAGCTGGGACGATTATACATTGAAATCGGCTAAGATCCTCTCTAAAGCGGGCAACACGGTTAACATTTATAAGAACGCGGCTGCAAACTGGCAGGACGTAGGCGTATTTAAGCTGGACGGCGAGGAGCTCACGCCCGTAACGGTTACGGAGACCTCGACTCTCATAACCTTCGACACAGAGGCGGGAGCCGAATACGTACTACTTAAAAAGAACGGAAGTCCTTTGACGACCGGTAGGATCATAAACGATAACGACTCGAGGATCCAGTATAATGGATTTAGTCCAAACGGTGCGAGAGGAGCCGATAAGAATGATTATAACGACGATATTCATTTCGCTCTTACAGCCGGTTCTACGATTGAGTACACGTTTACCGGAACAGGCATAGATATGCTTGCCGAAACGGACATAGGTAAAGGCACGTTTGAAGTGTATATTGACGGAGACTCGAAAGGCGTATACGATTCTATAGAGGATTCATATACAGGACAGAGCGTGGTATTTTCGAGCGAAGAGCTTCCATACGGACAGCATACTATAAAAATCGAAAAGAGAGATAACGATACCTATTTAGAGTTCGACGCGTTTGCCGTAAAAGGTCAATATTTTACATATGTAAACGACGATAATCCGATAATTACGTATGAAGGCGGTTGGCAGAGATATCCGGGCAGAGAGGTAGACGGAAACGGTTACGCTTATAACGATTATATGGGAGACGTTAGATTAAGCGTAACGGCTGGAGACAGTATGACCGTAGAATTTAACGGCACGGGTATAGAGATACTGTCAGAGCTTAATAACGTTAACGGCGATATAGGGCTTGAACTCGACGGCGTAGATATGGGTACTGTAAGCACAGGCGATTCAAGTTTGGGCTATGGCGCCGGAAATTCAAACATATGGCAATCGCCGGCATTGCCTAACGGAACTCATACGTTAAAGATTACAAATACGGGAACAGGCGGCGCCGGTTGGAGCTGGGTGCAATTAGACGGCTTCATAGTCCTCAACGAGGGCGGAACTGCGTTCAACCCGGGCACGTATAAGTTTACGAATATGAATACGGGAGCTACTCTTGACGCAAACGAGAGCGGACTCTATGAGACGTCGCAGCTTACGGGCGGCGCTACGCAGAAGTGGATAGTAGATTACGACGACGATAGATACTTCAGACTTATCAGCGCTTACAGCGGAATGGCCGTAACGATCAACGACGGCGATCAGGCCGTTATGGCTCCGGTAGACGTATATAACGAGAATCAGCTCTTCGAGCTTGCGCCGTACAGCGGAGACGCGTCGGCTTATATGCTCATGAGCAAGACCAAAGGTCTGTACATGCAGGCTAACGGAGGACCTCCGGTTGGAAACGGCTGGTCGCTTGGTCTGTATCAGGCGGACGACTACCAGATATCCGAACATTTTATTTGGTATGTGGAGGACGACGGTAACGGACTTACAAAGTTCCGTCTTAATAATACTACAAAGTATATGACGATCGAATCGACTGCTCCGGCGGCGGCCGGAACAAGGCTTGTTATGTGGGACGCTCTTACAGACGTGCAGCAGATGTGGAACGTAAGCGTTAACTCGGACGGCACGTATTCGATCTCAAGCGTAAGGAACGGCGGCGTGATCGTAGATCAAGACGGAACCGCGGCTTTGGCGGAGCCGGGCGCGGGCGCTGAAAAATGGAATATTGAAAGCGCGAGACGGAACGGAGTTACATATTATTCGTTCGTTAACGCTGAAACAGGCAACGAACTTTCGTTCGGCGGCAACACGATGTGGCAGACGTCGGCGAATACCGAAAGCGGTATAGCTCCTTACGTATACGATATCGATCTTGAGTCGAACGTTATAACAAACGGACAGCCGGCGGTTATATCGTATAACTACGGATCGCTGCTGGGCGAAGCCGAAGAAGGTACGACTTGGGAAGCGTATATCATTGACAACGGCTCGCCGCTTGAGAATCCTGTAGCGAGCGGAACCGCTAGCGAAGAGACCGGTATAACGTTTGACGTAACAGGTATGGCGGCAGGTAAGCAAATAGCGGTTAAGATAGCGCCGAAATCAGCCGAGAATCAGGGCGTAGAATTTATCAAGATATTCGACGTAGACGTTAAACCGGCTGATTACCTTATAGGAAACGTAACGACTACCGAAGACTTCTCAAGAGAAGGACTTGCCGGTATTATAAGCAGCGGAGGCGAAGGCTGGTATAGCAGCGGAAACGCATATGCGATAAGCATCGAAGATAAAGGCAAATATACCGACAGCTTAAAGTTTAATTCTACCGATTGGTGGAATACTTCAGAGCTTGGCGTAAAGTTAGACAACGAGTCTAATTCGTACGAGCCGCTCAGCGGTCAGGGATACGTTGAGTTCGACGTAATGTTCGACGCTCCATCGTATTACGACATTAACAATAAGATGTACGTAGCTCTTAAGAGCGGTTCGCAGAGATTCGCGGCTGTGAGACTTAACGGCAACAGTCTTGAACTTGTAGGAATGGGCGATTACGGCGATTATGCTAAGGCTTATTCTATAGCGAGAGGTATGGAGAACACATATAGCAAGTGGTTTAACTTCAAGTTCTACGTAGATACGACGGCAAATCAATACGCGGTCAAAGTTAACGACGCGTTTATACTGTCCGACGACGGCGATATTTGGTTCAGACCGGCGGCCGAGGCTATAGATCTTAACGAAACCGACCCGATAACGATCGGAAGCGTTACGGATATAGCTATCGGACATAAGTGGTCGGGATCTAACGCAAGCGTATATATCGATAACTTAAAGTTAGGTACGTACAGCGCGGGCGAAGCCGACAGATGGACGATCAATTCGCTCGATACAAAGACGGGAGAATTGTTGTTCGGTCAGGAGAATGAAGTATATGTAAACGTCTATAACGCGAACGGAGCTGAAGACGGTCAGATATTCGTAGGTCTGTACGACGACAATGACGTTTTGATAGATTCGGAGAATATTACGGACGTTACATTTGACGACAGAGGCATATTTGAGACGGCGGTCAAGTTAGACGTTCCGAGAAAAGGCGGCGACTACAAGCTCAAAGCTTTCGTGTGGACGGATAATATGCAGCCGATAGGTAAGGAATTTGTAACCGAGAAGACGGTTGAGAGCGCGTTTAATCTGCCGAACGTATTCTCTGAGAATATGATGTTCCAGGCTGACGAACCCATAAACGTTTGGGGAAGCGCGATCGCCGGAGACGAGATAACGGTAGAACTTAAAGATCAGGAAAGCGGCGCGAGCGTAAGCTCCACCGCTGCCGCAGAAGACGACGGAACGTGGCAGGTCGAGCTTGCCGCTCAGAAAGCCGGCGGAAATTATACGATGACCGTTACATGCGGCGAGGAAGTTAAGACGTATGGAAACATCATTATGGGCGACGTATATATCCTTGGGGGACAGTCTAATATGGAATATTGGATGAGCGGTCTTGCCGATACGAACGAGGACTTAAACAATAATCCTGACAGAGCCGAGAATCCTAATATCAGGACGATAGATCTTTTATCAAAAGGTACTAACGGATCCGAGGAGCCGTCCGAGAACGTTCCGGACGTAGACGGTACGGTATGGAAAGAAATGTCGTTCTCGGTAGCTAGGAACGCTTCGCAGATAGGCTACTATTTCGCGCAGCAGCTAAATGAAGAGACGGGTCGTCCGATAGGACTCATATCCACGGCCGTCGGCGGTACGGCTATAGACAGATGGGAAGTTGGTGGAAATCTGTTTAACAACAGGATATATCCTTGCAGAAACTTCGCGGTATCCGGCGTTCTCTTCTATCAGGGCGAAGCTAACGAATATATGCCCGCCGGCGAGTACAGCGACAGGATGGCCGGATTGATCGACGGTTACAGAGAACTGTTCGGCGACGAGGATCTTCCGTTCTGGTACGCTCAGCTTGCAAGATACGGCAACCAGAACTTTGAAAATATAAGAGCGGCTCAGGTTTGGACTTTAGATAAAGTTGCTAACCGGACGAACGTAGGAATAGTCTCAACCCTCGACGAGGTAGGAAGCTATAATCAGGGTTCCGGTAACGCGCGTAACGATATACATCCTTACGGAAAGGCGATAATCGCGGAGAGATTCGCTCAGTACGCGAAGTCCGACGTATACGGCGGCGTGGATTACGCGAGAGGTCCGCTGTATCAGTCCATGGCGGCAAACGGAAATACGATAGAACTCACGTTCGACTGCACGGGCGATCTGCAGATAATGCCTCTCGAGCAGTACGCCGACTATCAGACGCAGATATTGGTAAATACGATGGTCTTGGATCCTAACATATTAAACGGATTTGAGATAGCAGGGGAAGACGGCGTATATTACACGGCTTCGGCTGAAATACAGGGGAATAAAGTTATACTCAGCGCCGACGAGGTCGGCGCTCCGGTCAAAGCAAGATACGCTTTTGGCGCGTATCCGGAGTCGCCGAACCTCACGGATAGCACAGGTTTGCCTTCATATACCTTTGCTACTGAGTATACGACTAAATAGTTAAAAATTTTAAAAAATAGATTTCTTCCTAAATTAAAGAAACGGGGCCGCCGGATAAGCGGTCCCGTTTTAAGTTCGTCGTTGTTTGCGGTATTTGCTGTCGCGCCGCTCTATGCGCGGCCGTATTATTGGGAGAACCCGCGAAGCCGACCGCCGCGGCGGGTGGAATTTGACAACAAATCAGCCCTTTTCTCTTTTTCTGTAGTCGAGCGGCGGCGTTCCCATTATTTTTTTAAACAGTCTTGAAAAGTAATACGGGTCGTTAAAGCCGAATTTATATGCGATCTCTTTAATACTGTAGTCGGTAAGGTCTAAGTATTTACAGCAGTTCTGTATTTTAAGCCTTAAAAAATAGTTGATCGGCGAGTAACCGGTAGCTTTCTTAAACAGGCTTATTATATGCGGAGCGGAAAAATTAGTCGCTTCGCATATATCTTCGATCGTTATGGATTTAGTTATATTCTTGTTCATAAAACTTATCGCGGAGCCGATCGCTCTCTCGGCCTTGGTGGCTCTGACCGAGTCGTCCGTGTTGGCTGAAAAATATACCGTTCCGGCCAGATGTTCGGCGACCTTTGAAGCGTAAACCATGCTATTCCCACCGTAACCCTTCTCGAAGACAGAGTATACGTCTTCGAATAGTTCGATAAATTTAGCCTGCATATCTATCGTGAGCGAGACCGGGGAATTTACGTCTATGTCCTTAAAACAATTTTGTATATCTCGGCCGTTCATATGAAGCCAGTAAATGCTCCACGGCTTTTCTTTCGACGAACTGTATACGTGCGGGACGTTGGGAGGCATTATTATCAATTCGCCTTTCTTTACTCGATGTTTTTCGCCTCCGTTTATCGAATACCACCCCTCGCCGCCGCCGCAGTAGATAAGGATGTACGCGTCGCATCCGTTTAGCCTTTCTCTATAATGATATTGTGCATTTGGAAAATATCCTATATCCGAAATATACGCGCTCGACGCAAGCGGATTTTCTTTCAGCCCGTTTAGGATATCCTCCGGTAAAATAATGATTCTTTGGGATTTAAATCCGTCCGCTTTACTTAAATTATCCATACTGTAATTATAGCGCCTTAAATAAAAACAGTCAATAATTTTGTCCATTAAAGATATAGTATTGTAAATTGTAAAAATAGGTTTTAAGCGGTATCATACAGGTAAAAGAAAGAGACGGTTTAAAGCCGCGCAGATTATTATAAATTGGGAGCTGATGAAATGAAAAATAACGCAGTAAAAATGTGGGAAGAAAAAGTATCGATACCCACGTATGAAGTCGGAAAGAAAAACGTTAATCCGATGTTTTTGGAGAAGAGAGTCTATCAGGGAAGCTCCGGACGCGTTTATCCTAATCCGGTGATCGACAAGATCTACAACGAGAAGGTGGATAAAGAATACAACATTGTATTTCTGGAAAACGACTATATTCAGATCCAGATCATGCCCGAGATAGGCGGCAGGATATACAGAGCGCTCGATAAAACTAATAATTATGATTTCGTGTACTATAATCATGTTATCAAGCCCGCGCTCGTCGGACTTGCCGGACCGTGGATATCAGGCGGTATCGAGTTCAACTGGCCGCAGCATCACAGACCTAATACGTTCGGAGACGTCGAATACAGTTTAAAGGAAAACGAGGACGGGAGCAAGACCGTTTGGGTCGGAGAGATAGACAGCATGTACGGCACAAAAGTGACGACCGGCTTTACTCTGTACCCCGATAGGTCGTATCTTAAGATAAGCGCGCAGCTTTATAACAGAACCGGCGAGCCGCAGACGTTCCTCTGGTGGGCGAATCCGGCGGTCGAGGTACACGACGAGACGCAGTCGATTTTCCCGCCGGACGTTAACGCCGTATTCGACCACGGCAAGAGAGACGTATCCAAATTCCCGATCGCGACGGGAGTATACTATAAGCAGGACTATTCGAGAGGCGTGGATATTTCGAGATACAAAAACATTCCTGTTCCCACCTCGTACATGGCTTATCATTCCGACTATAACTTCGTAGGAGGCTACGATTACAGAAAGAAAGCGGGGATCCTGCATATAGCTGATCATCACATATCGCCCGGTAAAAAGCAGTGGACTTGGGGCTGCGGCGATTTCGGAAAAGCGTGGGACAGAAACCTTACCGACGAGGACGGCCCATACATCGAGTTGATGACAGGCGTTTATACCGATAACCAGCCGGACTTCACCTGGCTTCAGCCGTACGAGGAGAAGACGTTTACGCAATACTTCATGCCGTATAAAGAAGTTGGGCAGGTCAAGAACGCAAGCACGGATATAGTTATGGGTTTGGAAGTTGAAAATAATACGGCGTTTGTGACCGTATATTCGACTCATGAGATGAGCGGCGTAAAGATCAAACTCGCAAACGGCGATAAGGTATACTTAGAAGAAAGCGCGGATATATCTCCCGTAAATATTTATAAAGCGGAATCTGAAATAGATTGCAGGGACTACGAACTTACGCTCAGCGCTTACAGAGACGACGGACGTCTTTTGCTCGACTACACGCCGGCGGCTCCGCATATAGAGGATATACCGGATCCCGCGAAAGCGATAGGCGCGCCCGAGACGCTTAAAAATACTGAGGCTTTGTACTTAGCCGGGATGCACTTAGAACAGTACAGACACGCCACGTACGAACCCGATCTGTATTATCTCGAGGGACTAAAGCGCGATCCTGAGGATATTCGTCTTAATAACGCATACGGCAACCTGATATTCAGACGCGGCGAGTTCAAGAAGGCTGAGGAACATTTCAGAAAGGCGATAAAGACCGCGACGAGACACAGCCCGAACCCCTACGACGGCGAGCCGTATTATAATCTCGGCAAGGCGCTCTTCTTTCAGGGTAAGACGGACGAGGCGTACGACGCGTTCTTTAAATCGACCTGGTCGTCGGCCTGGCAGGCGGCGGGATACTTCGACGTCGCGAGAATAGATTATCGCAGAAACGATATGGACGAGGCGCTCGAGCATGTGGAACATTCTCTTTACGCGCAGTATAGAAACTATAAGGCGAGAAATCTGAAATCCAATATCTTAAGAGATTTGGGCAGACTCGATGAAGCTGAAAGATTTACCTTGGAAACTGCGGCGTTCGACAGAATGGAGCCGGTTTCCAGAAACGAGCTCGGCATGATCTACGAAGCTATCGGCGATACGGAGAAAGCGAATGCGGCGTTCGACGAGTTTGTGCGTCTGCTCAGAGGAGATCAGAAAAACTACATAGCCGCGGCTATCGATTATATGAGCTACGGCAATTACGCCGAGGCGGCGAAGATACTCAGAAAAGGCCTCGAATTTACGCAGTATCCGATGATGTATTACTACCTCGCGTTTTGCGAATACAGACTTTCGGAGAATTATATGGATACGCTGGCTAAGGCCGCGGCCGCGAATTCGGATTATTGTTTCCCGAATACGATACACGATTACAGTATACTGAAGTTCGCCATAAAGAACAACCCGGCCGACGCTAAGGCTCTCTATTATATAGGCGATCTCCTATATGATAAGAAACGTTACGATGACGCGATAGCCGTATGGGAGAAGTCGATAGAACTCGACGGAAAATTCCCGACGGTAAAGAGGAATCTCGCGCTGGCGTACGTCAATAAAAGAAACGACTGCGAGAGAGGCCTTAAATTGCTTGAAGAGGCGTTTGAGCTTAACAAGAGCGATTCGAGAGTGTTCTACGAGCTCGACCAGCTATATAAGAAGCTAAACAGAAGTCCCGAGGAACGTCTTGAGAAGATGAATCAGAATTTCGAATTGGTAAACGACAGAGACGACCTGTTCTTAGAATATATAACGATATATAACCTGCTCGGCGAGCATAAGAAAGCTTTGGAGCTTATCCTCGGCAGAGACTTCCATCCGTGGGAAGGCGGAGAGGGCAAGATCCCGACTCAGTACGTACACGCTAACCTGGAGATAGCGAAGAGTATGATAGACAGCGATCCTAAGACCGCGATAGAATATCTGACCGCGGCTAAGACGTATCCGCTTAACGTGGGCGAAGGTAAGCTGGCCGGAGCGCAGGAGAATAATATAAACTATTACCTTGGAATAGCTTACCGTAACCTGGGCGACGAAGAAAAATCCAAAGAGGCGTTTGAGGCGGCGAGCGTAGGACTCAGCGAGCCTACCGGAGCTATGTACTATAACGATCAACCGCCGTATATGATATTCTATCAAGGAACGGCGCTGCGCGAGCTCGGCAGAGAGGACGAAGCGTTATCCAGATTCCACAAGTTGGTTGACTACGGCGAGGCGCATATATTCGACGAACAGTCTATAGACTACTTTGCGGTCTCGCTCCCGGATTTCTTGGTGTTCGACGTAGATCTAAACGTGAAGAACAAGATACACTGCAATTTCATGATGGGGATCGGTTATATCGGTCTTGGAGATACTGAGAAAGCCGAACACTATTTGAAAGAGGCGCTCAAACTGGATCCGTATCATCAGGGAGCCATGACGCATTTGGAGCTTTTGAAATAAAAGTAAATACAGCCGCTGCGGCGTAAGATCGCAGCGGCGTTTGTCGTATTATTGAAGGTTGATAAAAGATTGTTTATATGAGGGGTAGTACTATGAATATTAGCAAAGGAGTATTAAAAAAAATAGAAAGTATAGATATTGAGAACGACAAAATTAAAGTTACGATATTGCCGGAGCTCGGAGGGAAATTCGCTTCGATATATAGCAAAGAGACGAACTTTGAGTTGCTGTTCCAGAATAAAGATGAGGAGTATAGGATCCCCGAACTGGGCGACGATTTCGCAGCATACGACGCGTCGGGATTCGACGACGCATTTCCTAATATCGATCCGGAGCGCAAGGTGGTAGAGGGGCGAAAAATACATTATCCCGACCACGGCGAAATATGGACTAAGAAATTCGATTATAAGATCTGCGGCGACGAACTGCGCCTTGTTTGCGTTGGAAAAGTATTTAACTATAAATATGAGAAGACTATTAACGTAAACGGTAACGATATCGGCATAAAATATATGATAACCAATAAAGATGAGATCAGCGTTCCGTGTTTTTGGACGATGCACTGCTTGGTAAACTGTATGGACGATATGATAGTGGAGTTCCCGAAAGGGACCGATAAGGTAGTGAACGTTCAGGACAGCGCGTTTTTGGGAGAGGCGGGAAATATACACATATATCCCAGGAGCGAAGAGGGGTTTGATCTAAACAAGGTCCTTCCCGCGTCGGCCATGGATACGGAGAAGTATTACTGCGTCGGAAAGGTCGAGAACGGCGAGTGCGGGATAATATATCCGAGCGCTAATACAAAGTTTGGTGTTGAATTCGATCCGGACGAACTGCCGTATCTCGGCTTTTGGGTCACATCGGGCGGCTTTAGAGGCGATTATAACTGCGCGCTCGAGCCGTCTAACGGTTACTATGACAGCGTGTCCTGCGCTGAGAAAAACAACGCGATTCCGGTTTTAAAGCCGGGGGAGAGTATGCGGATTGGTATTCGCATCTCTTTGACAAAATATAATGAGAACGGGCGATAGGGGGATAGTTGCGGTATGTTGAATAAAAAATTTAATTATAATGATTGTTATTTAAAAATTAATTCCGATACGAACAGCTTGGATTTGGGAGTGAGCGGCGCTTATGAAATTAGAGGCGCCGGGATGTACTGGTATGATAGCGCCGGGAAAAAACATACAAACGACGAATATACAATAGCGGATATATCTGAGAATATGATAGAGGTCTTTGGAGAACCGAAGGACGAAGTGAAGATCATACTTAAAGCCGGAGAGATAGAATGCGTATGGAGATTTCTGCTGAGCGCCGAGGATATAGAAGTAAGACTTGCAGTCTGCGGCGATAACGTAGAGGTCGGCCGGATATGCCCGTTATGTTCCGAGGAGCTGAAGGTCGATAGTTTCAACGCTCAGGATCAAAAATCGGAAAATGATATACGAGTTTTGGCCGTTCCGTTCGACAACGATAAGTGGGATAGATTTAAATCTCTGCCGTATTCCAAGAGCGAAACGAGTTACGGCGTAACCGCGGTATACGATGAGGAAAGCCGAAAGGGTCTCGTAATCGGGGCGATTGAGTACGATCTGTGGAAAGTGGGGATAAAATCATATTCAAACGCAGGAGACTGCGCGGGACGTTTGGAAGTAATAGCTGGAGTCGCCGACGAGAATACCCGAGATTATGGGGTAAGCCATGGAGTCGTTAGCGGAAATTGCGTTTGCTCGCCGTATATAAGTATTATTCACAGTCCTGATTGGAGAAAGGGATTGATCCGATTCGGCGAGATATGCGAACGCAGGAGACCGAGACTGAAATGGGATTCGAATCTTATCCTCGGCTGGAACAGTTGGACGGCGTACATGACGGAGATAGATTTCGATAAATATGTTCACGCAAGCGATACGGTCGCAAAATTCATGAACGACTGCGCGGCGCAGGGTCAAAAGATATACATAAACTTCGACGCTTTTTGGAATAAGCTCGGCAGAGAAAAGCTAAAAGAAGCAGTGGATAGAGTAAAGAGCAACGGCCACGTTCCCGGAATATATTTCGCTCCGCTCGCGGGCTGGGGCGGTCTGGAAAACATGGACAGACCCGTTATGAACGAGTTCGGCGACCTCGTCGAAGTGGAAGGTTATGAAAATATTACATGGAACGACCTGCTGTTGCGAGATAAAAATGGGAATATACTCCATGAGATCGCGGGCGGATATCCCCTCGACGTAACGCATCCGGTATTGCTTGAGAAAATCAGGCAGGATATCGAGATAGCCGCGGAGCTTGGATTCGGCTACGCAAAAATAGATTTTTTAGGACACGGCGCAGTCGAGGGCGAACATATGCGAAAAGATATCCAAACTGGTATAAAGGCGTATAACTTTATAATGGATTATGTATCGAAATTATGCGTTAAAGCCGGGATGTTTATCAGCTTATCGATAGCGCCTCTGTTTCCGGGAGGATACGGACACGCGAGGAGGATATGCTGCGACGTATTCGGAGAGCTTAAAGACAGCGAATACGGATTAAACGCGTTGACGTACGGGTTCTGGGAAAACGGTACGATATATGAATTTACCGATCCCGATCATGTTTGTTTGAGCAAGAGCGAGCTTGAAGCAAAGATGAGGTTTATCTCGTCCGCAATATCGGGAACTATGCTGATATGGTCGGACAAGACGACGGACGAGACCGCGGTCGAAAGGGCGGAGAAGTGGTATTCAAACCGCGAGCTGATGAGGATCGCCTCGTTGCATAAGACGTTTATACCGGTGGATAGCGGCGTGGGAGACAGAGCCGCGGAGAAGTTTATGCTCGAAAAGGTCGGCGGGGTATATCTTGCGGTATTTAATTTTGAGAAGAAAGCCAAAGATTTTAATATCGGTCTGGGAAGGCTTGGTCTGGGCGGCGGAAAATATAAATATCGAGATATACTGACCGGCGACAGAGGAGATTTAGACGGAGATATAAATATAAATCTCGGCGGGATGGATTGCACGATTTTAGACATAGAACGAGCGTGAACGGTCAAAAAATTGATAGGATAACAGGATTTATTTAGAAAGAAATTTGCGTTAACGGCTTGGCGGAAACGATTGAAAAACGCTTTTGTTATGTGAAAAATTACTGAAAAAGAATGGCTGAAACCTGCGTTTTAAGGTTATTATGTAAGTTTTTCTATGTTAGATTAAGTTTTTCACAATTGCTAATAATGCGATTTTGATTTATAGTAATATTCAGATAAGTATGGCGTTTGGAAAATAATTTGGCGATTTCAAGCGCCGGTCATATCCAAAGAAATAGAAACAGGAAAACAGGAGGAGGAGTAAAGTTATGAAAAGGATTGTAGCTTTAACTATGGTTTTAAGTTTGGTTGCGACTCTGTTTATAACCGTACCTGCGTCTGCGGCGGCTACAGCGCCGGAGGATGTTGAGCTTTATAGGAATAGACTTAGCGCTATGGGCGTGCTGAGCGGCGACTTGGATATGGATGCGGAAGTATCAAGAGGTCTTATGGCGGCCGTTGTTTCCGAGATGTTTTATGTGGACAACGCGGTCGTCGATATGGGACAGATATTCAGCGACGTTCCGCCCGAGCATCAATATTATATAGGAATAAATCAAGCGTATTTATCGGGCGCGATAAACGGCAACGAAGACGGAACGTATCTTCCGGATAATCCGGTCACATACGCCGAGCTCGCTAAGACTTTCGTGTGTTTAATAGGTTATGAAACCGTCGCGAACGAAAGGGGCGGCTATCCGCTCGGCTACTGGACGGTCGCGAGTCAGAAGGGACTGCTTCCGACGGGAGCGCAGATAGGCGATAACGTTGCGATGTCCGATTTCATTTTTTCGGTATACAAAACAATGACGGCTTCGGTTATGGAGCGGACGTATTCGTCTTCTGCAAGCGCCTATTATGTGAACGATAGCCATACGTTGGCTAACGACTTAATGGTTCGTAAAGGTATAACCTATGGATACGGAATATTGACTTCCGACGGCGTTACATATATAGACGGCGCCGGAACTAAAGAGGACGATATAGTTATCGTCGACGGAACGAAGTATAACTGTACGGAGTTTGACGCGTCTCCATATCTGGGACACTCGGTAGAATTTTGGTATACGACCGAGACTAAGAGAAACGTCTATGCTATGTACGACTATATGGAAAACAATCACGTATACGAATATTCCGCAGAGGATATAAGCTATATAGGAACTGATCGGATAGAGGTGAATATCGACGCGAATACCGATTCAAAGAGTTTTTCGTCAGACTTAGCGGTCGTATATAATTATCAGGGACTTTCCGAGTTTACGGCGGACGATCTCGACGTTAAAAACGGAAGCGTAGCGCTTGTCGATAATAACGGAGACTACAGAATAGACGTTCTGTTCGTATTTGAAAAAGATTCGTATGTAGTAGACAGCGTAAGTAACGGCGGTTACTCGATAAATTATAAAAGATACGACGGACAGCAGGACAGCGGTTTGTTTGTAGATTCGACCGACGATACCGTCTCGTATACGGTTAGAGACGTGGACGGCAATATAGTCGATCCGTCTACGGTAGGTTCGGGAAACGTCGTCAGCGTATTTTTGAGCAAGGACGGTAAAATAGTAAGCGTTATAGTCTCCAAGTCGGTCGTCAGCGGCGCCGTCGAGGTCGTAAGAGAAGGCGGAGCTTACGTTACGATCTTAGGCGTTGAATACGAGGCGGCTCTTGATATAAACGGCGAATACAGAAACCTAAACGTACAGTCGGGAGACGTTGTAAGCTTATATCTCGACGAGAACGGAAGAGCGGTGTATTCGAGCAATAACGGCAGCCTAAGCTCTATATACGCGTATATCATCAATTACGCGAGCGACGGCATATTTGGATATCAGTGGAAGATCAAGGCGGCTATCGCGGGCGATTTGGGTTCTGTGACGAATAAGGATTATTACTGGGTCAGAGATAAGATGGCTCAGAACGCAAGCGTTTCGGAACTCGATCTTGCGGACAACGTATTGATAGACGAGGTTAAATACGATAACGGCGAGGTCGGGAATAAACTTGCCGAACTTAAGAATCAAGTCGTTGAAATATCATTAAACAGCGAGGGGAAGGTTCAGACTATGGATCTAATGGTTCCGCTGTTTGAATATACGAGCGGACATTACGATCACAATACTCAAGCCATGACCCAGTCGGGCTTAGTTGTGGAGGGGATCGAGAACCCGGCGATAACTCTTACCGGGGCTGTGAAGACGATAGTCGCTCCGGCAAGCGACGACAGCGAGAGAGATTCTTACACCGACGACGAGTATTTGGCAAAATATCGTATTGAGAATGGCAAAAATACCCATAACGTAGCGGTTTATGAATTTATAGAAGACAGTCAGTCGCCCAAACTTATCGTTCTCAAAGAGAAGCTGACCGAGTCGGGAACGGCTCAGGGCGCCGATGATATAGGAATACTTACGTCGCCTATAGCTCAGGGAATCGACGAGAACGGAGATAAGTGTTATTACGCGGATTATATAAGCAAAACCGGTTCTCAGACGAGCGTTGTTATACGCAGCGACGCAACCGCAAATAAAACGTGGTCTATAAAGACGAATCTTTCAGATTTAGAGATTGGCGATATTGTAGAATTCAGCAAAGATTCTTCCGGCAACGTTATGAGTTATCAGGTAATTGCATCCGCTTCAAATCCGGTCGCAAGCAACCTTGTTAAGATCGGAAAGGTGACCAATGCCGAAGCGAACAGAGTATGGAATGAAAAGTCCGGGGTATTTTGCAACATATTCTATATGGATTCTGAAGGCGAAAGCGTTGTATATGGAATAAATACTGAGAACGTGATATTTAAATACTATAAAGCGAGCAAAAAGATCGACGTAATAAGCGTCGGCGATATCTCGTCCGATGTGAACGTCACATATGCAGATACTGTTATGATCGCTTCCGACATAGCGGTAATCATAGCGGAATAGGAGGAGAAATCTATGTTTAAAAGGACGATTGCTAATTTACTGGTATTTGCAATGATCTTATCCTTAGCTCCGACAGTTGCTTTTGCGGATAATAGCGAATACGAAGACGAAATAGCGCTACAAGCGCAGGGCGAGGTTTTATACTATGAGGACTTTGAGTCTGATACGGCCGAAAGCGAGGTCAAAAATAAATTTGGCGGCTGGGGTTGGGACGGCGAAGACGACGCGATCCGTAACGCTACCGATAATTCGCTGAGATTTGCGACCGGAGATTCATGGTATAAGACGAATTGGCTCACAGTGGACGCCGACGCGGCGCTCCAGGCGTACGGTTCGGATCCGTCGTCTCTCAGCGACGACGTGACGATCTCGTTTAGAGCGAAGTTCGAGATACAGGACGACGGAGGACTCGATCCGGAGCATTACATAAGAGTGAAAGGTCAATACCAGCAGCCGGTGGCGGAGATATCGGTCGTTGACGGGAAGCTTAGAGTAATAGCGCTGAACGCTGACGGAACAGAGAACGTTGCTTATGAGATAAAAGATATAGACACGGGACTTCATACCGACGAGTGGCATAGTTTTGAGTTTAGGTTCGATATGAGCGAGAACAAGTTTGCGGTCGTTATAGACGGAGAACTTACGACGGCAATATCCGAAGACGGATGGGCGCCGGTAAGCAATATGGCCGGAGTAGGAGCCATCACGGAAGAGATACCCGAGATAGGAGTAATAGACAGCATAGAATTTGGCAACTGGT
>CAJFTO010000002.1 GCA_904419955.1 Candidatus Roslinia caecavium | reverse complement strand
GCTTCTTAAAATCCAAAAGGTCGCTCTCGCTCACGCCCAGCGCGTCGGCGATCTTGCATATCGTTTCAAGAGAAACTCTCGTGTATAAATTGGCGTTTTTCAGTTTTTGAATAGTGGAAACGCTGACGCTCGCCTTTTCGGCCAGCTCCGCCTGCGTCATCAGTCTATATTTACGGTAATACGCTACGTTTAATCCAAGCGCGATCAATTTATCTTTATACTTTACTTCAATCATATCGTTATCCAACACGCTTTCCGATCTCATTTTATTTTACGCTGCGATTATAGCGTCGGTATTATTATAATCCATATATATAATTTTTGATATAACCAAAAGTATAACCAATATCGGTTGTACCGGGCGTCTTAGAAGAAGCGCGTATTAGATTGACTGCGTTTATAAGTTCTCATGAAAACGCTTTAAACCAACAATAAGTTTACACGGCCGGGATTATGTGTTATAATCCTTATAAACAGGCCAAGAGCCGCTTTTGCGAGGTGATACGGTTGAATTTGACAAGTCCGAGCGAACTTAAAGAGATACTTAAAAGACACGGGTTCTCGTTTTCTAAGAGTCTGGGACAGAATTTCCTGATAGATAAAAACGTTTTAGACAAGATAGTGGACGCGTCCGGGGCATGTGGGGAGATAAACGCGCTGGAGATAGGCCCCGGAGCGGGAACGCTGTCGAGGGAGCTGGCCGCGCGCGCCAAAAAGCTGGTCGCGGTGGAGATAGACAAGGCTTTGATCCCCGTCTTAAGCGAGACCATGGCCGAGTTCGATAATTTTACGCTTATAAACGCCGATATA
This sequence comes from Candidatus Roslinia caecavium, assembly GCA_904419955.1. Classification (GTDB taxonomy): domain Bacteria; phylum Bacillota; class Clostridia; order Monoglobales; family Monoglobaceae; genus Roslinia; species Roslinia caecavium. The sequence goes on along the minus strand of CAJFTO010000002.1, from coordinate 208,171 downwards.
ATGGACGTAGACATAGCCGCGCTCGTTGAGGAGCAGTTCGGCGGCGAGCCGTTTATAGTTGCGGCGAATCTGCCGTATTATATAACCACGCCTATAATTATGTCGCTTTTAGAGAGCGGCGCGGACGTCAGATCCATGACTCTTATGGTTCAGAAAGAGGTCGCGCTCAGGATGGCGGCGGGCGTCGGAAAGGACTACGGCGCGCTGTCGGTCGCGGTCCAGTATTATACCAGACCCGAAATAGTTTGCAGGGCGGAGCCGCATTGTTTCATGCCCCAGCCAAAGGTCGCGTCGGTCGCGATAAAGCTCGACGTACTTAAGGAATCGGCGGTAAAGGTAAAGGATACCGACGTGTTTTTTAAGGTGGTAAAGTCGGCGTTCGGGCAAAGGAGAAAGACGCTGGTAAATTCGCTGGCCGGGAGTCCGTATATCAAGATAGAGAAAGCGGCTATAATAAGTATGCTCGATGAAATGGGTTTAAGACCGGATATCCGCGGCGAAAAGCTGAGTATAGAGCAGTTTGCCGAGCTGAGCGACAGGTGCGCCGAATACCGCGCCGCGAGCGGCGAAGAATAGATCCGGAGATATTTTAAGAAAAAAGGCCGATTAAAAACAGTCGGCGGATCGGGTCGTCGTAAGACCGCGTTTTAGACGGAGCGCGTTTTTGCGGGGGTCGAGCTATGCTCCTTACCGGCCCGCGGTAAGGGAGTGGTAAAAGATAGTCGGCGGGCGGAAAGGCGGCGAGATCGATATGTTTTGTCCAAATTGCGGACAGGAGTACAGAGACGGATATACGGTATGCGCGGACTGCGGCTGCGAGCTGGTCGAAAAGCCGGAGCGGCGGGAGCCCGACCCGTATGAAAAGCCGGTCAAGCTGTGCGAGGCGGCGGACGATTACGAGGCGGATATAATCATATCGAAACTTAAAAGCGAGGGGATATACGCGTACAAAAAGTACAAGGGCTCGGATTCTTACTGTAAGGTGTTCATGGGTCTAACCGCGCTCGGAGTCGATATCTACGTCGCGGAGAGCGACCTTGAAGAAGCGGAGAATATCGCGCTGTAAGCTTGGACGATTTAATATGGAATAAAATTTTAGATTGGATTCGGAGGATCGGATATGTATAAGTTTGTTTTGGCGAGCAATAATAAACACAAGGCGGAGGAGATCAAGGCCATCTTGGGCGGAGAGTTTGAGGTAACGACCCAAAGGGAAGCCGGAGCCGGGGATATAGAGGTCGTAGAGGACGGAAACACGTTCGAGGAGAACGCGGCCAAGAAAGCGGTTGCTATCATGAACGCTTTGAACGCGCCGACGATCGCCGACGACAGCGGGCTCTGCGTGGATTATCTGGGCGGCGCTCCGGGCGTGTACACCGCGAGATATGCGGGCGAGAACGCGTCCGACGACGCGAATATAGACAAGCTCCTGAGCGAACTTAAAGGCGTAGCTCCCGAGCGGAGAACGGCCGAGTTCGTATGCGTTATAGCGGTAGCGTTCCCGGGCGAGGAGGTCAGGACGTTCAGGGGCGTATGCCCGGGCAGGATAACCGAGGAGAGAGCCGGAGAGGGCGGCTTCGGATACGATCCGGTATTTTTTTCGGACGAGTATAATATGACCTTGGCGCAGATGGATCCGGATATCAAGAATTCGATCAGTCACAGGAGCGCGGCGCTTAAAAAGGCGGCCGAATATATAAAGAGCCGCTGAGGCGCCCGCCGCCGGTTCCCTAAGAGCCGGCGGCTTTATATTTATCGGTTTTGAGTTTAGGCGGTTTTAATTCTGTTTTTTCGGCTGTAATAAAGCCGGTAAAGCGCGTCGCGTTTTTCGCCGCGGAGCGCCTTAAAAAGACAATTACGCCGAAAAATATGTTTTGTTCTAAAGTATCGCTACGATATAATGCACAATTTTTTAAAATAAATTTGTGCAACTTTATGTGGAATTAAAATGGACAAAAAAACTCCATTATGATACAATGAAATTGTTTAATATATATAAAAGTTTATTTTGATTTAAAAGAAAGTATAAAAATATAATCCCACACAGAGCAATGATCCCAATTGTTACCGTGAAAAGATTTACATATGATTTTGCGTCGGCAGGATACGGCGCTTAAACTATAAGCGCGGCGCTTAGCGCGCACGGCGCGTATGCCGGTCGTTTGCCGTTTAATTACATATAGAATATTGTTGGACATAAGTATAAATCAAGCATAGCTTTAGGAGAAATCATTATGAAGAAATTAGAACCCAAGAAACATGACAGCGAATTAAAGAGAGACGCGGGCACGTATATCGACGACGCGCCTATGTACTTATTCAATAAAGGCGTCAATTACGAAGCGTACCGCATGCTCGGCGCGCATAAATGCACGTCGTTCGACGGGAAGGAGGGTTACCTCTTCGCCGTTTGGGCGCCTCACGCGAAGTCGGTGTCGGTGGTCTGCGACGCCAACGGCTGGGACAGAAGACGCGGTTATATGTATAAGCACGTAAACTTCGGCATATGGGAGGCCTTTATAGAGGGCGCGACCGAGGGGCAGTGCTATAAGTTCAGCATCGAGACCAGCCGGGGGGATATAATCTTAAAGGCGGATCCGTTCGCGTTCTACAGCGAGGTGAGACCCGCGAACGCGTCGGTCACGGCCGATCTGAGCTACGAATGGGAGGACGGCGAGTGGATCAAAAAGCGGTCTAAGACCGAGCCCTACGACAAGCCGATAAATATTTACGAGATGCATTTCGCGTCTTGGAAGACGCACGACGACGGGACTTATCTCAGCTATAGAGAGATGGCCGAGGAGCTGATACCGTATATAAAGAAGATGGGCTATACCCACATAGAGGTCATGCCGCTTGCGGAGTACCCGTACGACGGTTCTTGGGGATATCAGGTGACCGGCTATTACAGCGCGAATTCAAGGTTCGGCAAGCCGGCGGATCTCAAGTATTTCATAGATCAATGTCACAAGAACGACATAGGCGTTATAATGGACTGGGTGCCGGCGCATTTCCCGCGCGACGCCTACGCTCTCGCTCGGTTTGACGGCGAGTGTCTCTTCGAACATCCGGACAGCAGACTCGGCGAGCACAAGGAGTGGGGCACGCTGGTCTTCGACTGGACGAAGACCGAGGTCTGGTCGTTCCTCATCTCCAACGCCCTGTTCTGGGTGAGCGAATACCACTTCGACGGACTCAGAGTGGACGCGGTATCGAGTATGCTCTACTTGGATTACAACCGCAACGACGGCGAATGGCTGCCGAACAAATATGGCGGCAAGGAGAACCTCGAGGCGATCAAGTTCCTGCAGCAGCTCAACAAATCGATGTTTGAAAGATTCCCCAACGTGCTGATGATAGCCGAGGAGTCCACGGCGTGGGGCGGAGTTACGCAGTCGGCTCACGAGGGCGGACTCGGTTTCAACTTCAAGTGGAACATGGGCTGGATGCACGATGTTTTGGACTATATGCAGTGCGACCCGCTGTTTAGAAAGGGCAATCACGGCAGGCTGACCTTCCCGATGATGTACGCTTTCGCCGAGAACTATATACTCGCGCTCTCGCACGACGAGGTGGTTCACGGCAAGAGGAGCCTTATCGATAAGATGTGGGGAACGTACGAGGAGAAATTCGCGCAGCTGAGACTGCTGTACGCGTTTATGTATTCGCACCCGGGCAAGAAATTGCTGTTTATGGGCGGCGAGTTCGGACAGTTCGTGGAATGGCGTTACGCCGAACAGCTCGACTGGTGTCTCGAGGAATACGAGGCGCATCAGAAGATGTGGAAGTATTCGGCCGATCTCGGTCATTTCTATCAGGACAGAAGGTCGTTCTACGAGATAGAGCGCGAGCTTGGCGGAGAGTGGAAAGGCTTTAAGTGGCTAAAGGCCGAGGACGCGTCTAACAGTATATTGGCGTATATGAGGATGTCCAAGGATCAGAAGGAAGAGATACTCGTGGCGCTCAACTTCACGCCGGTGGCGAGAGAGAAGTATACCATAGGCGTGCCGGAGGACGGCGACTATAAGGTAATATTCAACTCCAACGCCGCGAAATACGGCGGCGACGGAAAGGGAACGCGGACGTACCACGCGATAGACGAAGAGTGCGACGGTCAGCCGTTCTCGATCGAGGTGTTCATGCCGCCGCTTACCGCGCTGTATATGGAAAAACTGCCGCCGACGGTAAAGCGCAGAAAGAAGAGCGCCGGCGCTGCCAAGAAAGACGGGGCGAAAAAGACGGAGAACGCGGCTAAAGAAGCCGCGGACGAGGGCGCTAAGATACAGAAAAACTCCAATCATACGATAGCGGCGAGCAGAAACGACGACGTTATCGCGGCGGAGGATCTGGCGATTCTCAAGGCGAAGAAGGAAGAAGCCGACAAGGGCGCCGGTAAAGAGGAAAAAGAATAAATAAAATTAATATAGATTTAATATATTTAAACTAAAGCTTAAAGAAGCTGAATAAAAATTTAATATAAATGCGTTAAGATAAAAATACATTTTAACGCGTGCAGGAGGAGATAAAAATGAAATCAAAAGAATGCGTTGCGATGATCCTTGCCGGAGGTCAGGGCAGCCGTTTAGGTATTCTGACCAAGCATGTAGCTAAGCCTGCGGTTCCTTTTGGGGGCAAATACAGGATCATTGATTTTCCGCTCAGCAATTGTACTCACTCGGGCATAGACACGGTCGGAGTTCTCACTCAGTACCAGCCGCTCGAGCTGAATACATATATCGCAAGCGGTCAGTCGTGGGATCTTGACAGAACGAACGGCGGCGTTTTCGTGCTCCCGCCGTATACCTCTGCGGAAAAGGGCGAATGGTATAAGGGCACGGCTAACGCTATCTACCAGAATTTGAGCTTTATCGCTCAGTTCAATCCCAAATACGTAGTTATCCTGTCCGGAGACCACATATATAAGATGGACTATAACAAGATGGTCCAGGCTCATAAAAAGGCCAACGCGGACGCGACCATAGCGGTCATAGAGGTGCCGTGGGACGAGGCGTCGAGATTCGGCATTATGAACACCGACGACGATATGAACATAATCGAGTTTGAGGAGAAGCCGGCCGAGCCGAAGAGCAATCTGGCGTCGATGGGCGTTTACTGCTTCAGCTGGGAAGTTCTGCGCAAGTATTTGACGGACGACGAGAACGACCCCAATTCGGACAACGATTTCGGCAAAAACATCATCCCGAAAATGCTCGGCGACGGATTAAAGCTGATCGCTCACAGATTCGAGGGATACTGGAAAGACGTCGGAACGATACAGAGCCTTTGGGAGGCGAATATGGAGCTTCTCGAGGAGAACCCGGGCTGCGACTTGGACGACGACTCGTGGAAGATATTCAGCAAGAACCCGGTCAAGCCGCCTCAGTACGTAGGCGAGACCGGACGGATAAAGAACAGCTATACGACGGAAGGCTGCGAGATATACGGCTCGGTCGAACATTCGGTGCTCTTTGAAGGCGTTACTATAGGCGAGGGCGCGACCATTAAGGATTCAATAATCATGCCGGGCGCGGTGATAGGAGAGGACGCCGTGATCGCAAAGTCCATCGTCGGTCAGGACGCCGTTATAGGCAAGGGCGTAAGACTTGGAAGCGAGAACGAGAACGCAAATAATAAATTCTATAATACAAAAATCTGCACAGACGACATTACATTGATCGGTCCGGGAATCAAGATCGGCGACGGCGTAGAGATCGCTCCGTGCTGTATGGTTACTGAGGATATAGAATAATAAATTGATTTAATGAGGTGATTACATTGAAAAATGATATGTTAGGTCTTATTTTCTCAGAGAATCCGGAAGCAAGCATGGGCGAGCTGACAAGTATGCGTTCGCTGGCGGCCGTTCCGGTTGGGGGAAGATACAGGATTATAGATTTTATTCTTTCGAATATGGTAAATTCGGGAATAGTTAAGGTCGGTATAACAACGCCTGTTAATTATCAGTCGCTTAACGACCATCTCGGTACGGGAAAAGCTTGGGATATGGATAGAAAGGACGACGGACTCTACATACTTCCGCCTAAAGACACGGGCGAGTCGAGCGAAAAGCAGCTCGGCGGCGGGATAGATGTGCTCGAGGGCGTGCTGCCGTTTTTGAACAAGAGCAAGCAGGAGTATATGCTGGTCGCCGACTGTAACACCATATGCAATATAGACTTCGACGCGGCGCTTGAATATCACATGGAAAAACAGGCGGATATAACCCTGATCTACACCGAAGTGGGAGAATTGACCACCAAGGATCTGAAAAGGCATATCCTGCTCGACGTAAAGGACGGCGACGTCGAGGATATATACGTATATCCGAGAAAACAGAAGTCCAACTATTCCTATATGCATATGTTCCTGATAAAGAGGGAACTGCTTATGGAGCTGGTCGAGGACGCTATGGCTCACGGCTATCACACCATAAGCAAGGATATATTCATAGCTAATCTGAACAAGCTGAATATTGCGGCGTACGAGTTCAACGGCTATAAGAAAAAGATAGACAGTATACAGTCTTATTATTGCTTCAACCTCGATCTGCTCAAGAAAGAGGTCAGAGACGAGCTGTTCGGATTAAACAACGACAGCCCGATCTACACCAAGATTAAGGACACGGTCCCCACGAAATACAGCAGGACGGCGGAGGTCGAGAACTCGTTCATCGCCGACGGCTGTAAAATAGAAGGCTCGGTCAAAAACTGCATACTCTTCAGAGGCGTGCATATCGGCAGAGGAACCTCGGTCGAGAACTGCATAATCATGCAGGATTCCGAGATAATGGACAACTGCCTGCTCGAGAACGTTATATTCGATAAGGGCGTAGTTCTAAGAAGCGGCAAGAAACTTGTCGGCCAGGATACGTATCCGATGGTAATAGGCAAGAATACCGTTATATAACATAGGAGTTAGGATAGTAGGTATTAGGGAGTAGGGGCAAAAATCGCTATTGTAACGCTGAACGCGAACGCTTGCGGAAATGGAATACGCTGTAGTCCTATACGGTTTAGAGGCCGTAAAACGGCAAAAGAAGCGTTTTCACCGCCTAATCAACGTATGGATTAGGATAATAGGCGTTAGGGAGTAGAAACAAAAATTCGCCCGTGTAACGCCGAACAGCTTTGTTTGCGGAAACGGAATACTCTGTTTTCCTATTACGTTACAGAAGCCGTTTCCACGCTACAAAAGCGTTTTCACCGCCTAATCCCTAATTACTAATACCTAAATACTACGTTGAAAGGAGTAGATGTTATGAGTAGAATTTACATGGTTTCATCTGAAGTTGCGCCCTTCGCTAAGACCGGCGGTTTGGGCGACGTCGTGGGCTCTCTTCCCTCGGCGCTGGCGAAGCTGGGCGACGACGTTAGGGTCGTAATGCCGAAATACGGATGCATACCCCAGGAATATGTTGAACAGCTTGAGTTTAAGTTTTTCATATATGTTCCGCTTAGCTGGAGAAGAAAATACTGCGGCGTTTTTGAGCTTGTCAAAGACGGCGTAACGTATTATTTCATCGATAACGAGTATTATTTTGGAGACCCGTATCTGTACAAATGGAACGACCTCGAGCGTTTCGCGTTCTTCGATAAGGCGGCTTTGGAGATACTGAGACACCTCGACTGGAGACCGGACGTGATCCACTGTCACGACTGGCAGACGGGCATGGTTCCGGTAATACTGAACGCTTACTATGTAAGGGACGATTTCTACAGAGATATAAAGACGGTGTTTACCATCCACAACCTCAAGTATCAGGGTATCTATTCAGTGGATATAGTTTCGGATTTCTTCTCGTTGGACAAGACGTTCTTCACGCCGGATAAACTGGAATTCCACGGCTGCGCGAACCTGCTCAAGGGCGGAATAGTATATTCGGACTACGTCTCGACGGTCAGCCCGACCTACGCTCAGGAGATACAGACCCCGCTCGGCGGCGAGAAGCTGAACGGCCTGCTCAGCGCGAGGTCGCAGTCGCTGTTCGGTATACTGAACGGTATCGATTACAGCATATACAACCCCAAGACCGACCCGTATATCTTTGAGAATTTCGACGGCCGGAACGTTCTCAACAAGAAGAAAGAGAACAAGATCCGCCTTCAGGAGCAGCTTGGCCTTCAGGTAGACGGCGAAAAGGCTATGATAGGTATAATATCCCGTCTTGTCGATCAGAAGGGTTTCGATCTCATAGCGGCGGCGATGGGCGAACTTATGAGCATGGATATCGAGCTGGTGGTCGTCGGAACCGGCGAGGCCAAGTACGAGAATATGTTCCGCCACAACGCGTGGTGCAATCCGAAGAAGATGTCGGCGAATATAATGTTCAGCAACGAGCTCGCGCATAAGGTATACGCGGCCTGCGATATGTTCCTGATGCCGTCGATGTTCGAACCGTGCGGACTCAGCCAGATAATCTCTTTGGCTTACGGCACGATCCCGATCGTCCGCGAGACGGGCGGCCTTAAGGACACGATACAGCCGTACAACCAGTACACCGGCGAGGGCAACGGCTTCAGCTTCTATCCGTATACGGTCCACGACATGATGTATACTGTGCGTATGGCGCTCGGCTACTTCGCGGACAAGAACGTCTGGAACGGGCTTGTTAAAAACGCGCTTAAGCAGGATTTCAGCTGGACTGAATCCGCTAAGCAGTACCAGGCTATGTACGACAGACTGCTGGGCAAATGATCCAAAGGCTCGCAAACGCGGCGCGGCTTATATAGAGATGTGCCGAATATCGGAGTATTATAAGGCCGAGGGATAAAACCCCAACGGATATGCGGTAATTGAATTACGTATATTTAGTGTAAATATCTGAATATAAAGAATAATATATCTATTAGAGCGGCGGTACAGCCGCTCTTTTATGTTGTACGGTTTAGCTGTCGCTATTTGGCGTTCCGAATATTATCACGCGAAAAAAAGTCACCCAAGGAATTACGTTTTTACGGGCTTTGCGCTGCGCTGGGTGACTTTTCCAAAATTTCCCATTATTACAATTGCATTAAACGTCGCATATGTCAGTGACGTCGTTTTTTGTCGGGTGACGTTTCAAGCCTCTCAGGTGACTGTCAGGTGACGCCCACAGGTGACATAGTCACCACAAAGAATAACGTTTTCACGGTAGTTTGCAGGCTTCGTGGTGAGTTTGGTGAGTATTTTTTTAATACCGTAAAATAAAATAAAAAAATAATAAAATATATAATAAAAAAAATATACGTAAAGAATAGAGAAAAAAGTCCCCTATTTCCCCCAACGTAGCTATTAGTGATTAGCGAATAGCGAATAGGGGGGCGAAATTTGTTTGTATAACGCCTAAGCGGTTCTGTTTGCGGAAAGGGAATACTTTGTAAAAGAATTGTAAATTGACGCGGCGATTAAACGAATAGCGAATAGGGGGTAAAATTTGCTTGTATAACGCCTAAGCGGTTTTGTTTGCAAGGGAATACTTTGTCTTCCTATACGGTTACAGCCGCCGTTTTTTACGTTACAGAAGCGTTTTGGACTTCTGTTCGCTATTCTTTAATAGCTCATCTCTATGTTTTCTAATCGCTGCGGCTCCAGTTCACTATTATCATAATAAGCCAGACCAGTCCGACGAGGCCTTGAAGGCGGTATATTTCCGCGACTAAGGATGAAAAGCTACGCAGGCCGAACGGGATCATCGCCAGGCAAAACGCCAAGGCGGCTCCGGCTCGCACGAGCTTGTTTTTTGTCTTAACATAGCTCAGGATCCCGAGTCCTTGGGACGCGGCGGTGGTGAAGATGGCGAACGTCAGGATCAGACCGTAGGCGTACCGGGCGAGTTCGCCGTAGTTTCCGGCGAGTTTGAGCAGAGGCAGATCCTCGTACCAGACCGACGATATATTCATAGACAGCGCGAGCCAGACTAAAAATATCAGCAGTCCGAGCGCCGCCCCGGCCGAGCAGCAGGTAATAAGCAGTTTCTTGTTATCGGCGTTCCGGCAGAGGGGAACGACGACCGCCGCGGCGCACAGAGTGTTGTAGCTGACGTAGTAGATAGCGTTTAGCAGGGCGTTGCGGTTTACCGCTCCCGAAAACAGCGAGTCCAGGAACGCGCCCTGAGCCGGGTCGGTCAGGACTACGGCGACGCTTAGGAAACCGATCCCTATCACAAGGATCGGCACAAGAAATACGCTCAGCGCCGCGAAGCCTTTGATATCGAAGACGAATACGATAAAGCAAAGAGCCGACATTCCGAGAACGCCCCAGAGGTTAGATATGCCGAAAATATCCCGCGCCGACGCGCCGCTGCAAGAGAGCATGACCGCGTAGCCGGCCGCCATGGTCAGCAGGATCGCTATTTTAAAATAAAACGCGGCTCCGCCCGCTACGTGTTCGACGTAAGCGTTAAAGTCGTCCAGCGCGTACTTATTCGCTGTCGAGGCTATTATGTAGAGGATGAATATAAAAAAGAAGGTCGCCGCAACAAGCCCCGTGACGTCTTTTGTAGAACAGAAGACAAAATATTCGAGTATCTCGCGACCCGAAGCAAAGCCCGCGCCTATTATCAGCCCAAGATAGACCACGGATAGTTTTAAGTATTTCAAGCGTATCACCTTTAAATAAGATATTATTCTTGTTTAAAGTATATTATCCGTTTCGGGATTTATGAGTTATATCGCAGCCGAAAATATGATATAAATCATATTAAACCTGAAAACGCTATATTGAGAATCGGGAACAGGTTATAAAATTTGTCTAAACATAAAAAGTACGAACACGCGCGCCTTGAAAACGTTTGTGTTCGTACTCATGCAGTCTTAAAAATATTATGAGATCAATCCCAGTAAAGTACGGCGTACTGCTTACGTCCGTCTGAGCTGAACCTCGTTCCGTTGGAGAGTCCGAAGCCCGCGCTACCGCCGCCGTCGAGGGCGAGCCCGGCGTTGCAGCCGAGGCTTGAGAGAACCTGACCCGCGCGGCTGAGCGTCGTGGACGTGCTCACGCAGAGGACTATCCTATCCATGTCCGGATTGTAGCCGATATATGTTCTGTTGGTGTATCTGTCTATATCGAAGGTTCCGGTAAAGCCCTCTTCGCGGGAGGTCACCGTCGGCAGAACGCCGCAGCCGCTGACCGCGAACAGCACGTTGGTCTCTTCGTAAATATTTGATACGCGCTTTATCTCCACCGAACCGTCGTAGTGGACTATCAGCGTGGTCACGGGCGAGCCGTGGGTGATCACGTCGGATATTACCTGACCCTCGCTGACGATTATGCCGACCGAATAGGTGTCTCCGTCGGCCTCCCAGCCAAAGAAGGTCGAGTTGCTGTAGTTCGCTTTGCCCGAGGATTCTATACTCTTGTTTATTATAGGCTCCGCCTTGATATTGAGCGGGTCTATGTACATCACGTTGACTCCGTTGTTATAGGAATAAGTATATCCCTCTACCGTACTCGTAACGATGTTAACGCTGCCGCTGCTTGTATCGACCGTGTACCACAGCGTCTCCATCAGCGAATTAAGCGGCACGTAGAGAACGCCGTTATAATTTATCAGGTTTGAATCCCAATTTTCGGTATATACGTTGTTTATTACCGCCAGGTTGCTGCCGAGGGCTATTCTTATCGAATATTTCTTATGTATTATGTACGCGGTGTACAGTTCCGGATCGTAGAACACGCTGCACTGGAGTATATCCTGCAGCGAATTTAAAGAGATCATCTCGACGCCGTCGGCGTAGATCAGATTGTCTCTGAGCGTGCGCGCGTATCCGTTTATCGAGATCGAGTTTCCGTTGGTAACGATCTGAGCCGTTGTGCCGCTCGGCGTGTCCGAAGAAATGTTGCCGGTCTCCATATTTGAAAATACCGAAACGTCTATCTGATAGTCGTAGTCGTATTCCGATTCTATAGCAAAAGCGTCGCCCGAATAAATAAGTATCGCGGCGCCTAATACAGCCAGAAGGAGCGCTGCCGGCTTGTAACATATCTGTAATATTCCGCTTATTTTATTATATCGCTTATCGCTTTCTTGATACATCTATTATACCTCGTAAAAATGTCGTTTTATTTAGCAAGTATACCACAAACATAAAAAAAGCGCAAGACTGAACAGGGGTCGAACGCTTATTTTTGTAACAATTATGTAATATTTCTGTAACATTAAAGGAATGATTTGGTATTATTATTTTGCGATTTCACAAAACGCGCTTTAGATTTGCCGGGTTCAGCTTATACGCTTAAAGACGGTTCCCTCGATTAGCGAGACGTCGACGGGGCCGAAGTTTCGGCTGTCGCGGGCGTTGTTGCGATTATCGCCCATAACGAAGACCTGACCGTCTTCTATTTTGATAGGGTTATCGGGACCGTACGAGCCGGAAGCTATAAGAGCGTCGATATATTTGCCCTTAGAGCTGGTCTTTTCGCTGATATACGGCTCGTCTAAGACCGAACCGTTTACGTATACGTCGCCCGTCTCGAAGTCGATATAGAGTTCGTCGCCGGCTACGGCTATGACCCGCGACACCATGACGTTGTCCGAATCTTCGTTTTCTTTAAAGGTGATTATGTCTCCTTCGGAATAATCTTTTTTGAGTCTGTCGACCGCCCAGCGTTCGGAGTCTCTCATAGAATCGGCCATTCCGTCGCCGTTTATCACCACGACCGATACCACGCGGCTGCGCAGAGCCATTGTCGCGCCGAATATCAGCGCCGCGGCGATAACGATGGCGATACATATTTTTATAACGCTTCTTCCGCGTACTTTTTTATTTTTGATATCCTGTTTTTCCACTATAAATCCTCCCGCAGTAATACGAATAGATCATTAATCGGATCGATAGGGCCGCCGTCCTGCATCTCTAAAGAGACGGCGAAGCGCCGGTCTGAGTTTAGCTTCGCAAGTAACGAGCCGGAGAGACCGCCGCTTGCGTATATAAGCGCGGCGTTTATTACCGCCGCATATTGATCTTATGACGCTCAATATATTATAATACAGCCCGGGCGCGGGTGTCAAGTGTAATATAGCGTATTTACATGGTTTTTGAACGAGTAAACAAAGCGTTCAAAAACGTTGAAGCGAGGTAAAAATCGATCGAATTTGATATTATACGTCGGCGACCGGACGGTATAATTTAATTTCACAACGTCATAGAGGTATTAAAAAAGGAATATTAGTTCATGTCTATCCTGCGGAGCGGGCGAGATGAGAGTTGGCGCCGAGTATGGCGGGAGAGGCGGCGAACGGGTTCGCGCGGGATCGGCCCCTGCGCGGGAACAGGGCGGCCGCGTCTGATTTGAAGCGGCGTTCATACTGCGGATACAGTCGAGGCGGTTTGGTCAACATATTGTAATATTCTGAAACAGAGATTTAACAGACGGTTTATATTTATGAAATATTCGGCGTTAAACTAAGAGAAATATTGTTAATTATTAAATATAATATGGGCTGAGAGCCGCGTATTTTATTTATTTTTTCACTTGACATTGCCGGATAAATATCGTTTAATATTATAACAAAGTATTTACAAAATAAGGAATAATATTTTGTAAGCGCTTTGAAAAATAAGAGGAGGCGACGAATATGAGAGTTTTCGAGTACACTCTTGTAAACGAGTACGGACTCCACGCAAAGCCGGCCGTAGATCTGATCCGAATAGCCGGAAAATACAGGTGCAAGACCTTTTTGGTCAAAGAGAACCGAAGAGCGGACATAAGTAAGTATTTTGTTTTGATGGCGATCGGGGCGAGACGCGGCGACACGGTCAGGTTTGAGACCGAGGGTCCGGATGAGAACGCGGCTATTGAAGAACTGGCGGAATATATTAAAGCAAATCTTTAGTATGTTCCGCTCTTTTTTGTATCTTTTCAATAATATATCCCGGTTTTCCGGCTTGACTTTGTACTGCATTTATGGTAACTTTAGTTTGAAATATGTTGTTTTTTGTATTATAATTATATTTAGTTATCTTAAATTTCTGCGATGTAGGACTTAAAGGGGAGGTAATTACATTGGAAAACCGAATTGACTATGTCAATAAAAAGGTGAAAAACAGACTTGATTTTAACTATAGACGATTCTTTTCAATGTTTGGTATTTGGCTTATCTGCGCGGCGATGTCGGCCGTTCCGATACTGCTGAGACCGATGTTTTCCGCCGACGGGACCCAGGCTGTAGATTATTGGAGCGAAATGATGAACACAAACGAGCCGATGTATCTTTTGATACTCCTTTCGGCGCTTGCGATCACCATGACGCTTATAATGGGCAGAGGGAGCTCCGGCGTTGTATATTTTGTATCGTTTTTGCAGGCGGCGTATTTGTTTTTGGCTATAATAGGCTACCTTATGCTCGAGGGGGATCCGGCTGTTTTCGGACAGAATGTTGTCAGGATAAATCAAATAGGGTTTATTATCGAGTTTATAATGGCGATAGCGATCTTTATTACTTCTAATTTCGGAATAAAGGAGGTAAAAGTCGATTAATGAATGGAATGACATATTTAACGGCGGCGTTTATCTTCTCAGTTGCGAGCGTAGTCGTGTCGGCGGTGTATATCATATGTACGATCCAGTCCGCGAGGTCGTCGGAAAAACTGTTGGACGCGCGTTTCCCCGACGCCGACGCCGAGGAACTGCTCTATGACGAATACGGCGATAAAGAATACATAAGGAATTATATAGACGAACCGCGTATGGCGAGCGGGAGCGTCTGCGACATGTTCGATATGAACAAGCTGAGAAAGGAGTCAGATCCGTCCAAGCTCCCAAAAGGCAGACGTTATCGCTGAGACGCCTTTAGTTTTTATATTCAAACAGTTTGCGAAGAAGGAGGAGAGGTTTATGAAAAAGAGAAGGAACAATAATCAAAACGGCTCGGCTAAGGCCGGAGCAGAAAATCAAAATAAAGCGGATACCAACAAAATAGAAAAAGAAGACCTCGGAAAATTGTCTGAAGAGAGCGCTCCCAGAAATATCGACGCCGCTTCCAAGACCAAAGAGATGGAAAAGGTAGACGTACAGGACGGAGCTCCGGCCGCGGCGGAGCCGGCGACGCCTAAGAAATTTGCGGATCAGGAGGCGATGGAGGCGTCGGCGCACGCCCTGTTCGAGACCATATCCGACTATAAGGCGGAGCTTACCAACGACGACTATCTTGAGAGGATAATATATATTCACCTAAAGACGAAGGAACTGTACGTTTTAGCGGAGGAATACGATCAGGATCTGCGCGCGTTCGTGCAGCCTATAAACGACCTTAAAAACGCGTACGAACACGTTCTTCACGTCTGCGCCAACGAATTTATGGACAGAAACGGAATGGGTAAGCTGAACAAGGCGTATATAAAGGATAATTTAAAGTCCGCGCTCAGATACGAAAGCAAGGCGTTTTTCGATACCGCGGAGTATCTGTCTATGATCCTGAGACGGAGTATAAACGAAAGATTAGACGGCTTTACCTATAATCAGATCAGCTCGATATGGGACGATTATGAAGAGGTCAGAACCAGTATAATAGACGCCAACAGAAAATTCGCCGAGATACGCAAGGACAGATCCAAGGCCAGCGACTATGATATCGATATGAATATAGACGAGTATTACAGCGACGTCAAAAAACTCCTCCAGCGCTATATATTTATAGAGGAGAAGGTCTATCCGAAACTGGAACAGGAGTACGGCGTTTGATCGGATCGTTTTTTACGGCGTTTGGAAATAAGGCAGTCTTGGGGCGCGGACGCGTCCTGCGGCTGTTTTTGTTTTTCCGACGATTTTTGCGCATATATTTTATGATGAAGAGAGGGTCGCATAAATGAGTAATAAAAAAGCCGCCGTGGACACGGTCAACGATTTTTCCAAAGGCGGAATAATGAAAACCATCCTGAAGCTCGCCGTGCCTATGACGCTGGCGCAGCTTATAAATCTCTTGTACAATGTGATCGACAGGATGTATATAGGACATATGGGAAGCGGCGCTCCGGACGCGCTCACCGGAGTCGGCGTTTGCCTGCCGATAATAACCATGATAACCGCGTTTTCCAACCTGGTAGGGATGGGCGCGGCGCCGCTGGTATCCATAGAGCGCGGCAGGAACAACGGCGAGGAGGCCGAGAAGATACTCGGTAACTCCATGACCCTGCTCTTGATACTCGGCGCGGCGCTGACGGTCTTGGGGCTTTTGATCAAGGACCCTATGCTCAGGGCGCTCGGCGCCAGCGAGAACATATTCCCCTACGCCGACGAGTATATAAGCGTCTATCTCTTGGGTACTATATTCGTTATGCTGAGCCTGGGGCTCAACTCCATAATCAACGCTCAGGGGTTCGGAGGTATCGGAATGCTGACCGTCGCGATAGGCGCGGTATTGAACCTTATCTTGGACCCGGTATTCATTTTCGCGCTCGATATGGGGGTCGGGGGCGCGGCGATAGCCACGGTCATATCTCAGGCCGTTTCGGCCGCCTGGACTTTTTTGTTCCTGACCGGTAAGAGGGCGATATATAAGATAAAGCTCAAGCGGATGAAACTTGAGCTCAGGCGCGTTAAAAAGATACTCGTTCTGGGAATGTCGGGTTTCGTTATGGCGCTCACTAACAGTATCGTGCAGATGGTATGCAATTCTACTTTGCAGACCTACGGCGGCGATATATACATAGGGATCATGACGATAATCTCTTCGGTTCGCGACGTGCTGTCGATGCCTATCATGGGCTTTACCAACGCCTCGCAGCCTATAATAGGCTACAATTTCGGGGCGAGGGAGTACGACAGGGTCAAGACCACGATCAGATATATCTCGTACATCGTGCTGACCTACGGCGTTCTATCCTGGATAGCCGTATCGGTCCTGCCCGAGCTGTTTATACGGATATTCAGTTCGGATCCCCGGACGCTTAGCGTGGGCGTCGGCTGTCTGCACGTATATTTCTTCGGCTTCTTTTTTATGGGCTTTCAGTTCTGCGGCCAGAGCGTGTTTACGGCCATGGGAATGGCGAAGAAAGCGGTGTTCTTCTCCTTGTTCAGAAAAGTTATAATCGTCGTTCCGCTGACTTTGCTCCTCCCCCTCGTCTGGTCGCCTCAGGTTTACGGGGTGTTCGCGGCGGAGCCTATATCGAACCTGGTAGGCGGACTCGCATGCTTTATAACAATGTATTTTACTGTTTACAGAAAACTCGGAAAGCGGGAGATAAATATCTGATACAAAAAGAGGATATATAGAGGACCAAAATAAAGATTTTGAAATTTAGAGTAAATTTTCTTGTTTTAAGAGGTTTTTTTTAATTTTTGTCGAATATAAAAAAGGTATGGATTTTTAAAAACGAGCTTAGAACGGATTTTTGAGGCTCGGAATACGATCATATAAATCAAAATAAGGAGCTGTAGATATGGCGGATGAAATATACGATTTTTCCAAGTTGAACATCATCCCGGTCGATTTGGATAACGAGATGCGCAAGTCCTATATAGATTACTCTATGTCGGTAATCGTGAGCAGGGCTTTGCCGGACGTGCGCGACGGTCTCAAGCCGGTGCACAGGCGTATACTGTACGCGATGTATGAAGACGGGATAACGGGCGATAAGCCCTATAAGAAATGCGCGACCACCGTGGGTAACGTGCTCGGACGGTATCATCCGCACGGCGACAGCTCGGTATACGACGCGATGGTAAGAATGGCGCAGGACTTTTCCATGCGCTATCCCACGATAGACGGACACGGAAACTTCGGATCGATAGACGGCGACGGCGCCGCGGCGTACAGGTATACCGAATCGAGAATGGCGAAGCTTTCGATGTATATGCTTAAGGACATCGAGAAGGACGAGGTCGACTTCATGCCGAACTTCGACGCGAGCCTCAAGGAGCCGGTCGTACTTCCGGCGAGGTTCCCGCATCTTCTGGTAAACGGTTCGGACGGTATAGCCGTAGGTATGGCGACCAAGATCCCTCCTCACAACCTGAGAGAGGTCATAGACGGACTAAAGGCGTATATAGATAACCCGGATATAACTATAGACGAACTTATGGAATATATCCCGGGTCCGGATTTCCCGACAGGCGGCCAGATCATGGGCGTGAGCGGGATACGCGCGGCGTATTCGACCGGACGCGGCAAGCTCAAGGTGCGCGCTAAGGCGAGGATAGAGAGCTGGAAAGAGAACCGCGAGCGTATAATTGTAGACGAGCTGCCGTACATGGTCAACAAGGCGAGACTCATAGAGAAGATCGCCGAGCTGGTGCACGAGAAGCGTATAGAGGGGATATCCGACCTCAGAGACGAATCGGACAGAGAGGGTCTCAGGATAGTTATAGAGCTCAAGAAGGACGTAAACGCTAACATCATACTGAACCAGCTCTATAAATACACCCAGCTCGAGGACACCTTCGGCGTGATCATGCTCGCGCTTGTCAATCAGACCTCGCCGAGGATACTCAGCCTTAAGGAGATACTCTCGCACTATCTCGATTTCCAGAAAGAAGTAATAGTCAGAAGGACGAAGTTCGATAAGAAGAAGGCCGAGGCGAGGGCGCATATCTTAGAAGGACTTAAAATAGCGCTCGACAATATAGACGAGATAATCGATATTATCAGAAACAGTTACAACAACGCCAAGGAGCGGCTTATCGAACGCTTCGAGCTCACGGACGTTCAGGCGCAGGCCATCCTCGACATGCAGCTGAGAAGATTGGCGGGCATGGAGCGCGAGAAGATAGAGAAGGAATACGACGAGCTCATCGCGATGATAGCTCACTATAACGATATCCTAAACGACGAGCAGATGGTTTTGGACATCATCAAGGACGAACTCACCGAGATTCGGGATAAGTTCGGAGACGACAGGCGCACGACTATAGAGCCGGTTGCGGACGATATAGATATAGAGGATCTTATCGAAGAGGAAGAAAACGTAATTACCATGACCCACCAGGGGTATATAAAGCGTCTGGCGGTCGATACCTACAGAAGCCAGCGAAGAGGCGGAAAGGGTATTATCGGAATGCAGACCAAGGAAGAGGATTTCGTCTCGACCATGTTCATATCCTCGACCCACGCGTATATCCTGTTCTTTACCAATCAGGGCAGAATGTTCAGGATAAAAGCGTACAGGATCCCCGAAGCCGGAAGAACGGCCAAAGGAACCGCGGTGGTGAATCTTCTGCAGCTTGCGCCCGGCGAGACGATCTCGGCTATGATACCGGTAAAGGAGTATACCGAGGGCAAGTATCTTACCATGTGTACAAGGAACGGTATAATCAAAAAGACCGACCTTATGGAATACCAGAACGCGCCGAAAGGCGGTAAGATAGCCATCAAGCTCGACGAAGGCGACGAACTGCTCAGAGTCAAGCTGACCAACGGAGACACCGATCTGTTCGTCGGCACGCATCTGGGTATGATGATAAGGTTCAACGAGAAAGACGTTCGTCAGATGGGCCGCGTCTCGAGAGGCGTTCGCGCGATCAAGCTCGACGAAGGCGATTACGTGGTCGGAATGAGCGTATACAGAGACAACGCCAAAATGCTGGTAGTGTCCGAAAACGGCTACGGCAAAAAGACCGACCTCTCCGAATATAAATTGCAGACCAGAGGCGGCAAGGGCACCCATACTTATAAGATAAGCGAGGCGACCGGCAACGTGGCGGGTATCAAGGTGGTATCCGACGACGACGATATCATCCTTATAACCTCGGACGGCGTTATTATCAGACTCGATACTCGCGAAATAAGCACCTACGGACGCGTTACCAGAGGAGTAAGACTGATGCGCACCGGCGACGGGGTCAAGGTCGCGACCATAGCGAGGGTCGAAAAGGAACACGACGAGGACGATGTCGAGCCGGCCGAGACCGAGAATAATTCGGACGGCGCGGAGTTAGAAAAAGAATAATACGACCTTGCGGCGGCGGGCGGACGCTTTTGGATTTTGCGGAGACGAGCCGGCCGCCGATTAAATGATCAACGCGGAATCTGATATTAAATCCGCGTTTTGAGCGAGATCAATATCGAGAGGAGTTTTACCAATGATAAAGCTTAAGAAGACGACCGCGGTCTTAGCGGGCTGCGCGGCGGCGCTCATAGCCGTAGCGTCGCTCGGCGGCTGCGGAGATACGGCGACTCAGGGCGGAGGTACGGCGGGAGTCCAGTCTCAGACGGAGGAATCCGAAGCGACGAGGAAACCGGTTCAATCGGCGAGACCGTCCGCCGCAGAGAACAGTGAAGCCGAGTCGGAGCGGAGCGCGGCGCCTAAAAATTCAGAATCGGAAACGGAATCCGGAGCGGCCGCGGTCAATTCGGAAAATAATAATATGGAGGCGGCGTCCACGCTTTCTGAAGCGCGTTCTTTCCTTGACGCGGGAATGTACGACGACGCCGAGGAGATGTTGTCATACGTTAATACCGACGAGCTCGGCGCCGAAGATATGGAGGAGTATAACGCGATAAGAGCCGAGCTTGACAGCGCGGCGGCAAACTCCGGAAGCGACGCGGCGGACGAGCTTACCGCAGAGGAAGCCATATCCATAGTCGAGAACTATTACGGAGTTCAGATAAACGGCGATCCGGGCGGTCTGACGGCGCAGAGCGACGGCGCGGGTTCGAGCTACTACGAGTTGTCGGTAGAGGTTCCGAACGAGAACGCAAGAATAATCGTACGCGTACATATGGACGGAAGCGTTACAGAGGTATCCCGTCAGCCGATAGCCGTGGGATAACGGAAGATATATTTGAGATCAAAGAGTCGGGAAACCGGCTCTTTTTTGTCTATACGGTCGTATATACGACTTATTAAGCCGCGGCGCGGGCTTAAAATTTATGCAGGATCACGGCTTTTTCGCGCTTGACAATTACCTATAATATCGATATAATATAATTGTTCAAAAACGAACGGTTCATAACCGAACTTTTGGAGGAATTATGGAAAGTATCTTTGAAAATTTATATGTAAACAGGGATCTTCAAGGGGTTCTTTTCTCTTCTGTATGTTCAAAATACAGCCTAACGCGCACGGAATTACTCATATTGCTTGTTTTGAGAGAGGACGCGCTGAATACGGCGAAGGACATCGTCGACAAGCTCAAACTCGCAAAATCTCACGTATCGACCTCCGTCAGAGATCTTGAAGAGAGGGGATATATAAAAAGCCGGTATGAGGGCGACGACCACAGGACTATTCATTTGCAGTTATGCGAAAGCGCCGCTGAGATCGTCGAAGCGGGAAGAGAGGCTCAAAATGAATTTATTTCTATTATATGCGATGGTTTTTCTTCGGAGGAAAGACGTAAATTGAAAAATTATATCGAGCGAATGACCGCCAATGCGAATGAATATCTTAAAAATAAATAGGAGGTGAATTTTCTTAGGGGCTAAAAATATTAACCGTTAGCGAACAAATCTTAAGCGGAGAACGGATACGCGATAAGCGTTAATCATTATTCATGAGTTCCGTTCCCGCCCGCTGAAGTGTGATGGAGGATAATATATGAATTACTGCAAAAATGAAATACAAACAGTTAAACCGGAGGCGCCATAATTATGAATCAAAAATTAAAAGAAAAGACGCTCGAATCGCTTTCGTCGGTCTTGCCGGTCGCGGGTATCGTGCTGGCGCTGAGTATCTTCTTAGTTCCACTCGACGTTGGGAATATGATGATATTTTTAGTCAGCACGGTCATGCTGATAGTTGGTATGGGAATGTTCCAGCTCGGCGCCGAGACGGCGATGACCCCTTTGGGAGAGGGGATAGGCGGAGAGTTGTCAAAATCAAAAAACATAGGTATAATAATAGCGATAAGCTTTGTGATGGGAGCGCTTATAACCATTGCCGAGCCGGATCTTCAGGTGCTGTCGAATCAGGTTCCGTCAGTGCCTAACAGCGTTCTCATCTGGACCGTGGCGATCGGAGTCGGTATATTTTTAACGCTTGCCGTAATGCGTATTATTTTAAAGATCGACTTATCGATACTGCTGATAATCCTGTATATAGCGCTGCTCGCGCTCTCGTTTTTCGTGCCGCAGGACTTTTTGGCCGTGGCTTTCGACTCGGGCGGCGTTACGACGGGGCCGATGACGGTGCCGTTTATCATGGCGATGGGCTTGGGGCTTTCGTCGATGAGAGGCGATAAAGACGCGTCGAGCGACAGCTTCGGCCTGGTCGCGATCTCCAGTATCGGACCTATACTCGCGGTCATGGCGCTGGGTTGCTTTTACGCGCCGCAGGAGACCTCGCAGTCGGCGTCCGAGATCGCGTCGGTCGGAACCATGCGAGACGTTATGAAAGTCTTCGCGGTAGAGCTGCCGCATTACGCGAGAGAAGTATTAGTCTCGCTTCTGCCGATCATGGCCGTGTACGTGGTTTTTCAGTTGATCAGGCGCAAATATCAGAAGAGACAGCAAATTCGCGTAGCGGTAGGTTTTATCTATACCTATATCGGGCTCGTATTGTTTTTATGCGGCGTAAACGTCGGCTTCGCGCCCATAGGAACGATGATAGGCGGCGAGATAGCCGGATCGAGCTATAAGTGGATAATTATACCTATCGGTATAATAATGGGATATTTTATTGTAAGAGCGGAGCCGGCCGTGCAGATACTCAACCATCAGGTTCAGGCGGTCACGAGCGGAACTATATCCGGTAAGGCCATGAACCACTGTCTGTCTATAGGCGTAGGTATCAGTATAGGGCTCGCGGTTTTGCGTATACTGACCGGACTGCCTATCCAGTGGATCATAATCCCGGGATACATAGTCGCGCTTATCATGTCGAGATTCGTCCCGAAAATATTCGTAGGTATCGCGTTCGACTCGGGCGGAGTGGCGAGCGGGCCTATGACTTCAACGTTTTTGCTGCCGTTTTGTATCGGCGCGTGCGGCGCCGTCGGCGGGAATATGATGACGGACGCCTTCGGCGTCGTGGCGCTGGTCGCGCTTACGCCGCTGATCGCGATCCAGATAATGGGACTTCAGTATAAGTTTAAGCTGAATAAGCAGATGAAGATCACCAAGCCGGATAACATGATACCGGAAGACAGCGATGCAATTGTAGAATTTACGGAGGAATGAACAAATGGATCCAAACAATAGACCCACGCCTTTTCGTATGCTGGTTTTGATAACGAAACCCAAACTTGCGGACAGAGCGGCCGAGATGTTTCAGCGGGGCGCCATCCCCGTGCAGTACGAATGGAACGCCGAGGGCACCGCGTCGAGCGAGATGATAGACGTTTTGGGACTCGGCAGCTCGGAAAAGCGGATTTTAACGAGTTATATGCCAAAGCCTTTCGCGGATAAGGCGCTGAAAAAGCTCAAGAAAGAGTTAAGGCTCGGCACGGTAAACAGCGGCATAGCCTTTACCGTTCCGATGTCCGGCGCGAATAATCTTGTGTATCGCATGCTTCAGGAGCTGGACGCGAAGGATATTGACGATAAGATCAAAAAAATAGACAGAAAGGTAACTGTTAATATGTCGGATATAAAATATTATCTAATTGTGGTCATGGTCAATCAGGGATACAGCGAGAACGTCATGGAAGCGGCGCGCGAGGCCGGCGCGGGCGGCGGCACGGTGGTCCCGAGCAGACGCATCGGCAACGAACAGGCCGTGGGCTTTTGGGGCATGAGCATCCAGGACGAGAGCGACATGGTCTTGATAGTCGCCGACAGCGAGAACAAGTTGGATATCATGCAAAACATCGGTAAAAAATGCGGAGTCCACAGCGAAGCGAAGGGCATCCTCATCTCTCTGCCGATAGACGGCGTTATCGGTTTCGACGCCATGGAATAGTAGATCGGACGCGGGAGCCGGCGGATTCGCAAGGCTCCCCGGATCCGCCGGCAGATTAATTGCCGGCGTTATTTTTTTTGAAAAAAGCGCGTTTAGCTTTTCGCCGTTAGCGTTCTAATTATAGGATCGGTTTTATTATAATATGTTTTCATTTAAAAAACAATCGGCGCTATATAACGGCGCCGATTGCGTGTACTTCTATTATTTGTTATCAGGTTGTTGCTTAAGAATTTTCCGCATATGTTTGTAATGCTTAAAAAATCCGCCGCCAGTATCGGCGGCGGATAAAATAAGTTTATAAGAGGTCGTCTATGCTTCCGAGGTTATAAATGTTGGTAAATCCCATAGCCTCGGCCGTTTCGACCGCTTTCGCGGCCCTTGAGCCCGCCGAGCAGTAGAATATCAGCGTCGAGTCTTGGTCGTAATCCGCAAGACCCGCTTCTATCTGATCGACCGGGATGTTCACCGAGCCCTCGACCGACTTTTCGGCGAACTCTTCAGCCGAGCGGACGTCTATGAGGATCGCTCCGTCCTCGGCGAGAACCGTCGCTTCGTCGGCCTTTATGCTGTCCGCGCCAAGGTCGGACATGTTGAGCTGCTGTTCGGTTACGCCGTCGCTGATATACATGACGCCGTCTTCAGAGATGCTCATCTCTTTTATGTCGATATCGGTCGGCTTTTTAAGCTGGTAGCACTTTACGCAGTCGGTAAATACGATGACCAAACCGTCGTCGCAGCTCGCGTAGAGTCTGCCGTTGTATACCGCGAGTTTGTTAATGTTATAATTGTCGTCGGCGCCGTACTCGACGTCGGAAGTCTCGAAATATTCCGTGCTTAGCTGCGTGCGCGTGCCGAGTATATTCGTATACCAAACCTTCGACTCGCCCGTTAAGTCGTTCTTAGTGAGCGTGATCTGAGTTCCGTTCCAATCTATATACTGAACCGGTCTGTCGTAGTCCTCGACTTCGTCGGACCCGGCGACCGCCGCGCCGGAGTCCTCGCTTGTCGTAGCCTGCTGGCCGTAGTATTCTACGATTATAGCGTAAAGCTGTTTGTTGCTGCTGCCGCCGTATACGTATACCGGCGTCGAAGTATCGGTTATTTCAAGGCTGAAATCTTTAACGGATCCCGTGCCCGGCTGCGTGATCATATTATCGTCGCTCTGGTAGATCGTCATGCTGCGCGAAGCGTCGCCGCCGCTAAATAATACGGTTACTTTACAGGGCGCTTTCGGCGTGAAGTAGAAGCAACGGTTGGTCGTGCTTCCTCCGCCGGCCTGCCAAGCCTTAGTGAATGTGTAATCATAAGTCTTTTCGTTCACGTCGCTGTAAGTATAATCAACCGAACGATCTACGACTGCCCATGAACCATAGCCGCTAAGTCCGTTTACTGTATCGGCGTACTGCGTAGTGTCGGATCCGCCCGAGAGAACAGTATAGTCGTATTCGGTACTATTTAGCGTATAAACTACGATCTCGCTGTCAACCGGTTCATGCCATACCTGCTCGTATACCTCTGAGAGCGGAGCGCCGTCAGCGTCGGTCACGACAAGGCTTACGGTCTGGCCTTCGGTTGCGCCGGTAGCTATTTCAAATTCGCCGGTTCCTCTGACGGTCGTGGATACCGGAGTCTGTCCGTTTATCGTCGCAGTCAGGTTAACGTCCGTAGCCAGAACGCTTCCGCGATAGCCGAGCGTTACCTTCATCCTGCCTCCTGTCTTATTCAAAACGCCGTTTATTGTATAAGGTATTTCGTCGTTGTTCTCGATATAATTCAATCTGAAGTAATCGAGGTTTGTGCCGTTGGTCTGGATGTAGATATCCGCGCAGCCGTATTCGTCGAGCAGTCCGTTTACCTGAGCGTTGTACAGGTTCTCCGCGTTGAGAGTGAGCTCGAGGTCGGACCATGTTCCCCATGCGCCCGTCGCGGTCGCGTTGCCGGATGCGATCAGGTTTTCGGGATCGCTGTTTCTCTCAAGGCTGACGTATATCTGACCGGCGTTTCTGCCCGCGTATCTGACGATAAGGCTATCTAAGTTGGAGAGCTTAACCGATTTATATTCGATCCACGAATCCGCCGTGCTTCCCGCGTCGTTGCCGCCGCTGCAGGCGCCTTGAGAATCCGTGAGATCCGCGCCGTTTGCGTTATCGGCGTACTCGCCCTCTATCTGCATATTTACCTGAACCATCAACGTGCCGCAGGTCATATCTTCAAGGTTTGCGGCCGTGATCTGGATGATGCCGTTTCCGTATACGGTAAGTTCGCCCGTTTCGCTGTTTATATCTGCAACCCTACGCGACGACGAGTCAAACTTGTTGATCTGCCATACCAGTTTCGAGTTGTCGATAATGTTTCCGTCCTCGTCGGCCGCCTGAAGCTGGATACCGCTGTAAGGATTGGAGTTGGTGATCGTTCCGTTAGCTCCGTCGTACATCGGTATGCCGTTTTCAGAGTAGTCTATAACTCCGTTCTTGATAAATTCCGGATTGACCGAACTTATAGTATAGGTGTTGGACAGGTTATCCATAATAACGGAGTTCATGTTGTTGATCTTTTCTGCGACTATCGACGCGAGTTCAGACTGAGTAGTGGCGTTATTGATACCGTTTACGCCGTTGTTGTAGATCTTCTCGATCTCGTTCCAGTTCGTTTCCGAATACGCGTCCTTTGAAGCGGATAATCTGTCGTATTCCGCTTTGAGCTGAGCCAGCGCGTTATTGATCTCTTCCACGCTCGGTTTGATCTCCAGCTTATTTACTACCGGATACGAATCCGATACGGATACTCCGTCGACCGTTACCGTGCAGGTGATGGTCGCTACGCCCTCGTATACGCCGGATCTTACTATGCCGTTTGCGTCTACCGATGCAACGTTACTGTTTGAACTCTCGTATCTGACGTCTGCGTCGTTAAGATTTACCCATACCTCGTCGCTCATTATAGCCGAGAGACCGGAATCGATCTGAGTAACCGGTTCGAGCGCCGTGCCGTCTTCGCGGATAAGTCCGTTTACCGAAACGCCGTCGGGGATAGCCTGAACCGTCTTAAGCGTCGAAGCCAGCGTACCCGTTACGTTAAAGTCGATCGCATTTGTCTCGTCGTCCGCGTTTTTAGCGAGATACGCCGTGTATGTTCCGGTCGGAACGATATCCTTCTGCTCCGTCTCGCTGAACAGATACATATCTCTTACGTTAAGGCTGATCGAAACCGTCTGTTTCTCGCCCGGCTGAAGCTCGATCTTTTCGAAGCCCTTAAGCTGTTTTGCCGGAGTTGTTCCAACGCCCGCGTCCGGATGCGAAACGTAGAGCTGAACGACTTCCTGGCCGGTTACGGCGCCGGTATTCGTTACGTCTACAGTGAACGTTACCGTTCCGTTCGCGTCTACGCTGGTCTGGTCGATCGTCGGGTTTGAATATTCAAAGCTTGTGTAGCTAAGTCCGTAACCGAACGGATAGATCGGATCTCCTATGTAATACTGGTAGGTATGACCCGGATTAGAGCCGTCCGCCTGGATGTTGTAGTCTGTGTATCTACCCGTTATGCCGCCTAAAGTCTGATTTGAACTGTTGCTGAGCTCCATTTTATCGACGTCGCTGTTTTGATACCATGTCGTCGACAGTCTGCCCGAAGGATTAGCCTCGCCGAGCAGTATCTTCGCCAGAGCCGTGCCCTGAGTCTGACCGTTATACGACGTCCACAGTATAGCTTTGCACTTATCCATAAACGGCTCTACATTCATCTGACCGACCGTCGACATAACTACTACGGTCTTGTCGGGATACGCGTCGCAGAGCGCTTGAACGTGAGACTGCGAAGCGGGAAGGTCGATATTGCTTCTGTCTTTACCTTCCTGAGCGTCCGATTCGCCTAAGCCCGTCGAATTCTTCGGAACCGTGCCCGCGTACGCTATAATAACGTCCGCCGCGTCGAGCTGCGTTTTGAAGTTCTCTACCGAGAAATCCCTTACAGCCGCCGTCGCGGTGATGACCAGATCGTTTACGCCGTCGTAACCGCCGGTGTCCTCGATATTCTGAGGAAGACTGCAAGCGACGTACGTGTCGGTACTGTCCGTCGGCGTTGTGCTTACTGCCGCAAACGTGCCGACTTCGCCGTACGAGATGTTGAGCGTTCCGCCGATTCTGCTTCCCGTCGACATTTCGATTTCGACGTTTACCGCGCCGTTGAAATCGACGTCTTTAATTACAGCCGAAGCCGTCTGAGTAACGTTGATAAGAGAGCCGTCTTCCGTCAGAGTCATCCCGCTTACGTCCGTAGCCTTTGTCAAATCGACGGGTTTCTTAGATCCGTCTTTGTATACGAAGTTGATGCTTTTAACGTTAAACAGCAGGGTGTCGTCGGTAACAACGCCATAGTGATTTACTTCCGCGTTGGGATTAACGCTCTTTACCTCTTCGGTTATGCCGTCTACAGGGGTAGTGGTCTTTGTGGGCGAGCCCGTATAGTCGCCGAGGACTATCTCGTCGGCTAAGTTACCAACTATCGCAATGTTATCAGTCTGATCCTCGCTCAGAGGCAGCATATTGTCGTCGTTCTTGAGAAGAACCCAAGATTCTTCAGCGGCTTCTTCAGCGACCGCTACGTTCTCGTCGGTCTCTATCTCGCTTGAAGAGATATCCTGATATGTAGCGCCGTCGTCAAATTCGCCCGTTCTGAATCTCTGCAGGAACAGCTCGTATACGACGCGTTCAAGTTCTTCTTCGCTTAAGTATCCGTTCTCGACAGCCGCAACGCCGTACGATGTCGATATGTTTCCGCCGCTTAGGTTGCATTCGAGGTTGAGTCCGTTCTGGAAAAACGCCGCTACATACTGTTCGGTAGGAAGCGTAGTACTGCCGAGAGTTCCCAGCTGGAAGGCGGGATTAGGTTCTCTCGTGTTGCTGCCCCAAGCGTATTCGCCCGCGCCGCAGTCGCTCGTTACGTATCCGTCGAATCCCCAGTTGCGTCTGAGCAGATCTTGAAGCAGATACGAATTTGCGGCCGAAGGAATGAAGTTGTAAATAAATTCTCCGTTTCTGGTGATAGACGTTCCGTTATATGAAGCCATTACCGAAGCCGGCATAACTATTTCTGTGATGTCTTGGAATACTCTTGTGTAGTAGTTCCTGAAGTTGAATTCGGTCATCATGGACGAGCCGCTGCTGCGGCTGGTCTCGTTGTTGTTCGCCGCGAAGTGCTTAAGCGTCGCGATCGTCTTAAGATATGTGGGATCGTCGCCCTGCATACCCTTTACAAACTCTGCGCCGATCTGGCTCGAGAGGTACGGATCCTCGCCGTAGGTCTCTTCGTTTCTGCCCCATCTCGGGTCGCGGGCCATATTGACCGTCGGACTCCAGTATGAAAGATTGTATCTGTTGTTCTTAGCTCTGGCCTCGGTGGATATCACGTCCGCGACAGTGTAGATAAGATCGCGGTTCCATGTGTTGGAAAGCGAGAGCGCCGTCGGGAACGACGTAGCCTTGCCTTGTCTTGCAACGCCGTGCAGAGCTTCTTTCCAATAATCGTATGCAGAAACGCCGAGTCTCTCTATAGCCGGAGCTTTATAACCGAGCTGCGAAACCTTTTCTTCAAGGGTCATTCTTGAAACAAGATCCGCCGCGCGCTCCTCGAAAGAGTAGCTTGTATCCATGTATATCGGGTCGCCGCTACTGATATTGACCGAGAGTTTTCTGGTATTGCTGAGCGGCTGGAGCGAATTTGTTCCGTCCCATATAAACAGCTTAACAATACCCGTCTCCGGCTTTGCAAGCGCGATCGTCTGGGAGCCGCTGCCGTCTATATCGACCTGATTAAAGTCGATCATTTGATCTTCGTTTGTATCCGTATACGTGGCCGCTAAGAGTACTGCCGATTCGGGAGCGTCTTCCTGCTTTGAGTATGTGACGCTCAGAGTCTGATCGTCGCTGAATTCCGCGCCGGTGATCGAGTATGGCTGCTCGGATTCGGGGGACGCTGAGGGAGCCGAGGGTTCTTCGCTCGCGGACGGATCCGGAGAAACGGCCGGCGCGCCGGAGTTGTAGAATCTTACGTAAACATAGTTGCCGCAGTACGTTTTTCCACCTACTCCTGAGATGTTGAGGGTAACCGCACCCTCCGCTTCGGTATAGCTTAAATTCGCGGTGAACAGTTGAAAGTTAGACCATGCGTTGTTATCGCTGCCGGTATTCACGTTCGATATTGACGCAACCTCGGTTTCTCCAACCTTAACGGTAACGTTAGACGTGTTTTTGTTTCCGGCATAAATCTCAACTTTGTCATATCCCGAGCCGGTCAGGGTCACTGACGGCAGAGTGAGGACTGCGAGGTCGTTGGCGTCCGTTCTGAGATTGTCGGGTCTCAAAACGCCGCCGTTTACGGTATCTGTCGTGATTTCGCCGCCTCCGCTGGTCGTTATCGAGTCTTGCCCGAAGTTTAATGTTACCGAACCGTCGGCGTTGTTTGTTACCGTGCCAAAATCTTCGGCAAGCGTCGCCGCGTCGGTCGTCTCTGCGGCGTATGCCGGTATTATGATAGATGTGCAAACCATCACAATAGCCAAAAATGCCGAGAGAATTTTGTGAGTTTTCATAAAAAAGCCTCCTTATGATATATTTTTTTATTATTTATACCTAAATTGTATCACTCGAAAGCCTATAATAAAAGTCATTTTTACAATGATAGTAGACAAAAATTGCAGTATATTCTGCCATGTATTATAATGTAGGTATTTATGGCGGCAAAGACATAAGTTGTAGGCGCGGAAAGCGCGCGCATGAAATGAAATTGTAACATACGGGCGCTTAAAAACCGGAGAGACGGCTCTCCGGTTTAGGTTCATGGATTGAAATTTTATAGAGACAAAATTTGTCTATAAAATATTATTCGAGTTATTTATATATCTGATGTTTTAATTTCTTTTCGCGTATATCGTCTCCAATTGTCCGAATGATTTGAAATTCGCCCTGAAGCCTTGACGAGACGCGTCTGCTGTATAGCGTTTCCAGATCGTCTAACGACAGGTTTGTGGACAGGATAACGCTTTTGCCGCTTGTGAGTCTCGCGTTGAGCAGATCGAAAAACGCGGCTGCGGTAAACTGGGTCGTAAACTCGCTTCCGAGGTCGTCTATGATCAAAAGATCGACTTGTCTTAAATATTTGGCGGTATACGCCATGTCGGCCGCGGCCTCGGGATCGTCGTTGTTCTTGCCGAATTTTATATTTTCCATAAGCTCGAACAGCGGGTAGGCGGTCTGATAGTATACGGTCTTGCCGCGTTCTAAAGCGCGGTTCGCGATACAGCTCGACAGAAACGTCTTCCCGGTTCCGGCGTTGCCTATAAGTAAAAGATTCCGGTTATCTTCGTCAAAGGTATTTGCGAATTTCAAAGCCGCGTTGTAGATCCTATTTATCTGTTCGCGCTCCGTGCGCCCGTTAGGGAGCTTGTTAGTCTCGGAGTAAAGAGTAAAATCGAGCGTATCGAAACGCTGCGATTTCATTATCTCGCTCATATTAGAGTTCTGTATTATATACTTGTTGATAAGTTTTTTTAGACATTCGCAGCGTCTGCCGTTATCGTCGAAGCCGGTGTCGCCGCAAATATCGCAGTCGTATTTTTCGTCCAGATAGTCTTCGGGAAGATCGAGATTTCTCAGTAATTCGGCCTTTTCCGCTTGCTTTTTCTGTATTATCGACTTGATCTTCTCAAAATCGTCGGTATTTCCGTGCAGAACTGATTTGAGCAGCTGGGTCCCGGCTCTCTGCATCGAGTTTTCTATCTGTATAAACTCCGGCGCCGCGTTTCTCACATGCCTGAGCCGTTCGGCGTGTTTGCGTTTATTTGTCTCCCTGATCTCGGCCAGCTCCTGAGTTGCGAGAGCGTGAGCGGATTTCATAGGCGTCGCCTCCTAAATCTTGTTATTTTATATAAGTGTCGAGCAGATCGTCTAAATGCCTCTCTATCTCGTCGTAATCGGTCTTATTGGTGTCGGTGTAGTTGTTGAACTTGCTCTTCTTGACCGCCGGTTTGGCGCCGTTGCCCGAATTTGAAGAGTTTTTCAGTTTAAACAGCTCCTCGTGTTTCTTAAGCGACTCCAAGTCGGTTATTCCCTCGTCCATCCATGAGACGATAAGCTTGTTCATATAGCTCCAGGCGAGCTTGCCGGTATATTCTACCGTCTTGTCATAAGCGGCCTGGATCAGTTCGGTCGGAACATGGAGCTCCTGCGTCCAGCGCTTTATGTATTTCTTCTCGGTCTGCGTCAAGGCGCGGTCGTATATCCCGAGTATCGAACGAACGCTGTGTTCGGCGCTGTCTATCGCTTCAAGCTCTTTTATGTATAGCTCGGCCTTTTCGTAGGTGTTTATCTCTTTGTCCGCCCAGTCTATAGCGAGTTTCTCTATGTACCGCTTGTTGGTCTTTCCGACCTTAGCGGCGTAGGAGAGGATCATAACTATGACCTCGACGGGAAGGCCGAGCCAGTCGTAGAACGAATATATCATTTCCTGATCGCTTGCGCTCAGAAGCTTGCCGAGAATATTTTCGACCTGATAGAACAGTTCCGAAAGCTTGGGATCCTTATCTTTCGCAGTCTTGATCTCCGCGCCGGAGTAAGACGGTTTAAGGCTCATATCCGGCGTCTTGGCGGAGCTGTGACTTTCCGGCTTGGGCTTGCTCTTTTTGGGTTCGGCGCTGAAAGCGATCGTGCCCGCGTCGGATACGGTCAGTTCTTCGTTCGCGATCCAGAAATCTATTATAAAGGCTACCTTGTCGGCGTCGAGTCCGAGCCGCGCGGCCAGTTCGCCGGTTTCGGGAAATTTGCCGTTTTGCGCGGACATGTATTTGGCGTAAAGATATACCTTGATATATTCCGGATCCGAGAACCTTACGTATTTTTCGATAAACGAAGCCGGCAGTTTTATTACGTCTTTTTTTTCACTCATGTCAAATCCTTCTTTATGTCGTTAACGTTTATGCTTATATGGTATTCGTTCGGCGCCCAAAGAGGTTTCTATTTGCCGACGCAGAATCTGCTGAATACCTGGTCGATTATTTCCTCCTGAACGGTGAGGCCTATTACCTCGCCGAGCGCCGAGAGGCTGTCCTCAAGATCGATATAGAGCAGATCGAACGGCGCCCCGTTTTCCGCCGCGTCGAGCGCGAGCGATATAGAGTTTTTGGCCTTTAAAAGAGAGTCTTTCTGTCTCTCGTTGGAGATAAAGACTTCTCCGGTGTCGGCCTTTCCGGTTATAAACATATCGGCGATCTTGTCCTCGAGCGCGTCTATGCCCGACGGCGGTTCGTCTTTAGGGGTCGCGGTCTCTACGATCGCGCTTTCCGGGAAGCCGAGTTCGCGGATTATCATGTCCTTGGTCGCCTCGCCGCCTTTATCGGTTTTGTTGAGGATCGCGAGCGCCGTACTGTTTTTCAGCTTATCCGCGATCTGGTAGTCCTCGTCGGTCAGCGCTGAGGCGGAATCTATTACGAAAAGGCATAGATCGGCTTTTTCTATGCTCTCCTTTGCGAGCTCTACTCCTATCTGTTCCACCTCGTCGTCCGCCGCGCGGATACCGGCGGTATCCATAAGACGCAGCGCCGCGCCTTTTATATTTATATATTCCTCTATAATATCCCTTGTAGTGCCGGGGATATCGGTCACTATCGCGCGGTCGGCGCGGGCCAGCGCGTTAAGGATAGAAGATTTCCCCACGTTGGGCTTTCCGACTATAACTGTGGTTATCCCGTCGCGCAGGATCTTGCCCGTGTTAAAGCCGCTCAGCAGTTTGTCTATCTCGGAGGAGATCCCCGTGATCTCGCCGCACAGTTCGGAAGTATCGGGCTCGTCCACTTCTTCGGGATAATCCGCGGCCGCCGAAATATGAGCGGTTATGGCTATTATACGCTCCCTCAGCGCGTTTATTTTGTCGGAAAGCGCGCCGCATAGCGACTTAGCGGCGTTTTGCAGGCCGAGGCTCGAGTGGGAGCCGATAATGTCTATCGCAGCTTCCGCGCCCAGCATGTCGGTCTTGCCGTTCATAAACGCGCGCCGGGTAAACTCGCCGGGTTCGGCGAGCCGCGCGCCCGCCTTTAAAAGCCGGTCGAGAATCGTCTGAGCGGCGAAGTAGCCGCCGTGGCAGTTTATCTCGACCACGTCCTCGCCAGTATAGGACGAAGGCGAAAACATGACGGCGACGAGTGCCTGGTCTATTACGTCGTTTTCCGCGTCGGGATCGCATACGTACGAGAGCGTGAGCTTGTGCGATTCAAGCTCTGAAAGAGCCTTGCCGGAGCGGGTCTTTATTATGCTTTGGCTGATCTTCACCGCGTCCTCGCCGCTCACCCTTATTATAGCTATGCCGCCCGAACCGATAGGCGTGGCTATGGCGGCTATTGTATCGTAAATTTTCATTTGGATTCGTCCTCCTTGTCCGGAGCTTTATTATGCCGATATGTTAATGTCCGCCGTACATGCGCTCCGGCGGACAGGGTTATCGTATTAAAAATCAGCTCGCGGCGCGGATCGTATTAGTTCCGCTTATATATCGCAATATACTAATATAAGGTATAAACCGCAGTCTATATATTATTTCTTTTTTATATTTTCCACAAGTTCTTTGATGATCGATTCCAGCTCGGCGTCTCCGCTGAGGTTGGCCTTGATTTTCTTGACCGCGGTCATTACTGTGGTGTGGTCGCGGTTGAACTCCTCGCCGATCTTAGGATACGACTCGTCGAGGATAACTCTCGATATATACATCGCTATATGTCTCGGATACGCGATGTCGTTCGAGCGTTTCTTTGTGACGAGCGAGCCTTTGGGGAGCCTGAAATATTTTTCAACTTCGTCGATTATGACCTGAACGGTAATATTTCTCTGAGGCAGGGTCGAGAGTATGTCCTTGAGCGCTTTTTGAGCCAGTTCCATCGATATGGTGTTGGTTCGCTCGATCCCCGCGTAGGCGAGTATTCTCTTAAGCCCGCCCTCTAAGTCTCGGACGTTAGAGGTGATATTGTTCGCCACGAATTCGACGATCTCCTCGTCGAACGTGAAATATTCTTCCTCGAGCTTGCTCCTTAGGATCGCCATTCTCGTTTCGTAGTCGGGCGGCTGGATATCCGCCAAAAGTCCCATCTGGAACCTGGTTTTAAGCCTCTCCTCAAGATGCGGAGTCTCGGACGGCATCCGGTCCGACGTCAGGATTATCTGTTTGCCGGCCTCGTACAGCGCGTTAAAGGTGTGGAAAAACTCTTCCTGCGCGAGCTCCTTGGTGGACAGGAACTGTATGTCGTCCATAAGCAGCAGGTCGACCGTTCTGTGCTTGTTTCTAAATTCCTGATTCGTCTTTTCCCTTATGGCGTTTACCAGCTCGTATGTAAATTTTTCGGTAGTGGTGTAGAGCACCTTCTTGCCCGGATAATTTTTAAGGAAGTAATTGCCCACGGCCTGCATAAGGTGCGTCTTGCCGAGACCGCTGCCGCCGTAGATAAACAGCGGGTTATATATCTGAGACGGAGATTCCGCGACCGCGAGAGCGGCGGCGTGCGCCAGGTTGTTGCTGTTTCCTACGACGAAGTTTTCAAACGTATATTTGGGGTTAAGCGTACTCTCAAGCTTAATGGGATCGTCAACCTCTTGTTTTGACATATCGTCTTCAAACTCGACGGCCAGCTCGTATTCCGACCCTGTCGCCGCTGTTATCGCGCTCTCTATCAAAGAGCGGTATTTGGTCAGTATCATATTCTTATTCAGACCGCTTTTTTGCGAATTGCCCGGCACCGTAAGCGTGATCGTGGTGTTAGATATCGACGCGGGCGATATGGGCTTTATCCATGTGTCGAAAGCTACGCTTGACATTTCGTCCTTAAGGTAACGCGTAACCTCTTCCCAAATTTGATTAACGTTCTCCAATTCTGTATTCTCTCCTATTTTCAAGCGAAATGGCAAAGCTAAAAAAGGGTGTTCTGGGCATAAACACCCGTCAAACGCCGTAAAAAAGTTGATAACCTGCCGTTTCGCACATAATCTTTCTACTATTTTAACAGAATTTATTTTACATTTCAACATAAAAACAAATAAATTTTAGCGCCAAAAATTTGTAATAAAAGACAAATAACTAAATATAGATATTAAAAATTTATCGTACAACAACATATTTGAATTTTGGTTGAAAAAATTTTTTAATAGAATGTAAAAAAATTTTCTAATTAAGCTATTCTGTAAAAAATAGGCTTGACAACAGCTTTTCGGCGTGATAGAATATATTAGATTTTTTATGTGAGTAAATCAATTTGTATATTGAACTTGTAGAAGGAGGGATATAGATGTTAAGAACATATCAGCCTAAAAAAAGACATAGATCTAAGGTTCATGGCTTCAGAAAAAGAATGAGCACAAAGAACGGCCGTAAAGTATTGGCGAGAAGAAGACTTAAAGGCAGAAAGAGACTCTCGGCATAGTATAGTATTTTAAAGACGCCGTATTACGGGCGTCTTTTGCCTTATTTGGGCGAATACTCGGCTTATCGGGCGGCCGGACTCGGACGGCGTAGAAACCCTTTCGCGGATCCGGCGGACGTATTAACCTATGCGTAGGGCTTGGATCGGAAATCCCGGCTCCGCGCCGGCGAGCGAGCCGCGCGTTTTATATGAAAGGAAAAGGACGGTTATATGAGCAAGATAACCAGTTTAAAGAAGCCCGCGGAGTTTAGATACATTTACCGCAGGGGCGCAAGCGTCGTAGCTCCGGCGTTCGTTATATACGTTGTCAGGAGCAAAGGCAAACGCGTAAGGCTCGGATTGACCGCCGGGAAGAAGGTCGGCGGCGCCGTGCAGAGAAACAGGGCGAAGCGTCGGCTCAGAGAGCTGTTTAGAAAACATTCGACTAAAATAAAGCCGGGTTACGATTTTGTTATAGTACTTCGCGCCGCGGCGGTGAAGTTTAAAGCCCCGGCGCTTGAGAGAAGCTTTTTAAACGGGCTTAGGAAATTAGACGTACTTAAAGCGGACTGAGAATATTCGGTACGGAGATACGGGTTATTTGAGGGATTCGATTTTTACAGAAAAACCGTTAGAAAGCGGGATGAGGCGATATGAAGCTGTTAGACGGCCTGAGCCGTTTTGGAAAAACGGCGCTTATAGGAGCGATAAAATTATATCAAAGGTATATTTCACCGCTCAAGCGTCCCTGCTGTCGTTTTTATCCAAGTTGTTCGCAGTACGCTATTCTTGCGATAAAAAAATACGGAGTATTTAAAGGTCTGCTTAAGGCGATCTGGCGAATACTCAGATGCAATCCGTTTTCCGACGGAGGTATAGATTTTCCGTAGATCCGGAAGAATAAAGGATCGAGCTCAGCGTTTTCACAGGCGCGTCCGGGCGGAAGATTCATATTAAGATATGATTTTTTGATTTAACACACTCAAGACAGGAGGGCGTGAGTTTGTCCTATATAATGATGGGACTCGGTTGGGTCCTGAAATTAATGTATATGATTTGCAGCAACTACGGCGT
Source organism: Candidatus Roslinia caecavium (assembly GCA_904419955.1). Taxonomy (GTDB): domain Bacteria; phylum Bacillota; class Clostridia; order Monoglobales; family Monoglobaceae; genus Roslinia; species Roslinia caecavium. The sequence continues at coordinate 170,914 of CAJFTO010000002.1, read as the reverse complement.
TGCGCTGATACTTTTTACTATAATCGTTAAAGCGATATTGTTTCCTTTGACGCTCAAGCAGCAGAAGTCGATGATGAAAACCCAGAAACTTCAGCCGCTCTTGAACGAGTTGCAGCAGAAATACGGAAACGATAAAGAAAAATTGAACCAGGAGACAATGAAGCTTTATCAGAAGTATAAGATAAATCCGATGAGCGGTTGTCTGCCTCTTCTTATTCAGTTGCCTATACTGCTCGCGCTGTACTGGGTAGTAAGACAGCCGATGGTGTATATAATGGGATTCGGAGGCGACGAGGTTTGGAGAGCCATCAACGCTATCGAGGATTTTTCGGCGACAAACCCGGACGCGGTAAACGCGCTGCTGTCTTCGATGAACATAGAGGGCTTCAACGTATTCAGAGACGCCAACTACAGTAATTTTGGTATGTACGAGATACAGGTGGCCAGGTTCCTGCAGGATTATCCCGACGTTATGAACAGTCCGTGGATCACCGAGATGGGAAGGAATATACTTGTACTGAACTTCGACTTTTTGGGTATAGATCTGTCTCAGACGCCGAATCTGTGGTCGATAGTCGGATTGATAACGGGAAACATCCCAGAGAACTTCGGCTGGGGTACGGTAGGACTTTGGCTTATTGCCATACTCTCCGGCGTGAGCGCGTACGTATCTTCGAAGATCAGTCAGGCTCTGCAGCCTCAGCAGCAGCCTCAGGTTGACGAGAACGGCGTTGAAAAGGCGAATCCTATGAAAACAATGATGATAATCATGCCGATATTCTCGGCGTGGATCGCGTTTACGCTGCCGGCGGCGATAGGTTTTTATTGGGTTTTGAGCAACGTTATACAGATAATTCAGCAGGTCGTAATAACGAAGTTTGCGTCGGTCGATATAAGCGATGAGGAGATAGAAGGAGAGATACTTAATGCCAAGAAAAATAGAAAAAAACGCAAAAAGTAGAGAAGAAGCGTTAGAGCTCGCGGCAAAGGAGTTTGGCGTATCTGTAGACGAGCTGTCGTATACTGTCGAACGCGAGGTCGGCAAAGGTCTTCTGGGCTTATTGCTGGGCAAAGAGGTCATAATCTCGGCTTGGGTCACGAAAGAGGCGGAAGAGGAAGAACGTCTCAAAGCCGAGCGCAGCAAACGACGAGAAATGCGCGAGAGAAAAGCCGAGATGGATAATTCGAGAAAAACGAACAGAGACGCGTCGGCCCGCGAGGAGCGGACGTCCGGTTCGGATAATAAAGAGCGCAGAGAAGCCCCAAAAAAGGCGGCCGGCGGAGAGAAGAGAACTCAGGATACGGCCGAAGGCGCGCCGAAGCCGCGCCGTGAAAGTCAAGATCGTCCAAAGGCTAAACCGGCGGCGGAAGCCGTTGCAGAGGCCGCGCCAGCGGCAAATCCCAAGCCGGCGGCGCACGATAAAAAGGACAGAGAGGTTACCGAGCAGTCGCTTAAGGACGCGGAGTATTTTGTAACCGAGCTGGTTCATAAGATGGGGTTAGAAGACGCCAAGGTTGACGTTAAGAACGGCGGGACTGCGATCGACGTCGACGTAAGCGGTTCGAGAATGGGGCTGCTGATCGGCAAGCGCGGCGATACGCTTGACGCGGTTCAGTACCTTACGGGTCTGTATGTAAACAAGCCGAACAATTCCTACATAAAGGTAAATATAGACACCGAAGGTTACAGAAGCAAGAGGGAGGAAACCCTCGTTAAGCTTGCTCGCAGTTTAGAGCGCAAGGTTCTGCGCGAAAGAAAGTCGGTAACTTTAGAGCCCATGTCGCCGAATGAAAGAAGAATTATCCATGCGGCGCTTCAAAATAGCGAAGATGTAAGAACCTACAGTATTGGCGAGGAGCCAAACAGAAGGGTCGTTGTTGCGCTGAACAGATAGCATGGACTTTAAGTTTTAAACATTGACGGATTGAAAAAAGTTTTATGGGAATTTTCCCGGCCGTCGCATAATAAACTGAGTCGAAAGCGGAGCAAGACCTTGGCGTCTGTTCCGCTTTTTTGGTTTTATAAGATATACGCTATAAAAATTAAGTCGAAACGGAGATATACGAATGGAGAATAAACATTTAGGATTAAACGAGGTAATAGCTCTTGATAAGAAATACTATATGAATACCTTCGGAGACCGTATACCGGTCTGCTTTGTGAGCGGAAAGGGGATAGAACTCACCGCGACCGACGGAAAGGTATATAAGGACTTTTTCGCCGGGATAGCGGTAAATTCGCTCGGCTACGGTGACGAGGAATTCACTTCGGCTCTTAAGGAGCAGATAGATAATTTGATCCACACGTCGAGCGTGTACTATGTGGAAAATCAAGCGCGTCTCGCAAAGGAGCTGGTAGAAAACACCTGCGCGGACAGAGTGTTCTTTGCGAATACGGGCGCCGAGGCGAACGAGGGCGCGATAAAGCTCGCCAAAAAATACCAGCTTATCTGCGGCAGACCCGAAAGACGCGAGTTTGTAACGCTTTTGGACTCGTTCCACGGCAGAACGCTCGCGACCGTGGCGGCTACGGGACAGCCTAAATATCAGAAGCCGTATTTGCCGCTTTTGGAAAAGTTCGTGCATATTGAGAGAGACGATATAGAGGGGCTGAAAAACGCGGTAAACGATAAGACGGCGGGAATAATACTCGAACTCATCCAGGGCGAGAGCGGCGTGCATCCGCTGAGCAAGGAGTTCGTCCATGAGGTAAGACGCATATGCGACGAGAACGATATAGTTTTGATCGTAGACGAGGTCCAGACCGGCGTAGGAAGGACGGGAAAGCTGTTCGCATATGAGCGTTACGGGATAGAGCCGGATATATTCACCATGGCTAAAGGTCTCGGCGGAGGCGTTCCGATTGGAGCATTCGCGGCGAAAGAGAAAATTGCGGACGCGTTCAAACCCGGCGATCACGGGACTACGTTCGGCGGCAATCCGCTGTCGACCAGAGCGGGATTGGTAGTTTTGGATAAGTTGCTGAATAAAGGGCTGCTAAAACACGCCGAAGAGACCGGCGAATATTTCGAGGAAAAACTGAATGAACTGAAGGCGAATCATACGATCGTCAAAGAAGTCAGGGGCGCCGGGTTGATGCAGGGCTTGGAGTTTAGCGAGCCTGTCGCCAAAGAGGTAAATAATAAACTGTTTGAAAGCGGGTATCTCGTTGGGGCGATCGGAGACAGGACGCTCAGATTGGTTCCGCCGCTGGTCGTTACCAAGGCGGATATAGACGGGCTGGCAGCCTGCCTCGGCGGTATATTAAAAGAATATTGAACTATAATATTATAAATTAATTTAAATTCAGGAGGAATATATAATGAAGCATTTGATAAGTATACATGATATAACCTGCGAGGAGTTTAATCAGATCCTCGCGCTGGCTCAAAAGCTCAAAAGAGAGACGAAAGAGGGCAAGACTCATCATATATTAAAGGGAAAGACGCTTGGAATGATATTTACCAAGTCTTCGACAAGAACGAGGATCTCGTTCGAGGTCGGAATGTACCAGCTCGGCGGACACCCGATGTTTCTGAGCGCAAACGATATGCAGCTCGGCAGAGGGGAGAGTATATACGATACCGCCAACGTGATGAGCAGATTCGTAGACGGTATAATGATCAGAACGTACGCGCATCAGGACGTATTAGACCTTGCGAAGTACGGTTCCGTTCCGGTGATAAACGGTCTCACCGATCTTCTGCATCCGTGTCAGGCGCTCGCCGACCTGCTTACGGTATACGAGCACAAAGGCAAACTGCGCGGTCTTAAGCTCGCGTACGTCGGAGACGGCAATAACGTCGCTCATTCGCTGCTCTACGCCTGCGCCAAAGCGGGTATGGATATGAGCGTCGCTACGCCCAAGGGCTACGAGTGCAACGAAGAGGTAGTGGCTAACGCCAAAGACGACGCTAAGGAGACAGGCGCTGAAATAATAATAACCAACGACCCCGTAGAAGCGGTGACCGGCGCGGACGTGGTCTGCACCGACACATGGGTAAGCATGGGTCGGGAGGCTGAAAAGGCGGAGCGCGTAAAGGTGTTTAAGGATTATCAGGTGAACTCGGAGCTGTTCGGAAAATCCAAGGAGGACAGCATATTCATCCACTGCCTGCCGGCATACAGGGGCTACGAGGTCACAGAAGACGTGATCGACGGACCGAGAAGCGTGGTGTTCGACGAAGCGGAAAACAGACTTCACGCTCAAAAAGCTGTCATGGCGCTTTTGATGATATAACGGGAGCGAATGCGATTATCCCGAATCAAGCCCGCGCGGCCGGCGAGGGTTTAGAAAAGATTCAAGCGGCTTTGCTCGGCGGATATTTGCGGCCGGAAGAGAATACTGCGGCAAATAACCGGCGGCGTAGAATATCAAGACATAATTTGGCAGGTGAATAATATTGGATAAGCTTTACGCTTTTGAGGTAAAACGCGCGACTGTGGAGGATATCCCGGCAATAATAAAAATAACCAAGGACGCGTTTTTGAAATATTGTGAAATGGCGGGTCTCGACTACGATATCGAGGCGCTCAACGAGACGTACGACGACGTCAAAAACGATATAGAGACAAAAGAAGTGTACGTTGTGTTTATAGACTCGGAACCGGTCGGCGCGGTGCGCGTCGAGCTGCTCGGCGACGGGGAAGCGTACCTGAGCAGGTTCGCGGTCAAATCGACGCAGCGGAACAACGGTATAGGAAAGATACTTATGAGCGTCGTCGATAAGACGATGCGTCAGAACAACATAAAGATACTGAGACTCCATACAGGTTCGCACGTGACCCCGCTCATACGTTTTTATTACGGCAGAGGCTTTTACATAAAATCGGTAGAGGAGAGCCGCGGCTATCCACGCGCCGAGCTTATCAAAGTATACGACTGAGGCCGGAGGTATAACAATGAAAATCAAGACGCTGTACGACAACCTTAAAGATTCTGATAATTCCGCGATCGGCGGCGAAGACCGGGTTAATGTAAACGGCTGGATCCGATCGAAGCGCATGTCTAAGGAGTTCGGTTTTATCGAGCTAAACGACGGATCCTGTTTTAAAAATCTTCAGGTCGTCGTGGAAAAAAGCCGGCTCGACAACTTTTTGGAGCTGTCTAAGCTGAACGTGGGCGCGTCGCTCCGCGTCGACGGCTTGGTAGCTCTGACGCCGGATTCAAAACAGCCGTTCGAACTGAAGGCCGAGCGCGCTTCGATAGAGGGCGCGAGCGCCCCCGACTATCCGCTACAGAAAAAGCGCCACAGCTTCGAGTATCTGCGAACCATACCCCATCTTCGCGCCAGAACAAACACGTTCTCGGCGGTGTTCAGAGTGCGGTCTCTGGCCGCGCAGAACATTCACCGTTTCTTTGCGGACAGGGGGTTCGTATACGCCCACACGCCGATAATAACCGGGAGCGACTGCGAGGGAGCCGGCGAGATGTTTAGGGTCTCGACATTGGATCTTTCCGATATACCGCTTCTGAAGGGCGGAGAGGTCGACTATTCAAAGGACTTCTTTTCGCGCCCGGCCAACCTGACGGTGAGCGGTCAGCTCGAGGGCGAGGAATTCGCAATGGCGTTCGGGGATATATATACCTTCGGCCCCACGTTCAGGGCGGAGAATTCAAACACCGCGAGACACGCCGCGGAGTTCTGGATGGTAGAGCCGGAGATAGCGTTCGCGGATCTTGAAGACGACATGCGGCTCGCCGAGGATATGCTTAAGTATTTGATAGAGAGTATATTAAACCAGGCTCCGGACGAGATGGAATTTTTTAATAAATTCATGGACCACGGTCTCTTAGAGCGTCTGAATAATCTGCTTTGCAGCGAGTTCGGGAGAATAACCTACACCGAAGCGGTCGAAATACTCAAAAACAGCGGCGCCGAGTTTAAGTATCCGGTCGAGTGGGGTATGGATCTTCAGACCGAGCACGAGAGGTACTTGACGGAAAACGTATTTAAAAAGCCCGTCTTCGTGACCGACTACCCGAAAGAGATCAAAGCGTTTTATATGCGCATGAACGACGATAACAAAACCGTCGCGGCGATGGATTGCCTGGTCCCGGGGATAGGCGAGATCATAGGCGGTAGCCAGAGAGAGGAGCGGCTGGATATACTGCTCTCGCGCATGGACAAGCTCGGTCTCAGCCGGGACGATTACAAGCGTTATCTCGACCTGCGCCGCTACGGCGGAACAAAGCACGCGGGCTTCGGTCTGGGCTTCGAGCGGTTTATTATGTATATAACCGGAGTCTCAAACATCCGCGACGTACTGCCATATCCCAGATGCGCGGGGAGCATGTATTAGTGCGAGGATATATCCCGTGCGGAGCGCGTTTTGCGGGCTGAGTAAAATTCTGCTTTGCGGATAAAAAGCGCGGCGGCGAAAATTTTTATGGATCAAGCTTGCGGCGCGGGGATCGCGGATAGAAAGACCCGCGCGGATCTATAGAAAAATATAAGGCGGCGTTTTACGCTCCGGGAGTTAGTCCTGGCGCAGCGGCGGATAAAAAGCCCGGGACGCCAGGACGCGGACCGGCGGGAGACGGGAGCGGGCCGCCAAATAAAAAATATATAAGGAGAAAGAGTCATGACACTGTTCGGAGTTCCGATATGGAGATGGATACTGATAATCGTACTTATTATAATAGTAGTAAAACGCGCGAATATCGTCGCGCTGTTCGCTAAATATAAGTACAGCAAGGGCGATTACTTCGGCGCGCTGAAGATATTCAACGTAGCCGATAAGATAGGAAATCTAAACCTCGGCAACAAAATACTCTACGGCTATAACTGCCTCCGCTGCGGCGAGCTGGACGCGGCGCGCAAGGCGTTCAACCTGGCGGATAACCTCGCGAGACCGAAAACTGCCGACAAATATCGTATAAAATCGCTCAAGGCTCTGCTGGCGTGGAAGGAAGACGATATAGAGACCGCCGTCGAGCTGCTCGAGGAGGTTTACGAGGACGATTACAAGACCACGACGATCTACCAAAACTTAGGCATAATGTATAACCTGGCGGGCGAGTACGAAAAGGCGCTGGAGTTTAATCTCGAAGCCTACGACTACAACTCGGACGACAATATAATAGTAGATAACCTGGCGGAGAGCTACGCGCTTACCGGCGATCTGAAGAAGGCGGCGGAAGTCTACGAGGAACTGCTTTCAAGGGATCCCGAGCCGCGTTTTCCCGAAGCTTATTACGGTTACGGCGAGGTCTTGATCGAGCTGGGCGAGAAAGAAAAGGGGCTTGAACTGATAGAAAAGTCGCTTACAAAGCCGTTCTCGTTCCTGAGCATAAAATCAAAAGAGGAAATCGAGAATTTATATAACGAATTAAAGTCGAAATAAATACTGAAAAAATTCTTGTAACATATTTTGCGTCAAGGTTGATTTTGCATAAAATGCTACGAATTTGCGAATATTTTTATTGGCCGCCCTAATAGCTGGGGCGGCTCGATTTGTTTATATGGACGCTAAATCAAAATATACTGCGCGCGGACATTATGACCTAAAAATCAAACCAAAAATTGGATATGATGAATAATGTATAAAATGTGTGCTTAGAAATACAAAAAAGTTATTGAAATTGATAAAAGAGTGTGTTATAATAAATGCAATATATGGTTATCAAAATGTTTAAATTAAAAGGAGAAAATTCAGTAATTCAATAAAATAATGCTTACTTAGGAAAATAAATTAATTATTCATAAAAAATTCAAAAATACAAAAAAGGGGGAAATTTTCTTATGAGTAAGACAAGAAGAGCGCTGTCGGCAATACTTGCTATAGCTATGGTTTTATCAACGCTTAGCGTAGTCACAGTATCCGCGGCGGCGTTCGACGATACCACAGGACACTGGGCCGAGGCCGCTATAGACACATGGAGCGACCGCGGCGTTATCCAGGGTTACGGCGACGGAACATTCCGTCCGGACGATTCAATAACGCGCGCGGAGGTAGCGACGGTTTTGAACAATGTGCTTTCGTATACGACGGTAAGCTCTAACACGTTCAGTGACGTCGCTTCATCCGACTGGTTTGCAGACGCAGTGCTTAAGCTCAACGCCGCGGGCGTGCTCAACGGCAACGGCGACGGCACGATGACGCCTAACTCTAACATGACGCGTGAAGAAGCGACTACCGCGATAGCTCGCGCGTTCGGCGTTACGGCGTTCGATACGTCTATAACCCAATACTCCGACTACGCTCAGATCTCGGATTGGGCTGCGGAGTCGATCGGCGCTATGACCGCTAACGGTTATGTTCAGGGCGACGCTAACGGCTTCAGACCTCAGGACACGATTACAAGAGCGGAGATAGTCACTATAATCGACAACATAGTTAAGCTCTACATCACTGAGCCCGGTACTGTCGACGCTCAGTACGTAAGCGGTATCGTTGTAGTTAAGTCCAACGGCGATTTGACGATAAACGGTATTATAGCGGACGGCATAGTTATCTCCGAGTCTGCGAGCGGTACGGTAACGGTATCGGGTTCGCAGATAAGCGGCAAGATAGTTAACCTTTCTCCTAACGTTAACCTCGTAACCAGCGGAACGAACGTGGTAGAGGACGTCAACACGACTCCCGACGACGATACCAGTTCGCTGATCACCAGCTGGGGCGGCGGCGGTACCGGCGGTTCGAGAAGGACTCCGGCTCCGACGGCTACACTGAGACCCGGTCAGGCTACGCCTACGGCTGTTCCCGGACAACCTACCGCTACTGCGGACAATATGGCGGAGGTAAACTTCGACTATAACAACGGATCCGGCGTTATAGTAAGCGACAGCATAGAGACCGGCGGCTATCCCACGGTTCCGACAGAGGAGCCCGCAAGGGAAGGCTTCACGTTCGTAGGTTGGTCTACTGACAGATACGCTGCGGCGGACGAAGTTTTAGATCTGTCTACATATGTTATAACGGGCGATACGACATTCTATGCAATATTCACTCCCGACGAGGGTACGGTAGCTATAGTAACTCGTCCGGAAGTTTCGGCTCCGGAAGGCGTTGACGTTACGGCTGACGCCGATACGGCTTACGCTGTTCCCGGCGAAGAAGTTACATATAATACCGAGACGTCCGACGGCAGCATAGTAAGCGGCGCTGACGTAGTTATCATAACGCCTGAAGGCGAAGACGATATAACGATTGAAGACGTAACGGTAGACCCCGAGACGGGCGATATCACCTTTACGATCCCCGAAAACGTTCCGGAGGGTTCGACTATAGAGATAACGATCACGGACGTAACGGCTCCGCCGTCTCCGGCTCCTACTCAGGAACCTGCGGAACCGACGACTCCGGCAGGCGAACCTACGGCTGAGCCGACGGCTCCCGCGGGCGAACCCACGGCTCCGGCAGGCGAAGCTACTGCAGAGCCTACGGCTCCGGTAGAACCCGATACATATACGCTGACGCTCGATAAGACGGGTACCGAAGCGGACGCCGCTACATTCGAGGTAGTGGATGAAGTTCCCGGCCAGGCTACGGAAGCTCCGGCTGAGCCGACCGAGGCTCCGGCTGAACCGACTACCCCGGCGACTTCGGCAAACTCGGTATACTATCCGACAAGCTCGACTTCGTTCGGCAACGACGAAGTTATATTCGACGACGATAACCTGACAGTAACGGCTGTATGGGCGGCTTCGGCGGCTGAAAGCCAGTATTCGGTCGACGGTTTTGGCGAAGGCTACCAGTTCATATTCCGCATGGGCGGTACTTCGAACATAACGGCGCACGTAGATTCTGTGACCAGCGCGGGCGGTCAGATCCCTCAAAACTCTGATAATCAGACTACGCTGTTGGTCAACGCGAAAGCGAACGGTACGCTGACGACATATGTCGGCGTAGCGGCAGGAGACAGAACGATACGTCTGTGGGATAACACGATAGATTCCGAGCAAGCCGATACGGAAACTGTTCCTGAAGGCGGCGGAGCAGTTACAAGCGAATTTAATATAGTAGAAGGACATCAGTACATCCTGTATACAAGAGGCGTTACGGGTCAGTTCTTAGGTTTTGAGTTCGCTCCGAGCGCTGCGGCTGCGGCTGAGCTCGCGGAAGACTATACGGGCTACGAAGGCGGCGAGACGGTATATCTCCACGCTGATCCCGCTATAGACGCGGCTAACATCACCTCGAGCGTAGAAGGCGTGACGGTGACTGCGATAGACGGCGCCGAGGGCTACTACAGCTTCACAATGCCCGAGAGCGACTTAACGCTCACGGCTCTCTTCGGAGAAGCTGTTCCCGAACCGACCGCAGAACCGACGGCGGAGCCTACCGCTCCTGCTGGCGAAGCTACGGCTGAACCTACGGCTCCGGTAGAACCGGATACGTATACTTTAACGCTTGATAAAACTGGAACGGATGCTCCGACGGCTACTTTTGAAGTCGTAGACTCGGTTCCGGGTATGGAACCCACGGCTGAGCCTACGGCGGAACCCACGGCAGAACCGGAGCCAAAAGTTGCCGGAACAACTTATAAAATAGGCGATATAACGACTGGAGACGTTCAGAGTTATCCAAGCGACGCTACGTTTAGCGCAAATGAAAATTACGCAGGTTTGGCGGATACATTATTTGGGGCGGCGGATACGTTATTGACCGAGTATCCTCAGTATAGTAGCGTTGTTGAGGAGGCGTTAACGTTCGACTTAGCGGCCGGCGATTATACGATTTATCTGCTTCAGAGAGAGTATGACGGCAGAGGCTGGTCCGTATCTGTAAACGGCGGCGCTGCAATCAATACCTATGAGAACCAGACGCGAATTGGATCCATGACTTGGATGGGTACGGAAGGCGAGAGCAGCATAAATGTGGGTGTTGCTCAAGGCGCGTTTACTGTTGCGGAATCCGGTCAAGTAACTATTTCGCTTACGCAAAATAGAGGTTCATATTTGACTGCGCTCAAAGTTGTTGCGAACGACGCGGCAGCGGCTGAGCTTGCGGAAGACTACACGGGCTACGAAGGCGGCGAGACGGTATATCTGCACGCCGTTCCTGCTATAGACGTTGCTAACATCACGTCGAGCGTAGAGGGCGTAACGATAACTGCTATCGACGGCGCTGAAGGTTACTACAGCTTCACAATGCCCGAGAGCGACTTGACGCTCACGGCTCTCTTCGGAGAAGCCGTTCCCGAACCTACGGCAGAACCGACCGCGGAACCGACTGCGGAGCCTACGGCTGAACCCAGCGCAACTCCTGTGACCGAGGCTACTGTAAGAACGTTGGACGAGCTGCAGACGGCTCTCGCTAACGAAGACATCGAGACCATCACGGTCGCAGAGGACATAACGTCGGACGCTACGATAGCTATAAGCAGAACCAACCCCGTTACGATAAAGGGCGCGGACGCTGAGAAGACCATAACGGTCACGCCTCAGGCTACGGGAGCTTCCGATAAGGACGGTATAGTTGTAACAAGCGGTCTTGTTGCGTTTGAGAACATCAATATAGCGGTAGTAGACCAGGGCGAGGGTTGGAGCGGCCAGTATGCGCTTCAGGCGTACGACGCTTCTGCGATAAATCCAGACGAACCGACTACGACCACTAACCAGACTATAGTATACCTAAACGGAGTCAGCCTTTCGGGCGGCGACGCGGGTTTGCTGGTAAACGGCGCGTTGGTCAACGTAGTAGCCGATAGTATACTTGACGTAAGCGGCAACGAGTTCGGCGGTATAGAAGTATCGAAGGGCGCGAACGTTACCAGAACGTCCGCTTTGACGGTAGACGGTAATATCCAGAACACCGACGAAGCCGCGGGCAAACCTACGATCTGGATCGACGGTTATGCTGAGGACTTCGCAGGTTCAAGCGCTTCGCTGACGGGCAATCTCCCTAAGTATACCGATACGCTGACGACGGATCCCGACGGAAAGGATCAGCTCCAGTATTTTATAGTTGAGACAAATGTACCGTCGACAGAACCTACAACTTATACGGCCTCTATTGGCGAAGTAGTAGGCGGTGATGTTCAGTTTGTTACAGAAGGTGAAGAGTCTTTAGATACTGAAAAACTGTTACATGGGTTGCTGCAGACGATCAGTCTAAGTATAATGGCATAGGAGATCCGGAAGCGTTTACAGTAGGAGGTATGCTCACTATAGATCCTCTTGACAACAGACAAGCTGAAGATACGCCTTCAAACTGGAAATATACTACTGATGGAAACGGCATGTCTGGAGACGGTAATCCTAGACCTGCTGGTTACAGCGGCACGCCTACTGATTTAAATCTGCCGCAAAGTGGAACGGTTGTTAAACTCACAGCGTCTGTAAAAGGCCAGTTAGACTTAAGGTATCAGATTGGGGCCAATAAAAATTTCAAAGTTATAGAAGCTAAACAAGGAGAAGCGACAGGTAAATATTTAATAGAGACTACGCCTGCTTCAAAAGATACATATGATAATAATATAACAATGCAGCCAGGATATGACTATTACATATATGGCGAAGGAACAAAGGTGACTTTCGTACAGTTTAAATTTACTCCTTATACGACTTCGGAATCACTGGTTTCTTCTCTGGAGAACTTGAACGCGGGCGATACGGTAACTCTCAAAGCCGTACCCACAACGGAAGGCGACGAAGTCGAGTTTACCTCGACGCCGGACAATATTCAGATAACGCCTGTTCAGGATAGAGATAATTATTATACTTTTGAAATGCCGGCAAGCGCAGTAACGATAAACGCGGCATTCGCAGCTCCTGCGGGCGAAGCTACCGCCGAACCTACTGCTCCGGCAACAGCAGAACCTTCGGCAGAGCCTACTGCTCCGGCCACTGCTGAGCCGAGCGCAGAACCTACGGCTACGCCCGCTCCGACAGCTACTGCTCCGGCAACGGCTGAACCTACGGCTACGCCTGTTCCAACAGCTACGGCTGTTGCCGTAGCAAGCGTAGCGCTTGACGACGGAGAAGCTCAGAATTACGAGAGCTTTGCGGCGGCTGTAACGGCGGCTAATACCGCGACCAACTCGGCTGAGATCACATTACTCGAGAACGCTGAAATAACCAGTCAGGCAAACTTTACTAAAGATGTAACAATAAAGGCGGCTAAGGAAGGTATTGTATTATCGACTAATATCATAGCTTCGTCTACGCCGTCGATATTGGTTGCAAACGGCGCAAACGTTAATGTAACTCTTGACGGTACCGACTATACGTTCACTTTTGCCGGAAATCCCGAGAGTACTTATGCAAGCACTCCGATAGAGGCTTCCGGCGGCACGATAACCTTAAAAAATATAACTGTTAAAGATATAGCTACAAGCGATAGATCCGCTGTCTGCTCAAAGCAGAATGGCACGCTTGTTATTGACGGAGTAGCGTTTGAGAATTGTACGTCTACGCACGCAAGCGCGGCGTCGGTAGTATTCAGCGGAAAGAATCTTACGATAATGGGCAATAACACCTTTGACGATAACTGCCAGGAGGCCAATATTTATGCAGAGGTTGGCGGTGGAAAAGCGGTAAAAGCGGAGAATGTAACCAACACAACTCCCATAAACTTTGAAAAGAACTCTAAAGGCGCCTTTACTAACGTTATCCAGTACGTTTCCGGCGACAGCTTGGACGGTAAATTTACCTTATTTGACGACGACGGTTTTGAACTGTCTGTAAACGAAAGCGGCGGCTTGGACGTGGTAGCGGAAACGTCGTCTGTAGCGCCCCTTACATCTGCCACGGTCAGCGGTATTGCTCAAGAGGGACAACAGCTTAGCGTAGCGGTTGATCCTATTCCGGAGGACGGTCAGGTAACATATCAGTGGTATAGAGCGAGCAGTAACGACCTTACCGCTGAGAATATTGCTACAAGCGCTACGGTGATAGACAGCGCTACGAACAATACGTATACGCTTACGGCGGATGATATAGGCAGTTATGTCTATGCAGCGGTAACAGGCGACGGAACCAATTATTCCGGTACGGTTATCGACTCTACTGGTATGGCGGTTGTATCTGAAGCTTATAATGTAGTAGGCGTAGCATATGATGTTGAAGATCTTGGATTGTCGACAAACGACAGTACAGTATTTACGCTTTCTGATCAAGAAGGTTACGAAGCTTTAGGCGCTCCGTTTGGTTCGGTCGATAGTTTAACGCTTTACAACTACAATAAAGTAGCTTTAAATGCGAATGCAAGTGGAAGCGTTACGTTCAGCATCAGCGAACCTGGAACATATACGTTTAGCATGATGGCGCTTGAATATAACAACAGATATCCGTCGGTAACGCTGGATAATGCGGAAACTCCGTTCATTGACGGCGGAAGTGTGACAGGATTGCCGGCATATGGACAAGCGTATGATAGAAATTGGACGATCTTATCCGGTCAGATAGAACTGACAGCCGGCGAGCATACTATCTCATGGGAGCCTAATGCAACCAACGGAAGGATTCAGGGACTTTTAGGCGTAGTTCTTAACGCAAACGAATAAATGATACAAATAACGTTAAATTCAGCATTTCTAACATAAATGTAGAGTATGTTGAAGCATGACGATTTGTAAATCAAAAATAACAAAGCTAAAATGCAAACCCATATACAGGGCGTCCGCGGGAAACCGCGGCGCCCTTTTTATTTGAGAATAAATCTAAACTTAATTAGAACATGGTTTCAAATCAAAAAACACTTTGCTTAAAGTTTACATAAATTAATAAATTTTCCAAAAACCTCTTGACACATAATTCTAAACGCTACGCGTTTAAAATATATAATTCTAATTGTGTTATAGTATATACATAACATCCGGATGTGAAAAAATATCAGGAGGTAAAATCATGAACACGCAGAAAAACGACATAAACGCGGAACTTGAGCGGCGATTTACGGACGTTTTGGCGGAGAAGCTGCCAAAGGCGCTCCCGACTATCGTGGACGCGTCCTTCAAGCCGGCGATCTATCCCGCCGGTTTCAACTACGGACTGACATACGGCGCGAACGCTTATTATAATCCCGCTTCGCTCTCGACCCTGAACTCAACGCTTGAATTCGATCCGAGCGGCGAGGCCGGCATCAGCGATCAAAAACTTTCGGATCTGTATATATCCGTTTTGCAAAATTCAGTGTACGCGTTTTCAAACACAACCCAGAAACAGCTTAGCGAACTCGACAACGAGGCCGAGAGCCAGATAGCGTCGGTACTCAGAGCGTTTGAAAATTCCAACTTTAAATACAGCGACCCTCTGCCGCCCGGCGGCAAGATAGCCGACGTCTTTAACCAGCTCACCGCCCTGTACGGACCGATAACTGAGAACTGCGACAACCTGCCGATAACGCTGAGCTCGCTCAGAGACTCGATCGCGACATATATCGAGGCGTCGGGCCAGGCGTACAATCTTCACTCCCGCGCCGCGCAGGCGACCGCCGCGCTTAAGGCCGCGATCCAAAACGCCAAGACGCCAAGTTCAAAAAACGGCGGCATGCAGACCGGCGACGACGCGTATTACGTAGGCTTCGATAAGCTGCCGTCCGCGAATCAGCTTATCGGATCTCTAAAGACCGACTCTAACGCCTTTACCATAAGTATCTCCGGCGATTCTTTCTCTGAAGAGGAGTGCGACGTATACGTCGAGTCCAAAGCCAAGATACCTATCCCGTTAGGAACGCTTCTCGAAATACAGGTCGAACATTCTTCGGTCGTAAACATCAGCGACTACACGTCGTCGGAAACGTCTTTCTCCTTGAAGATAACTTATCCCGGCGTGACCGCGCTGAGCGTTCTGCCGCTGAGCCTTTCGAGCGACAACAAGACCGGATGGTACTCGGTCAATATCCTCGAGGAGATTAAAAACAAGACCGGCGACCCGAACGCCGACGGCTATAAACTCCAGGGCGGCGAGTTCTCGACAGGCGAACTCTTCGGTAAGACCGGCAGGCTCAACTACTTTAAGACGCTTATCGTCAGCCGGACTCCGAGCGTGGAGGTCACATTTAATAAAATAGACGTATCCGAGTTTACAAAGTATGTCCATACCGACAATAACGTCAAGATCAAACTCTTTGACTTCATTCCGCTCGGCGACGTAGACCATAGCTATACCCTAAACGACGTCGATTTCAGCGAGAGCGAGCAGTCCGTGACCATGAAGTTCGGCTCGCCCGAGATAAGCGGAAGCGTCCCTCTCGAACAGCAGGTAGCTTATGTTCTCGGCGGAACGCCGGAATATGTGGATTGAGCCGGAGTAACGGACGAGATCTATATTATTTAATAAATAAAGGAGATGTGAATATGCCGACAGTCGCAAACTTTACATACGATCCTATGCAGCGCGACAACGACTGCTGGGTGAGCGCCGCTATAATGATATATAACTGTATGAGAAGCGATAAGATCGACAGGACGAATCGGATCATACAAAACGATCCCAACTTCAGAAACGGCCAAATGGGCTCGGCGTCCGATCTTTTATGGAAGCTCGGAATAAAAAATTACGTATACACCACAGCGGCGTTCCCGACGAGAGAGCAGATAAGCAAACATATCGACAAAAATAAACCGCTTCTGTGCTGCGTAGGCGCCGATTATCCGGGCAGAAAACCGGATATTGCATATCAGGGCGGACACTGGGTCGTGATATACGGCTACGAGGTAAGCGGGGGAACGCTGAGCCAAAGAGTTGTGAATCGGGTAAGAGTAGCCGACCCCGACCCGAACGTCGGCTGCGTAACGGTAGCCTACGACGAGGCGGTATACGGATCAAACTATTGGGAAAACACGTCGTATATGTCGTGACGGATCCTTTATACTTTAGACTATTTAGAGTTAAGAGAATAGGGGGCGGCGGCGTTATTACGGCTAAGCTCATATTCCTGCGGTAAAACCGATCGTCGTTTAAGCGTTTATCAAATGGATTAAAAATATACGAATTTATCACGCCTGAGGAGACGCGTCCTGCGTCTCCTCTTTATTCGTATCCGTCGCGGAGTCTTACGTTCCGGCTTCAAATCACATTTATGCAATAAATTTATTTTAAAATCCACAAGTCCTCTCTTGACTAAAATGTACGAAGGCGCTATAATTTATTATGTCTGAATATATGCAAAATATCTAATTACGCATTATTTCACAGCTTCTATATAGAAAAAATATAAAAACACACATATATATATTTAAGGAGGTAGTCAAACTATGACTAAGAGAAGACGTCTTTTGGCTTCCGTCATAGCCGTCTGCATGATCCTGACGATGGTTCCGATGAGCTTCGCGGCCTTTGGAGCGACGTACGGCGACACAAGCGGACACTGGGCGGAAAGCGCGATCGACAAGTGGAGCGAGACGGGCGTTATACAGGGCTACGAAGGATACTTCCGTCCCGACGATAATATAACCCGCGCCGAGGCGGCTACGGTTATCAACAACGTTCTGTCTTACACAGAGACAAGTTCTAATACGTTCAGCGACGTAAGTTCGTCGGATTGGTACGCGGACGCGGCGCTCAAGCTGAACGCGGCGGGCGTATTAAACGGTAACGGCGACGGTACCATGGCGCCTAACGCCAACATGACCCGCGAGGAAGCGGCGACGGCGATAGCGAGAGCGTTCAGCGTTACGTCCTCGCAGGCGGCTATAACCCAATACGGCGACTACGCTCAGATCTCAGACTGGGCGAGTACATACGTGGGCGCTATGACCGGCGAGGGTTACATACAGGGCGATAACGGTCAGTTCAGACCCCAGGATAATATCACCCGCGCCGAGCTTATTACCATAATCGATAATATAGTAAAATTATACGTTACATCTCCGACCCAGATAAACGATCAATACGTGCCCGGTATAGTCGTGATCAAGTGCGGCGGCGTTACGGGCAACGGTTTGGTGGCTAAAGGAGTTGTAGTATCGCCTTCGGCGAGCGGAACGATCCAGTTCACCGGCTGTCAGTTCTACGGCAACGTTGTAAACATGTCGCCTAACGTAGAACTTTCGAGTAACAGCGGCACGATAATCGACCCGTATTCGAATAACGATTCCACTTCGTCGAGCGGTATATTCTTCGGCGGCGGTAGCTGGGGCGGCGGCTCGACAGGCGGAGGTTCGACGGGCGGCGGTTCCACGGGCGGTAATCCCACGCCTACCCCGACGGCGGAGACCGACTACACAGTCACGATAGACTTCGCTAACGGCGACGCGGCGGTTACGGCTACGTATGAATCCGGCGCGGTGATCGAAGAACCCGCCGAGCCGACAAGGCTTAACCACACGTTCTCCGGCTGGAACACCGAGAGAGACGGAAGCGGTACGGCGGTTAGATTCCCGTACACGGTAAGAGGCGACGCGACGATCTACGCGTGCTATACCTTAAACGAGGGAGTACAGTCGATAGGCTCTATCTCCGGCGAAGAGGTATACTATACCGACGGCGACGATATGGTCAGCGTAACGGCGAGCGGCAACCTCGACGGAGTGACTCCGGGCGAGACCGTAACTGTAACGCTTACGCCTGAGAACGAGGAATATGCGGTAAGCGGCGTATCCGGCGCGTATATCAGTTATACCGATTCGTCGGGCGCGACCCGGACGATAGCTATAGACGAGAGCGCGATCAGCTATATAGGCTCCGGCAGCGTTAATATCTCTATCCCCGCGGATATCGAGATACCGGCAGGCGCTTCCGACCTGAGCTTGGTAGTGGTTCCCGAGGTGACCACGGTAGCGCCTCCGACTCCGGACGCTGATATCGCGATAGATCCCGAGACCGGAAAGGTCCTGAATATCAACAAATCCGATTTGAAGTATTACGACAGATCCGGTAATCTTCAGGAGAGCCTGCCGATGGGATATTCTAGGATATTCAACGGCGTGACCGACGACGACAGCGAGGTAAGCAGTATACGCACCCAGACCTTCCTGGTTATCGATTTGGGCAACTACTATAGAATAAATTCGGTAAAAGCATATTTCCCGAATTCGGCAAACGGCGGTAACGGAACCACGATGGTTGCGATATCCAACGACGGCACGATAAACGACCGCTTTGATATTATCCGCACAAACGGTTCAGTTCAAAGCGGTATTCCCATCATAGATATGGATACAACCTCTCAGGACGCGACTAACTACGTAGAAGTAGGACCTATCGAACCGATCGCTGTTGAGAGCTATGAATTCAGATACATAATCATATACGACTGGTCTGCGTCGGCAAGCCTTAACGAGCTTGAGATATACGTCGATACCGACAGCATGCCGGATCCACTTCCGACGGCGACCATAGCTCCGACTCCGGATGCTACAACAGAACCTACGGCGGCTCCGACGGCGACAAGCGGTACGGAACCCGTTCCGACTCCGGACGCGACAACGGAACCTACTGCGGCTCCGACTCCGGAAGCGACATTGGAACCCACGGCGGCTCCGACGACAGCCCCGACGGCTACGGCCGAGGCGACAGAGCCGGACGTATGGGATACGCTCGCGGACGAGTTTACCGGCGAGGCGGACGACTACAGCATAGTATGGTATAAGTCAAACGGCGACAACGCAGGCGCAAGTTATACGCTCGAAGACGGCGTTATGACCATAACGAGCGATCCAAACGTCGATCTCAGCGCGGATGAAAACGGAGTATTGTATACGATGTCGGTAGCGATCAAGAATATCAAGCCGGATACGGAGTATCAGATAACGTTTGACGAGCAGGCCAATATAACGGAGCGCGTAAACAACGGTTTCTATCTCTACGCCGACACGCGTTATACGAACGAAAGCACGGTAACGGCAAACGACGGGAATATGCCGGCTGTTACGGACAATTCGACCGGAATGGATCCGGCTCCGGTAAGAAACAACGGCAGAGTAGC
Organism: Candidatus Roslinia caecavium; assembly: GCA_904419955.1. GTDB lineage: Bacteria > Bacillota > Clostridia > Monoglobales > Monoglobaceae > Roslinia > Roslinia caecavium. The sequence goes on along the minus strand of CAJFTO010000002.1, from coordinate 151,096 downwards.
GTTTATACACGATCAAGTAGTAAGCGACGCGGATTGGGAGACTCAGAGCTACACATGGACCTCCGGATCCAGAGTTCTTGAGGACGGAGAGACCCTCGTGGCTAAATTCTCATTTACTCTCAGAGGCAGCCACGGAAGCGTCAGCGTAAGAAATATAAGAATAACCGAGGCGGAGGAAGTCGAGGCTACGCCGAGCCCGGCGCCGACCAGCGGAACTGAGGTAAGCCCGAGCCCGTCGGCAACAGCGGGAACGGAAGTAAGCCCGAGCCCGGCTCCGACAGAAAATCCGACGACGCCGCCCGAGGCAAGCGCCGAGCCTCAACCGACGGCTCCTACAGGAATAACCATAGATCCGGAAACCGGTAAAGTGGAGGGGATTACGGAGAGCAACGTTAAGGCGTATCGCGGCTCCGACGCGACTGTTGTAGATCCTCTGCCGGCAAACTGGGGATCATTGTTCGACGGAGATACGGACGTTGTGTTTGATTCAATGTCGAACCAGCAGTATCTCGTAATCGATCTGGGACAGGAATACCCGATAAGCAAGATCAGAACTTACTTCGGGCATGATATAATCGCAGACGGTTCCGAGACAAATTCCAACGGAACTATGGTAGCCGTAAGCAACAACCCGATCCCGAAGGAGAACGGCGCAGACACATATATCAACGCGCTAAGGGTAAGAGGCGACTCGCAGAACGGAGTTCCGGTGATCGCCGACGAGACGGATGTAGTATCGACGGATTCGATCAACTACTTAACGGTAGGTCCGGTGACGCCAAGCGGAACCGAAACGGCGCCGGCGGACGAAAACGGCGAGTACAGATACGTGATGGTATATAACTGGTCAAATCCGGGCGCAAGACTTAACGAGCTTGAGATCTATATAGACCTTAGCGGAGACGAACCGGCAGAGCCGACCGAGGAGCCTGCGGCGAGCGCGAGCCCCGAGCCGGGAGCTACAGAAGAACCGGTATCGACCCCGGGAACCGGAATAACTATAAATCAGGAGACCGGTAAGGTTGAAAATATAACCGAGGACAGCTTATCGTATTACAGAGGTACGAATACCGAGCCCGAGGAGACGGTTCACGCGGATTGCAGCAAGCTGTTCAACGGAATAGTTACAAACGACGACGCTTCGAATATAACAAGACAGACGTTTGTGGCGCTCGACCTTGGCGAAGCGTATGATATCGCAAGTATAAAAGCGTACTTCCCGAACGGAGGTACGGGCAACTCGATGGTTGGCGTAAGCAATACGCTGCCGCCGAGACCGGATAACGTAGAAAGCTTTATGACCGTACTCAGATCAAACGGTACGGCTCAAAATGGCGTAAGCGTTATCTCCAGCGATATAACGTCTACGGATAAGGAAAACTATGTAGAAGTAGGACCGGTAAAGCCTACCGGAGCTAACGCTTCCGCAGACGGCAAGTACAGATACATAATAATTCAAAACTGGTCGGCGGCGATAGTATTTAACGAGGTTGAGATCTATATAGACTTAGACGGCGGCGAACCAGCCGAGCCTACGGCGAGCCCGAGCGCGGATCCGGGAGCTACGGCCGTACCTGAACACAACGTAACTGCGGGAGCTAATATGACTGTAGACGCTCAGACGGCTCGCGTCGGAGATACTGTTAACATCGAGACTGCGGACGTCGCCGGCTCGAACATAGCAGGCGTTAGATATACCTACGAAGTAGACGGAACTCAGACGACCGCTTGGGCTGACAGATCCGCGGCGGATCAGTCCGCGGTGGTTACCGACAAGTTTACCATCGTTATGCCGGACGCTGATATAACCCTTGAAGCGGTATACCAGAGCGGAAACGTAGCTCGAGTCGGATCGACCGAATACGCGTCCATAGCGGCTGCGGTTGAAGCTGCGGCTGCGGACAGCGCTGAAACCGCTCAGGCCAACCCCGTAGTGATAACGGCGGACGCATATTTGTCTGAACAGATTTGGATAGCGGATAATAAATATGTAGCAATAGTATCTGACGGCACGCCTCATACAATCACAAGGGTTCCGGTTGCCGGAAGAGAACAGGCTGGAATGACAGTCGCGGACGCGGGTCCGATATTCTTAAGAAACGGTAACGTGATAATCGGTTCTGCGGACGGAAGCGACGATAATGTAAGTCTGACCTTTATCAACGCCGAAGGCTATACGTCTATAAATCCGCTTATAGGCTGCTATACGGCGGGAAATTCGACCAACTCGGCCGTTTTAAATCCGGGCGTAGCGTACAGTAATATGAGCCGCGCAACGTACGGGCTCATAGCCGACGTTGCGAAGAGAACGACGCTTACGGTAAACGGCGGCGTATTCAGCGGCAACTCAGCGGGCGCGCTGACGACTGAAACCGATTCGGCGCAGGAGCAAGCGGCGCTGTTCAGAGTAAGAGACAACACTTCGTCTTTGACGGTAAACGGAGGTATATTTAGCGATAACGAGACCAACGCGGGCGTTATATACACCACCAACGCGGCGGTCGCGATAAACGGCGGAACATTTGAGGGTAACAAAAACAGAAACGGCGCGGGCGCTCTGCTCTATACCAATAGAACCAATACGGACGTATCCGTTTCGATAAGCGGAAATATAACGGTCGGCGAGGGTCAGGATATAGCTTTGACAAAGGGCAACGCGGTTAATATAACCGGAGCTCTGACTAACGCTATAACAATAACCCCCGCGTCTAACGCGGCGGCGGGCGACGCCGTAGTAACGTTTGCGAGCGGCGTTACGCCGGATATAACTAAAGTAACTGTCAATTCGGCTGAATTTACCGCCGAGCTCAGCGGACAGAATGTAGTTCTTGCCGCGGTATAGAAATAATAAGTTATAACGCATTTATCCCGGAGAATTTTTCTCCGGGATATTTTTATAAAAACTTTACGTTTGTGTTAACATTTGGATACAGAAAAAAGATTTGTTGAAAAATTAATAAAAAAAAGTTATTTGCGTTCACATTCTTTGTCAGAAATGAGATTGACTTTACAAAGAAATGGGAATATACTTATAACTGTTGACGGAAACATAGATCCGATACAATTGAATATAGGCGTTCAACTTTAAAAAAACGGTTATTTTCTAAAGTATATACGACATCAACAAGATGATTGGAATTCTAATACTGTTATAGAAATCAAAGGCGATTTTATTTACTTCGTTGGAGATTTCTTTTTTTGTTGAATGAACTTGTATTAATGCATAATAATAGCAATAAAGGCGGTGAAAAAGCGTGAGTATTTCTGAGAGATTAATTGAAGAACTTGATACTAAATACGCGTTTACTGTTCCTATTTTCGGGGGAATACCGGTACCCGAATCGGCGGTCGTGACCTGGGGAATAATGGCGGTCTTAGTTTTGTTTTCAATAATATTTGTAAGAAACCTAAAGCTTAGACCGAAGCCGAACAGTCTGCAGATTTATTTAGAGGCGTTCATAGGTTTTCTAAATAACTTCTTTACGGAGATACTCGGCGATGAGGGCAAACGTTATATTCCGTATCTGTCGACGGTGATCATTTATCTGGGAATATCTAATATTATAGGAATTTTTGGAATAACTCCGCCGACCAAGGATCTAAACGTTACCGCGGGGCTTGCGATAATGAGCATTGTTCTTATCCAGTATGCCGGGATACGCGCTAAAGGCGTTAAAGGCTGGCTTAAGGGTTTTGGACAGCCGATGGCACTGATAACTCCGATAAATATAATGGAGTTGATAATAAAGCCGTTGTCGCTCTGTATGCGACTTTTCGGAAACGTGCTCGGCGCGTTTGTCATAATGGAGCTTATAAAATTTGTAGTACCGGCGGTGGTACCGGCGATATTCAGTCTATACTTCGACTTTTTCGACGGCTTCATTCAGGCGTATGTATTCGTATTTTTGACCTCGCTGTTCATGAAAGAGGCTATGGAATAAGCGGCGGGCGATATGTTATAGTAAATAATAAAATTTAATTATATAATTTAGAATGTTACAGCAAATCAAAGGAGATGTTTAATTATGGGAGCATTGGTAGCAGTAGGAGCAGGTATAGCGGCGCTGGCTTGTATCGGCGCGGGTATAGGTATAGGTATAGCGACGTCTAAGGCGACGGAAGCTATTGCAAGACAGCCGGAGGCTAAAGGCGATATCAACAAGGCGTTGCTGTTGGGCTGTGCGCTCGCAGAGGCTACGGCTATTTACGGTTTTGTTATAGGAATAATGATAATCTTATTCTTAGGCTAATATCTCCGAATCCAAAGTCGGGTACTACAAACGTTTCGGCTTTGGATTTTTAATATAGCCGATTGGATTTAGGAAAGCGGTTTATGCGCGGTTTTTTAGCCCGAAGCGGCGAGCGATCGTTGATAACGGGCGATAGAGTTTAGAAAAAGCTGCGCGTAGCGCCGTTTGAAACGGAGGCGGAAGAGATGCTTAATTTAAACTGGGATATAATTTACACTTTTATAAACCTCATAGTTCTGTTTATTTTACTTAAAATATTTTTATTTAAGCCCGTTACCAATATGATGAAAAAGCGGGCCGAGATAATAAATAACGATTTAGACTCCGCGGCCGAATCTAAAGAAGAGGCCGAGCGTCTTAAGATCGAATATACCGACAAACTTAAGGCGGCGGAAGTTAAGGCGAACGAGATCGTCAAAGAGGCTAAGGTATCGGCCGGCGCGGAGAGAGACAGAATCATATCCGAGGCCGAAGCCGACGCTTCCGGGATCATCGAGAGAGCTAATAAGCAGATCGAGCTGGATAAAGAGAACTCTATGAGAGGGATTAAAGTAGAAATAGCCGAGATAGCGCTTGCGGCCGCGCAGCGCGTTACGGCAAAAGGCGGTTCGGATTTGAATTCAGTGGACGATTTCATATCTGAGATCGACGGCGCGGACGAGTCAAGCGGCGGAGAGGCTGGCGCTGAAGATGAGTAATAAGACGACGATTATAGACGGAGTTTCTAAGAGGTACGCCGTCGCGTTGGCTGAACTGAAGATAGATCCGGCGGCGGTTATGGAAGCTGCGGCTTTAGCTGAAAAAAGCGCCGAGCTTACGGAGTCTATGACTAATCCATCGATCAGTCTTTCGGAGAAATACCGGGCTATAGATCGAATTTTCAGCGAAGATATATCCGCGTTTATTAAGGTTTTATGTAAAAACGACGATTTTCATAGACTTTCGGAGATAGCCGAGGCGTGCAGAAGAAACGAGCTTAAAACGAAAAATATAGCCGAGGTAAGATTTGAATACGCGGTAAGGCCGAGCGACGAGCAATTGAAAAAGATCAAGAGCGCGCTTATCAAGAAATTTGATTTAAGCGACGTCGTATTGAATCTTAATGAGAACGAGAACTTGATCGGCGGATACAGAATGACGATAGGCGATAAGGTATATGACAAGAGCGCGGCGGGAGCATACGAGAGAATGCGCGCGGCGTTTACACGGAGGTGAGCGTAAGTGAGCGGTATTAAGACAAGCGACGTTATTTCCATCTTAAAAGAGGAGATACAGAATTTTGATACAAAGACCCATGTCGACGAAATAGGCAGTATAATAACGCTCGGCGACGGAATCGTTTCCGTCTACGGATTGAGCGAAGCCGTTTACGGAGAAATGGTTATTTTCGAGACAGGAGTTAAAGGAATGGTTCAGAGCCTGGAGGCCGATAGCGTGAGCTGCGTTTTGCTGGGAAGCGACTATGGACTGCATGAAGGCTCAAAGGTAAAGCGAAGCGGACGCAGAGCGGGCGTTCCCGTCGGCGATAATTTGATCGGACGCGTTGTGGACGCGACAGGCGCGCCCATAGACGGCAAGGGCGAGATAAAGACGACCGAGTTCTATCCGGTCGAAAGCCCGGCGCCCGGCGTGATCGAGAGAAAATCCGTATCCGTTCCGCTTGAGACGGGTATCATGGCTATAGACAGCATGTTCCCTATAGGCAGAGGCCAGAGGGAGCTTATAATAGGCGACAGACAGACCGGTAAGACGGCTATTGCGGTAGACACCATAGTAAACCAAAAGGGCAAGGACGTAATTTGTATATACGTGGCTATAGGTCAAAAGGCGTCGACGGTTGCAAAATTGGTGAACGACCTTGAAAAACACGGCGCTATGGATTATTCGGTCGTAGTCTCGGCGTCCGCGAGCGATCCGGCGCCCCTTCAGTATATAGCGCCTTACGCGGGAACCGCTATGGCGGAATACTTTATGCATCAGGGCAAGGACGTGCTGATCGTATACGACGATCTATCAAAGCACGCGGTGGCTTACAGAGCTATGTCGCTGCTTTTGGAGAGACCGCCCGGCCGCGAGGCTTATCCGGGAGACGTATTCTATCTGCACTCGAGACTGCTTGAGCGCTCGAGTCGACTTGACGACGAACACGGCGGCGGTTCGATAACCGCTCTGCCGATAATAGAGACTCTTGCGGGAGATATATCCGCATATATACCGACAAACGTTATTTCTATCACGGACGGACAGATATTCCTGGAATCGGAGCTGTTTTTCGCAGGTCAGCGCCCGGCGGTAAACGTCGGACTTTCGGTATCCCGCGTCGGCGGAGCGGCGCAGACAAAGGCGATGAAGAAGGTCGCGGGTTCTCTGCGTATCGATCTTGCGCAGTACCGCGAGATGGAGGTATTTACGCAGTTCAGTTCGGATCTGGATCCGGCGACTAAGGAACTGCTCGACCACGGCGACAGGATAATGGAGCTTTTGAAACAGCCGCTTTTGAATCCTCTGCCGCTTCACGCTCAGGTGTCGTTGCTGTGCGCGGCTAAGCATAAACTGTTTATGCCTGTTCCGCTCAGCGATATGAAAGAGTTTAAAAACGACCTTGTTTCATATCTCGAAAGAAGCGCGCCGGAATTGATGAAGTCGATAGACGAAGAGAAGATACTCAGCGACGAGAGTGAGAACGCATTGGTAGAAGACATAAAGGAGTTTGTATCGAGCAGGTACGGAAACGCTGAAAACGAAGAGGAAGAGTCAAACCCGACTGAGGAGAAGGCGGAGAATCAGGAGAAGTAGGTGAACTGATATGGCTAACATACGCGAGATCCGCGATAGGATAAAGAGTATCAAGGATATAATGAAGATAACGAACGCTATGTATCTCATTTCTTCATCTAAGATGAAAAGAGCAAAAAAGGCTTTAGACGATACTGCTCCGTATTTTCATACTCTCCAAAGCACGATCGACCATATTTTAAAGCATACGCCGCACACGAGCAATCTGTTCTTCCATAGGCGGGAGGAGATCCCCGAGGAAAAGCGTAAAAAGGGATACTTGGTCATAACCGCGGATAAGGGGTTGTGCGGAGCGTATAATCATAACGTGCTGAAAATACTCGACGAGGAACTTAAAAAGAAGGGCGAGCATAAGCTGTTTATAATAGGTCAGTCGGGAAGAATGTATTGTTCGAGAAACGGGATAAAATACGAGGAGTATTTCAGGTATACGGCGCAGAATCCGAGACATCACAGAGCGAGAGAGATCGCCGATATTCTGATAGAAAAATTTATAAATAAAGAAATTGACGATTTATATGTAATATATACCGAGATGGTGACCGCGATGTCGGAGGAAGCTAAGATAAAAATGATACTTCCGTTTAAGCGCGAAAAATTTCATAGCAAGATAGGAACCGTCGATTATGAGGTAAGAGAGATACATCATACGGCGACTTTCGACCCGTCTCCAAAAGACGTAATGGATAACCTTGTGCCGAACTTCTTGAGAGGACTTATATACGGCGCGATGGTCGAGTCGTTCGGCAGCGAGCAGCACGCGCGTATGACGGCTATGGATTCGGCTACTAACAGCGCGAGAGACATAGTCAGGGAGCTGGAATTGGTATATAACCGCGCGAGACAGGCGGCGATAACTCAGGAGATAACCGAGATCGTCGGCGGCGCGAACAGTTTGAAGAATAAATAGACCGTGCGTTTTAAACATAAACGTTGTCGGCAAGACAGAAGGAGGAATCCTTAAATGAATACAGGAAAAATTGTACAGGTAATAGGCTCCGTTATAGACGTCGAGTTTCCTGACGGCGAGCTGCCTATGATAAAGGACGCGCTCGTAGTTGAAAACGGCGGGAAAAAAGAGGTAATGGAGGTTTCTCAAAATAGAGGAAACAACGTCGTCCGCTGTATCATGCTCGGCGCGAGCGAAGGTCTTAAGAGGGGCATGGAGGTCAAGGCGACCGGAGCGGGTATAACGATACCGGTCGGCGAATCGACGCTCGGAAGAATGTTCAACGTGCTCGGCGAGAATATAGACGGCGGCGAACAGATAAAGGGCGAAGAACAGTGGTGTATACACAGAGATCCGCCGTCGTTTGAGGATCAAAGCCCGGTCGTAGAGATCCTTGAGACGGGGATAAAGGTAATAGATCTGCTGGCTCCTTACGCTAAAGGCGGTAAGATAGGCTTGTTCGGCGGAGCGGGCGTAGGTAAGACGGTGCTTATTCAGGAGCTCATCCGTAACGTAGCTACCGAGCAGGGCGGATATTCGATATTCACAGGCGTCGGCGAGCGTTCCCGCGAAGGCAACGATCTGTGGAACGAGATGCAGGAGTCGGGAGTCATCAATAAGACGGCTTTGGTCTTCGGGCAGATGAACGAGCCGCCCGGTTCGCGTATGAGAGTCGCGCAGACCGGTCTGACTATGGCGGAGTATTTCAGAGACGTTAAACATCAGAATGTGCTCTTGTTTATAGATAACATATTCAGATTTGTCCAGGCCGGATCGGAGGTATCCGCGTTGCTCGGACGTATGCCTTCCGCGGTCGGTTATCAGCCGACTCTGGCTAACGAGCTGGGCGAGCTTCAGGAGAGGATAACTTCGACCAAGAACGGCTCGATCACATCGGTCCAGGCGGTCTACGTCCCCGCCGACGACCTTACCGACCCCGCGCCGGCTAACACATTCGCGCATCTGGACGCGACGACGGTACTTTCGAGAAAGATCGTCGAACAGGGTATTTATCCGGCCGTAGATCCGCTCGAATCCACGTCGAGGATCCTTGAGCCGGACGTTGTGGGCGAGGAGCACTATACGGTCGCGAGAAAGACTCAGGAGATCCTGCAGAAATATAAGGAACTTCAGGATATAATCGCAATACTCGGTATGGAAGAGCTGGACGAGGCGGATAAACAGATAGTATACCGCGCGCGTAAGATACAGAGATTTCTATCTCAGCCGTTCTACGTAGCCGAGGTATTTACCGGTATCAAGGGCAAATATGTGCCGCTCAAAGAGACAATAAGAGGATTTAAGGCTATTATAGACGGAGAGATGGACGAATATCCCGAGGCCGCGTTTATGACGGTCGGAACTATCGACGACGTAATAGAAAAGGCTAAAACGCTTTAAGTTCTGGTCGCAGCCGTTGGAGGTATTAACGCGAAAGTCATTTTCACGTTAGCCTCCGGCAGGATTAAAGCGCCCGCGCGGAATTTTCCTCGCATAGAATGCTCGGAAACGCGCATGGGCGAAATGATCTCTTATCATTCCCGGCCCTGCGGATAAGAGAAATTTTCATCATTATTTTTGCCGACGCAGGGCTAGGAATGGAGATCATTATGGCGAATACGTTTAAATTAGAGATACTTGCCAGCGACAAGCCGTTCTACACAGGCGAGTGCGAAATGTTGATCTTTCCGGCTCACGACGGAGAACAGGGCGTTCTTCCTCGTCATGAGTCTACCGTAACTTGTAACGTCGCGGGCGAGCTAAGGTTCAAGGTAGACGGCGAGTGGCGCTACGCCGCCGTCAGCGAGGGGATAGTCGAGATAATGCCGACGTATGTAACTTGCCTTGTAGAGACCGCCGAGCGTCCGGAGGATATAGATATAAAACGCGCCCGCGAAGCTAAGGAACGGGCGGAGGAACAGCTCAGGCAGAAGCAGAGCATACAGGAGTATTATAAGACCCAGGCGGCTCTTAATCGAGCCGTAAGCAGGCTGAAAGTTACGAGCAAGTATAGAATTGGTTAATATATTATTAACGCCGCCGAATTGCGCGGCGTTTTTTCTTGCTTATATTTAAAACATATGCTATACTTATCAAAAATAAATACCGATTTAGGAGGATAGATAAAATGACCGAAAAAGAGAGAATGATCGCGGGTAAGCTGTACCGTCCGCTCGATAACGAGCTTAGAGCATGTTTTGCAAGGTCGAGAAAGCTGATCAGGGAATTTAACCTTTCCGAGGCTAACGATTTCGGATATCGCAAGAAGATCATACAGACCCTTTTCGAGAATACTGGAGAGAATCTGCATATCGAACCGACGTTCAGGTGCGATTACGGTATGAATATATCGGTCGGCGAGAATTTTTACGCTAACTACGGCTGCGTGATAATAGACGTGTGCAAGGTTAAAATAGGCGACAACGTCATGTTCGGCCCCAACGTCGGGATTTATACCGCGGGTCACCCGATAGACGCGGAGATCAGAAACAGCGGCCTCGAGTTTGGAAAGCCCATCACGATAGGCGACAACGTCTGGATAGGCGGGAGCTCGGTAGTAAATCCGGGCGTCAGTATAGGCGACTGCGTAGTTATCGGATCCGGATCGGTTGTGACTAAGGATATACCTTCCAATGTGATCGCCGTCGGAAATCCGTGCAGGGTTCTGCGCCCGATCACGGAAGAGGATAAAAAGTATTGGAACGCCGAAAGAGATAGATATTACGCCGAAATCGAAGATATATCCAAATAAAGATTTTACCCGGAGCGTTAGCTCCGGGTATTATTGGGAAGAATCGAATATATAATATATTTAATTATTTTTTTGTTTCATAAAAGTCCCGATCCAGCTCGAACAGCTTATCGCCGTTTTCGGCATAGCCGGATATCGTCTTTCCTTGTACCGAAAGAGCGGCTATGTCGGCTTCGCAGGGCTTTTTTAGTATATTGCATTTCATGCAGTTTTTGAAGATAAGGAGCGCGCCCTTATCGCACGCCGCGAATAAATTTTCTCCAAAGACGGCTATATCGTTTATCCTGAACTCCTCGTCTCCGGTCAAAACTATATCGCTCTCTTTAAACATACAGGGCGTTAATTCCGTCCATATGTTTTCGAGCTCCGAGACCGACAGCTTTGTATTTCCGTTCGTAAGACTGCGCGTCAATCTCACGGTTGAATCGTTCCATGAAATTTGTTTCACTATTTCGGTCTCTCCGTCGTCCGAACCGCCGCAGTCGTCGTACTCGACTATCAAGGCGTAGATATTTTTATTCTGACCGTCGCCGTAGGTATATACCGGGCTCGATAGATCCGTTATCCTGCGACTGAGAACGGTTACGCCGTTTACCGTCGAGTTTTCGGAAGATAGCTTTACTCCGTTTTGGACGATATGCTGCGCTCTGCCTTCGCCTCCGTTGCCGTCGAATATTACTGTGAGCGAGCAGGACGCTTTTGGAGTGAAGAATAAGCAGCTCTGAGTCTCGTTTCCCTCTCGCGAGCGCCATGCGCTTGAGAATGTATATACTTTGCCGCCGTACTCAAAGTCAAACGGGGCGCGTCTGTCCGGGCGTTCGTATAAGCCGTATCCGGTGAGCCCGTCTATCTCAGGCAGCTTCTCGCCGTTTTTGTCCGTAAAGAAACCGGCGTATCTTTCGTCGCTTGCGCTGTATACTATGACGTTCGTCCGTTTCGGCGTATTATATATATGCTCGAACCGCTCTGAAAGCGCTTCGCCGTCGTCCGAGTCGCTCAGGACGAATACGCATATCCTATCTCCGGGAGAGTATCCGCCGTCGAGACGGTATTTCCCGCCGCCGCAGACCTTGGACTCCGTATGCGACGCGGCGCGTCCGTCTTTATCGTAAATCACAGCCGTAAGAACGCCGCGCGGCTCTCTGCTCGAACCTATATATTTAAGCGATACGTCTATAACTCCGCCGTCCGCGTCCGTTATTTCCGCGATCTTATACGGAACTGCGTCGTTTATATCTTCGTATTCAAGACGCATGTAGTCGAATACCGCGCCGTTCATCTGCACGTATAGCGTAGTAAGACCGTTTTCATCCTTTTTTGCGCCCCCGAGAACGCCCTCGTCTATACCTATCTCAATTTCTCTCCAGCCGGTCTGTCCGCCCGTCTCCTTTGCAGTCGCGGAACCCAAAAGATCGCGCGGCGCGGAACTTCTGCCGAGACTTACGTTGATCGTTGAAACGCCGTTTTTCGGCAAGCAGCGTATTTTAATGCCGCTTAGACCTTCGGCAAATACGTCCTTAAATTCCAGCCGGTAGTTTTTGGTCTCAGATATGCAGTTTGCGCCCTCTTTATCGCCGCTTGCGCCGGGGAGAGACGCGCTTATATTGGATTCTTCGGCGTCGTCCGCGGTCTTTATCAGCGTGTTGATATGGATTACCGCCTCGCCGAATTTGAGTTCGCCCATATCTATCGCGCTTATCTTAATAAGCCCGCTTTCATATATAGTAAGTTCGCCGGTACCGCCTTCTATGACCGCAGGAATCCGCTTTGAACCGCCGAGCTTTTCAAGCCGCCAAACGATACCGTTCTTTTTTACATTTCCCTTTTCATCTTTAACTGACAGAGCTATCTTGTACGGAGCGCTCCGCGTAACCGCGCCGATAACCTCGGACGGTTCCGCTTTATATGTCGGGATACCTTCTCCGACGTCGTCGTAATCGATCCTGCCGTTTTTCAGATACGCGCCGTTTTCGGAAAAGATCGTATACGCTTCGGTAAGCCTTTCGGCTTTGACGCTTCGCATTTGTTCCAAAGCGGAGCTTTGCAGCGCGTTCAGCGCGTCCATATCCCTGCAAAGCGCGGCGTCGTTCTTAGCTTTTTCTACAATATCCGCGACCCGATTGTACGCTTCGATTGAGTACGCGTCTTTGTTATATGAACCGAGTTCGCCGTCTAAAACGGAGCCGAACTCCTCGCGCATCTTTTTGGTTACCGCCTGTTTGAGCTTGCAGACGACCGGGAAAGAATCCGATTTGGTAACGCCGTCTATTGTAACCGAAGCCGAAATGGTCGTAACGCCCTCTTTTATTCCCGAAACTACCCGCCCGGCATCGTCTACGAATGCGATATCGGGATTTTTGCTTTCATATACTACGGTCGCCTCAGAGGAGCTTAGATTGTAGACAAGTTCGTCGCTCATTACGGCGGAGACGCGCGAGTCGATATGATCCGTCGGTTCGGAGGGAGCGCCGTCCTCGAACGTGGACAGACCGTTTACAGTTAGCCCGGTGGGTATGGCTTTAACGGTCTTGAGAACGGAAGGCAGACTTCCGCGTACTTGAACGCCGACCGTTAAAGCGTTTTCGTCGTCCGCGTTTTTGGCTATACTCAATGAATACGCGCCGTTTGGAACATATATTCGTTGTTCTTTCTCATCGAACAGCGTAAAGTCCGAGCTGTCAAGCTCCAGCTCGACGGTTTTGGTTTCGCCCGGAAGCAGGGATATTTTTGAAAACCCTTTAAGCTGTTTAAGCGGCTCGTTTATCCCGTCGGGATCCGGGAAGGATACGTAAAGCTGAACGGTCTCCTTGCCGGGAACGTATCCGGTATTTGTTACGTCGATCGATACCGTTAGAATTTCTCCGGGGCGTATAACGCTTTTGGAGACGGTCGGATTTGAGTATGCAAATTCAGTATAACCGAGACCGTAACCGAAAGGATACGAGGACTTGCCCGAATAGTACTGGTAGGTCCTGCCCGGAAATCCGTCCGCCTGCTGAATATTATAATTGTTGTAGTATTTGCTTACGCCGTTTTCGGTGAAAGTTCTCTCTGCGTTTAGCGGCATTTTTTCAAGGTCCGACGCGTTATACCATGTCGTCGTTAGTCTGCCGGAAGGGTTAGCCGCGCCGGTTAGTATCCTGCCTATGGCGCTTCCCTGAGTCTGACCGTTGTACGAGGTCCAGAGTATCGCTTTGGCACCCTTCTCGAACGGAGCGGTATCTATTTGCCCCACCGTCTGCATAACGACCGCTGTTTTGTCCGGGTACATATCCGTCAAAGCCTGAACATGCGATTGAGATCTTGGCAGAAGTATGTTTTCGCGGTCGTGCGATTCGGAGGAATCCTCGAGCGTGGTCCCCGCGTATGCGATTATTATGTCGGCTTCGTCGAGCCGATCCTTGTATTTTTCAATAGTAAACTCGGTTGAGTTTGCGGCCGCCGATATGTACAGGTCTGCAGTCTGGTTGTAGCCGCCGGAGGTTCCGGTGTATTCGGCGCTGCATTCTATATATTCGTCCTCAGTTCGCGCGGGTTTGGAATTTAATACCGCCACGGCGGGGCCGCCGTTTCCGTATTGTAAGGTTAGCGAGCCGCCCGGGGCGTCGAACGCCGAAAATTTAACTCTGACGGATTCGACGTTTGAAAAATCCACGTCCTTGACGACAGTGCGGCATTTTCGGGTAACGTTTTCAAAGCCGCTTTCAGAAAGAACGGCGCCCGATACCGAATCTACCTTGGAAAGATCTATTTTTCTGATCCCGCCGCCGCTAAGTACAAATTCTAAGTCCTTTATACTGAATAAAGCGGCGTCGTCCGTTACTCCTCCGAGATAATTCAGTTCGGCGTCCGGGCGGGTCTCTGAGAGAGCCCGCTTGATACCCTCGTACGGGGTTATCTGTATATCGGGAGTACTCGAATAGTCGCCGAGGACTACTTCGTCGGCCAGCGCGCCTACAAGGGCCATGTTTTTAATATCTTTTTTCAGCGGCAGAATATTGTCCTCGTTCTTAAGCAGGACCCAGGATTCCTCTGCCAGCTCTTCGGCGACCGCTATGTGTTCGTCCTTTTCGAGTACGTCCGGGGTTATGTCTCCGTAGCGCGGATCTGGATCGAATTCTCCGACGCGCATCCTCTGCAAAAATAGCCTGTATACGGCTATATTAAGCTCTTCTTCTGACATATATCCGTTTAGAACGGCTTCGAGTCCGTTCGGTCTCGACGCGTTTCCGCAGTCTATATCGTTGCCAGCCTGTATGCTTTTGGCTATAGTGGCGGACTGAGGGATCTTGGAAATATCCTCGCCCGGGAACAGCGTCTGTTTATACGCCGCCTTGTCGTTTAGGTCCGCGACGGCTCCGCAGTCGCCGGTCACATATCCGCTAAAGCCCCAGTTGCGTCGCAGCAGATCTATCAGCGTATACGGGTTCGCGGCGGACGGGACGTAGTCGAATACGGTCTCTCCGCCCCTTGTTAGAGTGACCGCGTTGTACGAACTCATCGCCGACGCCGGATCCGCGCCCTCTACTATATATTGAAACACCTTTGCGTAGTATTCGCGAAGAGTTTTTTCGCTCATGACGGACGTGCCGCCGCGGCGCTCCTTTTCACAGTTGTTGGCTATAAAATGCTTGACGGTGGCTATCGTCTTAAGATATTTTTCGTCGTCGCCCTGCATACCGCTGACGAACTGGATACCGAGCTGACCGGTCAGGTACGGATCCTCGCCGAACGTCTCCTCGTTCCTGCCCCAGCGCGGGTCGCGCGCCATGTTGACCGTCGGGCTCCAGTAGGACAGGTTGAGATTGTTGTTCTTGCCCCTCGCTTCGGTCGCGGTCATATCCGCCATTTTATGTATCAGCTTTCGGTTCCAGGTATTGGACATCGAGAGCGGCGACGGGAAGCTGGTCGCCTTTCCCTGTCTCGCAACTCCGTGCAGAGCTTCGCGCCAGTAGTCGTAACCGCTCACGCCGAGACGGTTGACCGCCGCCGCGACATTCCCTATCTGGGCGACCTTTTCTTCCAAAGTCATGCGCGAGACGAGATCCGCCGCGCGTTCCTCGAACGAATAGTTTGTATCCATATATATTGGTTTTGATTTTGCGCCTGTTTTCATTCCATCACCTTCCGTCTTATCGTATTTGCCGTCTATTATATATGCAGTACGTCTAATTTTCAAGCTAATTGTTTATACCGCCGCCCAAACAAGCCAAAATTTTACTGTGGGCGGAGATAGAGTTTATTTGAACGACCGCTAAATTTGTCACTCTTATATAAATATATCTCGCATTTTATACTTGTATTATAGCGCTATATATGATAAAATACACGACAGAATATATTAAAAGTTAGACAAAAATTGCGTAAAGGCGGGGAAACCATGAGACCGTTTTATGAAGTGTATCCCGGATTTAAGACGGCGCCGACGGGGATATCGGTGATCCATAACCAGAGAGAGCTTTACTTTGCGCCGCATATCCACAGTAATTTGGAGATATTATACGTATATTCGGGAACGCAGCATATGTATATCGAGGATAATCATTATAAGATACGCGAAGGCGAAGCCGTCGTTATATTCCCGGAATTCGTGCACGGCTATTACAAGGACGAAGAACGTTACGCCGACGAGATATTGCTCAACTGCGATATGAAAATATTCGGCGGCGCTTTTCCGGACATAACCGACTGCTGTCCGGAAGATCCGGTCGTTTCGGCTGATAAGATTGACGATAATACAAAAGAAGCGTTTAAAAGGATAAATAAGGACGACGTATTCACGGTTAAGCTGGGCTGGATGTATATAATACTCTCCTGCCTGTTTGAAAACTTAGCCCTTGGAAACAGGGATAAGACGCCGGTGTATGATATAACATACGAGCTGATGAATTATATCAAGGATAACTTTACCGAAAACATAACGCTCGATTCGCTGGCGGAGAGATTCCATCTGAGCAAATACTATATCTCAAGGATCTTTTCGGACAGGATCAAAATGAGTTTTAGGAGCTATATAGGCCTGATCCGTTCCGAGCGCGCCGCGAAGCTGATAAGAACGACCGACGATACGTTGACGAAGATAAGCTCCGACTCCGGCTTCGACAGTCAGAGGACGTTTAACAGGGTCTTTAAATCGGTTCACGGGCTGACGCCGAGCGAATACAGGCATAAGACGAACAGGGAAAGCAAAGCGTAATTGCTGAAAACGGCGCTTGACAGATGCGCTTTTAGGCGTTATAATCACAGAAACAGCTATGACGGAGGTGCGAAGATGATTATTTTTTCCTGCTAAATATTTTTATGGCGCAGACGAATTTTATATTTGAGATCCGCTTATTTTTGGGCGGAGTTTCATCGTCGTTTAGCGCCGCGCGGGAGAGATAACAGCTTCGCATTGAAATATTGTCGCGTTCGATGATGAGCCGCGCTTCCGCGGCCGTTTTGCGCATGAATGTTTTCAGACTGCGGGATCGTTATTTCCCGCGGTCTTTATTAATTTTGAAATATTTGCGTGAAGGAGGGATGCGCTGTGTCGATTATAAGCGTAGATAATTTAACTTTCGGCTACGACGGAGCTTCTGAGAACGTGTTTGAAAACGTAAACTTTAAGATCGATACGGACTGGAGGCTCGGATTTATCGGACGAAACGGCAGAGGAAAGACCACGTTTTTACGGCTTTTGCTCGGAGAGTACGAGTATTCCGGTAAGATAACCGCCGAAGTGGAGTTTAACTACTTTCCCTATCGGGCGTTGAACGAGAACGAAGCCGCGATCGCCGTCGCGGAGAGCATATGCGGCCGGGACGACTGGGAGATAGTAAGGGAAGTTTCGTATCTGAACATGAACATAGAGTCGTTGTATAAGCCGTTTTCCGTCCTGTCGGGAGGGGAGCGGACGAAGCTGATGATCGCCGCGTTGTTTTTAAAGGAAAACGGTTTTTTGCTTTTGGACGAGCCGACAAATCATTTAGACGTCTATGCCAAAAACGCGCTCCGCGATTATTTAAGTAAAAAGAAGGGTTTCATTTTAGTCTCGCACGACCGACGGCTGCTCGACGGCTGTACGGATCATATACTTTCGATCAACAGAGGCGGGATCGAGGTCGTAAGGGGGAGTTATTCTTCCTGGAAAGAGGAGTTCGATCTAAAAAACCGCGCGGAACTTAAGAAGAACGAGGAACTTAAAAGGGATATAAAGAGACTTAAGGCGTCCGCGGCCGAGACCGAGAAATGGTCGCATAAAACAGAAAAGAGCAAAAACGTCGGCAGAGGCGCGACCGGAGTCAATAAGATCGACAAAGGCTACGTAGGACATAAGTCTGCAAAGCTGATGAAGCGGGCTAAGAATATAGCGTCAAGACAGCTCAAGGCCGCGGAAGAGAAGGGGACGTTGCTGAAAAATGTGGAATATTCGGGCGAGCTCAAACTGTCGCCGCTCAGTTTTCCGAAAAGTACGTTGGTCGAGCTAAATAACGTTTCGATCTTCTACGACGGCAGGAAAGTCTGCGGCGGGATCGGTTTTTCGGTGGAGCGGGGAGAACGCGTATGCTTAAGAGGCGGAAACGGCGCGGGCAAGTCGAGCGTTCTTAAGCTGATAGTCGGCGAAGATATCGAGTATTCCGGAGAAGCGCTAAGGAGCGAAACGCTTAAAATATCTTACGTCCGTCAAGACTCGTCCGGTCTCAGCGGAACGCTTAAAGAGTACGCCGGGAGCCTCGGCGTCGACGAGACGCTGTTTATGACGATACTTAGGAAGCTGGATTTTCCGAGAGAGGTATTCAAGTATGATATTTCAAGCTACAGCGAGGGCCAAAAGAAGAAGGTCATGCTTGCCGGAAGCCTGTCGGAGCGGGCGCATTTATACGTCTGGGACGAGCCGCTGAATTATATAGATATTATTTCGCGGATACAGATCGAGGAGCTTATACTGAGGTTCAAGCCGACTTTGCTTTTTGTCGAGCACGACGAGGAATTTTGTTCCAATATAGCGGATAAGTTTGTGGAAATTTAAAAAGTTTGGGCGGCGCGAAAATTGCGTCGCCCTTGCAGATATTTTTATTGGTTTGTATCATGAATTGGATTTCTTGTATTTTATTAATGTGATTATTTTTCTGATAATTCATTGATTGCTTACAATTGATATGTTATAATAAAACAAAAAGTCAGTTTTTTATTCGAGGCTTCAAAGACAAGAGGGGCGGATGAATATGAGAAAAAAAATATTGGTATCGACAACATTGATATTGTGCGCTGCGGCGGTCGTGTGTATCTGTTACCGAACCGGGTTTCCGGTCAGCTTATTCAATGCCGAAACCCCAATAATGACTACCGACGTAAGCGATAAAATACAAAATACGGATAAAGAGATAATAGCTTGAAGCGGACTTCTGCCAATGCGCGATATAAACGATGTGATTTTAAATTCAGAACTTATAATTATAGGCACGGTCGATGAGATTTTAGAGAGTAAGTGGACCGCGCCCGAGATAAGCAGCGGCATACTTCAAACAGATATTGTGATAGACGTAGACGAGGTATTATTCGGCGAGCCGTCGATCGGAGATCAGATTACGCTCAGAATTAATAAAGGCGAGGACGAATACACAATAAGTCTTGACGAGTGGACGCCCGACTTTACCGTGGGCGAGCAATCGCTGTTATTTTTAAAACGCGACGACAGCGGACATAGAACTAATGAGGATTACTACGTTCTCTCCGCTATCGAGCAGGCGAAATACATACCGCAGGGAGACGGGACGGCGGTCTGCGAGTTCGAAAATAAGACGGTGGATCTGGACGAGCTGCCCGGATTAATAGAAGATCTATATGAGCAGAATCCGAATATCAGGGAGGAGCAGGCGGCCGAACGCCAGCGTATCAAAGAAGAGAACGCGGAACTGTTCGGCGAGTGATCGGACAGAGGCGGAGATCTACCGACGGGCTGTTACATCGGAAATCTAAGTATATATTTTAAAAAGTTTGGGCGGCGCGAATACTGCGCCGCCCTGCGTTATTCTGTTTTAAGCTGGCGGTCTATCCAGCCCATGATCAGGTTGACTATTTTCTCCTGTCGCTCCTTTGAAAGCTCGACGCCCATCGGTACTTTGTACCATTTGTTAAGGCACTTGCGACAACAACAGGCTGTCGCGTGCTGAGCAATAAAGACCGGATGGCCTCGCATCGGGGTTTGCTTGCCGTCGTTCGGTATATATGCCGGGGCGAGGCGGGCGCTTATGAAGTCTTCGGCGTGGCCGCGGATAACGCTCAGCCCCTTTTCCCGGATGTATTTCTTATCTTTTTCCTTTAAACGAAACGAGCTTCTAAATGATGAATGCTCCAATTTGTCTAAAGCTTGGTCGATAGTCTGCATAAATTTTCAGTCCTTTTAAAGGCGGTCGTTATTCTATCCCTTGCTCTAAAGCCGCGCTGAGATCGTCGTATAGAGGTTCGTAGGTCTCGCCGTCCCAGATATACGCGTTAACGCTTCCGTTTTCGGGCGCCTGGGGCAGAGCGAATATGTACGCTTCGTTTGCGGTAAGCCGCTGTTCGGTCAGGTTTTCAAGGCAGTTTTGAGCGTCGTATACCGCGATATAGAGCGTCGCGTCTTTAGACGACAGCGCGGAGATCTGATCTTCGCCAAGCGATGAGAAACCCTCCGGAATAGGCGCTTCGGTAAACGTCGCGGTTATGTTTACCGCTTGACCCGGCATCGTAAATATCGATTGTATCCCGTCGTAGTCGATCTCGCCGCCTCCGGCGTCGGTTATCGTAAGAGTATCGAGCATATATCCCGGATCCGGATCTACAGACAATTTGACTTCTTCGCCTTCGGCGCCGAGCGCGCTCGCGGTCGTTACGCTTCCGTGTTCGGAGTGGAGTATATTTATACCGCTGAACGTCAGGGAAGCGGACGCGTCGCTCAGATTACTCTCGCCGACCGCATTTTTAACGCTCGCTTTAAAGTTGTAGGTTCCCTCGGTTACCCCGGTTATCGCTACCGGAGACGTCGCTCCCGAATAGGTCGTAACGTTTCCCGTCGGATCCTCGCAGCTTACTACGTACTCGGTTATATCGGCGCCGCCGTTGTCGGGCGCTTCAACGCTTACGTACGCCGTTCCGCTCTGGCCGTAAGCGCCGATCTCGGTCGGCTCCGCGGGCGAGTATGCGGTTGAGGAATATGTAAGGTTGGTAATAACGGGCTTCCAGGTGACGGCGTTAACTCCGTCTACTTTGGATACTACGCGCAGCGTCTTGAAACTGTCGGCGTCGATTTCAATATCCGAGTATGCATAGCCGTTTCCGTCGCTGTCGAGAATGGTCATATCGGCGGTTTGGTTGTCGAAGTCAAAGGTAACTTTTATACTCCACGTAGTAGTATTGGTAATATGCAGCCTGGTGGATTCGCCGATAAGCGTTCCGGTGTCGCTGAGATAGGTCTTGTCGGCGCCGCGGGAGTAATATTGAACTTCTTCTCTCTCCGTCGTTGAATAGACCTTTGACAGAGCGAACAGGATGTTGTCGCCGCTTAAATCCTCTTTTCCGCCGAGTACGTTTATCGCGTTGCCTTCAGAGTCGTATTCCGCGTCCAGGAACTGGATCTCAAAGCTGTAGTTTTTATAATAATCGCCGGCGCCGCCGTCCGCTCTTTGCGCGCCCATCTTAAAGTCAAAGCTCAGCTCCGCGGTTCCGCCGTAGACGGGATTGAAGTCTCGGTACATTTCCGCGCCGTCGATGCTGTTCGTCTGATTCAGCGTCCAGCCGCTCTTCGAGAAGGAGACCATGGCGTCGGTTCCGCCGCCGCATACGAAGTCGTCGAGTTTCCCGTTCTCGGCCGAGCTGTAGAAGGTTCCGTACTCAGAATCCGCCGTTCTGAAGTCGAGCGTGTTCACCGTTTTCCCGTTATAGATATAGTCGAGCCGGTAATAGCTTTTTGCCGCGTCTTCGGATACCGTTACGACGCCGTCGTTTCCGATCGATACTTCGTTTCCGGCGTATTCCGTTCCGTCCTGATTTTTGACGGCGTAGGTCAGAGCGCCTGACAGATCTATCTTTATATTCCCGGCGTCCGTAAGATGCTTAAACGAGCGCGGCGCAAATTTCGTTTCGCCGCCTATCGCCGCCGCCGCGTGCGAAGAATACGGATAAACGGCTTCCGTGGGTCCGCCTATCTGATATATCTTGACGTTGGACAGGCCTATCGGCGTGGTCCCCGAGCCGTTGCCGCGGTTGAACGCGATCCTGTCTATCGGGCGCTCCGCCGTTCCGACGCTGTTTCTCATTCCGCAGACGAGGTCGTCGGTCAAGATCTCGCCGGTGTCCGCGTTCGCGACCGACATGGTCAGAGTTCCGCCGCTGTAGTTTAGTACGTAGTGGAGCTTTGTCCCGGAGCTTACGCTTGTCGAGGTCTGGTAATTGCTGCCGCCCGCGAAAGCGCAGATCTGAGGAGTCAGCGAACCGGTGAAGCGGATACCCGCGGTCGTGCCCTGATTGTTTCCGTTGTATACGGTAAGTCCTACAACGTCGCCGCCGACCGAAGTCGACGTATCGCCGGTATAGATCATGTCGAATTCTATGACCATGTCGCTGTAGGAGCCGTTTAGAGTCCTTGTTACGCTGTCCTCGCCGAGTCGGTATACGGAATATTTAGAGCCGTCTGAAATATATTCCGAAACGCTCGCGTTCTCGCTCGGCGTATAGCCGTGGTTTTCGTCCGCCGAACTGTATCCGTTGGGACCGAGGTTGGTCGAGTAGATAGGCGTATCGCCCTCGCCCGGCGTTACCTTCTCTTTAAATATCAGCGTCAGGAGGGTATCGTCCTCGACCGTGAATTTGGTCGTATCGCTCGCGTCGAAGTCCATTTCGTAGACCTTGCCGTCGAACGTTATATCCTCCTTGTAGCCGTCGTCTAAATTGAAACTGTAATCGCTCGTCTCGGCGAATTTATATTCCGCCACGGTCTCTTCGGGTCGGATTATAGCGCCGTCCGCCGTTTTCGTCACTGCGTTTACCGAATATGAATCGGACTCCTGCATTGTAATGTTTATTGTCTGCGCGGTTGTATCTTCAACGCTGACGGCTACGTCGCGCTGAGTGGAGTAGCCCTGTTTTCTTATCGTATACGTATAATCGCCGGCTATAACGTCTATATGAGCGGCGCCGTTTGAATCGGTCGCGACCGAGTATGAATCCATAGTTATTTCGGCGCCCTCTATAGGAGTTCCGTTTGAACTCGTAACGTTAAACGTCAGGCGTACCGGCGTTTTAGCGTAGTATATATTCGGAGAAGTCAACGCGGATAGATCCATGTCCTCGTTTATGTAGTATTCGATATTGTTATACCCCTCGCCCAGATAATCTCCGGTAGCGTCGGACGCGTCGTTTGGATCGAGGCCTCTCGCCGCTTCCCACTCGTCCGGCATACCGTCGTTGTCGCTGTCGATTATGTCCTTAGTCAGGACGGCTTCGGGATAATATTCGTCGTAGTCGCAGAAGTTTATCCCATACGTATCTATCGCCGACAATACCGCGTCGTCGGTGACCGTCGAAAAGTCGCGGCCGCCGGTCAGCGAGCCGGTTCCCGTTCTGGTCTCGTACAGAACTTGAGCGTCTATCTTGTTTCGGCTGGTATCCGCATCAAACGAGTACGCGGAACCGTCGTTGTCCGCCGGGAAAGCCGCCGCGCCTGCGTAGCTAAGCACATTCTCATACGAATCCTCGGCAGATTCCGCGTCGTAAGCTACGGATACGTCGGCGCCCGTGGACGACGAGACGGAGAACGGGGAGTCGGAGCGGTAGTCTTCTTCCGTATATCCGGCGCTTCCGTAGTTTATACCGCCGTTCCAGTTGTCGGAGTTGATAGCGGACGAGTATTCCGAGCCGTCCGGGTTCAATATCCTGTTTCCGGTCATGTAAAATCTGTAGTTCTCAGGCGCCGTTCCGCTCGAGATGTTTATAAAGCGGTAGCCGCCTTTTGTGGACGGTCCGGCTTTGAGGGTGTTGTTTACGTAGTTGATATGTCCAAGCGTGCCGTACGCGGTCTGGTAGCCCCAGTCGTAGATAACGTTGTTTACAAAATCCATCGAGTTCGTACCCACGACCTTGCCCCTGAAGTTTCTGGAAAGGCTGTGGCATATGAGGTTGTGATGCCAGGAATTCTGTCCTTTCCCGAACATGGCGCCGAAGCCGTGCGCGCCCTTCGAGTGGTAGGATACGCAGTTGGACGGGCCTATTATCGAGTACTGAACGGTCTGGTTCATGTTCTGAGAATACAGCCCGAACTGCTCGTCGTTAGCCCAGCCGATAGAGCAGTGGTCGATTATCGAGTTGGAGCCCTTCGAGCCGCCCCACGCGTCGTAATCGCCGGAGCCGCTTCCCTTCTCGCCGGGACGCGAGGAGATAAACCTTACTATGATATTGTCTCCGCCCATTCCGAATTTACCGCCCTTTAGAGTTATTCCTTTTCCGCCCGGAGCGGTCTGTCCGGCGATCGTGATGTTGCTTTGGCAGTTTATGTCCGATTTTAAGCTTATCGTGCCCGCAACGTCGAACACGACTATGCGGTTAGAGGATGAGACCGCGTCTCTGAGCGAACCGGCTCCCGAGTCGTTTAGGTTGGTCACATGATACACCGAGCCGCCGCGCCCGCCGGTCGCGTGCATACCTGCGCCCTCCGCGCCAGGAAAAGCGGGTATCGAAGCCGCCGCCAGCTCGATCGTATCGGAGACCGCAAGGATCGGTTCTTCGGCAGAGGCGACGCTGGAGACGCTCAAACACAAGGCGAGCGCAGGCGCCGTTAGAATTTTAGTGATAAGTTTCTTTCTTTTCATGATCCGCACGTCCATTCTATTGTTATTTTGCAATTAGCCTATTATATAATTATAACATATTGTAATCGGGTAGAGTAAGGTTATTTTGTTAAACTTTCCTAAAAATCAACGCAATAATGGTTCGATCAATATTTTGGCGATAACAAAAAACCCCGCTTGCGATATGCAAACGGGGGTGTATATTTTAAATAACGTTATGAATCAATATCCTCTGTATTCAAAACTGTCGAACTCGGCGCAGGCTTCGTTTTCTCCGGCATAGGCGTAGAGCCCTATCATAGCTCCGGTAAAACGTTTGCCTTTGTTTATCGCCTGACTGCATATGTAGTAGAGGTTTTCTACCGTTCCCAGCTCGTTCCAGTTCTCGCCGTCTATGCTGTAGAGGAACCGGCGTTTGAGCCCGGTAGTGCATATCTTGAGATAGATATTTTCGGTATCAGCTATATCCGCCTCGAACGTATACTTTTCAAGCTCGTCTATCTTCTCGAAGAGCTTTAGAGAATAGCCGTTTTCGGTCTTGTATACGCCGTAGGTAAAGTAGGTGTTCTCGTCGTAGTAACCGGTTATCCCGGCGTTTTGGGACGCGTCCGTAAATTTCGGCGCCGGCATTTTGACGGTTACGTCGAAGTCGAAGTTCTCCTGTCTGCGAACGACCATGCCCTTAGCGTCGGTCGAACTGAGCGGATACTTAGAGCCTTTGATCTTTAGCTTGCCGCCGCTTAGAGCGAACGATCCCGGCTCGGGAGTGCGGGACGTTATCCAGTCGGGGCGCATACCGCTGAGCGCGTTTTCGCCGTTTTCGGGAGTTTGGCCGTCGAAGTCGTCGAACCAGTAGCCGTCGGAGGATTCCTCCGATGCGGTCTCGGGCAGGTTCGGTTTTATCTGAAGCGCGGACGGACCTCTGTTCCCGTTTATAATAGGCCAGCCGTCCGGAGTCCAGGTTATCGGTTCGAGGCAGGTCTCGCGGCCGAGCAGGCCGAAGTCCTCGGGCGTTCCGTCTATCTTTTCGCCGCGGATGAAACGGCTGCACAGGAAGACGATGTACCAGTCGCCGTTTTGGGTCATGACCGGCTTGCCGTGTCCGCAGCACTGTATCGCTTCCTGACTATCCCTTTGGGTCATTATGGGGTTGTACGGGCAAGGCTCGTATACGCCCATCAGCGTTTTGGAACGCGAAACGGTTATCTGGTGGAATATCCCCGTTCCGCCCTCGGCCTCGAACAGGTAGTAGTAGCCGTCCTTATACAGCAGATGCGGCCCCTCGGGCGCGCGCTTGTTATATCCATAGTAGAGCAGCGACGCTTCGCCGATCTTTTCGGTAGCTTCGTGATTCAGCTCGAATATCCTCGCGCCGCGGTTTAGCAGCATATAGCGTCTGCCGTCCCTGTCGGTGAAGATCGAGGGGTCGATACCGTCCTCGTCTATGAACGCGGGTTTCGAGTACGGACCCTCCGGCTTGTCGGAGGAGACAACTATCTGGCGGCGGATCATTTCGCCGCCGTCGTTCAGCCTGAGCGTCGCGGTTATGTAGAACTTGCCGTCGTTATATGAGATGTCGGGCGCCCAGTAGCCTCTGCCGCCCTCGAGCTCGTCTATGTACGCCCACTCCGGATTGGTTATCGCATGACCTATAACTTTCCAGTGAACGAGGTCCGTAGAGTGCGAGATCGGGATACAGGGGAAGAAGACGAACGACGAGTTTACCATATAATAGTCCTCTCCTACCCGAACTATAGACGGATCCGCGTAAAAACCGGTGCGGATGGGGTTATGGTACATATCTTCATATTTTGCGCCTACGACTTCCTCAAAGTAGTCTAAAATGTCGCCGAGGTTATTTTCGTAGGCGAGCTGATACGGCGTAACGAGGTTTTTATCGCCCTTTACCGGAGACATTCCGACTCTTTCCACGAAGTACTTAACGGCCTCGAGGTTGCCTGAGAGGACCGCCTCGTGCAGGCAGGTGCGTCCGTCTTTTCCGGCTAAATTAAAGCTCGCGACCGTGTATTCCACGAGATATTTTATCATCTCTATATCCCCTGTGCGCGCGATCAGCAGGGACATGGACACGCCGTCCTCGTCCTCCGCGTTTACGAGTTTCGGTTCGCGCCACAGAAGAGTTTTGATTTGAGCCAGATCGTTATTTAGAATGGATTGTTTTAGGATTTGTTTGTTTTCCATTTGATTTTTCTCCTTTGGAAGTTTTAGAGTTAGCTTACATATATAATTTATAATAAAATATAACAAAAATCAAGCGCTAACCGGGAAGTTTTTTGACATATAACACGGCGCATATAGGTTTGACCATAAGATCAAATTATGATAGTATATAAACGGTTAAGATCAAAACAGAAAGAAAATGGGAGGTAATAAGACGTTGGAAAAAGCTGTTCAAACAACGGAGAATAAAATGGGGACCATGCCGGTCAATAAGCTGCTCCTGACTATGTCGATCCCGATGGTGATCTCTATGCTCATACAGGCGCTGTATAACATAGTCGATTCGATATTCGTCGCCAGGATAGGCGAGGACGCGCTGACCGCGGTTTCGCTGGCGTTTCCGCTGCAGAACCTGATGATCGCGGTGGCGTCCGGTACCGGAGTCGGCGTAAACGCGCTCTTGTCAAAGAATCTGGGCGCGAAGGACTTTAAATTGGCCAACCGAACCGCTAACGTGAGCGTGTTCTTGGCGCTGATGAACTGGCTGGTATTTATAGTGTTCGGAATATTTTTTACCGATATTTATTTCAGGGCGCAGACGGATATAGAGGTGATAATAGACTACGGAAACAGCTACCTTAGGATAGTGTCTATAATCTCGATAGGCGTATTTGGGCAGATAATGGGCGAGCGTTTGCTCCAGGCCACGGGCAAGACTTTCTTTACGATGATAACCCAGGGCGTGGGCGCGATAATAAATATCATATTCGATCCGATAATGATATTCGGACTTTTCGGCTTCCCCGAGATGGGCGTCGCGGGAGCCGCGCTTGCGACCGTGTTCGGACAGGTCGTGGCTATGATTCTTACGATAATCTTCAACCTGAAATATAACAAGGACTTGAAGTTCAGTCTAAAAGAGATACGCCCGAACGGGAAAATAATCGCGAGGATATACAAAGTCGGCGTGCCGTCTATAATCATGCTTGCGATCTCGTCGGTGATGACGTTCGCTATGAACAAGATCCTTATAGCGTTCAGCGCGACGGCCGCGGCGGTGTTCGGAGTGTACTACAAGCTTCAAAGCTTTGTGTTTATGCCGATAATAGGTATGAACAACGGTATGGTGCCTATAATCGCGTATAACTACGGCGCGGAGAGACCCGACCGCATCAAGAAGACGATGAGATACGCGGTCTGCTACGCGATCGGACTTATGCTGATTGGGCTTGCGCTGTTCCAGTTCATTCCGGACAAGCTGCTGTTTATGTTCAGCGCTTCTGAAGATATGCTCAGCATAGGAATCCCCGCGCTCAGAACGATAAGCTGGAGTTTCTTGATAGCCGGGTTCTGCGTGGTCTCGCTTTCGGCGCTCCAAGCTCTCGGCCGCGGCGTCTCAAGCCTTATAGTTTCGGTATCCAGACAGCTCGTCGTACTGGTTCCGGTCGCATACCTGCTGTCCATGCTCGGCAACGTAGATTATGTCTGGTGGTCTTTCCCGATAGCGGAATTTGTGTCGCTGGTTATCTGCGTCGTTATGGTGACAAAGACGTTTAAGATCATAGACGCGCCGCCAAAAACCGAGACTGGCGACTTTAAAGAGTACGATTCGTATGTGGAACAATAGGAATTTGGGCTTTTAACATTTATAGAATAATTGTTTTAAATCGATATAAAAGCGCGGCTTGCCAATAAACGGTAGGCCGCGCCTTGTTATGTCAAACTCTTCGCGCGGCGCGCGATCCGGCGTTTTCGCTATAGATAAAGCATGGTCTCGGTTTGCTTGTCCGGACGCGTAAGATCCGGTTATTCGGACGGGCAGGAGATCTCGACCATCTTTTCTATCATTATATGAAGAAGCTGAGCCTGATCGGTATCCGCGGCGGTGTAATAAACTTCTTTCCCTTCACGGCGGCTCACGATCAGCCCGGCGCTCTTGAGCTGGCGAAGATGATGGGATACCGCCGGACTGCTCATTCCGACAAAGTCGGCCAGGTTGGCGACGCAGTCCTCATAGTGGCAGAGCGTCCAGAATATCCTGATACGGCTTCTGTCGCAGAGTTGTTTGAATATATCTGAAACTATCTGAAAATCCAGATCCTTCGGCATATCCTCCGGCTTCCCCTCGATAGGTTTTCTGTGGTCGTGGATAGGCGGTATATTTTGCATAAAAATTCCTCCTTGCGTTTAGATCGGTATATCGACGGCTTAAATCAAATAAAGCCGTTTCTCTCTATTATAGCACAAAACTTTAGCTTCGCACAACAATTTATTTTTCGCGGCCACGCGCCTTAAACGCGCGCGGCGGACCTTTCCGGTAAGTTCGCGACCGCCCGGCTAAAAAATTTTTATCTTAAACAAAAAAATATCGCCAAAGGTATTGACTTATTCGATCGATGCGTATATAATATAATTAAACAATTAAACAACTATTGAATTGTAATAATAAATTCCCGAAAGGAGTAACCATAATGAAAAAGTCGTATAAAATAGAAGTGGACTGCGCTAACTG
This sequence comes from Candidatus Roslinia caecavium, assembly GCA_904419955.1. GTDB lineage: Bacteria > Bacillota > Clostridia > Monoglobales > Monoglobaceae > Roslinia > Roslinia caecavium. The sequence goes on along the minus strand of CAJFTO010000002.1, from coordinate 121,851 downwards.
CGCGAACAAGATGGAGGAGGCGGCGCAGAAGACGCCGGGGGTCAGAGACGCGGTAGTTAATTTTATGACGCTTAAGATGAACGTGGAGTTCGAGGAAGGGCACGAGCCGAAGTCGGTCATGAAGCAGGTCTTAAAGAACTGCAAAAAGGTCGAGGACGACTGCGAGATCTATATATGAGCCGGTTGAATAGCGATAGATAAGCGCCTCTTGGACAATCCCGGGAGGCGCTGTATAAGCGCAAAACATATGAACAAGCGCTCATATGTTCAATTATGGAGTCAATATTAAACGCGCGAATAGGATGGAGGATGCGTTATGAGTAAGAAACAGAAAAAGACGCTGACGCGTATTGTAATAGCGGCGGGAATGTTGGTCGCTCTGCATTTTATACCGGTCGAGGGCTGGCCGCGCTTTGGGCTTTATTTCGCCGCGTATTTGATAATCGGCTACGACATTTTGATCAAGGCCGCTAAGGGGATAAAAAACGGGCAGATATTCGACGAGAACTTTTTGATGGCCATCGCGACGGTCGGAGCGTTCGCCTTGGCGATCTACGAGCGCAGCGGCGATTATACCGAGGCGGCAGCGGTCATGCTGTTCTATCAGGTCGGCGAGTGGTTCCAGAGCTACGCGGTCGGAAAAAGCCGCCGCAACATCAGCGATCTGATGGATATCCGTCCCGACTATGCCAATATAGAGGTCGGCGGGAAGCTTGAGAAAGTCGATCCCGACGAGGTGGAGATCGGCTCCGTAATAGTAGTACGGCCGGGCGAAAAGATTCCCATAGACGGGATAGTAACCGAGGGAGAATCGAGCTTGAACACGAGCGCTCTTACGGGCGAGAGTCTGCCGCGCGACGTTAAAGCGGGAGACGAGATCGTGAGCGGCTGTATCAACATGACCGGGCTTTTAAAGATACGCACCGTTAAGGAGTTCGGGGAGTCCACGGTATCCAAGATACTCGATCTGGTCGAGAACGCCAGCTCGCGTAAATCCAGATCGGAAGATTTTATCTCAAGGTTCGCCAGAGTTTACACGCCCGCGGTATGTATCGCGGCGCTCGCGCTCGCGCTTCTGCCGCCCCTCGTTCGCGTTTTTGCCATGGGGTTGGACGCCGGTTGGGACGAGTGGATATACCGCGCGCTTACCTTTCTGGTCATCAGCTGTCCCTGCGCGCTGGTGATAAGTATCCCTCTCTCGTTCTTCGCGGGGATAGGCGGAGCCAGTAACGCGGGCGTTTTGGTAAAGGGCTCGAATTACCTCGAGGCGCTTTCCAAGACTAAGATAGTAGTGTTCGATAAGACAGGAACGCTGACGCAGGGCGTTTTCGAGGTCAACGGGATCCATCACAGCGAGCTGGAAAACGCTAAGCTGATCGAGTACGCGGCGTTGGTCGAAAGCTCCTCGTCGCATCCGATAAGCAAGAGCCTTCAGCGCGCCTACGGCAAGGAGGTAGACCGTTCCCGCGTCTCGGATATCCGGGAGATAAGCGGAAACGGAGTGATCGCCAAGGTGGACGGGGTCGAGGTAGCGGCCGGAAACGATAAGTTGATGCAGCGTTTGGGAATAGAGTATTTAAGTTGTCATAGCGTCGGAACTATTATCCATATGGCTATCGGCGGAAAATACGCCGGACACATCGTGATCTCGGACGTAGTAAAACCCACGTCCAAAGAGGCTATCTCCGCTTTGAAGTCCGCGGGCGTACAAAAAACGGTAATGCTCACCGGCGACGCCCGCAAGGCGGCGGAACAGGTAGCCGGAGACTTGGGCGTAGACTTAGTATACAGCGAACTATTGCCCGGCGACAAGGTGGAAAAAGTAGAGGAATTGCTTGAGAGTAAGCCGGATAACGCAAAGCTGGCTTTCGTGGGAGACGGTATAAACGACGCCCCGGTCCTGCGCCGCGCGGATATCGGGATAGCGATGGGAGCTATGGGTTCGGACGCCGCGATAGAAGCCGCGGATATAGTGCTTATGGACGACGACCCAATGAAGATCTCAAAGGCGCTCAAGATTTCCCGCAAATGTATGAGAATAGTTTACCAGAACATAGTTTTCGCGATAGGGATCAAACTGATCTGTTTAGCGCTCGGCGCTTTCGGCGTAGCCAATATGTGGCTGGCGATCTTCGCCGACGTAGGCGTTATGATCATAGCGGTGTTAAACGCTATCAGAGCGTTGTTTGTGAAGAAACTGTGATTCGGCGGCGGAAATTAGGATGCGTTTTCCCGATTTACCGCCGGATACGACTGTAAAATACTTTGATATGATCAAGCTTTCACGGCTTTAACTCGCCGCGGAGGCTTTTTTGATATATAAAAATATACGGTTTGCGACTATATTTTTCTTGACAAATTAAACCAAAAACATTAAAATAGAATTAGAATAATTCTAATATAGGTGAATAGGTGAGAATATGACGAAGAACGCGGAGTTGATACTGAATATCATAAACGGTTCGGACGAGCATTTGACGGCGGAGCAGATCTATCTTAAGCTAAACGAGCAGAACGAAAAGGCGGCGCTCGCCACCGTTTATAATAATTTAAATTATCTGTACGAGAACGATCTTATCAGGAAGGTGTCCGTAGAGGGGTATCCGGACAGATACGACCGAGCGGTTCGCCACGATCACTTGATCTGTAAGAAGTGCGGCAAGATCTCGGACATTACGCTTGAGGATATGACGGAAAAACTGCGTCGGGCGGTCGGAGAAGACGTCGTATCCTACGATCTTAAGATCAATTATATCTGCGAGGATTGCAAAGCCGGGGAGAAAAAATAATATTTATGGCGATATATGTCGCTTTTAAATAAAAAACTAAAAGGAGGCGCTAAAAGTGAAATACGTCTGTCAAATTTGCGGATACGTATACGACGAGGAGCGGGAGAAAACTAAGTTTTCGGCTCTGCCGGACTCGTGGACGTGTCCGCTGTGCGGAGCGGAGAAAGCGAACTTTAAGCCGGAGCGGGAAGAAGAGGAACAGGCGGATGCGAAAAAGGAGGAGGTAAGCCCTTCGGTCGGGCGCGAGACCGATACGGATATGAGACAACTTTCTTTCGGGGAGCTGTCCGCGTTGTGTTCGAATCTTGCGCGGGGCTGCGAGAAGCTGTATATGTCGGAGGAGTCTAAGTTATATACCGAGCTCGCCGAGTATTTCCGCCGCGCGGAACCGGAGCCGGAGGAGTCTGATATGGAGAAGCTATCAGCTTTGATCGAAGCCGATCTTGCAAACGGATATCCGGAGCTTGCCGGGAGAGCGGAGGCGGATTCGGATCGAGGAACGCTCAGAATATGCACCTGGGGCGGAAAGGTAACGCGTATCCTGGACGCGCTGGTAAAGCGGTACAAAAGAGAGGGCGAGCGACTGCTCTACGATACGAACGTATGGGTCTGCACGGTATGCGGATTCGTTTACATAGGCGATACTGCGCCCGAGCTTTGTCCGGTGTGTAAGGTTCCGAGCTGGAAGTTTGAGAAAACGGAGGGGAGGAATTGACGATGAAAGAGTATGCGGTCAGAAATTTAAGATTATGCACAAAGGAATGTATATGTCTGTACGTCTGTCCGGTCGGCGCGACCGATACCGAAAACAGTATAATAGATAAAGATAAATGCATAGGCTGCGGAGCGTGCGCCAAGGCCTGTCCGAGCGGGGCTATCTCGATGGTTCCGATAACGCTTCCGCCGCAGCAGAAGAAGAGCGGCGAGGTAACGGAGGCCGCGCGGGAATTGATCAGAAGCAAGGCGGAGCAGGAGAAAGCGGCCGAGAAGATAGCGGAAAATACCGAGCTGGACGGCCTCTATAGGCTCGCTAAGGCCATAGCCAAATCCAACAGGCTTATGGCGGAGGATATAAGCCGGGAGTCGGGGTATATGCTGCCGCAGAGCGGGAACGCGCGCGCGGCGCTGAAGGAACTGGTAGAAAACCCGCCGGCTAAGGATTTCCCGACAGAGACGGCGAAGGAACTGCTTAGAAGGATCCCTTGTAACGAAGAAGAAAAAATAAATATAGATAATAAAAATATCACGAAAGATGAAGGAGGAAACAAAATGAGTAAGTATGCGGGAACACAGACCGAGAAAAATTTAGAGGCGGCTTTTGCCGGAGAATCCGAGGCGCGCAATAAGTATACATACTTTGCGTCCGTAGCTAAAAAGGAAGGCTACGAGCAGATAGCGGCGCTGTTCTTAAAGACCGCCGACAACGAGAAAGAACACGCTAAGATGTGGTTCAAGGAGCTTGAAGGCATAGGCGATACGGCTAAAAACTTAGCTTCCGCGGCCGAGGGCGAGAATTACGAGTGGACGGATATGTACGCGGGATTCGCCGAGACGGCTGAGAAAGAGGGATTCCCGGAGCTTGCGGCCAAGTTCAGAATGGTAGCGGCTATAGAGAAACATCACGAGGAGCGTTATCGCGCGCTGCTTAAGAACGTAGAGCTTGCCGAAGTTTTCGCAAAGAGCGAGGTCAAGGTTTGGGAATGCAGAAACTGCGGACATATCGTGGTAGGAACAAAAGCGCCCGAGGTATGTCCGGTATGCGCGCATCCTCAGAGCTACTTCGAGATACACGCGGAGAATTATTAACAGAAAGATATACAACTACAGCGGCGGATAAAATTCCGCCGCCGTCGTCATGCCGCCGAACAAATTAAAGTCGGCGGTATTTTTATGTAAAAATATTTGAAATCTGCGCCCGTTTTGCGAAGTTTATCTCAAATTATTTTAAGATAGCCGCGGCGCTGCCGAACGCAAATTTATTCTTACAATATGCCGGCTTTAAAAGGATATTTTCGATCGTAGGCGCTCGAAACGTTTTCTAAGCGCCGCATATAAACCGCCGCGTCGTTATTGACATCGGCGTAAATAAGAGATATAATAACATCGACAAAGACAAAGTAACCGCATTCCGCTTTAGGAGTGGGGTTATTGTTATATATAGACGGGTTAAATCCGGGTAAATTTAATATAAAATCAAAGCGGAGCGTAACGCCTATACCGAATATAAAGGCGGCAGGCGGCTCATGGAAGTCATGTTTTGCGCGAGAGAGGAGGAGGCTGAGATGGAGCTTTGGTATACCGAGGATCACAGCAGAGACGTTAGGTTTTCGCTGAGGGTCGAGAAGCAGCTGTATACAAATCAAACTGAATTTCAGAGGATAGACGTAATGACGTCGGAGGAATTCGGAACGTTTATGACCCTGGACGGACTGATGATGGTCGCGGAAAAGGACGAGTTTATCTATCACGATATGATAACGCACGTGCCGATGGCGGTGAATCCGAATATACGCAGCGTTTTAGTCATCGGCGGCGGCGACGGCGGCACGGTGAGGGAACTTACAAGATACGATAGCGTAGAGCATATCGATCTGGTCGAGATAGATAAGGAGGTAGTGGATGTATGCCGGAAATACCTGCCGCAGACCGCGTCAAAATTGGACGATGAGAGAGTAAATATCTACTACGAGGACGGGCTCAAATTTATACGCAGAAAGGAGAACGCCTACGACCTGATAATAGTCGATTCGACAGACCCGTTCGGCCCCGGCGAGGGCTTGTTCACGCTCGAGTTCTACGGTAACTGTTACAAGGCGCTGAAGGACGACGGGATCATGGTGAACCAGCACGAGAGTCCGTATTACGACGACTACGCCGAGTCGCTCTCGAGGGCGCACGGGAGGATAAAGCGAATATTTAATATCCACGACGTGTATCAGGCGCATATACCGACCTATCCGTCGGGGCATTGGCTCTTCGGCTTCGCGTCCAAGAAGTACGATCCGATAAATGACCTCGACGCGGATAGATGGAACAGTCTCGGCCTGCATACGAAGTATTACAACACCGAACTGCATAAGGGTTGCTTCGCGCTGCCGAATTACGTTAAGGAGATACTTGAAAATGCATAAAAACATCGAAACCTTTATAGGCTGCGAAAACGGCTACGAGGAGTCTAAGATCTGCGTGTTCGGCGCGCCGTTCGATTCCACGACCTCGTTCAGACCGGGGACAAGGTTCGCGTCCCACGCCATGAGATACGAATCATGGGGGCTTGAAACCTACAGCCCGTATCAGGATAAGGACTTAAACGATATACGCGCGTTCGACTGCGGCGACTTGGAACTGCCGTTCGGCGATCCTGAGCCGGCGCTCAAACAGATAGAGGAGCTCGGCGCGAAGATCATGGACGATAACAAGATACCCTGCATGATAGGCGGAGAACATCTTGTGACTCTGGGCGCCGTCCGCGCTGCCGCGGAGAGGTATAAAGATCTGCATATCATACATTTCGACGCGCATACCGACTTAAGAGACGAGTATTTGGGGCAAAAGCTGTCTCACGCCTCGGTGATAAGGCGCTGCCATGAACTGGTCGGAGACAAGAAGATCTTCCAGTTTGGGATACGCAGCGGCGAGAGATATGAATTTGAATTTGCCGAGGAGCATAATACGATAAATAAGTTCAACTTAGCCGGTCTCGAGGAAGCGATCTTTGAGATAGGCGATAGACCTGCGTATTTCACCCTCGATCTGGACGTGCTCGATCCGTCGGTATTCCCCGGAACGGGAACGCCCGAGCCGGGCGGCGTTGCGTTCGCCGAACTCTTAAGCGCCGTGATAAAGATAGGGAAACTGAACATTGTAGGCATGGATATAAACGAGCTCTGCCCGGTTTACGACCAGAGCGGAGCGAGTACTGCGGTCGCCTGTAAGATACTGCGCGAGCTTTTGCTTGCGGTATGGAAATAAGGCGACGGCTATATATTAGATTTTAATATGATCGGGCGCATGCGTTCGGCGGAAATATGCCGCAGAGCCGACGCAAGTTTAAAATATAAATATGGTTTTCGATTTGGCCGCGGAACGGCTGAAAAATATAAGTTTGAAACAAGATCCGCGCTGTGCGGCGCGAAAATATAGCTTTAGGAGGACATAGTATGGGAAAAGCATTGATAATCGGGGCCGGAGGAGTCGCTTCGGTGGTAGCGCATAAATGCTGCCAGAACCCGGACGTATTCGAGGAGATAATGATAGCGAGCAGGACAAAGTCAAAGTGCGACGCTTTAAAAGAAAAGCTTGACGGAGGGGAAACAAAGGTCTCGACCGCGCAGGTGGACGCGGACAAGGTCGGGGAGCTGGTCGAGCTTATAAACGGTTTTAAGCCGGATATAGTCATAAACGTCGCGCTTCCGTATCAGGATCTTACGATAATGGACGCTTGCCTCGAGACCAAGACGGACTATCTCGACACCGCGAACTATGAGCCGCCCGATACGGCTAAGTTTGAGTATAAATGGCAGTGGGCGTACAGGGATAAATTCAAAGACGCGGGCATAACCGCGGTTCTCGGCTGCGGTTTCGACCCTGGCGTGACCGGAGTATTCTCGGCGTACGCGCAAAAGCACGAGTTCGACGAGATAAACTATATAGACATTCTCGACTGCAACGGCGGCGACCACGGCTATCCGTTCGCGACCAACTTCAACCCCGAGATAAACATCCGCGAGGTCAGCGCAAACGGAAGTTACTGGGAGGACGGTAAATGGGTGGAGACCAAGCCGATGGAGATAAAGCGCGAATACGACTTCGCCCAGGTCGGCAAGAAGGATATGTACCTGCTCCACCACGAAGAACTCGAATCGCTCGGACAGAACATAAAGGGTATAAAGCGGATCCGCTTCTTCATGACCTTCGGGGAGAGCTACCTCACGCATTTAAAATGCCTCGAGGACGTTGGCATGACCTCTATCGAACCTATCATGTACGAGGGCAGGGAGATCGTACCGCTCCAGTTTTTAAAGGCCGTCTTACCCGACCCGGCGACGTTGGGCCCCAGAACTGTCGGCAAGACGAATATCGGCTGTATATTCATCGGCAAAAAGGACGGCAAGGATAAGACCTATTACCTGTATAACGTCTGCGACCATCAGGAGTGTTACAAGGAAGTAGGTTCCCAGGCGGTGTCCTATACGACCGGCGTACCCGCCATGATCGGCGCCAAACTCGTACTCGAGGGCAAGTGGAAGAAGCCCGGCGTGTTCAACGTAGAGGAGTTCGACCCGGATCCGTTCATGGACGAGCTGAATAAACAGGGACTGCCGTGGATCGAGGACTTCGATCCCGTTTTGGTGGATTGATAAAATTATTTACAAAATAGAAAAATATGTTATACGTATAGAATAAAGCGGTATTTTGAAGTAGAAAACGCGGCGCTACGCACCATATTGGTCAAAAGAAATGCGGGAAGGGGCGCCCCCGCCAAAATACCGATTTGAGACCGCTTCGATAAGAGGCGGTTTCTTAATATTTTTAAACGTTATCCGAGACCCGAGCGCTTCGGCGGATAACGTTTTTTCTTTATTCTTACGGCTAAAATAGCCTAATCTTTATTTTTCTCCCCGCCGTCCGGCTCTTTAAGATGTTCGAGCGCGAACTCGCAGCATTGTATCACCAGCTGGTTAAAAGAGATCCCCTGCTTCGCCGCAAGCCCCGCTATACGCTCGATCAGATCGTCCGGCATCCTTATAGTTCGGTTGGAGCTTTTGGGTTTTTTTATTATGAAGTCCATTTCCGCGTCCTCCTTGGGTTGTGTTTAGTATTTTCGTTAATGTAATTTTAATTCATTTTATAAGGCAAAGATACAAGCAGAAATTAAGTTAAAAATTAAGTTAAAAAATAGTTGCAAATCAAGAGAAAATGTGATATGCTTAGCATAGAATAATTAAATTTTTTAAAAATCGATCATCGGTATGGTGCAAATCAATAATATATGCGGCAAAGGCAAAAGTTTTGCTATTGTCGCCGTCACATTTGGCGCTATAGGCGTAATATGGGGCGTCGAATTCTTATTTTTAACTGTGTAACAGATAGGAGAGATCGTAATGGCATTTTGTACAAATTGCGGAAGTCAACTGAACGATGGAGCGAGGTTTTGCCCTAATTGCGGAGCTCGTTTGGAAAACGTTCAGGCAGTAAATCAGCCGCCGCACAGCGGTCAATCGTACCAACAGCAATCGCCGCAAAGCGGTCAGGCGTATCAACAGCAGACCCCTCCGCCCGCGGGACAATTTTATCAGCGCCAGAATGCGCCGTATCGGCAATACATACCGCAGGAAAATATTCTTCGGAAATTATCCTCTCGAGTAAAAATCAACGCGATCGTTTGGCTTATTATAGCGTGTTTGCAATACTTGTTGGGATTTATTTATCTTGCTGGCGGATTAGCCTCATATAGCGGCGGTTCGCTCATAGTAATGGGAATTTTTGTTCTTATCGTCGCGGTCGTCAATACGCTTGTATCCGTAAGAGACTTTCGTTACAGCCGAGAGGTGTTGTATCGCCCCGTTGGGATCTGCGCAAAATTCAAGCCTGTGGGCGGTTATATCGGAATGTTGATCTATAATATCTTCTTCGGCGGCATTATCGGCGTAGTCGGAACAATTTATGCTTTTATGATAAGAAGCTTTGTTATGAGAAACGAGCCGCAGCTTGTACATATAGAACAACAATTTTTGTCGCAAAGCAAATAATTAAAAGAGAAGATAAATATGTATTGCGGCCTACTCGGTAAAGGAAATGCGCCGTAACCGGTTGCGATAACGATATAGTGGGATAAAATAAGATAAAATTTATACAATATCATGAAGGGAGATAAAATTATGAAAAAATTAGTATCTATGTTTTTGGTATTAGCGATGTGCATGAGCCTGACTCCTGCGTTCGCTATCGACGCCGACGATTATCCGCAGCGGTTTTGGGACGTGCCGAGGGATTACTGGGCGTTCGAGTATATCGCCGAGCTTGTGGACAGAGGCGTTTTAAACGGCTATGAGGACGGATCGTTCAAGCCGGACGACACCGTTTTAAGATGCGAATGGGCCAAGATGATGGTGTTGGTCGCGGGGCTTACCACGGGCGACGAAGCCGTGTATTTTTCGGATATGTCCGGACATTGGGCTAACGCGTATGTAAACGCGGCCAAGGATTACCTGTCGGCGTATGCGGATAATACGTATAAGCCGGATCAGGCGGCGGTCAGAGAGGACGTGACCGTGAGTATGGTAAAGCTGAAGGGCTACGACGTTAGCGAGGCGGATTATTCGTATCTTTCGCAGTTCAGCGATATGAGTTCTATCTCAAACAGCCTAAGACCTTACATCGCGGTAGCGGTTGAGAAAGGTTTGATAGAGGGCTTCGAGGACGGCACGTTCAGAGGTCAGGACACGCTGACCAGGGCGGAAGCGGCTACTCTGCTTTGGAGAGCGTCCCAGTACGGAAGCGACAACAAAGTGGCGGACGCTAATACCCAGCCGCTCAGTACGGCGCAGCCGACCGCGTCCGCCGATCCGGTCGCTACTTTAAGACCTACTCTTTCCCCGACGCTGAGACCTTCGGGGGGTTCTTCGGGAACGACCGCGTCCGCGGCTACTCCGTCGCCCACGACGGCTCCCGTAGAGATAGCGACGCCCAAGCCGTATATTGTAGACACGCTAAAGAGCGTGGAGACGGACAGCTTTGCATACGACGGCGGAAGCATATATTATGTGGACGGCTCGCGCATATATTCGATGGATCCGCAGACCGGAGACGCGAGAGTCGCGCTCGACGCGTCCGATCTGACTCTGACTAAGGATACGGTGGATATGGCCGAAGAGTACGTTTCAGAGGAGGACTCGGATATTTCCGAAAGCGGGGAGAACGAGCAGGAGACGATCGTTTCGGAGGAATATTCAAATTACGTACCGACGCAGGTGGTATACGATCAGTACAACGACCGCGTAGTTATGAACGGGTATTATCAGAGACATGAAAAGCCGTTTGCTGCGCCGGATGATGATTGCGAATACTATGTCGCTTACGATATAGGAACTGGGGAAGTATTTTGGGAGTTTGGAAACAAGTATTATCATGAAGATCCTTTAAGTATAAAATGTTTTATAAGTAGAGATAAAGTGATTGTGAGTAATTATGTGCATTCGTATGAACAAATTTTTAATATAGATACCAAAGAATTAATATCATCTATACGCAGGAAGTATTCTAATGGTAATGATATGTATTGGAATGTTGGGAATGAATTATATGTATATGGTTATTCTGATGAACTATATAAATATGATTTCAGTGCTAGCGAATTTGTGAGTATATTTGATTTCCAGACTAGTTCTTATATAGATATAGGGATAAATGGAGACGATGTATATTACTGGAATATAAACCATACAGTACATAAAATAAACCTAACCACGGGCCAGGTCAGCGAGCTGGATATCAGCGCTGACAGCGAGAAATGCGAGGTTCTTGATATGACGACTGTCGCACTAACTTATTATAATTCGAGTAACTTGATCCCTATATCCGACGATTACATTATATTCTACGATAAGTCAGCGAAGGCGTTCAGAGTGTTATCCGCAAGATAAGAAGCGCGAAGCTCAAACATCAAAGATATACATTCATAAAAAAGAACGAAACATTGCGCCTTTCATATATTTGTCAACGACGCGTATGAGTTAGGTTAAAAGCAGTTGTAAAATTAAATAAAATGTGATATGCTTAGCGTAGAGTAATTAAAATTTTTAAAAATCAATAGGCGAGGGGAGATAAAAGTTATGAAGATCAAAAGAACAATATGCGCAATAATAAGCGCGGGCGTAATATCCGCAGGTTTACTAAGCGTATACGCCTACGAGGATATGAGCGCTAACCTTCAGCGTATCGTCGACTATTATAATAACGGTTATTTTTATGAAATGCTTGACGAGATCTCATGGGCTCGGCAGATGGATCTGTCGCCCGAGGACATAGCGATACTTGACCAGTATGAAGAAATAGGCGAGTACTGCGCTTCCAACGTAGACGCTATATACGCGGAGTTTAGCAGGGCGCAGAGTTACTGCGATCAGGGGCTGTACTACGAGGCCTTGGCGGTCTTGGACAACGTTGCCGCTACGTATTCTCTGACCCAATCTCAGTGGGGCGTCTGGAGCGCTAAAAAAGCGGACGCTGACGCGGGTATAGAAAGATGGGTCGCTCGCAGTTCGGCGGAACTAAACAGATATTTGGGAACTCATCACGCAGGAGTAAACTATACGATAGATGTGGATTCTGTAACGGAGAGCTCTATAATTTTTTCGCTGACGGCGGTTCGCTCGGACGGTATGAGAATAGCGGACACGGATCGGATCACGGCGAGTTTGAGCGGAAGAAGCGGAAGTTTTAATTATACCGACTCGCGCGGTAACAGAGGTACGGGAACGATCTCTTTAGGAGACGGCTATATCGTAGTAAACGTTAATTATACAAGCTACGCCGATTGGGCTATGGAATATAATAACGTTACGTTTTATGTATAAAATGCGGAGCCGCCGCGCCCGAATGTAAAATAACGTCATGGTCCGGGCGGGCGTATTTGCGTAACAATTATTTAAGGCGGAAGAGGCTACCCCTCCCGCCTTTTTGTATTGCCAAACGGCGCGGGCTGTGATATTATTACTCATATACTTCACTTAAAAAGGAGGTTCCGCTATGCTTCAATTATGCTTTAACGAATCGGTCGCAGGAGCGCTGAAGTTTGCCATGAGAATAAAGCCCGGCGGGGAAGACGGCGCTACAGCGATAGGCTTTATCGGGGATATGAGCGACGCGGAGATGGATGCCGAGCTTGAGCGGATAAACGCGGATATGATGCGGAGACAAGCCGCCGCGATACCTTTGGGCGGCGATCCGGGCGAGGCGCTCGCGCTGCCTATGTATCTTTCGATAGGCGATATACGCGCGCCGCTTAGCGGCGAATGTCCGAGAAAAGAGGTCGTTCGCAGGATGATAGGACGAAATTATTACGGCGCGGAGAACTTTATCGACGGCGCCGACGAGGTATGGCGAAATTGTTTAGACGCAGTAGAGCGGATAAAAAGTCATAGCGGCAGAGTCAGGATATGGTGCGACTTCGCTCCGGACAGCGGCGCCGGGCTGTTGTTTGCGGCGGCGCTTTTGGACGATTCGGACGCTGAAGTAAGCGTAGTTCCTCCGCCATGTCCAATGGATAGAGGCGACGGCGAGGTCGAGCGGTTTTCGGGCTGGGGCGAGGTCTGTCCCGAATATTTCGGGCGCGAAGCGGAGCGGGAGATCTTGCTTGACAAGCTGGTTCTGCATATGCTGGCGGAGCGCTGGAAGGAGCTGCAGGCGCAGAACGCGCCGCTCAGGGCGTTTATAAACGGCGGGCTGATCGGCGTGGGCGAGGACTTCTACGACGGTTTTATCTTAAACGCGCTCGGAGACGAGGAGCTTAAAGCGCCGGCGCTGGTCGGCAGGGTCGTCGGCGCTTGTTTGGGCGTATGCGACCGGCTGATCTGCGAGCGTATATTGGCTATGGCCGAGACCGGCAAGCTTGTTTTAGAGCCCGGAGACGGGTTTTATGACTCCGTCGTCAAAAGGGCGCAAAAGAGGTTATAGGCCAAGATATGCCGCACTATCTGTTTTCGGCGGAAAGAGAGGGGGATACGCCTTGAGGATAAGGGAATACAAACCTGACGATCTTGCCGGGCTGCGCCGTCTGTTTTACGATACGATCAGAAGCGTGAATATCAAAGACTATTCGCCGGAGCAGACCGAGGTTTGGGCTAACAGGGCGGACGGGCTTAAGAACGAATTTTTTGCGTCGCTGTATACGGTCGTGGCGGAGGACGACGGCGGCCGGATAGTCTGCTATGGGAATATCGACGATACGGGTTATCTCGATCATTTGTATACGCACAAGGATTTTCAAGGTCGCGGCGCGGCGGGCGCGGTCTGCGGCGAGCTGGAACGTTACGCCTTGGAAAAGGGCGCGGAAACCGTAACCGTTCACGCTTCGATAACGTCGCGACCTTTTTTTGAGAGCCGCGGATATACCGTCGCCGAGCGGCGGGAGGTCGAGCTGGACGGAGTCGGATTTATCAACTATTTGATGAAAAAAGAACTGCGGAGGCTCTGAAATGTCAATTATTCGATGAAAAAGACGCTTAGGCGGGGCTGATATGTCGAGTACTTGATGAAATGGAAGCTTCGGAGGGTTCGACGCGCCGAGCATCGGACTTTGGACGCGAAGCCGCGCGGAGCGAATAACAGAGTTTATAGGATCGATATAATATAAGATACGGTTGAAAAGGAGACCGACCGATGGATAAAATAATCATATACGGCGGCGAATACGGAACCGCCGAAGCGTATGCAAAAGCGCTGTACGAGAGGACGGGCGTAAGATATGCGGATCATAAAACTGTACGCCGGGGCGAAAAGTATTCGGAAATAATCTATATAGGCTCGCTCTACGCCGGGAATGTCGCGGGGCTGACCAAAACTCTGAAAAAGCTGGGGATAGACGGCGAAGACGGGACAAGGCTTATAATAGCGACCGTTGGGCTCGCCGATCCCGAAGATAACAAAAACGCGGAGCGTATCAGGGCGTCGGTTAAAAGGCAGATCCCGGAGCGGGCGTTTGAGACCGCGCGGCTGGTCCATCTGCGCGGCGGGATAGACTATAGCAGGCTCGGACTTTTACACAGGCTGATGATGAAGTTTTTATGCGCGAGCCTTAAAAAGAAGCCGGTAGGACAGAGGACGGCGGAGGATACGGCGATGATAGCGGCGTACGGAAAGACTTTGGACTTTACGGACTTCGGCGCGCTCGAGCGCATAGTAGAGATCATTTGACAGAAGATATAATTTGATAACCAAGATTTAACGTTTAGCGCATTGACGCGCCTCGCCCGGCGCTTTATAATTATACTCGGAAAATATACTCGGAAAAATTAAAGCGAAAATACTGCCGAATATATTACGCGAAGATAATTTCAGGGGCTATTTTGCAAAATTATGGGCGGGTGTTTTTATAAATAAAATAATCATACGAGGAGATATGCTGATGGAAAAATCGAATTTAAAGGTTTCGTCGCTTCCGACTCCGTGTTATGTCGTGGACGAGGGGCTGATACTTAAGAATCTTGAGATATTGTATAACGTGTCCGAGCGGACGGGCGCGAAGATATTGCTCGCCCAAAAGGCGTTTTCGATGTACGAGCTGTATCCGCTGATAGGCAGGTATCTGAGCGGTACGACCGCAAGCTCGCTGTTTGAGGCGCGGCTCGGTTACGAGGAGATGGGCGGCGAGACGCACGTGTTCGCTCCCGCGTATAAAGAAAGCGATATGGACGAACTTGTCAAGATCTGCGATCATATAGTGTTCAACTCGTTTTCGCAGTGGGATAAGTACAGGGATAAGGTAAAGAGCGCGGAGCGGGAGATAGAGTGCGGTTTGCGTATCAACCCGGAATATTCCGAGATCGAGACGGAAATATATAACCCGTGCGCCGAAGGCTCGAGGATGGGAGTTAAGCTGGACGAGCTGAAAAAGCATGGGATAGACGGGCTGGACGGGATACATTTTCATACCATGTGCGAGCAGAATTCGGACGTGTTATGGCGGACGGTTCAGATAATAGACGAGGAGTTCGGCGAGTTTTTGAAACAGGTAAAATGGGTGAATTTCGGCGGCGGACATCATATAACGCGTTCCGATTACGATATAGATACGCTGGTCAGGTCGATCGAGCTGATACGGGATAAATACGGCGTGCAGGTATATCTGGAGCCGGGCGAGGCGGTCGCGCTGAACGCGGGGTATCTCGTCTCCGAGGTCTTGGACATAGTAAACAACGGTATAGACATAGCTATATTGGATACTTCGGCGGCGTGTCATATGCCGGACGTGCTGGAGGCGCCGTACAGACCTCCGCTTGAGGACGGCGGCGAGCCGGGCGAGAAGAAGTATACCTACAGACTGTCCTGCCCGACCTGTCTCGCGGGAGACGTAATAGGCGACTATTCCTTCGACGAGCCGCTTAAGCCGGGCGACAGGCTGATCTTCGGCGATATGGCCATATACACTATGGTAAAGAACAACACCTTCAACGGGATAAATCTGCCGTCCATAATACTTAAGACGACGGACGACGAGTACCGGCTGATAAAAGAGTTCGGATACGAGGACTTTAAGGCGAGGCTGTAAACATAGGAGTTAGGACTAGGGATTAGGGAGTAGGAGCCCCAAATATTTCTGTAACGTAAAAGCGGCGACTGTAGCCGTTTAGGAAAACGTAGTATATTTTCCCACAGGCATAGTCGTTCGGCGTTACAGCGGAAAATTTTACCGCCTAATCCCTAATGACTAATACCTAACTCCTACGTTTACCTCCTGGGGGTATTTTTCCCATTTTTATACTTTTGCTCAAAAATTTTTATATACGAAATATTATCACAAAAATAGAACTCCCCATTATTGGGTAACGTTTTTACGGGCTTTGCGCCGTTTTAGGGTCAAAAATGGGGAGTTTTGTTTTCTTACACATTATTACAAATGCATTAAATGTCCGATTTAAGAGCGACGCTCTTTTTGGCGTGGGGAGTTTTTAAGCCGTTATGGGGAGTAAATGGGGAGTCTTTTTTTGAAAAAGTCCCCACGAAGAATAACGTTTTCACGGTATTTTGCGGGCGTTATGGAGAGTATGGGGAGTTTTTTAAAAATAGTTAACGTAAAAAATAAAAAATATTATAAATATATAAATATATAATATAAATAAAAAAATATTATAAAGGAATAGGAAAAAACACTCCCCATTTTCCCCTACGAACGTCGTAAACGCCGTAAAAACGCTGTTTTTGATGGGGAAGAAATGGGGAAGAAATAGCAACATAGGGATTAGGGAACGCAGCGATTAGAGATTAGCGAACGGCGAATAGGGTGTGAAATTTGCCGCTGTAACGCCTGACGCAACAGCAAGCGGAAAATGGAATGCTTTGTTTTCCTATGCGGCTTTAGAAGCCGTTTAAGCGTTACAGAAGCGTGTTAGGCGCCTATTCGCTATTCGCTAATCATTATGTTCGCCAACATCTGCGTTGTTGTTTTCTTTACCTTTATTCCGTCTCCTGCGGTTTTTGTAGCCGCCTTTATTTCCGTATCTTTTACCGCTTTTCTTGTTTTTGTTATGTCCGACTTCGCTTTCTATTACCTCGCCGTCGTCGTCTACGGTTATGCTCTTCGTCTCCACTACGTCTTCGACTTGCTTCTTGGGTGCGTAGGGGTTATCCGCGGCGTCCGGAGCTTTGTCTTCAGTATTGTGCGTTTCGCCGTCTTGGCGCCGCTTTGCGTCGTCTGCCGAGTCTTTAAGATCCTGTTTGGTCTCGGGTTCCGGCTTTGCGGAGTTCGAGGCGCCCGCCGCGCGGTTTTTCGATTTTCCGACGACTTCGTATTCGCCCTCGGAATAATCGGCGAATTTGACCTCGTCGCCATCGCCGAACTTGACGCGTATCTGCTGTTTTAGCGTCATTACGTCGGAAACAGTCCCGATACCGTCCGGGGTCTTGACCTGCGCTCCTTTGGAGGGCAGATTCTTAAGCGCGTCGTCGTAGGCGCTCTGCTCGTACTGGAGACAGCACATCAATCTGCCGCACACGCCCGAGATCTTGGTCGGGTTGAGCGACAGCCCTTGTTCTTTAGCCATCTTTATCGACACGGGTCTGAACTCGTCCAAAAACGTGTTGCAGCACAGACCGCGGCCGCATATCCCTATGCCGCCGAGTTTTCTCGCCTCGTCTCTTACGCCTATCTGTCTGAGCTCGATCCTGGTCTTAAACAGCGACGCGAGCGACTTGACGAGTTCTCTGAAATCAACCCTGCCGTCGGCGGTGAAATAGAACAGTATCTTGCTCCCGTCGAACGTGTATTCGACGTCGATCAGCTTCATATCGAGCTTATGCTTGGCGATCTGCTCGTTGGCTATCTTAAACGCCTCTTCTTCCTTGACTTTATTCTCGGACATACGTTTAAAATCCCTGTCGCCGGCCACTCTGAGTATGCTTTTGAGAGGGCTGACGATCTCGCCGTCCTCGACTAATCTGTTGGGCAGAACTACTTTGCCGGTCTCCAGACCTCTCGCGGTCTCGACCAAAACCATGTCTCCCGTTTTGAGCTTAAAGCCTTTGGGATCGAAGTAATATATCTTTCCTAAGGCGCTGAATCTTATTCCTATAATCTCAACCATGTATTTCCTCCCAAAATTCCTGAACCATGCATAACGTTAAATATTGATAATTGGCGTTCGTCTTAAAATACGCTTCGTATTTTAAAGCCGTCTTAAGGAGCGCCGCCGCCGTTTTGAGGTCTACCTTCTTCGATACGTCTTCTATTATCCCGCGTTTATCCGCGTTTAATATATCGAGCTTGGCTCCCGAATCGATCTTTATTATATCTTCCAATACGCTTCTCAGCGCCCAGAGCATAAAGCCCGAGTCGTCCTTATTTTTTCTAAACAGCTTCGCAAGCTCGTATATATTCGACTTGCCGCCCTCGGTCAAGTCCTTGAATCGATCTAAGACCTCGTCCCGAAGCTGAGACTTCTGGGAATCGCCGGGCAGTTCGAGCGCAAGTCCTATACTGCCGCCGCTCATGACCGAGTAAAGCCGAGCCTTATAGGGCTCTATCCCGGCTTTTGAGGTCAGATACTCCTCGACGACCTTCTCGCTGAGCGGCGTGAACCTTAAGACTGCCGCCCTTGAGACGATCGTCGGCAAGAACGCGCTCGCGTTGTCCGCTATCAGGATTATCGTGCAGTATTCCGGCGGCTCCTCGAGCAGTTTCAGCAAACTGTTTTGAGCCGGGATATTCATCGTGTCGGCCGCGGGGACTATATACACCTTTTTGCCGAGCGAGTACGGCTTGATATACGCGTCCTTTTTCATCGCTCTTATCGTGTCGATCAGCAGGGCGCCGTCGTCGCTCTTGGTATCGTCGAAGAAGCTGTTTTTGACGGTTATTATATCGGGATGATCGACCGACTCGGCTCCGGTCAGCGCTTTTGCGAACGCCGCCGCCGTAGTATAGCGGCCTACGCCCTTTCTGCCCTCGAAAATATAGGCGTGCCCGGCGCGCCGCGATTCGAGCGCCGCGATAAGTTGTTTCTTTATATGTTCGTGTCCGCAGACCCCGTCGAAAAACGCGGCCTTAGCCGCTGGAGCGATTGCCAAAGTCCTCACCTCGTTTCGGTATGCTCAAATAATAATCCGGTATCCGCTCCGCCGCGTTCGCCGATAAGCTTTTCACTATCTGTTATCGACGACTTTGATACTCGTTATATCGGTAAAATCTTTTATATAGCTTATAACTTCCTTGGTAATAATCTGTCCGGGCGCCGCTATTACGGCTCCGGGCGGACAATGGGATATTATGTCGGCGCAGATCCTACCCTCCGCGTGTGAAATATCCAGATACGCGTATTTGGAATTATACGCCTCCTTCATAGTATAACCCATTTCTATCTTTGGCAGTCTGCGGCTCTTTTCGGCGTATTCCCTCTCGTATTCGGCGTCGCTTATCGCGTCGAGCGCGGCCGAGAGGATAGAGATCTCCTTAGACGTCGTACTCGCCGTTATATAAAACACTACGTTTTTGGGGTCGGCCATTTCGGGATATATCCCGTGCTCGCTCTTTAAAAGTTCCGCCGCTCCGTAGCCGGTTATCCCGAGCTTTTCAAAATTGACTACAAGTCTTAGAGTATCCTGCGGGAGCTTTAGATATCCGCCGTTTAAGCAGCTTATCTTGTCCTTTACGCCTATCCGGGTCTTAAGTTCGATCACTTGGGCTATGTTCATATCGAGCCGCTTGCCCATACCGCCGAGCATGGACTCCACGGCGTCGTCTATGCTGGTCATGAGCATGTAAGACGGGCTTGTCGTCTGCAATAGTCTGAGACTGCGTTCTATCCCTACGTGATCTATATATTCGGTATCGCCTATATGAAGAAGCGCGGTCTGTCCCAGCGCGGGCAGGGTTTTATGCGCGCTCTGTACCGCGACGTCGGCGCCCTGCTCGAGCGCGGTCTTGGGAAGTTCGGAGCTGAACGCGAAATGCGCTCCGTGCGCCTCGTCCACTATCAGGAACTTTTTCACCATATGGAGCTGGTAGGCGAGCTTTTCTATATCCGAGCAGACGCCGTAGTACGTCGGGGAAGTGATAACGGCCCCCGCGGCGTCCGGGTTCTCGCGCGCCGCGTCCATTATGCTGAGCGGCGTTATCTGCGTGTATATCCCGAAGTCGTTGTTGAATTCCGGCTCGACGAAGACGGGAACGATCCCGCCCAGAACCATGGCCGAGACGACGGCCTTGTGGCAGTTTCTGTCTACTATCAGTTTATCCCCCGGTTTGGCCGCGCCGAGTATCGCGGCTATGAGACCGATCGTCGAGCCGTTAGTCAGCATATAACTGCGCCTTGCCCCGAACACGTCGGCGAGCCATTTTTCGGAGTTTAGCAGGATCGACTGCGGCTCCTGAAGGTTATCCGTCTCGTCGAATTCGGTGACGTCTACGCTGAACGCGTATTTCTTGAATTTACTCGAAAGGCCGGCGCCGCCGTTGTGACCCGGCATATGCATACGGACCTTGTCTTTCTTCGTAAATTTTATCATTTGATCCAAAAGCGTCTTTTTAAGCATCTGCGCCCGCCTCCTTAAGTATTCGTCTAAAATAAAAGTAACGGTATCCGTCGCAAAGTCCGGCACAGCCCGCCGCGCCGCCGGAAACATTTATTCCCGCCCGGCTGTCGATCGGCGCGAGACCCGTTATCGTTGGTTTCCGCGCCGAAAATATATCGATCGTACGTATTTACCGTCCGATACTAAATCAGAATTTGATCCGCTCTCTTATATAATCCACAAGCTCGTCTATCTTGACGCGCTCCTGTTCCATGCTGTCGCGGTGACGCACGGTGACCGCGCCGTCCTCTAAGGAATCGAAGTCGTATGTTATACAGAACGGCGTGCCTATCTCGTCCTGCCTGCGGTATCTCTTGCCTATCGAACCGGATTCGTCGTATTCGCACATAAACTCGCTCGCGAGCATGGAATAGACCTCGCCCGCCTTGTCGGAAAGTTTCTTGGAAAGCGGGAGCACCGCCGCCTTGATCGGAGCCAGCGCGGGGTGGAAATGCATAACGGTTCTAACGTCGTTTTTCTCCTCGTCGACGACTTCCTCGTCGTACGCGTCCACCATGAACGCGAGGGTGACCCTGTCCGCGCCGAGCGACGGCTCTATGCAGTACGGGATGTATTTATCGCCCGTGTCGGGTTCGGTGTATTCAAACTTCTCGCCGCTGTATTCGCTGTGCTGGGCGAGGTCGAAGTCCGTTCTGTCGGCTATGCCCCAGAGTTCGCCCCAGCCGAACGGGAAGAGGAACTCTATGTCGGTCGTAGCGTTCGAGTAGTGTGAAAGCTCCTCCTGCTCGTGGTCGCGCAGTTTGAGGTTCTCCTCGCGCAGACCGAGGGAGAGGAGGAAGTTCTTGCAGTAGTCTTTCCAGTATTTGAACCACTCGAGGTCGGTTCCGGGCTTACAGAAGAATTCAAGCTCCATCTGTTCGAACTCGCGGGTTCTGAACGTGAAGTTGCCGGGCGTGATCTCGTTTCTGAATGATTTGCCTATCTGGCCTATGCCGAAGGGGATCTTCTTTCTGGACGTTCTCTGAACGTTCTTAAAGTTTACGAATATACCCTGAGCCGTCTCCGGTCTGAGGTATATCTCGCTCGAAGAATCCTCGGTAACGCCCTGGAAGGTCTTAAACATCAGGTTGAACTTTCTTATATCGGTGAAATTATGCTTGCCGCAGTTGGGACAAGCTATATTGTTCTCTTTTATATAGTCGAGCATTTTCTGATCCGACCAGCCGTCGGCGGTAACGCCCGTCGCGTCCTCTATGAGCTTATCGGCTCTGAATCTGGTCTTACACTCCTTACAGTCCATAAGCGGATCCGAAAAGCCGCCCACGTGCCCGGACGCCACCCACGTTTTGGGGTTCATCAGGATCGCCGCGTCGAGTCCTACGTTGTACGGGCTCTCCTGGATGAATTTTTTCCACCACGCCTTTTTAACGTTGTTCTTGAGCTCGACGCCGAGAGGGCCGTAGTCCCAGGTGTTGGCGAGTCCGCCGTATATCTCCGAGCCGGGGTATACGAAGCCCCTGCCCTTGCATAACGCCACTATTTTTTCCATCGTCTTATCAGTGTTTAACATTTCTTCCTGCCTTTCCCGTCTTGAGCGCATGACTTACGCGCCAAGACACTGTGTATTTAAAGTTTAATAATCTTTAATAATCGATCGAAACCGGCCGCCGAATATTTCCGCTTAGCTACCCCGTATCCGTCCGCCGTTTAACGGGCGAAAAACCGATCCGAAGCCGCGCGAGCAGACCGAAAAGCCGAGACCGCCCGCGATGAGACCGCCGCCGTCCGCCACGGCGGAGACCGAAATATCCAGCGCCGCTTAAAAATACGTTTGTTCGGTATTTTTGAGCGGTTTTATTATTAATACTTTATTATACAATATATTCGCGGCAATTACAAGAGATTTTTTGGCATTTTGAGCCGCGTTTTGAACCGCCTGCGTCTCGTAAAACTAAAGCAGATCCTTTTTCTCAAATATCTTCTTAGAGATACCGAGCGACAAAGCCCATACGGCTATACCTATAATATACGCCGCGGGCGCCGCGGCGGCGGGGAACCAATCGAATCGGTTCGCTATATCCGCCGGAAGAGTCGTTTGCTCCGCCGCGGTTATTATGATCGGCGCCAAAAACAGCAGAAAGCCTAAGAGCTTCGTCTTGTCGTAACCGAATTTATATTGTATCGGCAGTAAGATCCCCATGCCGACGGCCTGAACGAGAAATACGACCGCGGCGGCCATGGGAAAGCTATCGACCGAGATAGCCGGAATAAACTGCGATTCAATAAAAAACGAGGCGCAGCATATCAGGTAGATTAGGATATAGAGCGAATACTTCGCGCCGACTATTTTCGTTCGCATATAAGGCGTGGACGCGAGCAGAGCAGTCGCGCGCGGATACTGGTTTTCCTTTTCGGAAACGGCCAGATTAAACGCGACCGACGAGATCAAGACCGCCGATAAAAGCGCGTACAATCCGCCCATATCCGGCTGCCGCCACGCAAAAAGCAGAGGCAGTCCTACGGCCACGGCTACCACGCAGAGGGAGTAGCTTTTAGCAATGATTATATCTTTTTTTATCAAGGTAAACAGCATCAGCGTTCACGCTCCTTTGCATACGCGAGCATAATATCCTCTACCGAGGTCTTTTCAAACAATATATCCGCCCCGTATCGTCTTATTTTTTCGGGCTTATCCGTGATACCGGTAAAGCCGTATCCGTTTACTTCATAATGCAGCATAAGAGCCCGCGTATCCGGCGTAAGGAATCGCTTATCGCCCTTTACTATCCGGAATCTTTCGAGAAGCGCGTCCTTATCCTCCTCGAAAACAATGGCTCCGTCGTTTATCATTATCAGCATATCGGCCGATTTGTCCAAATCGGTAGTGTTGTGGGTGGAGTAGAAGACCGCTCTGCCGCCCGGAAGCATATATTCTTTTAGGATATTGATAAATTGCTCCCGCATAAGCGGGTCGAGCCCGCTTGTCGGTTCGTCCATGATGAGAAGCTCCGCATTGTGCGAAAGCGCAAGCGCCAGAGAGTATTTCATCTTCATTCCCTTAGACAGCGTTCCGACGATCTGTTCCCGATCTAAACCGAACGTTTCCATATACCGCCCAAAAGCGTTCTCGTCCCAGTTTGAATACGCCCGTGAGATGAGCGCGGTCATATCCTTTAGGGATAATTCGTCGTAAAAACAGCCGCTGTCGAATACGACGCCTATTCGATCCTTAAACTTTCGCTCGTTTACCGAAATATCCTCGCCGCGGAATTTGATCGTCCCGGCGTCCCTATGGATCAAATTGAGTATGGAGTGTATGGTCGTCGTCTTTCCCGAGCCGTTTACGCCGATGAAGCCCGTTATGCAATCCTCCTGTATGGAGAAGCTTATATCTTTTAACCTAAAGTTACCGTAGCTTTTTCTCAGTCCCGACGCCTCTAAAATAGCGCTCATATTAATACCTCCCCTATGTGATCTCGTCGTAGAGAATGTCCATCATTGCATTTAACTCGTCCTTGCCGATCTTCAGCGATTTCGCGGTCTGTATCATATCCTGCATCTTCTGTTCTACGATACGCCGCTTGGATTCTCTGAGCAGTTCGATATTGCTCGCTGAAACAAAGGTTCCTATCCCGACTTGACTTACGATAAAGCCCTCCCGTTCCAGCTCGTCGTAGACCCGCCGCACGGTCAGTACGCTGACGCTTAGGTCGTTTGCAAAGGCGCGTATCGACGGCAGCGGATCACCCTCGCTCAGTTCCTCTCTTAAGATGGCGTCCTTTATCTGATCTTTGATCTGCTTATACAATGGGATCTCGGAAGTGTTGGATATGAGTATTTTCATAAATTTTATCTCCTTCCGATTTAGTGTGATGTTTCTATATACACACTATACACTATAAGCGCTTATATGTCAATAGGGGTCGGGGCTTTATTTTAAATTTATGGATGGGAATAAATATACGGTTTTGACGACTCAAGAAAATATTTAATAACTTAAAAGAGCTTGACTTTTTAATAATTTTTGAGTATGTACTATATGAATGGAGGCGCGATATATGAATAAGACGCGCGACGATATTGCAAATAATCCAGCAATCGGCGGTAATTGGAGAGATCTCAGGGCGGAGATTTTTACGCCTGAGGAGATAACGGAAAGCGATCTCAGGGTGGCTCTTATAGGAGAGCTTAACGTAGAGATTAGGGAATCAGAGAATAGCGAATAGGGGGTGAAATGAGATTTTGTAACGTTCGACGGCTTTACCGATGGAAATGGAATAATTTGTTTTTGAGGTCGTTTTATGGTTACAGAAACATTTCGCGGTCCCAATCGCTAATCTCTGCGTTGTTTAATAATTCCCTTTCTATTTTATAGACTTTCCAAGCTCAAAAGCCTCTTGTATCTCCGGCTTGCCGTCGATATCGCCGACGTCGCCGTTTCCGCCCGCGAGGACGTGCCCGAGGTTTTCCCAGCGCAGGTGTTCCATTAGATGATCGTAGTAGAGCAGGACGTCGTCGAAGCCGCTGCCCTCGGCCGCCATCAGAAGCGCGCAGGATCTGCCGTTACCCCTGAGCAGGTTCCCGTCGCCCTCTTCTAAGGCGAACAGGCGGTCGATCGCCGTTCTTATCTGTCCGCTCATGTTCCAGTAATACAGCGGCGTCGCGAGGATTACTACCTCGCATTCCTTGACCGCGGGATAGATCTTGCTCATGTCGTCCTTTTGGACGCAGGGACATTCCTTGGAGCTGTGACCGCCGAAGCAGCCCTTGCAGCCGTTTATGTTCATTCTGTCGAGGAAAAATTCAGTCACCGTATTCCCCGCGCTCTCAGCTCCCTCGGTAAACGCCTTTACAAGCGCCGACGTGTTGCCGTTTTTCCTCGGACTTCCGTTTAAAATAACAATTTTCTTACTCATGTTCGGTTCCTCCGTATCCTTATATTTTTAGAATTTCTCAGCCAGTTCGGCCGCCTTTTTAAGACCGTCGGTCTTATCTATATCTCCGGGGTTGAGGACGCCCGGGATCAGTACCTCGCCGACCGAACGCCATTTTATCAGCGCCGCCGTTCTTTCGTAAGGGATCCTTACGCCGTCCAAAACGGACATGTCTTCCTCCTCGCAGCAGGCGATCAGCGCGCACTCCTTATCCGCAATGTCCTTGCCCCCGACCACGAACGAATACATCTTGTCGATCGCGCTCTTTATCTGGGCTGGCATGGAATACCAATAGACCGGCATAGAGAATACGACTGCGTCCGCGTCCAGAATAGCCGGAGCCATCTCGTTAAAATCGTCGTCGAACGAACAGGCTTTACCCGTACTGTAGCAGGTCTCGCAGGCGCGGCAGCCGCCGACCTTCATCTGCGCCGCGTCGAAACGCGTTACCGTATGCCCCTTTCCCTCCGCGGCTTTAATAAACGCGTCGGTCATCGCGAAGCTGTTGCCGCCTTTGCGCGGACTTCCTGTGATCACAACAATCTTTTTACCCATAATATTAACTCTCCTTTTTGATAATATTGACTTTTGATATTTTGCATATTATAATTATAGCATAAATTATACTTAAAACAAGTACGCACCTTAAGGTGTAATACTTACCTTTAGGAGAGTGTAAAAATGAGCTGGGAATGTATTGCAAACTCAAAGCTTGAGGACACGGGCTTTAATTATACGATGTCGCTGATCCAGGGGAAATATAAGATGATCATTCTGTATACGCTGATGGAGTTCGAGGTCGTGCGTTTTAACGAGATGAAAAGATATATCGGGGAGATCTCTTATAAGACGCTGAGCGCGACGCTTAAGGAACTTGAAGCGGACGGGCTGGTGCATCGGGAGGAATATCCCCAGATACCGCCTAAGGTCGAATACAGCCTGACGGAGCGGGGAAAGACGTTGATCCCGATCCTCGACGCTATGTGCGAGTGGGGAGAAAAGAATCGTCTGTAGCCGGGGCGTATATATTGTTGGGAACGTTATAGGCGCGGGAATTCGATATTACGCCTCTTAAAAGCCCCCGGCGCGGCTTTAAACTCGGGATCAGAGGCATATTTTTCATTCGTCAAAATATACAAATTTGAATTTGAGTTTAGAGCATACGAGAGATATACGAAGAAAAAAGGCGAAAATCAAAGATGTAAAATACCTAAATTAAATTTATTAAAAAAAGTGTTGACAAATATAAAAACTCGTATTATAATAACAAAGCACGTAAAATTTACGTGTTTATTTTATTGTTATTTTGCGGGTATTACGCCCGTTTGCGGCGACGTTGGAAGAGATTCGCCGCTAAACGATTGAAATTTATTAAGCTTAAATATATATAGGAGGTATTCATTACGATGTCAACATACATGGCAAAACCTAATGAAGTTGAGAAAAAGTGGTACGTCATTGACGCTGCCGGCAAGCCTCTCGGAAGAGTCGCGGCTCAGGTCGCTACGATATTAAGAGGAAAGCACCGTCCGGAATACACGCCGGGCGTGGACTGCGGCGAATACGTTATCGTTATAAACGCTAAGGACGCGGTCCTCACGGGCAATAAGCTGATGCAGAAGAAGTGGTACAGACACACCGGTTATATCGGTCACTTAAAAGAGGTGTCCTATAAAGACCTTATGGCTAAGAGACCCGAGAAAGCTATGGAGCTTGCGGTTACGGGTATGATGCCGCACAACTCGCTCGGCAGAAAAGAGCTTAAGAAGCTCAGAATATACGCGGGCGCAGAACATGGACACGAGGCGCAGTCGCCGGTTGAGTGGACGCGCGAATTTTAAGAAAGGGGACTAAACGATCATGGCAAATACAGTACAGTATTACGGTACAGGCAGAAGAAAGAGCAGCGTAGCCAGAGTCAGATTAGTACCTGGTTCCGGAGCTATAACTATAAACAAGAGAGACATAGACGATTACTTCGGTTTAGAGACCTTGAAGGTCGTAGTACGTCAGCCGCTCGACGCGACTAAGACGCTCGGCAAGTTCGACGTTCTGGTTACGGTAAACGGCGGCGGCTTCACCGGACAGGCGGGCGCTATCCGTCACGGTATAGCGAGAGCTCTGCTCGAAGTAGACGAGGAATTCAGACCGATACTCAAGGCGGCCGGATACCTGACCCGCGACCCGAGAATGAAAGAGAGAAAGAAGTACGGACTCAAGGCTGCAAGAAGAGCGCCTCAGTTCTCAAAGAGATAATCATTACGTACTCGAAGACGGTTTCCGTTCGGACGCCGTCTTTTTTATTAGTCGGAATTGGATTAAAAGCTTAAAAAACCGAAGACTACGGCGGCTCCGATCGTTTGCGGGACGTTTCGCCCGTCAGACGCTTTAAGGGGATAATTGAATTTCGCGTTTTTTACGCGTTGACAAACGTCGATTTTCATGGTATAATAACGCCCGTAATATCGGACGGTATATAATTATTATACCTTGCAAGGTGGTTTTATTTAAAACTTCCCGGATGGACATAGACTCATGGCCAGATAAGATATATTCTTATCTGGTTTATTTTTTTGTAATGGAGGAATCAATATGAAAATTTACGACGAACTTAAAGCGAGGGGCTTGATCGCGCAGGTAACCGATGAAAAAGAGATCGAGGCTTTGATAAACGGCGGCGGCGCAAAATTCTATATCGGCTTCGATCCGACCGCCGACTCTTTGCACGTCGGACATTTTATGGCGTTATGTCTTATGAAGCGGCTGCAAATGGCGGGCAACAAGCCGGTTGTGCTGCTCGGAGGCGGCACGGGATTTATAGGCGATCCGTCGGGAAGAACGGAGCTGCGTTCTATGATGTCCGCCGAGACGATCCGGAATAACTGCGAATGTTTTTTAAAGCAAATAAGCCGTTTTATTGAATTTGGCGAGGATAAGGCTATAGTTGTAAATAACGCCGGATGGCTTTTGGATCTTAAATACATAGACCTGCTCCGCGAGGTCGGCGCATGTTTTTCGGTAAATAATATGCTGAGAGCGGAATGTTATAAGCAGAGGATGGAGAGAGGGCTTTCGTTCTTAGAGTTTAATTATATGATAATGCAGGCGTACGATTTCTTATACTTAAGCGAAAACTACGGCTGTAATATGCAGTTTGGCGGAGACGACCAGTGGAGCAATATGCTGGCGGGCAGGGATCTGATACGCAGAAAGACCGGCAAGGACGCTTACGCCATGACCATAACCCTGCTGATGAACAGCGAAGGGAAAAAGATGGGTAAGACCGCGAGCGGCGCAGTCTGGCTCGATCCGAACAAAACGGCGCCGTTTGATTTTTATCAATATTGGAGGAATATCGACGACGCCGACGTGATGAAGTGTATCCGCATGCTCACCTTTATCCCGATCGAGAAAATAGAGGAAATGGACGACTGGGCCGACGAACGTATTAACGAGAAAAAGGAAATATTGGCCTACGAGCTTACGGCGCTGGTCCATGGGAGCGAAGAAGCGGAAAAGGCGAAAAAGGTTTCGCGCTCTTTGTTTACGGGCGGAGGAGAGGACGCGGATATGCCTACGACCGAGTTGACTGAAGACGAAGCGGGCGGCGAAGTTACGATCGTCGATCTGATAACGCGCTGCGGATTGGCAAAAAGCAGGGCTGAAGCGCGCCGGTTGATAGAGCAGGGAGGTATTTCGGTAAACAGAGAAAGGGTATCGATCGCGGACGCGGCGTTTAGCAGGCAAGAGCTTGCCGCGGGGATCATAATAAAAAAGGGTAAAAAGACGTTCCATAAAATAATTTTAAAATAGACGGCCGAGTCGGTTGACCCAAAAGTGAAAACTTATAATGAAGCCTGATATTTATAAGTTTGGATATTAAGCGTTTAAGGCATTAATAAAATATTTTAACGCAAAATACGCGCGTTGCGGTCTGTCTCTTCTGCGGATTATATGATTGAAAAGCCGATACGGCGATAAGAGCAAGAGTCTGCCGCAATTAATTTATTTTAAAAAACAAAGCGAGTATTGCGTTTAATTTAATATGTATAAAATGCGGGATTATTGTAAATTATTTATTTTTTGCAATCTATCCCCAAATTAGATTTATACGAATTAGCGCTGATATTTATTAAAAAAATATTGACAAACCCCGAAAAAAATAGTATACTAAACAGGTTGTCGGGGTTTGGCGCAGCTTGGTAGCGCACTTGGTTTGGGACCAAGGGGCCGCAGGTTCGAATCCTGTAACCCCGACCATTGTAAAACCGCCGTAGATACGCTAAAACAGCGCGTTTGCGGCGGTTTTGCTTTTTATGTACGCCGCGGATTTACTTGAAAGACCGCGGCTTGACTGTTTTGTTGACTGTTTTTAGAAGCGGCGGATCTTTTGCGGATTCTCGGGATCCGCCGCTTTAGTTTTAGTTTTTATTCTTTTATATTAAATTTACTCCGCGTTCTGCGTCATAAAATCCAGCGTTGAGAATCTCTGGAATACGGCCGCGGCTTCCGCTCTGGTGGAGTCGTCCGCAGGCGCGAATCTGCCTCCGTCGGTTCCGTTAAAGACTCCATTCATCGTGCACCACATTACCGCTTCGACCGCGTATTCCGAGATCTCCGCCGCATCCGGATACTCAAGTTGCATAGAGTACAGGCCTTCGAAGCCCTGACCGTGATACTGAGCCGTACGGTACATCATCGCCGCCATCTGCTCGCGGGCTATCGGAGCGTCCGGATCGAATTCGGTCTCGGATACGCCGTTTACGACGCCGTTCTCATGCGCCCAAGCCACCGCCTGAGCGTAATAAGCGTCGCTCGCCACGTCGCTGAAAGTCTGTTGCGCGACTATCGCCGGTTCGCCCTCCATGCGGTAGAGCATCGTTACAAACATCGCTCTTGTCAGGCTTCCCTCCGGATCGAAGAGGTTGTCTCCCACGCCGTTCATGATACCGTTTTCGGCGACGTATTCAACTGCGCTCGCATACCATGCGTCGGCGGGTACGTCGGTAAACGTCGTCGTAGTAGTCGGCTGCTGTTCCTCTCCTTCGGTCGCCGTCTCCCATCTCGCATACAGCGTTATGTTACGAGTAACGGGCGTCGAGAAGTCGTAAGGCGTAACAAGATTCTCGTCCGCGTACCAGCCTGCGAATACGTATCCCTCTCTCTGAGGCGCGGTCGGTTCGGAAACCGTCTCTCCGCTGCTTACGGTCGCGCTCTGTACCGCGGAGCCGCCGTTTGAGACGAAGGTCACGGTGTAGCTCGCGGCCGCAAAACCGTTCGCTCCAAGTCCTCCGCCGCCGCTGCCGCCCTGACCGGACGAACCGCTCTCGGTCACGCTGACCGCGATATCGTCGGTGATTCCGTTCTGCGGATAGTAAGCGTAGATCGTCGTGTTGCCCGCGCTGTTTCCTGTGATCAACCCGTTTTCATCGACAGACGCTATGTTGTTGTCGTCGCTGTAGTACTCGACCTCGCCGGCGACTCCGCTCCAAGGAGCTATCGCGGTCTCAAGCTGCAGCGTAGCGCCGCTGTCCAGAACTACATTCTCGGCTCCGCCGTTGATCTCGGCCACCATCGGCGCGATCGACGACAGGGTCACCATTCCGTCGGCTACGGTCTCCTCGCCGCTCACCGCGTCTATCTTAAGTTCTACCCTGCCGAGTTCTGAGAAGTCGGATACCTTCGGCGTAAATTCTAAGGTGGATCCGTATGTCTCGCCGGATGCGAGCGCCGGGATCTCGAACGTCGCGTAGGTCGTCATAGCGTTGTTCTCGTCGTCTACCGAGTACAGGACGCCTTCTACCGCTTCGGACGGCTTTCTTCCGTTGTTCTGGATCTCAAACGCCAGGCTCGCCGTAGAGCCGTCCGTCGTTATCTCCGTATCCGTAAACTCAAGG
Source organism: Candidatus Roslinia caecavium (assembly GCA_904419955.1). GTDB lineage: Bacteria > Bacillota > Clostridia > Monoglobales > Monoglobaceae > Roslinia > Roslinia caecavium. Next base: position 90,483 of record CAJFTO010000002.1, on the reverse strand, counting down.
TCGCTCTCGTAGGGGATACTGAGTTCTACCGACGGTTCGCCCCATTCCTCGGTATTGTCTTTGCGGACGTAGAACGAAACTATCGTATCCGCGTTCTCTCCGGTTGGCGTGAATACCGCGGCCACGCTCTCGGTATCGCCCGGCTTCAGAACGGTGTCGCTCGAGCCCTGAGCTACCGTAGTCTCTGCGCCGTCAGCGCCGCTCCTTCTGGTGACCATATATTCGTAGCCTTCCTGAACGAGCATGCCGTCGTTCTCAACGTCGAACATGAGCTGAGATTCCACGCCGGCTACCACGGAGTCAACCTCTATCGTGCCGCTCACCACCTCTACCGAGCTTGCGGGTACGAACTCGAGCTCTACCAGCGCGTTGTCGCTGAACTGGATCTGTCCGTTTTCGTCAATGCTCTGCTCGTAGTAGTTGGATACCAGGCTGACGTTGTGGTTCTCGTCCATAACTATATCCATCTCGTCGATTACCTTATTGTAGTTGGTGATCTGCGCCGCGTCGGAGAAACCGCCGTCTTCCGTGTCGGTGATCTCGTCTGGCAGATCCGAGTCCTCGTTTAGTCTGTGATAACGCATACCGTACAGTTCCTTGCCGGTCGAGTAGGAGCCGTTATCGACGCTCGATACGTCGGTGAAAAACAGGTACAGATCCTCGCCGTCGCTCGTCAGCGAATAACTCGAGGTCGCGGAATTCGAACCGTCTCTCTGTCTGAGTCCGGTCTCAGACATCGCAAACTCGTCTCTTGTAAGATTGTCGTATATGGTGTCCGCATAGCCGTCCTCGCTCATACCGAGTTCGTCCGCGGTTTTCTTATACCAGCTTTGGTCGTTCTCGTCCGCGTTCCTAAACGCGTCTACGTTGGCTACTTCCGTTTGAATACTATCCTCGTCCAACTCGGGCGTTCCCTGTACGAACAGGTCGGTCATAAATGCGCTCAGATCCATCAAGTGGAATTCAGAGCCTCCGGTTATATAGGTCAGGTATAGTCTACCATCCAGCTTATTCAGCTGCGGAGCGCTCGCCGCGCTTCCCTCGGCCTCGAGCCTTATCGGGTAGTACGCCTTGCCGGTATCTATGTTGGTAAGGCTCAGCCACATGCTTCTGTCCTCGCCTGTATTCAGATCCTCGTCCTCGTCTATCGTATACGCGGATACAATATAGTTTTCTCCGCCCACGTCTATCGTCTCCATATGATAGTCTATCAACAGAGGATCGGTCATGGTCGGGCGCTTAACTTCAGTGAAGCCGCCGTCGATCGGGGCGGTATCGCCCGGTCTGTAGACCGAATATTTCATAGCCGAGTAGACGCCGGACATATCGAGTAGCTGCTGCTCGCTCTCGACGCCGCTCAGATCGCGCGCCATGTAGCTGCAATAGATATTACCGTTAGATTCGGACAGTCTTGGGGCGAGGTTACAGTATTCGTCCTCGGCCACTACCGTCTCTTCGGACATGACGCCCGCGTTTATGTCGTAGACCGCTCCGGAGATATTCATAAGATTGAGCTTATCCATCGCCGTGTCCGTATCGGTAAACGCTCTCTCGGCGTCCGCCCACACTATTGCGATCCTATCTCCCATATCCAGGATCTCCGGCATATAGTCGGGCGTGCCGTCGTTTGATACCTGCGCCGGAGAGCTCCACGAGCTTCCGTCGAATATCGAATAGTACAGTACCTGAGCGCCCGTACCGTCGTTTCCGACGAATGTTATGAACTTCCTGCCTCCGTCAAGCAATGTGATCTGAGGTCTGGTGCGCTCGGCCGCATTAGGCAGCAGAGTCGTCATCGAAATGGGTTCGAGCGAGCCGGCCGCAAGCTGCGCTTCGCTCTGCCCGAAGGTCGACATATCCGCAGTTCCCGCATCCGCGTCGCGATAGGTAACGACCGCGCCGTTTTCGTCGGTCGAGAGCAGTTTGACTCCTTCGTCCGTATTCTCAGCCGCGAGCGAAGCTATGCCAACGCCGTCCTCGTCGATCAGTCCGCCGAAGAAGCTGTACGAAGTCTGATTCTTGAGCGAGCCGAAGCCTATCTGGGCGGTGAAGAGGTTTATGTTGATGGTTCCGACCAGGATATCGAAACCGATTCCGCCCTCGGAACCCATCAGGAAACCTGTGTTAACGTCGCTCTGATCGTAGCCCAGATCGAACTGCAGCTTAAGCGACATATATCCTCTCGCCGAAAGGACGCCGCATATACCGACTCCCACCTGACCGGTGAGTTTGAACATAACGTCTAATCCCGCGTCGTTCGTATCGCCTGCAAACACCTCTGAGACGTTGCCCGCGAGACTTTCAAACTCGCCCGCCGTGAACGCTCTCTCCGCTTCCGTGGTCGCCTTTCCGTACACGATGTTGACCTGCGCCGTTCCGTTCAGGTTAAAGAAGCAGGGCACGAACGAAATCGCCGTGTAGAAGTTCTTATTGAACGAGACGGTGCCGCCTATGGTAATACCGCCGTAGCAGAATATGTACTCCTGGCTCACCGGAGAGTAGATGAACTCGATCTGGAGCATAACGCCTACGTTTGCGCTCAAGGTTCTGCTATTGGTCATTCCCGCGCGCACGTCTTTAGCTTGCTGCGTAGAGTCGAGATCGTTGATCATCTTTTGGTTTTGTTTCATTTGATATTCGAGGCTGTCTATTCCATAACTCGTATCGGGGTCGACAGGGTTGTAATATGGGTCGGATTCGATAGAATTTATGGTCTGCTCGATCATTATATTCTCGGCCTTCTTCGCTTCGGATTTGTTATGAGCGGAGGTATCGTTTTTAACCGCCGTTTTATACTTATTGAGCGCGTTCAGCTTATCGTTGGTCGATACGGCTGAGTTCGCGTAATTTGCGGTAATATTGACGTCTAAGGTGTATCCGCTCTTCTGATTGTCCCAGTAGGTGCGCGAGAAGCTCAGCAGTCCGGTCGACGCGCTTCCGCCCGCGGCTCCGACTACCGGCACGTTTACTGTGGGCGCTTCGCTCGCCTCGTAGTACTGCGGCACGTTAAGGACGTTTTCGGTATAGAACACCAGTCCGGTATCTACGTCCGGATACTCGATATCTACCGTGGACGTCCCATTTCCTACGCTGAAGGAATACTTCTCGTTATCCACCAGCCTTACGGAGACCCTGTCTCCGTTGTGCAGATTTTCCGTCATCCTCGGAATGGATACAGTGAATCTGCCGGCGTCGCTTTCGGACGGGTACGCGACGTATTCGGTCTTATTTCCGGTCACGGTGTAGACCGTGAATATCGCCCGCGATACGACTCTGCCCGCAGGATCTACGTAAGCGGTGATATTTATCGTATCGTCGTAGATGTTTATCGAGTTCTGAGTATTGTCGTTACTCTGATTATTCGCTGTTCTGTCGTAGCTGTACGTTATATCCGTCACCTTGGGGATCCCTGTGGGATAGGAGATCTTGGTCCTGCCGACGTTTACAGTATACCCGGTATCATCGTTGTTGTAGGCGGAAGAGGGTATCGTTATCTCGGCTACCTGACCGTTTGTCAGTCCGTCTGAGATAAGTATCGGTATCCTATCGCCCCTCTTCGCGGTGATTTCCATCAGCGTATATCCGCCGTCGTTTTCGGTCATAGCCGACGCCGCGATAACGTTGCCGCCTAAGTCTTGACCCGCGCCTATCATGACCGTCCTATTCGCTACGGGGAGCTCTTTGAGCTCAAGACCGTTGCTGCGGATAGGCGCTACCGCGCTCGCTACGTCGCCGGTGATCGTGTATGTTCTGAGGTCGGACTCTCTGACCCTCTCGACCGATATCCTGAGCACATTGTCCCCCATTCGGCTTCTTGCGTTCATATAATATGTCTGAGTCTTGTAGGTCTTGCCCGTCATGGTATCCGTTATCACCGGCCGGTATACGTAACCGTTCCCGGCGTCGCCGGTCACCCTTATCCTTATCGCGTAATCCTTGCCCGGATCGGGTTCCATCTTATCCTGCGCCGAAGAAGCGTTCGGATTCAGGTTAAGGATCGTGCGTCCGCTGAGCGCGGGGTCGTTAGCCAGCTCGCTCTGCGGGATGACGTCCAGGACTTCAAGATTTCTCCTCGCCGTATCGTTTGCAAACTCTATCTCTATCCTGTTGTCGTTTTGGGCTATGACCGGACGGATCATGTAGCTCTTGAAGGATTCGAGGAAAAGCGTGGTGTAGCTGGTGATCGTATCGAAGGTCACGCCTCCGTCGGTCGAGACCTCGTAGCCCACGACGGTAGTTCCCACCGGATCGGCCGCGGTCGCGGAGAGATCCAGCGTATCGCCCGCGTGGAAGGTCGCGGTCTGTCCTTCGGCAAGCTGCGGGTTGTTGAACGCGCCGTCCTCGCCCCGCGGAGCCAATACGGTAACGTCTACGTCGTTATAGCTGAACACCGGTCTGAAACTGAGAATCTGCTTATAGCCCGGACTGTCCATGTCGTCGCTGGTCGCGACCTGAGTCTGTTCTACCCAGTCTATAAAATATTTGTCCATAGGTATGGTGTCGAGATTCTGGTTCACTTTATTTATCTCTTTATTGACGGCCGATGCGCTATAGTCTATGTAGCCGGTGGTTTTGTTCTTGCGGCTGTTTAAGTAGCTTATGAAATCGGCGGGATAATTCACGGTTACGGCGTTCTCTCCGCCGCTGCCTATCCTTATCGTATATCCGCTGATATAACCGAATTTACCGTCGTGGCCGTTTACATGGGAGTTGCCGAGCGAGAATACCAGATTGGAGCTCTCCTCGTCCGAATTCGCGTAGATCGCGCGGGTCTCGTGCTGGTACAAAAGCTGCGCCCCGCTCTTAACCGTGACCTGCGCCGGCTCGATCGACTCGGTCGTACCGGTCGGAGCGAGGTATGTAAGCCCGTTCGGAGTCTCCATGCTGACGTCGTAGCGCTTGAACATCGCCGCCGCGCCGTAGAAATTCAAATAAGACTTCGGCGTCTTATTCTTCTCCTGATCTATTGAATACGCGTACATATCGAAGGTACTGTCCGAATTTCTCGTCTTGCCCTCGCCTATCTGGAGTATGCTTCTGTCCAGAGTTCTGCCGAACTGTCCGGTAACGTCCTGAGACAGATCGTATTTTTCGTCTCCGCGCTCGGATACGATCCTGAACCTCGCGCGCTGTCCGCCGAACGTACCGCTGGTCATCGTCCAGTCGGGAGCTATAAAGCGGTAGAAGATCGCGGGCTGCGCGGCGTATGTCTCCGTCCAGACGCTGCCCTTCTTGCCGGTAACCCAGTAGTAATAATACAGCTTACCGTAGTTTCTGGACATATCGGAGTCGTTGTCTATCTGGTAATGGCTGGTTCTTGTTCCGCCCGGTTTATTTCCATCCCAGTGACCGTAACTGAAAACGCCGCCGTGGGCTTGGTCGGACGGGAAGTAGTACTCGCCGACCTGGAGCGCCGGGGTGTAGCTGTCGTCCATGATAGCGCCCGTGGGTTCGCCCCAGTTATATTCGACCGTGTAGCTTTTGCCGTCTATCGTGATTCCGAACGCGCCGGGCGTTCCGTTCGCGGCGGCAAGAGTCGCCTCTTCGCTTCCCTCTTCGTTTGCGTTTTCGCCCTCGTCTATAACGATCGTCGCCTTAGTATATTTTCCCTCCGTGCAGGCCTTAAGGTCTGAGAGGGTAACCTCGAACTCGCCCTCGCCCGCGACCGGGATCTCTATCTCCTTCTCGGTCTCATACGGAGCGAAAGCTACCGTCTCGTTTATCTCTTCGTAGTTCTCGCCGGGCTTGGCCGTGTCCTGAACGCTGAGCATGGTCATATCGGCCACGGAATACTCCGCGCCCTTTCGCTCTACGGTGACTACGACCTTGCCGTCCTTGGACTTGTACTTGCTCTTGGAGAACGTTACCTCTGAGCGCTCCGTCTCCTCGTTGTCCGTTATCACGGCAGAGAAAGAGGTCACCATATATACCGCCGCGCCATCCGGATCGGTCAGCAGCAGGTTGAACGCCTCGTCGCTCTCGGCGTCGTTGTCGTCCATTATCCTAAACTCTATCGTCTTCTCGCTCTCGCCCGGCGCGAAGTACACCCTGAGCTTAGCCGACGCGTCTATAGCGTTCATAGCGTTCGGAACGGTCTCGGCGACGATATCGTCTATAAGATCTTGAGATTCCGTCTCGGTAAGCTCCCTCGACGGCTCGCCGGTCTCGTATTCTCTCTGCTCCGCAAGGCTCACGTAGCCGTCGCCGTCTAAGTCGGCCGCAAGATCGGTAGTCTCTTCGGTCGCCGTCTCTTCTGTTACTGCCTCTTCAACTGCCTCTTCATCAGTTACTGTCTCTTCAGCAACCGCTTCGTCTGCTGCAACTTCTTCATTTACAGCTTCCTCGGCTACAGCTTCTTCGACTGCCGTTTCGTCGGTCTGAGCCGGATCCGGCAAAGTCGCTTCGCCGTCCTCGGTCTGAGCCGCGTCGGTCTCCGTCTCCGGCTCGTCGTCTTCGCCTTCTACGACGTACTCCTCGTCTCCGGCCGGTTCTGAGCCGTCTGTTTCTTCCGCCTGCTCGGCCTCGGCTTCTTCAAGCTCCGCCGATTCGCGGGAGTAGCGCTCGAGTATCGTTTCGTCGCCGCCTATAACCTCGGCGTCTTCAGTAACGAGCTCGTAGTCCTCTCCGTAGAGAGCTGTGAGATCGACGGCGCGCACCTCGACCGACGCCTCGCCGCTCAGATCGCCCTCTCTGTAGATCGGAACGGAATATACCGCGTCGTCCTCGGACAGAGTCGCCGCCGCCGTGCCGAAATAGACTATATTCCAGCCCGGAAGCTCGTCCTCCGTAAGGCGCGACGCTTCAAGCGGCGTTACCGTTTCCTCAGCCGACGCAAACATATACGTCGGAACGATAGTCGCTATCATACACAGCGTCAGCAAGGCGCTTAGTAGTCGTTTTCCTTTTTTCATGTGAGTAAAACCTCCCTTTTTATAATAAGTTCAAACGTCCGCAAACAAGCAGTCTACGGTCCGCCTAATTAATTTGACTTGATAATTAACAATACGTCTTTGTAAAGCCTTGATCGCAATAACAAAAAATATCGCATAGGTTTACAAAAGCTAAATATATTCTTCACGCGTCTCGGACCGAACGAAGCGGATCGTCCGGCGACGCATAAAAACGTCAGTCGCCTATATCGGTATGACCCTGCTCAAACTCCCATTGCAAGCCGTACTTGTCGATGAAATAGAAGTATTTCGTATTACTCAGCACGTCGGCGCCGGACCGCTTGGCCGCCGGGTCGTTTTCTTTAGCCTCGTCGAAGTATCGGAAATCGCTCGGCTCGGTCTTGCTTATCTGGTAGACCTTGTAGTCCTCGGTCGTGTTGATCAGCGTCGCGTCGGGCTGAGATTTGATATACTCGAAAGCGTCCTCGATATTCGTCACCTTGAGCGCCACGTGGCGAGCGCCGCTGATGTCGTTGGCCTTGAATATAATCGGCTCCTGTCTGCCCTTTGGATTGTGATAACACATAAGTTCTATAGTAAAACGCGTTCCGGGAACGCTCATAAAGCCGATCGAGACGTCCGCTTCCTCGGCCTCGTCTATAAAGCCGGCCGCCCGGAAAAAGCCTTTATTTTTCCAATGCGGGATGTACTGATCGGGCGTCGCGCCCAGGATCCTCTCGTAATACTTAAACGCTTCCTCAACGTCGTCTACAAATATGCAGACGTGAGAAAGTCCTATAAACTGCGGTTTGTTCATTTTGGCTCCTCCTTTTTATATTTATACTATTTTATAAAACCCTTACGCCGTCTTGGTATATCTATCAGATTCATCAGTCTGTAAACGCCGGTTCTGCGTCTGCGCGGCGGTTTAGTTTAAGTTTTATTCCGGATTCAGAATATTTTATGCCGACTGTTTCTGCAGATAAATTTTACGCTAAGCGAATTTTATTAGAGCGGTTTGTTTACAACGCCGTATGCTATCCCAAACTTTGACGACGGGATCATATACTTATATAATTTTATCATAAGAATCTTAGAATATATTGAGATGTGACAAATCAGGCGGATTTTTGATAATTTGATAGTTATATACTTTGATCATAAGGGATTTGTTGCTTCTATATAATAAGTCAAAATAATAGGTCAAATTTTATTATTTGGATTTAAGCGCTATGGTTGGCATATTCGGCCATTTAACATATATTCTGTGTTGCGAACGTATTTGTTTAAATAGATATAGCAAAGTTTTGCGATCGCGGTTAGGATAAATTTTGCCGGGCCGCGGCTGAAATGCGGTTGCAAATCTATAGTAGACGTGGTATAATAAACGCAGTCAAGCAACAATGAATAAAGCTTTTTGTGGTTATATTTGTCGAATGGATGTAAATTTGAGGAATCGATTTATGTTAGAGAAAATATTAGCAAAAATATTCTTGATATAGACGGATCTATGCAAATAAGTATATATTTCACATATTTTCGTTATAGAGAAATTTCATAGACTTAAAACGATTTTGTTAAACAGAGCGACCGTCTCATAGCGGCGGCTCAAAAATTAAGCGGATTACCGCGGATGAGAAAGGGGAGATCCGGTATGCAAACGTTAACGAAGTTTTACAAGAATAATAGTATGCGCTTGTATCTATTAATAACGCTGATAGCGGTGGAGCTTTTGATGTCGTTCTCTTTTTTGGGATACGTGCACATAGAGCCGATCTCCATCACGGTCGCTTATATCCCGGTATTACTGGCGGGAGCTTTGGGCGGTTTGCCGGAGGCGACTATATTGGGCGCCATATTCGGTCTTTGCAGCATGTGGAAGGCGGGCGCGAATTACGTTATGGCGGCGGATCAACTGTTTTCGCCTTTTTTGAGCGGAAGTCCTGCGGCGAGTATTTTGCTCAGCGTTGGAAGCCGGGCGCTGTTTGGACTGATCGTCGGACTATTGTATATTGGCGTTAAAAAGACTCGTTTTACCGGGATCGGTATTTTTATCGTCACATTTTTTGGAAAATTTATTCATTCGCTGCTGGTGTATTCGTTTATGGGAGTATTGTTTCCGGAGACGGGCTACAGCGCGGCAAGCGCGCTTCGCAGTCTTGGCAGTCTCGGCGATATTGCCGCCGATCTGATAACGGCGGCGATCGTTTTGGCGTTTTGGAAAATCGGAAAGACGCGGGTATGGCGTGAATTTTGCTATAGAGTCGATAAAGCGCGTCGGCTCCAGATCGGCGAACGCTATCACCGGCTTTCTTTAGCGGTGATCATTATACTTACGCTTTGTTTTTCTATGGCGGTGGTCATATATTTTGTCCATAGAATGGATTATGTGCTGAACCAGAGCGGCATTACCCTGACGGAGGCTAATTATTCCGACTTAGTGCACCTTCAGGTGCAATTCCTGATAGGTATTCTCTCGCTCATGACCTTGGTTATCATATTCCTTATATTTAATCGTAAATATACTACGTATATGAACCATGAAGCGAGGACTGACGCTTTGACCGGAGTCATGAACAGAAACGCGTTTTTTCAGTCTTGTGAGAAAATGATCGGAGGGCTTCATTCAGGCGGGAAAAACGGATATTTTATAATGATAGATATGGATTATTTTAAAGAGATAAACGATAATTACGGTCATCCGGAAGGCGACCGCGTCTTAAAAAGTACGGCCGCGGCGCTCAAGGAGATCTTTAGACGCGACGGTGTGATCGGCAGGGTAGGCGGCGACGAGTTTGCGGTTTTGATCTACATGCCTATATCGAGGGATAGATTAGAAACCAATTTGACGGCGTTCCTAAACAGGATCCATAAGATCGAAGTTAATGAAAGCAGACTGTCGTGCAGTATGGGAGCAGTTGCGGCTGCGGCGGATAGGACGATAGACGAGCTTTATCGGGAAGCCGACCGGCTTTTATACATAGCGAAAAAACAAGGACGCGACGGATACGTCGTCGAAGAGGCTGAAGCGGATCCCCGACCGCTCGTAAACGTTTAGGTAAACGATACGTTTTAAGAAGAATCGATGGGATCCGGATTTGCAAACTCGACGCCCGAGCCCGGGTCGATTTAGCCGGATATGTCAAAGTTGAGCTGTTTTAGGGAAAAATACCCTCGTTTGCGACGCGCAGGCGGGGGTTAGTTTTATATCGATTGTTTGGTACAAGCGCTGTTTTAGCAGAGTTGGAGTTTTTTGTTATTTAGCCGGGTCGTCGCCCTTGTTCACTTCGACGACGTCGGTGCGTCCGAGCAGGTAATCGACCGAGCAATCGAGGTAGTCGGCGATTTTTATAATGGCTTCCACCCTTGGAAAATAGCCGCTTGATTGCATAGTATAAATTGCATTTTTGTTTAATCCGCAATTTATGAGGAGTTTGTTTATAGAGATCCCTTTTTTCTTGGCGAGCTCTTTGATTTTATCTGCCGTATATTGTGAATTTTGCATAGAACTACCCTACCGTATTTGTTTAAAACGCTGTTTCCAAATAACTTTAGAAAAAAGTATTGACTTTCTAAAGAAATTGGGATATATTAATATTGGCTTATAAAAGCTATGTTAATAATAAGCCTAATAATAGATAATTATATAACAACGCGAAGATTAATGCAAGGAATTTATCGGCGGAGCCCCTTATTATGGGGAGAGTTGCCGGGCGGAGGTGAAATTGCCGGGCGGAGGTGAAAACGAGCGTGAGCCGGAAAAATATATTGGAAGAGTTGTATAACGGACATATAAGGCCGTTCGCCAAGTCTGTTAAAACTGACTCGGATTATTATAAAAATGCGAAACGTGTTTGCGATAACGAGGAAAAGCTGAGCGCGTACTTAAAAGAGGCGGGAGCGGAGGAGGAGAAGAAACTGCTCGATCAGCTGATGGACGCGAACGCGGCGATCGTGAGCGATAAATGTCAGGAGTGTTTTATAGACGGCTGGAAGCTGGGGGCGAGGTTTATGCTCGACACATTTTTCACGCCGCATGAAACGTCTTATATACCCGCGGACTGGGAATAACGATTATATAAGGGATGATAATATGGATAATATAGAAAAGGTTTTTAAGAGAGCGGAAGTGCAGAACTTGCGGGAGTTTTTCTCATGCGGAATCGATTGCGAGGACGCGATAAATAAGCCGTATAACGAGCGAATAAGGTCGGCGGAGAGGCGGCTTGAGAGGGAGCTTAGAAAAAGGATACCGGACGACGAGGAATTTGACAAAGTTCTGAGCGTTGTATACGAATGCGCGGGCGAAGCGGAGGAGGCTTATATGGAGATAGGGATAGTATGCGGCGCGAGACTTATATTGAATTTGATGAGGCAGTGAGAGCGAGCGGTTGAAGTTTTTCGATAAAAATAAAAAAGAACAAAGAATGGATAAGACGGAGTATCTATTCCTTATTCGTTATAAATATATAAGGCGGCCGAAACAAAACTTCGACCGCCGCTTTTTGGTGGAGATGAGGGGAATCGAACCCCTGTCCGAAAATTTATCCTCACAAGGCGCTACGGGCGTAGTCTATGGCTAAGATTCCCTTATACGCCGTTCCACAGACATACCGGCGTATTCGGTAGCTTCATAGATGCATGGACGGGTCAAAGCTTTCCCGCCTCACGTTCATCGCTTAGTGTGTTGATATCCGTTAGCGGCTCGCGATAGGCCGCTGAAGGACATGCCGCTGTAATTAAGCGGCAGCTAATTCGTAATTATTGTTATTAGCGTTTAATTTTAGTTTGGCGCCTTAACGCGGCTGCCGTTTCGGCCCGCTCCTCATGCCTCTAAACCCCCGTCGAAACCATTGCATCCCCAAGTTTAAGTCCGCGTTATACGCGGCGCGCAGAGTTTAGTCCGTCCTTTTCGATTACGAAAAAGACGAAAAAGACATGCGGGGCTACTTAAGTAAGTAGCGTCGCTTATCTAAGTTAACATATATTTAAAGAAAAATCAAGCTTCGGCGCGGAATTATTTCTATCCTGAATATAATAAAAACGCATATCCAGCCGAATTTTGTCATTATTTATCGTTGGGCGCGGAAAAAAGTATATCCGGCGCCGGAATTGTATAACGCGGTTATTTTAACGTCTAATCGATATCGAGAGGCGGAAGCCTGCGCATGATCCAGTCGGTCGCAAGGTCTATCCACGCCGAGGTCTCGGGCTGGAAATCCTTCGGCTGGCATGCGGTGATACGGTTGCCTAAAGCGAGACCGTGACTCCCGTCGGGATAGATGTGCAGCTCATATTTTATTCCGTTTTCGAGCAGCGCCGACGCGAAACGCATCGAGCTTAAGACCGGAACGGAATTATCGGAAAAGGTGTGCCAGATAAAACATTCGGGCGTGTTCGCCGAGACCTGTTTATCCAGTCCAAACCGGCTCTTTTTGTACTCCTTGCCCTCGGTGAAGCGCTCGTACGTGCCCATGTGGGTCTTGTCCGGCTCGTCTATTATGACCGGATACGCGAGAATGAGCCCGTTTGGTCTGTTCCGCTCTCCGTCCGTGTTCGAAAGTCTCTGTATTTCCGGGTCGTTCCAGTATACGCCGAGACTCGCGGTAAGGTGCCCGCCCGCCGAAAAGCCGCATACGTATATGTTGTCTTCGTCTATATAATTTTCCTCGGCTATGCTCCTGACGTAGGCGACCGCGTTTGACAGCTCGCAGGTCGGCGCCGGCCAGCCGGTCGGTTCGGTCGAATATTCAAGCACGAACGCGTGAAAGCCCGCCGCGCAGAACTTGAGCGCGATAGGCTCGGCCTCTCTTGCGGATCGCGAGGAATAACCGCCGCCGGCGCAGACTATGACCGCCGGACGCTTGCCCCATACCGTTCGGGACAAAAGTTCGTCGCCCAGTATATAACATACAAGCTCGGCGTTTTTCTCGGGCTTGTTTATATCCATATCGCCGTAATTGACGTTTAAAGAAACTCTGTCGTATATCATAATATCTCCGATCGATGCGTATTTTATAAGCCGCCGTGCGGATTTAGACCGATTTATAAAACTAAAAGCCCGATCCGTTTGGCGGACGTAATGTTTATCTCTTAAAATTATAATGCGTTATTCGCAAAGCTCGGCGACTATTTTGTTGATGAGCTTGCCGTCGGCTTTGCCCTTGAGCTCGCCCATTACCGATTTCATTATCATACCCTTGTTCTTTGTCGCGATAACGTCCGCGAATTTGGTCGTAAGCAAGGCGCGGATCCCGTCCTCGTCCATCTGCTCGGGCGCGAATTCCTGGATCACCTTGACCCTCGCCTCGTATTCGGCCTTCAGTTCGGCTCTCTCGGCCGGACACGTATCAACCTGTTCCTTAGCGGTCTTGAGCTCCTTTAATATGACCGAATCGACCATGCTCTCCGGAATATCGTCGCGGCAGCCCTCGTCGATAGCGACTTTCTTAACGGCCGCTATAAGCCCCGATATAACGTCTTTTCTTTCCTTTTCCTTAGCCTTCATAGCGGCGATCATCGCCTGCTGCAAGGTTTTCATATCCATAATATTTATCCTCCTGTATAATGATTTCAGAGCGATAGGCGCTTGATCCGCATATTCGCGAAAAAGACATGTTTAATTTAAAGCGGCGCGGAATCAGCCCCGCCTGTTAAAATCTCTCACCGCTCTGTCCATATTGCGCTTAGCGTCGCGGCTTGCCGCCGCCGCGCGTTTGTCGTAGTTCTTTTTGCCTCGGCAGAGACCGAGCGCTATCTTAACGCGGCTGTTTTTAAAATACACTCTGAGCGGGATCAGCGTGTAGCCGTCCTGCTGAGTCAGTCCGATCAGCTTGTTTATCTCGCGTCTGTGCAGCAAAAGCCGCCTTTGACGGAGCGGATCCCTGTTGAATATATTCCCGTGCTCGTACGGACTTATATGCATACCGATGAGTATCGCCTCGCCGGTCTTTACCGAGACGTAGCTGTCCTTTAAATTGACTCTGCCTTCGCGCACCGATTTGACTTCGGTTCCGGCCAGCTCTATTCCCGCCTCGTATTCCTCGTCGACAAAATAGTCGTGATACGCTTTTTTGTTGGAGGCTATTACTCTGCCGCCGTTTTTAGCCGGTTTAGCCATGTTCTCACCTCTCTGACTTGTAGCTTCATGATTTGAATTTTATATCGAATCATAAAAATAATTATACAGCCGGGCGCTTTTGTTGTCAAGCGGTTAAACGAATATCAAACGGTCGAGTTTTGGCGGATCCGGGCGCGCGGAAGAAAGCGGCGGGTTTAATCCGATATCTATAATGCGCCGCCGATTACTTTGGGTTTGACTCGCCTTATATCTGCGAGAGAACTATATTCTAAAGACTAAGACGTTGCGCTCGGTCGGACGCGGAAGTATTTGAAAGTTAATTTTGGGTATTCAGCGAGAAATTTTATATTTAGGTCGATCCGGGGAACTGCAAATATTTGTGCAAAATGTGGATAAAAAGCCTCCAGATCGCGCGGCGGTTATGTAAAATCCACGTTGAACGAAACCAAATCAACGCAAGACCGCGCCAAAACGCCATAAAAACGTTACGGGGGATGCGGAAACGGACGGCGCCCGACTTGACAGATAGGGAGTAAAATGATAAAATTCGTTATATTTGGAAATTAAAATTTGTTGGATACGACTCTGACTTATTTTAAATTTACGAACGTTTTTTTGCGGTTTAAAGAGACTATAATTATTACGAGGGAGCCTTGCAGATGTTTATATCCGGTAACTGGCGGGATTACGAGCTTATAGACGCGTCCGGCGGCGAGAAGCTGGAACGCTGGGGAGACGTGACGCTTATACGTCCGGATCCGCAGATAGTTTGGACTCTGAGCGAAAAAGATAAGGACGAGCGCTGGGGCGCGGCCGACGCCAGGTATATACGCAGTTCCTCGGGGGGCGGAAAATGGCGTATGTTCAGAAAGCTCCCCGATTCGTGGACTATAAATTACGGAGAATTGAGATTTGGAATAAAGCCGATGGGCTTTAAGCATACCGGGATATTTCCCGAACAGGCGGCTAATTGGGATTGGTTTTCGGATATAATAAGGAAGAGCGGCAGAGCTCGGGATGATGTGAACGTCCTGAATCTGTTCGCCTATACCGGCGGCGCCACGATGAGCGCGTCGGCGGCCGGGGCTAAGGTCTGCCATGTGGACGCGGCGAAAGGAATGGTGAATTGGGCGAAGGAGAACGCCTCGCTCTCGGGGCTGAGACAGAACCCGATACGGTATATAGTGGACGACGCGAGGAAATTTGTCGAGCGCGAAATACGCCGCGGACATAAATACGACGGTATTATCATGGATCCGCCGTCGTACGGACGCGGACCCGGCGGAGAGGTCTGGAAGATAGAGGACGAGCTGTTCGGGCTTATAGAGACCTGCGCGGGCGTCCTGAGCGACGATCCGCTGTTCTTCCTTGTGAACACATATACGACCGGACTTTCCGGAAGCGTTATGGAAAATATATTTAAACTTACGTTGAAGAAGAAGCGGAGCGGCAGGATAGATATAGACGAGATAGGTCTGCCTATCTCAAACGGCGGACTTAGGTTGCCTTGCGGCTATAGTTCGAGGTATACTTTCGGCGGTTAGAGCGGAAGCGAAATGGAGAAGCTTATGAAAAAGAGCGGGAAAGCTGAGACGGATATAAAATTAAATATAGATAAGACGAGCGGCAAAAGCGTGAGCGCGCCCTCTGCGAGTATTGAGGATTCGATAAGTCCGGTGAACATAATAACTGTAGAGGATCTGCGGTTCGAGTACTACGACGAGGAAAGCGAGAGCAGAACAGAGGTCATAAGAGGCGTTAGCATGGGAGTGCGCCAAGGCGAGTTTTTGACCGTTTTAGGACATAACGGTTCAGGAAAATCGACTCTTGCCAAGCATTTTAACGCGATATTGACGCCTACTTCCGGAAAAGTGATAGTGAACGGGTTAGACACTTCTGACGAAGAAAAGCTGTACGAGATAAGACAGACGGTCGGGATGGTATTTCAGAATCCGGATAATCAGATGGTCGCGACGATCGTCGAGGAGGACGTAGCGTTTGCGCCCGAGAACCTTGGAGTACCGTCCGAGGAGATTCGCAGGAGGGTGGACGCCGCGCTGGCCGCTGTAAATATGTCGGAGTTTAAGAAGCACGCTCCGCACATGCTCTCGGGCGGACAGAAGCAGAGAGTGGCGATCGCGGGAGTGTTGGCGATGGATCCGGATATAATAGTTCTGGACGAGCCGACGGCGATGCTCGACCCGGCGGGTAGAAGAGAGATAATAACAACGATCAAGAGGTTGAATCGAGAACAGGGAATGACCGTAGTACTTATTACGCATTATATGGACGAGGCGGTTCAAGCGGACAGGGTGATCGTGATGGACGACGGCAGGATAGCGATGGAAGGAAAGCCGAAAGAGATATTCCCAAACGTGGAGAAGCTCAGGGAGCTTGGGCTTGACGCGCCTCAGTCGACCGAGCTGGTATATCGGCTTAACCGGATAGGAGCCGATCTCGACCCGGCGGTTTTGAACGAGGCTGAATGCGCTGCGGAGATACTGATGAAATTGGGCTATGATACGAATAAGACTGCGTTCTTGAAGTATTAGCGGCAAATACTTAAATGGAGATATATGATGATTAAACTCGAAAATGTCAGCTACGTATATATGGTCGGAGGGCCGTTTGAAAAAAAAGCGCTGGACGGCGTCAGCCTTGAGATAAGCGAGGGCGAGTTTATCGGGCTTATCGGACATACCGGCTCGGGCAAGTCTACTCTTATCCAGCTTTTAAACGGGTTGCTTAAGCCCTCCGGCGGCAAGGTCTATATAGACGGAGAAGATCTGACCGATAAAAAGACAAAACTTCGGGACGTGCGCTTTAAGGTAGGGCTTGTTATGCAGTATCCGGAGTATCAGCTCTTCGAGGAGACCGTTATCAAGGATATATCGTTCGGACCCAAAAACATGGGGCTCGGTGAGAAAGAAGTCTTAGAGCGCGCGAGGTTCGCCGCAAATATGGTGGGGCTTAAAGAGGATACGCTCGAAAAATCGCCGTTCGATCTCTCGGGCGGTCAGAAACGACGCGCCGCGATAGCCGGAGTCCTGGCGATGGAGCCAAAGATACTTATTTTGGACGAGCCGACGGCAGGACTCGACCCGGCCGGACGAAACGAGATCTTATATAAACTCAGAGATATGCATAAGAGGATGAACCTGACGGTAATACTCGTCTCCCACAGTATGGAAGACGTGGCCCAGCTCGCGGACAGGATACTCGTGATGAATCACGGAAAGGTTGAGATGTTCGCGCCGCCGTCCGAGATATTCAGGCAGAGCGGACGGCTCAGAGAGATAGGTCTCGCCGTACCGCAGATAACAAACGTCATGGATATGCTCAAAGACGCGGGCTTAAATGTTCCCGACGGGATATACACTCCCGACGACGCGTTTGAAGCGCTGAGACCGTTTTTTGCGGGAGACAGAACTCAAGTCAGAGATTAAGGAGAATAACGTGAAAGTACCTTTCACGTTAGCCTCCGGCAGGATTTAATTGCCCGCGCGAAATTTTCCTCGCATAGCGCTCGGAAACGCGCATGGGCGTATAATAATCTCTTATCATCCCTTGCCCTGCGGATAAGAGAGCTTTCATCACTATCTATGCCGACGCAGGGCGGCGGAATGGAGATTAACGTGAAAGTACCTTTCACGTTAGCCTCCGGCAGGATTTAAGCGCCCGCGCGAAATTTTCCTCGCATGGCGCTCGGAAACGCGCATGGGCGTATAATAATCTCTTATCATTCCTTGCCCTGCGGATAAGAGAGCTTTTATCACTATTTATGCCGACGCAGGGCGGCGGAATGGAGATTATTATGCTTAAGGATATAACGCTGGGACAGTTTTTCCCGGGTGCGTCGTTTATACACCGCTTAGACCCAAGAACTAAGATACTGGCTATAATCGTATATATAGCCGCTGTTTTTACCGTGTCGAATTTTTACGGTTACATTGTTCTCGCGGTCTTTTTGGCGGTCTGCGTAAAAAGCTCCGAGATACCGTTTAAGTTCGTTATAAAAGGACTTAAGCCGATAATGATATTTATTCTGTTCACCGCGGTCTTTAATCTGTTTTTGACCTCGGGAACGCCGATATTCCACTGGTGGATCTTCACCATAACCCGCGAAGGCGTCGTTTTCGCGTCGTTTATGGCGCTCAGACTCGCGTTTTTGATATTCGGAACGTCGCTGCTTACGCTCACCACGTCTCCGATAGCGCTGACCGACGGTCTGGAGAACCTGCTCTCCCCGTTTAAGAAGATAGGTCTTCCGGCGCACGAACTGGCGATGATGATGACGATAGCGCTCCGCTTTATCCCGACCCTGCTCGAGGAGACGGACAAGATAATAAAGGCGCAGTCGGCGAGGGGCGCGGACTTTGAGAGCGGAAATATAATAAGGCGCGCGAAGGCTATGATACCGATACTGATACCGCTGTTTATCAGTTCGTTCAGACGCGCGGACGAACTTGCCACCGCTATGGAGTGCAGGTGCTACAGAGGCGGGAAGAACAGAACGCGGCTCAACCGGCTCAAGATGAGCAGGACGGACGTATACGGTTGGATATATATGGCCATCTTGCTTGCGGCGATAGTCTGCCTGAATATACTGATCGCGCCGGCGGTATAAGAGACGCGTCCATAAGGCTCGAAAACGCTTTTGTTAAACAATTTTAATATAAAATTCAGATATTTGACACAATTTATATTTATATTCTATATATAATGATCATGGGGTAATTTCGTCTGAGGCGATTACCTTTTAAGGGTAAAGGAGAAATTATATTGGACGGAAATCAGCCGAACGAGAAGAATATAGCCGTTAGGATAATGTACGACGGAACCAATTACCACGGCTGGCAGAGACAGAAGAACGCGTTTACCGTTCAGCAGCATGTGGAGGATGCGCTGAGCGAGACCATAGGCCGCAAGATAAGCGTCGTCGGCTGCAGCCGTACGGATTCGGGAGTCCACGCGCTCGACTATGTCTTTAACTTCAAGTCGGATACCAAAATACCTGCGGATCGGCTGCCGTACGCGCTTAACTACAGGCTAAACGACGACGTGACCGCGCTCGAAGCGTTCGAGGTGGACATGGATTTTAACGCTCGGTTTTCGTCTAAGGGCAAGCGGTACATATACAGGATATGGAATTCGGCCATGCCGAATCCGTTTGAAAGCCGATACAGCTGGTTCTTTCCGTATAAGCTCGACAGGAGCGCGATGATCGAAGCCGCGGGATATTTTTGCGGCAGACATGATTTTCGCGGCTTTATGGCGACCGGCGGACAGCAGAACACTACGGTTCGAAACGTCAGAGTTTGTTCGGTAGAGGAAGATCCGGAGCGCCGGGAGCTTATCACCGCGACGGTCGAGGCGGACGCGTTTTTGTATAACATGGTTCGTATAATTACCGGAACTATCGTCGAAGCGGGACTTGGAAAGATACGCCCGGACGACGTGCCGGATATAATAGAGAGCGGAGACAGAGTAAGAGGCGGGATCACGGCTCCGCCGCAGGGATTATTTTTAAAGAAATACTATTTTTGACCGGCGGCTTAAACAAACGCGGGCGTCGGCTTTAAAAACGTAAAGCGGAACTTGGCGTTTAAGGCTGCGCGGACCGGGCTATATAGGATAAACGGCGATAATACGATCGCGAGGCGCTATATCGCTTAGCAAAAATAATTTAGGAACGGATACGAAGAAGGTGAGAAAATGAGGCTCAACTCGAATACGGAGATAGATCTAAATAACGTCGCCCAAAGCATAAAAAACGGGTTTAAAAGGCTTGCCGCGTATATAAAAAAGATAGACGAGAACAGCTCCAAGAAGATGAGCTATAAGGGGCGTATATTTAAACTGAACGCCGCGCGTCTCACTTTGGCGGTGGTCGCCTTAGCGGTGGCGTTCGCGTTGATCTTCAATCTTGTAGTTATGCCGAGATTAAATCCGAACCGAAACTTCGATCTGGATCTTGACGCGGGCAGCGGATATACCCAAACTTCTTTGGGAAGTAATATTTTATTGCTTAACAACAATGGAAT
This sequence comes from Candidatus Roslinia caecavium, assembly GCA_904419955.1. GTDB lineage: Bacteria > Bacillota > Clostridia > Monoglobales > Monoglobaceae > Roslinia > Roslinia caecavium. Next base: position 70,468 of record CAJFTO010000002.1, on the reverse strand, counting down.
GAAGGCCGTCGACAAAGAGGGCCAGACGAAGTGGGAATACGAGACCACGCTGACCGCTCCGGTAGTCGACGTGGAAGACGGTAAGATATTACTTGCCGATCTTGACGGAAACTGCACTATGCGCCTATTCGATGAAAACGGCGAGCTTAAACTGACATACCCTATCGGCAGCGGACTCAGCGCGGCGGAACTTAATAAAAACGGCTACGCCGTGGCGGTCGTCGACGAGAGCGGCTACAAAGGCTCGGTCGTCGTATATGATAAGCGCGGCGAAGAGGTGTTTAAATGGAACAGCGGCGAAGGTTATATAATCGACGCGGCGCTTTCTGACAACAACAAATACGTTGCCGTATCTCAGATGATGAGCGATTCGGAGATGGTGTATTCGCGTATCATCGTGCTGTCCGTGGACGACGGCTCGGTGATCTCGACTTCGACCAGGAACGACTCTTTGGTGTCGGATATCCGTTTTTATGGAAACTCCAGCGTGATCGGGGTATCGGACAGCGACGTCTGCTGCTATACCAGAGACGGCGAGCTCAGATATGAGATAAGTTTTGCCGGGAAAAAACCGACGCTTTATAACATAGACGACAGCGACAGCTTGTTCGCCGTGTTATGCCAGGACAGCAGGGGCAACTCGAATATAGAGATATATTCGTCCGCGGGCAAATTCCTCGGCTCGTACACTTCGGCGAGCGAGATAAAAGATATGATAATCTCAGGCGGGAAGATCATAGCTTCGACCTCGAGAACGGTGGTCGAGATAAACAGGCGAGGAAAGCTTAAAAACAGCGTCGATTCTTCGCATGATATTAAGACTATAGGCCTTTACGGCAACAACAGAAACGTTCTGATAATCGGAGGAAACAAGGCGGATATCATCTCGATATAAAGCGAATTGCAAAATGTTGCGGTAGATTTATAGAGAAAGCGCGATCTCGGAGCAGTGAAGTCTGGAATAAAATTTAACATATGTTTGCGCGGACGGGCGTCGGCTCGTCCGCACTGACGTTTAGCGCGCGTTTTCACATTTAAAATAAAAATGTATTTGCGAGACGCGGCGTTTTTTTGACGAATTTACACGACTCTTTCGATGGTCGATGAGGATCGAATTTTTATGATATGAGACAAAAATCAGCAATAATTTAATATGTTTTTGTATTGACAGCATAGGAGAAATAGGTTATAATATGAGGTGTTAAAGTGGTTGATTTTTTATTAATTATATTGGTAGTTATCTGTATTTGTATAGGATACAGAAGGGGTTTGGTTAAATCGGCGTTTGGTCTTGGGGCTTTTTTTGTAAGCCTTATCCTATCTTTTTTACTATATCCGTATGTCAAGAATTACATTGGTTCAACGGCGATATACGACGCGGTTCAAGGGTTGGTCGCATCCGGCGTACAGAGTTATTATCCTGGCGCGCAGTCGATCCCTCAAAACATCCAGAGTTTTGCGGATTACGGACAAACGGCGCTTATAAATTATATCAGCGAATTGGTTATCAATATAATTTCTTTTGTAATTGTATTGATCGGGATCAGGGTTATTTTGACTATATTGGAAAAAGCGCTTGGTTTAATTGCAAACCTGCCCGTTATTGGGTTTTTTAATAAAATAGGCGGAGCGGCTCTTGGGGCGATACAGAGCTTGCTGATCGCATTTATAATTTTAGCGATAGTCGCCGCCGTAACGTCGGCTGATAACAGTCGCATATATGAAGAATATATATCTGATTCGGTGATTGTAAAGGATATGTATAATAACAATCCCATATTAGAATTACTCAAACCGTCTGAAGGAACAGAAATATGAGTATCTTTTTATTGATTTTATAAATTGTTATTCTATTTATCTGGATAAAAGCGAGAAGGTTTTTGAAGCTTTTAAGGTAAATTGGATTGTTTCAAATCAATATATTAATAAAATTTGTCGATTAATATAAACAAAGCGGTTTATTTTGATATAGACTGCGCGTATCTGTAGGCGAGCGTATTTTTACAAAGTAGGTCTGAAGCGAATTGGCCGTTTATGCGGCTGTCGCGTAATGAAGAATATGAGTTTTGGCGATTTGGAGAGAAATTATACGTTACGGCTTGATTGGACGATGGTTTAAGGTTCATTTTAAAACGCGCGTTAAAGAGAAATACTATGGTTTATATCGTTATGGAGGTTTTACATGAATTATTCAAATATTGAAAATATGAAGATAGTGGAGCTTCAGGCGCTGGCTAAAGAGCTTAATGTGAAGAGTATATCCAAATACAGGAAAAAAGAGCTTCAGGATGAAATACGCCGTAGACTGGAAAGCTCCGAGAAAAACGAAGCCGCGGATAACTCCGGTTCAAACGCGGGCGGCGCGGAAGAGAACCATGAAAATTACAGCTCAAGCGCGGACGGGAAAAGCGGCGCGTCGAATCATAATACGGAGAATAACCGTCCGTATAATTCTCACAGAGCGGGCGAAAACGATAATAACAGGAATTATTATCATCGCAGTTCAGATAATAACGAATCTGAAAACGGATATAATAAAAGAGAGAATAATTCCGACGGCGAATCTTCAAATAACGGGCGTACATATCATGTTCAGACCCATCAAAAAGAGGAGATACAGTATTCGGATCCGGTAAGAAGAACGAACTTGATGAGCGGCGTACTTGAGATAATGGACGATGGATACGGTTTTCTGAGGAGCGATAACTATCAGTCGGGACCGGACGACGTATACGTTTCTCAGCTGCAAATAAGAAGGTTCAGACTTAAGACGGGGGATTTTATAGTCGGCAACACCAGGATGCAGCACGAGGGAGAGCGTTTCCAGGCGCTCTTGTATGTGCAGTCGGTAAACGGCGATAAAGTAGACGTGTCCATACACAGGACTCCGTTTGAGGATCTGACGCCGATCTATCCGAACGAGCGGATAAAGCTCGAGACCTCGCAGTCGGATTATTCGATGCGTATAATAGACTTTATCGCGCCTATCGGCAAGGGTCAACGCGGAATTATAGTGGCTCCGCCAAAGGCGGGCAAAACGACGCTGCTTAAGAATATTGCAAACAGCATAACAAAGAACAATCCGGACATCAAGCTGATTGTTTTGCTTATAGACGAACGCCCTGAGGAAGTTACCGATATGCAGCGCAGTATAAACGGAGACGTCATATTTTCTACGTTCGACGAGGATCCGCATAATCATACGAAGGTGGCCGAGATCGTTTTAGAACGCGCAAAGCGTTTGGTAGAGCATAAGAAGGACGTCGTTATACTTTTGGACAGTCTGACCAGACTTACGCGCGCGTATAACCTGACTATAGCGCCGACCGGCAGAACCTTGTCGGGCGGTATAGATCCGGGCGCGCTGTTCAAGCCGAAGAGATTTTTCGGAGCGGCGAGAAATATCGAAGAGGGCGGAAGTCTTACGATACTCGCAACCGCGCTCATCGAGACGGGCAGCCGTATGGACGACGTCATATTTGAGGAATTTAAGGGCACCGGTAATATGGAGGTCCATCTTGACAGAAAGCTCCAGGAAAAACGCGTATTCCCGGCGATAGATATAGCCAAGTCCGGAACGCGCAAGGAAGAGCTTATACTTTCAAGACACGAGCTTGAAGCTGTATGGAAAATACGCAGAGCGCTCAGCAGTCAGTCTACAAGCGACGTGACCGAAACTATTTTGAAATATATAACGCGTACGAGAAGCAACGAAGAATTTATAGCTCTGGTTGACAAATTGTTCAAATGATGTTAAAATACATTATCTGTGAACAAATTAATTTAGGAGAAAGTATTAATGAGAAATAAATTTCTTGTATCGATGGGGATAATCTGCGCGGCGCTCTGTCTGTTTATCTTAACGGTTTTTGCAAGCGGCGCGGACGAGGAAACGGAGGAGAGTTCAAGTTCGGCTCCGAGCTGGGTGGACAGTCTGTATAGCACGCCGAAACCGACGGCCGATCCTGAAGCTACAGCGGACCCGAACGCTACGGCGGCTCCGGATTCCACTGCCGACCCGGACGCAACAGAGACGCCGGAGCCCACGGCTACGCCTAAACCGACCGCTACGCCTTCGGAATATATGCAACAGGGCGCGCTGGTTCAGGCCGGAACGCCGGAGGCTGAGAAGATAAAAGTACCGGTGCTGCTATATCATCATATTTCTGATGATTTTGACGATACGAACGCGATATCTATTATATCCCCCAGCGATTTCCGGCTGCATATGACGGCGATAAAGACTCAGTACACGCCTATCAGCCTTAGGGAATACGTAGAGTTTGTAAACTGCGAGGACGGTTCGAAATATATTCCGAACAATCCGATAATCGTAACGTTTGACGACGGTTACAGCTCAAATTATGAGATAGCTTTTCCGATCCTGAAGGAGCTTAACATACCGGCTACTATTTTTGTGGTTACGGATACGGTCGGAGCTCAGGCCGGTGAAGGAAAGGTCAATTATTCGCATTTCACATGGGAGCAAGCCAAGGAAATGCAGGACAGCGGTCTTATAGAGATACAGTCTCATACGAACGACCATGTGAAATTGGGACCTTTAGGCCGCGACGAGAGGGCTTACGAACTTAGAAAGTCCAAATATTTGATCGAGAAAAACCTGGGAACAGTATGTGATATGTTCGCTTATCCATACGGATCCTACGACGACGAATCGATCGAGCTTGCGCGTCAGGCGGGCTATAACGTCCAGATACTCGTCGGAGACAATACTACCGAGCTGGACTACGAGGTGAATCTGGTATCGGAGGGCGTCGAATCTATAAAGCGCATGACCATAAGCGGAGTTATGGGTAACGTCAACGTTATCGAAACCATCCGAAGAGCGTGCGCCAATAAAGTAATACCGGATTCCGGCGATTAAAACGAATAATTATATCCTGTTCGGCATAGCGGACAGGATTTTTTTGTTATAGTTTTATTTTGCGATTTCTGTATAAGAGAAATGTTTTTGCCGCATGCTTTAACACGCGGCGTTCAAATATAACGTTATATATCAAACTCTCCTTCATCGGATGAAAATTAAGCTTTGTTTAAAGCTGGGTTAAGATTTTTGTCAGGTCGATAAGTTATAGTAAATTACAGACCGGCAAAACGCGGTTTGACCGCAGTCTGCCGAAACGGAAGGAGAGTTTAAAAATGAAACTAAAAAAATTAATATCGGCCGTCATAGCGTTAACGTTAACATTAACATATGCGATAAGCGGCGCTTTTGCGTTTGACGAAGAAGATTACGCGACGCGGGGCGAGGTCGCCGATACGCTTATTTCGGCGGCCGACGATTATAACCCGGGAGTGGAAAAGACGGAAGTAATCAAAGGTTACGGCGGCGAACTTTTTGAAGAACGGGCCGCGACTCGAGCCGAAACATTAGTGATGCTGAGCCGCGCGTTCGGAGGTTTGCCCGAGCCGGACGGCTACAACGCCGAAATCGCGATCCCGTCCGGCGGTTTTACGGACGTTCCCGATTGGGCGGCCGCCGAACTTGAGGACGCGTTTGAAGCGGGGATCGTCGCAGGGACTTCGGAAGGGATATTTTCCCCGGACGAGCCTGTTACCAAAGAGCAGTTGGAGCTTTTTATAAGACGGATATATTCGCTGTACGGCTCTAATGAAAAAGACGACTTTTACGCGTCGGTAAATAAGGAGACGCTTAACGGGATCGAGTTGAAACCCGGACGGGTCATAGCGGGAACAACCTACGATCTAAACGATAGGGCGACGGAACAGATCGAGGGGATCATAAAAGAGATAGTATCCAAACCGCATCCAAAGGGCGGCGCGGAGCAGAAGATCGCCGATTACTATAAGAGCATAACGGATATTGAAGCGCGAAACATGGCGGGGATCTCTCCGATCAAAGAATACCTGGATCTCATCGAAGGCGCCGATACGATAGACGATTTGGTCAGCGTTCAGAATACGCTGCAAAAGGAGCTCTGCGTGTCGCCTTTTATGGGATTTTCACTCGACGTCGACGATATGGACAGCTCGAGATACGCGCTCGTATTTAAAACGGCGGAACCGACTTTTACTGAGGCCGATTATGAGGATATATCCGGAGCCGCGGCCTCGGCGTATCTTAAGTACGACGAAACCGTATTTAAGTTGATCGGAGAGAATGAGAGCGCCGCTGCAATCATGGCGCGGCAGTGTTTTGAGCTTGAGAAAATACTGGCCGGAGCTAAGATGGATCAAGAGGCTTACAGCGACGTTGACAAGACATATAACGTTTTCACCTTGCGGGAAATAAAGGATATGTTCGGCGGTATAGATATCGACTCCGTTCTCGGCGCCTCCGGCTTTGAAGCGTCCGATAAAATAATTATAAACGACGTCGGACTGACCAAGGCGTTTGCCGGGTATTTCCGGGACGAGAATTTAGACGCGCTCAAAGCGTACGCCAAGCAGCGTTTGGCGCTCATGTACGGCCCGACTCTAAACCGGGAATTCGACGAGGCGTCGGATCAATTTACTAAGGATTATTTGGGAGTCGAGGACGCGTATACCGACGAAGAGACCGCGATAATGCTCGTCAAAGGCTCCATGCCCGAATATATAGGCAGACTCTACACCGAGAGATATTTTTCGGAGGAGGCGAAGCGCGACGTGGAAAATATGGTTCAAGATATATTGGAAGTCTATAGACGTCGGCTTGAAAACAATTCATGGCTGAGCGAAACGACTAAGGAAAGGGCGCTTAAAAAGCTGGACGCGCTGGGCGTAAAAGTCGGGTATCCGGACAGTTGGGAGTCGCCGTTGGACGGCGCCGAGATAACGCCGCCAGAGGAGGGAGGAAGTTATTTCGAAAACCAGATAAATATTAAAAAGGCGTATAGACGAAGCGAGATAGAGAAGCAGAATAGGCCCGTCGATAAATCGGAATGGGCGCTGTCGGCGTTTACGGTCAACGCGTATTATACGCCCGAATCCAACGACATAACCTTTCCCGCCGCGATCCTGCAAGCTCCGCTTTACGACGTATCCGCTTCGTACGAGGAGAATCTGGGCGGCATCGGTTTTATCATAGCGCACGAGATCACCCACGCTTTTGACAATAACGGAGCTAAATACGATGAAAACGGGAACGCTGCGGATTGGTGGGAGCCGGAGGATTACGACGAGTTTCAGCGGCTGTGCGGCGAGATGATAGAATTCTACGACGGCTGGGAAGGCGTTCCCGGTATCCCCGTAGACGGGACGCTGACGCTGAGCGAAAACGTCGCCGACCAGGGCGCGCTCCAATGTATAACCGAGATCGCGGCGGGGCTTGAAGATCCCGATCTTAAAAGGTTGTATACGAGTTTCGCTCATTGCTGGACGACGGTAACCACGCGCGAATACAGCGATATGAGGTCGAAAATCGATTATCACAGCGACGAAAAACTGAGAGTGAACAGAACCGTGGTAAACTGCGGCGAATTCTACGAGGCGTTCAGAGTGGAAGAAGGGGACGGAATGTATGTAAATCCCGAGGATAGATTACAGATCTGGTGATTTGATTTTATACGCGTCTAACGCGAGTTGGTATATAAATAAAAACGGCGCGCGGAAGTGGATCTGCGCGCTTTAATAATTTAGGAAGAGAAATTAAGTTTAACCGCGTTTTATATTAAAAGCGTCAAAGCCGGAGTATATTGCGAAGAATGTGAGATCTTTCTCGTTTCCGAGCGGGTAGACGCGCTTAGATATGCGCTCGCGACCTATTCGGCGCAGTAGTCGAGGTAAACGTATATAATAAAAAAGATCCGCGCCTAAGAAGGAGCGGATCGAAGCTGCGATCGATTAAATTTTACGACGCCAAGAACCAGAAATACAACAGGACTATCACGCCCAAAATTATCCTGTACCAGCCGAATACTTTAAAGTCGTGCTTTTTGATATATCCCATAAGGAATTTTATCGTGAGCATCGACACTACGAACGCTACGACAAGCCCGACTATAAGAACTAAAATTTCCGTTCCCGTAAAGGCGAGGCCGAATTTTGCGATCTTCAGAACGCTCGCGCCGAACATGGCGGGGATCGCAAGGTAGAACGTAAATTCGGCGGCTACCGTTCTGGAAAGTCCGAGCAGGAGCGCGCCGACTATCGTCGCGCCCGAACGCGAGGTTCCCGGGAAGACCGCGGCGATCAGCTGGAATACGCCGATCAGAAACGCCGACCAATATGTGATCTGAGAGACGTCGTTTACGGTAGAGACCTTATGCTTATTCCAATTTTCTATTATTATAAACAGAATACCAAAGAGGATCAGCATTACCGCGACGGTCTGATAGTTGTAGAACAGTCTGGTGAATACGTCGTCCCATAACAGGCCGACAACGCCGGCGGGAACGCAGGCGACTAATATTTTAAGCCACATGATGAGCGTGTCTTTTTTCCAGTACAGTCCTTCGGCCGCGCCGTCGTTTTTACGCTTGATACCGAGCGGCATTATGTTGTTCCAGTACAGTACTACGACCGCCATTATTGCGCCGAGCTGGATAACCACCAGAAACATATCCTTAAACGCGTCGCTTGAATTGAGTTTTAAAAATTCGTCGACAAGTATCATGTGTCCGGTGCTGCTTACAGGGAGCCATTCGGTGACTCCTTCTACGATACCCAGGATAATTGCTTTGATTACTTCTATAAATGTACTCATTCTTTTCTATTCTCCTAATTATTTTATTATTAAAATATATTGTTTAAATCCTAAAATTATTTACGCTTTTTATAAATACATCATTGCCGCATGTTTTACTCGCCCGACGCCATCGGCAGATGTATCGTGACCTTTGTGTATTCCCCGAATTTGCTTTCTATGGTTATCGAGCCGCCGTGGTTTTCTATTATTTCCTTAGCGATAGACAGCCCGAGACCTGTGCCGCCTTTTTCTCTTGTTCTCGCGGTATCGGCGCGGTAAAATCTCTCGAAAACATGGCTTAGTTCTTCTTCGGTCATGCCCTTGCCGTTGTCCACAACTTTGATATATATTTCGTTGTAGATACTGCCGGCGTATATATTTACATAACCGCCTTTTACGCCGTACTTGATCGCGTTGGAGATTATGTTTCTCACCGCGCGTTCGATCTGGTCTTTATCCGCATAGATCTGAGGTATATCGGTAGAGCGTATGTAGTTCAGCTCTATGTCTTCGTTTTCAGCTTCGAGCTTAAACATATCCACAAGCCCGGTCAGCATCTTGTCGAGGGATACGACCTCCTTTTTCATCTCAAACTTCTGGACGTCGAACTTAGACAGATCCAGCAGATTTTTTACCAGCGAATTCATCTTGTCCGTTTCGTCGTTTATAGTATTTAAAAATTTGGTCGCCATTTTTTTATCGTCCATATATCCGTTGAGCAGCGTCTCCGCATAGCCCTTTATGATCATCAGCGGGGTCTTGAGCTCGTGAGAGACCTCGGCGACGAATTTTTGCCGAGCCGCTTCAAGGTTGAACTGTTCGGTAAAGTCCTCGAATACGCAGACCACGCCGGCCGTCCTCTCGTTTTCCATTTTAAACGGAACATAGTACGCGCGGATATGGCTCATATCTATGCTTATGTCCCTTATCTCGGTAGCGTATTTTTCAAGATACATAAACTCCGCCATGCAGATATCTACGTGAAGAGACTCGAAAAAGCTGTCGAATTTTAAGTCGTCCGTGTCGCCTTCTATCTTAAGCATACGCTTGGCCGCCGAATTGATATGTATCAGGTTCTGATCGGTGTCGAACGCCATTATGCCGTTTGTTACATGTTCCATTATTACGTCTACCTTATGTTTTTCGGCTACCTTCTGATTTATGGAAGAACTCATAACAACGCCTACGTTGTTGAACGTCTGCGTCAGAACGCCTATCTCGTCGCCGCGCTCTGGTTCGACGCTCGCGTCGTATCTTCCCTTAGAAAAGTTCTCCGCCCTCTTTATCAATCTTTTCAGAGGAATGGTTATCGTTCTGGAGACTATAGTTACATATAAAACCGTTAAGATCCCGCCTATGATCAGTATCCAGATCGAAATAACTATAAAATTATGCAGCTCCGCGTTTAGCGCTGAGTTGTCGTCCTTGATATAAATAATATAACCGTCGCTGTCCGAGCCGGACTTTATGTAATACGCATAGTCTGAATATTCGGCGCTCAGCGATATGGAAGCGCCTTTGGTGTGCTTGCTGAGAGCCGCGTCCAAATTGGCGGTCGTATCGAGCGCCGTTTCCGAACTGTCGGAAGACGCCAGCACGCTCCCGTTGACTCCGTCTATAACGTAACAATTCCTGCCGCCGCCCAGCCTGAGCGCGCCCGACGATTCGGAAATAAGTTGTTCGAGCCTGTACCTTTTTACAAAATCCCGGCTCGAAGACGACATTATATTCTGAACCGACTGCGCAAAACCATTTTGCACCGCGTAATCCATGTCGGATATGAACCGGTTTTTAACATAACTGACGGAACTGAGCATGAAGACTGCGTTTATCACAAGCAGCGCCAGCATGTTGGCCACGAGAAAATATATAATAAGTTTAAATTTTAACCCCATATTTCGCATTAAGTTACTCTCCTTATCCACGCTGAAAGCCCGGAGATTTAACAACGACTCTCCGGCGCAATCTGCGGAATATTTCTTATTATATAACTAATTTGACATTGTGTAAAGTGTTTTTTGAATATGATCTCTATTGACGCGCGCTCTGCAGGGATATGGGCGGAAAACGGCGAGATAAATAAAAATTAAAAAAATTTTTTGACGGCGCCGATCTCCTAAACCCAGCGTATATCCGCAATCGTTTCTTTAAGGTAACCGTCCAATAGTATCTAAAAAGTAACTACAGCACAAAAAAGTGCTTACTTTACAATGTAAACAAAGCGTTTTATAATCTACTCAAGAGCCGAGGGAAAACCTCGGAAAGACAGAAAGGGGAAAATATCATGAATAAAAACACATTTACAAAGATCGAATTAGGCAAGGGCGAGATGAACGTATACGATTTCGGAGCGGTAAAGCTGCACGCGTATAAGACGAACGATTTCATAGACGACGAAGTATTTATCGTAGAAAAGAACGGAAAAGCGGTAGTGATAGAATCGCCTTGTTTCTTTGACAACAACGCGGAGCTTGAGAAGTATATTAGTGATAACGGACTCGACGCGCAGGGAATATTGCTGGCGTATCATATGGCCGGAGCGGGATTTCTGCCGGGCGTTAAAAAGTATGCGACTAAAAACGCCGACGAGTACGGACACAGAGGCGGCGGAAAGGCGCTTATCGACAACTTCACGCAGGCCTTCGGCGACGCGTTCGACAGCGGCGTGCATACAGTCACGGACTATATCGGCGAAGGCGCGATAAACATAGGCGGCATAGACTTCAATATCACAGTCACGCAAGAGGCGTTCGATATAGAGATTCCCGAGATAAACGCGGTATATACGCATATGCTCGGACACGACTGTCATTCTATAGTCGTGGGAGCGAACCATGCGGACGGAATGATCGCGCAGCTTAAGGGTTATCTCGATAAAGGTTATACGCTTATCCTGACCTCGCACTACACGCCCGAGGATTTAAAAGACGTTGAGACGAAGATAGCTTATCTGGAAAATCTAAAGACGATAGCGTCAAGATGCGGCGACGCGGAAGAGTTTAAGAACGAGGTCAAAAAAGAATACGGAAATTACAGCGGCGATAACTATCTCGATATGACGGCCGGATTCTTTTTTGCGGAATAAGAGATCGGTTTAGTTCGCGTATCAAAAATCATAAATAATTTAACGCCCCTTCGCTTTCCGGCGCGGCGCCGGATCTGCGGCGAAGGAGCGTTATGTTTAAGAAAGCCTTTTCTGCGTATGTTTATAGAGCGCCGCGCCTACGACCGACACGATAAATTCGGTCGCGGGAAAAGCGAGCCAAACGCCGGTCAGACCCAGCAGACCGGACAGCAGATACGCGGCGGGAACGATTATAATCAGACCTCTCAGCAGGGAGATCGCATGAGCCGGAAGGGCGCGTTCGGTCGAGGTGAAGAATACCGAAACTATTATATTAAACCCGACGAACAGGATCGCGGTGAAATAAAGTTTCATTCCGTTATCGGCGATGCCTTGCAGCTGAAGATTATTTTCGCTGTTGAATACGGCGGTTATTTGCTCGGAGCCGAAGAATACCGCCGCGTAGATAACGACCGAAAACACAGCCGCGGAGACGAGCGCGTAGCCTAAAATACGCTTGACTCCAAGTATCGCGCCGTTTCCGTAAGAACGGCTCATAAGCGGTTGGATACCCTGCGCTATGCCGGTGTACACCGCGACTACAACAAGAGATAGGTTGGCGATAACGCCGTAAGCCGCGACGCCGGTGTTTCCGGCAAGTTTCAGAATAATCGCGTTAAATACTATTATTACTATGCCTGACGACACTTCCGTTACAAGCGACGGGAAGCCGAGCGACATCGACGAGAATATCTCCTTTGGACTTGGCTTGACGATCTTTAGTTTAAACTGATTCAGTTTTTTAAGCTTATGTATCGATAATATCATAATGCTTATAACCGGAGCGAGTCCCGTGGCGAACGCCGCGCCGAACATTCCCATCCGGCACGGAAAGATAAAAACATAGTCCAAGACTACGTTCGACAGACTGCCGGCGATCATCGCGATCATTGAAAGTTTGGGATTCCCGTTGTTTCTTACAAAGCAGATAAAAACGTTGTTCAGCATAAACGCCGGAGAGAAAAGCAGTATCGTTTTCATGTATGTATCGGTCATTTCAAAAACTTCCGCGTCGGCGCCTAATACCGAAGTCAAGGCGCCTGAGAAAAAAACGCCGCACAGCGCGAATATAACGGATATAGTCGCGGCGGCGTACACGGTGTTGGAAAATACGTTATCGGCCGCCGTGTCCCAATTTTTACCCTTATAGATAGAATATTTCGTCGCGCCGCCCATGCCGAGCATAAGCCCGCTTCCGTGTATAAAGCTGTAAACGGGGATCGCGAGGTTGAGCGCCGCCAAGCCGGACGTGCCGAGCCCCTGAGCCACGAAAAACGTATCCGCGAGGATGTAACACGAAAGCCCCAGCATCCCCAGCACGTTAAGCGACGCGTACTTTACGAATTCTTTGAAAAAGTTAGTTTTCTGCATAAATTACCTCCAAAAATAAAAAAACGCTGCAATTTCATATCTTCAAAGGCCTAACGATATGAAACTTAGCGTCCTATTTTACTTACCCGGCGGCAAGCGATACATATTAACTTCGGTAAGAGGATAACACATTATTTGGAGAAAGTCAATACTAAGAGTAAGTTTTGTACGCTTTTCTAAAGACATATTTTGCGCCGCTGAATATTCGTTTACAACTGACTAAGTAAATTTATCTAAATAATCCCCAGTTTTTTTATATAATTTAGACAAAACACTGATATTTATTAGACGAACGCCTATTATGAAAAAATTTGTTTGACAGAAATATATATTTAGTATAGAATTATGGTATAATAAACTAACTATAACATAGATAAAGAGTTCAAGGAGGAAAATCATGACTGAAAACAAGAAGTTACAAGCATGGCTTGACGAGATGGTCAAACTTTGTCAGCCCGACGAGGTCGTATGGATCGACGGAAGCGAAGAACAGCTTGAGGCTCTCCGCGCAGAAGCGGTGAGCACGGGCGAGATGATAAAGCTTAACCAGGAGAAGCTCCCGGGCTGTTATTATCACAGAACGGCGGCGAACGACGTTGCGCGCGTAGAGGACAGAACTTTTATATGCACCGAAACGGAAGAGGAAGCGGGTCCTACAAATAACTGGATGGCTCCGGCTGAGATGTACGCTAAGCTGAACGCGCTCTACGACGGCTGCATGAAGGGCAGAACGATGTACGTTATCCCCTATTCGATGGGACCCGTGGGTTCGCCTTTCTCCAAGATCGGCGTCGAGCTTACGGATAGTATTTACGTCGTGCTCAACATGGATATCATGACGAGGATCGGAAACCCGGTTCTGGAAGTTTTGGGCGAGGACGGAGATTTCACAAAGTGTCTCCACTCCAAGAAAGACGTCAACCCCGACGAGAGATATATCGTACATTTCCCGCAGGACAACACCATTATGTCGGTCAACTCGGCGTACGGCGGAAACGTTCTGCTCGGTAAAAAGTGTTTCGCGCTCAGAATCGCGTCCTACCTCGGTAAGAACGAAGGCTGGATGGCCGAGCACATGCTCATCGTCGGTATAGAGAATCCGCAGGGCGAGACCAAATATATCGCGGCCGCTTTCCCGTCGGCTTGCGGTAAGACGAATCTGGCTATGCTTATTCCTCCCGAATACCTCAAGGAGAAGGGCTACAAGGTTTGGACTGTAGGCGACGATATCGCTTGGCTCAGAATTAACCCCGAGGACGGCAGACTCTACGCTATCAATCCCGAAGCTGGCTTCTTCGGCGTAGCTCCGGGCACCAGCGTAAAGACAAACTTCAACGCGCTCGAGTCCACCAAGAAGAATACCATCTTCACAAACGTAGCTATAAATAACGAAGATATGACCGTATGGTGGGAAGGTCTCGACAAGAACCCGCCGAAGGACTGCACAAACTGGCTCGGCGAGAAGGTAGACGGCACGACTTACGAGGGCAACCTCGCTCATCCTAACTCGAGATTTACGGCTCCGGCTAAGAATTGCCCCTGTATTTCGGATAAGTTCGAGGATCCGCAGGGCGTTCCGATCTCGGCTATCGTATTCGGCGGTCGCCGCGCTAAGACGGCTCCGCTGGTCTATCAGGCGAGAGATTGGGATCACGGCGTATTCGTAGGCGCTACGATGGCTTCGGAGACTACGGCCGCGGCTGCGGGCGCGGTCGGCGTTGTAAGACGCGACCCGATGGCTATGAAGCCGTTCGTAGGCTACAACATGGCGGATTACTTCGCTCACTGGCTCGAGATGGGCGCTAAGATGGACGCCGACAAGGCTCCTAAGATATTCCACGTCAACTGGTTTAGAAAAGACGAGAACGGCGACTTCCTCTGGCCGGGATTCGGCGATAACATGAGAGTTCTTCTCTGGATACTCGACCGCTGCGAGGGCAAGGCCGACGCGAGAGAGTGCGAGATAGGCCTCATTCCTTCAAAAGAGGATATCGACGTAACGGGTCTCGACGTAACGGACGAGCAGATGACCGAGCTCCTCAGCGTTGAGAGAGACGTATGGCTCGAGGACGTTGAGAATATCAAGGAATACTTCGCTCAGTTCGGAGATAAGCTCCCGGCTAAGATCAAGGAAGAACTCGATATACTCGAGAAGAATCTGAAAGCGTAATTTAAAGAAATATTATACCGATCCGCGTCTTAATATAAAGGCGCGGATCTTGCTTTTATGACTTTAATTATGAAACAGTGTATGGAGAAAATTATGGATAATACAAATAAGTTTACCGGCAAGGCGAAAGTATACGCGGATTCGAGACCGGGCTATCCCAAAGAATTTATTGAATACCTTAAAACTTCGGCCGGGCTGCGCGGCGGCAGCGTCGCGGCGGATATAGGTTCGGGGACGGGCAAGCTTTCCGCCGAGCTGCTCAAAGTCTGCGGCAAGGTCGTATGCGTCGAGCCCAACGACGATATGCGGCTTGCGGCGGAACGCGCTTTAGGCGGTTCGCCCGGCTTTGTATCGGTCAAGGCGACGGCGGAGAACACGACGTTAGCGGATAAAAGCGTGGACGTCGTAACCGCCGCCCAGTCGTTTCACTGGTTCGACGCCGACGCTTTTAAACGGGAGTGCAAACGTATTTTAAAGCCGGGCGGGAAAGCGGTCTTGGTCTGGAATTCAAGAGACGGAAGAAGTCCGCTCGTAATGGAGAACGCGGAGATATGCAGACGCTTTTGCAAAGATTTTAAAGGCTTCAGCGGAGGTATACAAGACGATACAAGCAAGATATACGATTTCTTCGGCGGACGTTTCGAGCATATAGCGATCCAATGCGATATAGTCTTCAATAAGGAAAAATTTATACTGAGAGCGCTGTCCGCATCGTATTCGCCGACCGAGGACGACGCCGGTTACGGCGAATATATCGCGGCTCTTGAAGATTTATTTGACAAGTATTCGGATAACGGTCTGCTGGTTATGCCCAATATATTAAATTCGTATATGAATACCGGGGAGTTATAACCTTGAGATTTAAAAGGCGCGAAGTTGTTTCGCGTCTTAATTTAATTTTGTATTTCTAAAAGATCGAAGTTTTAATTTCTTGATAAATTTAATAATAAACTATTGACTTAAAGCCAACTCTAAGCGCTATAATAAGCTAAAAAGCTGTGTTATAAGCTTATGAGAGAGGAGCGTTTATTATGATTTACAGAGATTTTCAGGATTTAAAACTTTCCGCGCTCGGCCTTGGCGCGATGCGACTTCCGGTCATAGACGGAGACGACGCGAAGGTGGACGAAGAGACCGCGGAGCGGATGGTGGATTACGCTATGGAAAACGGCGTTAATTACTACGACACCGCGTGGGGTTATCACGCGGGTAATTCGGAGCTTGTTTTGGGCAAGGCTCTTAAAAAATATCCAAGAGAGAACTATTATTTGGCCGATAAATTTCCGGGCTACGACCTCGCCAACATGGATAAGGTCGAAGAGATCTTCGAGGAACAGCTCAAAAGATGCGGCGTGGAATATTTTGATTTTTACCTGTTCCACAACGTCTGCGAGATGAATATCGACGCGTACTTAGACCCTAAGTTCGGCATATACGATTATCTTATAAAACAGAAGCAGAACGGCAGGATCCGTCATCTCGGATTTTCGGCTCACGGCGACCTCGACGTTATGAAACGTTTTCTGGACGCCTACGGCAAGGATATGGAGTTCTGTCAGATACAGCTTAACTATGTCGACTGGACGTTCCAGAACGCTAAGGCTAAGGTCGAGCTTATCGAGGAATATAATCTCCCGGTCTGGGTCATGGAGCCTTTGCGCGGCGGACGTCTGGCCTCTCTGACCGACGCGGACGCGGCTAAACTGAAGGAGCTGCGCCCGGACGAGAAGATCCCGGCATGGGCGTTTCGTTTCCTGCAGACGCTCCCGAGCGTGAAGGTCATACTTTCGGGAATGTCGAACATGGATCAGCTCAAGGACAATATCGCGACGTTTGCGGAGGATAAGCCTCTGTCCGAGAAGGAGATGGAAGGATTGCTTTCGGTAGCGGGCGACATGATCAACGTAAAAGCGCTGCCCTGCACGGCCTGTCACTACTGCACGAGCCACTGTCCGCAGGGGCTCGATATACCCGAGCTGATAAAGCTGTATAACGAGCATTGCTTTACCGACGGAGGATTTATCGCGCCCATGGCGCTCATGGCGTTTCCTAAGGATAAACTGCCGAGCGCGTGCATAGGCTGCAGAAGCTGCGAGGCTGTCTGTCCGCAGCAGATAAAAATATCGGAGGCGATGTCGGATTTCGCCCAGAAGACGGGTATGTAATCGCGGAGGTGGACGATCATGGAATACCGTAAATTACCGAGAGGAACCGAAGAGATAGGCGTTATAGGGCTCGGAACCAGCTCGATAGGCGCGGCCGGAGAGAAAGAGGCGGAGCGGGCTTTGGACTTCGCTTTGGAAAACGGGATCAATTACTTCGATCTTGCTTCGGGCGACGCGGTTCCGTTCCCGGCGCTTGGAAATATTTTGGGAAGCCGCCGGAAGGACGTATATTTTCAAATACATTTCGGCGCGGAATACAGCAGCGGAGCGTACGGCTGGACGACCGATTTAGATACGATAAAGAAAAGCGTGGACTGGCAGCTCGGGCGGCTTAAGACCGATTATATCGACTTCGCCTTTATCCACTGTATCGACGAGGAAGCCGACCTTGAAAAAGCGATCTCTGCGGGAACGATCAATTATATCAAACAGCTTAAGAAAGACGGCGTAGCGCGGCATATAGGACTGTCGTCGCATACTCCTAAGATCGCGGATAAGCTTTTAGATATGGGTATTATCGATATGCTGATGTTTAGTATCAACCCCGCGTACGACTACCGGCGCGGAGATTACGCCATAGGCGGCGTAGACGAGAGATTGGCTCTCTACCGCAGATGCGAGGCGGAGGGCGTCGGGATATCGGTAATGAAGGCGTTTAGCGGCGGTCAGCTTCTGGATAAGAAAACGTCGCCGTTTAAGCGGGCGCTGACCGAATATCAATGTATACAATACGCCCTTGATAAACCTGGGGTTTTGACCGTGCTGCCCGGCGCGCGCAACATAGACGATATCAAGCGTATTCTTGGTTTCTTCGAGGCGTCGGACGAGGAAAAGGATTATTCGATACTGGGGACCTTCGCGCCGCAGGACGCCGAGGGGATATGCGTTTACTGCAACCATTGCAGGCCGTGTCCGGCGGGATTGGATATAGGTCTTATCAATAAATATTACGACCTGGCTATGGCCGGAGACGCGCTTGCAAAAGACCACTATGCGAATCTTGAGAAAAAGGCGTCCGACTGTATAGCCTGCGGACACTGCGACAAAAGATGTCCGTTCCATGTCGGGCAGGTTAAGCGGATGAAAGAGATAAGCGAATATTTCGGCGAATAAGACTTTAAGACTCAGGTTAATATTTGTATAAAGAATAATTGGTTGAGGGGGCTGTGTTGGATTAAAACGAGCGTTAAGAAATGGAGGTTTTAATTATGAGCAGCGATAAGAAAATTTTAGTCGCTTATTTTTCGTGCAGCGGCGTTACGGTGAAAGCGGCCAAGCGTCTCGCTGAAGCCGCCGGAGCGGATCTGTATGAGATAAAGCCCGAGACGCCGTATACGCGGGACGACTTGAATTGGATGAATAAGAAGAGCAGAAGCTCGGTCGAGATGAACGATCCTGCGTCGCGTCCGGCTATTGCGGGTAAAATTGAAAATATGGACGAGTACGACGTGGTCTTTGTGGGATTTCCGATCTGGTGGTATGTGGCGCCGACGATAATCAACACGTTTTTAGAGAGCTACGATCTTTCGGGCAAGACGATAGTTCCTTTCGCCACTTCCGGCGGAAGCGGTATGGGAAAAACTGCGGATAAACTCAAACCGTCCTGCGGTTCGGCGGTTTTAGCGCCCGGCAGGATGCTGAACGGGCGGCTTTCGGACGAGGAGCTCAAGGCGTGGGCTGAGAGCTTTAAATAGAATAGAATACATAGGAGAGATAGATATGCGGAAAACTACTAAGAATATGACTTTAGCGGCTATGTTTATGGCGCTGGGTCTGGTTCTGCCGTTTTTGACCGGTCAGATCCCGCAAATAGGAAACATGCTGCTTCCGATGCACATTCCGGTCTTCCTATGCGGATTGATCTGCGGCTGGCAGTACGGCGCGGCGATAGGTTTTGTATTGCCGCTTCTGCGCTACGCGCTGTTTGGGATGCCGGTTCTGTTCCCGACAGGGATAGCGATGTCGTTTGAGCTTATGACGTACGGATTTATAGCCGGTTTTTTATACGGCCGTTCGCGCTGGCAGTGCGTTATCGCGCTTTACCGCTCGCTTATCGCGGCCATGCTGGTCGGCAGAGCGGTATGGGGAATAGTCGAGATAATCCTGCTTGGGATATCCGGAGACGGCTTCACTGCGCAGATGTTTATGGCGGGAGCGTTTTTAAACGCGATACCCGGAATCATAATCCAACTGATCTTGATACCGGCCGTCATGGTCGCGCTCAACCGCACCGGACTCGTTAAGTTTAAGAAACATAAACCCGCCGCTCAAAGCGCAAAGAGTTGAGCGCTATGCAGAAGATCGTAAACGAGATCGTAGAGAGTATTAAAACGCTTAGAACCAAGACTGAAAATAAAACCTTGATCGTAGCTATCGACGGCCGCTGCGGCGCGGGAAAGACCACGCTTGCGGGTCTGCTTGAAGAGGAGTTTAACTGCGCCGCGTTCCATATGGACGATTTCTTTCCGCGTCCGGAGCAGAGAACGGAGGAGCGGCTGAGTATCCCCGGCGAGAACGTGGATCACGAACGCTTTTTGGAAGAGGTTATGCGACCGTTACTGGAAAACAGAAGTTTTTATTATCGTCCGTACGATTGCCGGAGCCAAGAACTGACCGAGCCGATATACGCGGAGCCGAATAATATCGCCGTTATAGAGGGCTCGTACAGCTGTCACCCGGCGCTTTGGGATTTTTACGATCTGAGAATCTTTTTAACGGTCGAGCCGGAGGAACAAATTCGCCGGATCGTTGAACGCAACGGCGTCGAAAAGGCGGAAATGTTTAAAAAGCGCTGGATACCGCTTGAGGAGAAATATTTCGCGGCTTTCGATATAGAAAATCGGTGCGATCTTAGGTTCAGTACCGATATATGAACATAAAGAAACAAAATAAGATATTCACGACTTGCCCCAAAGCGGATCCGGGGCAAGTTTTTTTATTTTGTTTAGACGATCCGAAAAACGGACGATTCTCGATAATCCGCCGATAGAGCGGAATCGATCGGGCGGTTTTATTGATTCTGAGCCTTATAATTCTCTCCCCACTCGACCATCGAATCAAGTATCGGTTTTAGGCTGTAGCCGGTGTCCGTCAAAGTGTATTCGACCCTCGGCGGGACCTCGGCGTAGACCTTTCTGGTCAGTAGTCCGTCTTCCTCCATCGAGCGCAGGTTTGCCGTTAAAACCTTTTGCGAGATCAAGCCGACAGATTTTTTCAGCTCCCCGAAACGCTTTGTGCCTCCCAGCAGGTCGCGGATTATAAGCACCTTCCAGCGGTCGGATATCAGCATAAGAGTAGTCTCTACCGGGCAAGCGGGTAATTCTTTTTTCATAACTATCGTTCTCCTTATAAGTATATTTTTGATACTAATATAAATAATATTCCCTATAAGTTAATTTTACCTCTTGCATTCAAAATTGTCAAGTAGGGTAAGATTCCTTATTTTCACCTTTAAGCACGAGGGACCGGGCTCGGCGGAAAGTCTTTTTTCGCATGGTATCCTGAGGGTAACTACCGCACAATATTGTGCCTACTTTACGCGGCGAAATATTTGTATTATTATATAAACAGAAAGGCGGGATAAAATATGGACGTAACGACGGTTTTTAAGTTTTTGAAAGAGGATATACACACCGCGGTTTTTTCGACGCTGGATGAAAACGGACTGCCCGAGAGCAGGGTCATAGACGTTATGCTCTACGACGGCGGAGGGATATATTTTATCACCGCGAAGGGCAAGCGTTTTTACGACAGTCTGGTAAAAAATAAATACGCGGCGGTCTCCGGCTTTAAGGGACGCGATACAATGTCGTCGGTCGCGGTATCTCTGCGCGGCAAGGTCGAAGAGCTGGGCGATGAGTTGGTCGGCAGAGTATTTGAGGAGAATCCGTACATGAACGAGATCTACCCGTCGCAAAAGAGCCGCGACGCGCTCACGGTCTTCAAACTCTACAGCGGCGAAGGCGAGTATTTCGATCTTTCCAAAAAACCGATAGAGAGATTTTCTTTCACATTCGGCGGCGAGAGCGCGAATGAACACGGATATTTTGTTGGAGACGGATGTATTTTGTGCGGAAAGTGTATAGAAGTATGCCCGCAGAGCTGTATAGAATTAACTGATAAAAAAGCCGAGATAAAACAGGAAAACTGCCTAAGCTGCGGGAATTGCATGAGCGTATGCCCGGCCGGAGCGGTAGCGAGGAGGTAGCGGTATGGATCAAAGCGAAAGATTGGATTATTTAATAAAAGCGCTCGCGGACGAACAGCCGGAGTATAGAGGAATGAGGATACCGGACGATGAAACTCAAAAGAAACGGCTCCTGCGCTCGCTGATGAACGTCAGAAGACCCGCGAGCGTATCGGACGAGTTCTTGAGGATACAGGACGAATATCTAAGGCGCGAGATAGCCGAAAAGGGGATAACGGACGCTGAAGACCTGCCTTTTATTCAAGATAGGATTTCGCTCTGGCAGGGCGATATAACCACGCTCAAATGCGGCGCGATCGTCAACGCCGCCAACAGCGGTATGCTCGGCTGTTTTGTTCCGTGTCACGGCTGCATAGACAACGCGATACACACGTACGCGGGAGTACAGCTCAGATTCGAGTGCGACGAGATAATGAAGGCTCAGGGTCGCGCGGAGGAGACCGGACGGGCGAAGATAACCAAAGCGTATAATCTGCCCTGCGACTATGTTCTGCACACAGTGGGACCTATAGTCGGCTCAAGGCTTACAGATAGAGACTGCGATCTGCTCAGATCCTGCTACGTCTCCTGCCTCGAACTTGCGGAGAAGAATGGGATAAACTCGGTCGCGTTTTGTTGTATCTCGACCGGCGAATTTCATTTTCCCAACGACGCGGCGGCGCGGATCGCGGTCGATACGGTAACGGAATATCTTAAAGATTCTAATATGGAAAGGGTGATTTTTAATGTTTTTAAAGACCAAGACAAAGACATATACGCCCGGCTTCTCGGATAAGACGGCGGCGCTCAGAGAAAAAATAGACGGCGCGGACGCGGTAGTAATAGGCGCGGGAGCGGGGCTTTCGACCTCGGCCGGACTTACGTATTCTGGCGGGCGTTTTGAGAAATATTTTTCGGATTTTAAAGCCAAATACGGGATCGCGGATATATATTCCGGGGGCTTTTATCCTTTTCCAACGCTTGCGGAATATTGGGCGTGGTGGAGCAGACAGATCTATATAAACAGATACGACGTAGCTCCCGGTAAGCCGTATACCGATCTGCTCGAACTGGTAAAGGATAAGGACTATTTTGTGCTGACGACCAACGTAGATCACCAGTTCCAGCTTGCGAGATTCGATAAAAAACGTCTGTTTTACACCCAGGGCGACTTTGGTCTATGGCAGTGCTCGAAGCCGTGCCATAGCGAGACCTACGATAACGAAGAGACCGTGCGTAAAATGCTGGCTGGGCAAAAGGATATGAAGATCCCTACGGAGCTTATCCCGCGCTGCCCAAAATGCGGCGCGCCAATGACGATGAACCTCAGATGCGACGATACCTTCGTCCAGGACGAGGGCTGGTATAAGGCGGCGGAGAGGTACGACTTGTTTTTAAAACGGCACGAGAATATGAACGTCTTGTTTCTTGAGATCGGCGTCGGCGCCAACACGCCGGGGATAATAAAAATACCGTTTTGGCGGATGACGTACGAGAATAAAAACGCGTTTTACGCATGCATAAACTACGGCGAATCCGTATGTCCGGACGAGATAGCGGACAGAACGATATGCATAAACGCCGACGCGGGCGAGGCGATCGCTACGGCGCTTAAAAAGGGGTAAGTATAAAAGGGGCTGTCAATTTAGGACAGTCCCTGCAAAAAAGAAATTATACTATATCAATATTTTTTAGTCTACATAAAATGTGAGAAAAAACCATATTAAGTCGGCTAACCTATATTCGTTTACAAAACCTTATCTATAAAAATAGCAGGTTTCCTCAAAGTTACCGTCTGAATCATAAATATCCATCTTAATGCTTTCACTTAAAAATGTGAATTCATATCTTTTCGGAATGCTCGTACCGTTATATTCCCACTCGAGCGTACCGTATGCAACGGCTGTTTGCGAATCGATAAACTGCGCGGTTCCGATATGATAATCAACCCCTTTTCCATGCATTCTAGCTCCATAGAGGTCTACGGTATTTTCGTTTGCGTTGGAAACTTCAAGACTTATAAGAGGGCGGTTATCGCCTGACGGCGTATAGTACCATTCTCCGTTATATGCAATACGATCCGAAGGCGCTTCCGCCAAAGCGCGGTAGTCGGTGATTCCCGCCCAGTCGAGCCAGAGCTTGGCGCTTCTTGTGCTTCCGTCCCATGTGAAGCTCGTGCCGGCGCCGGCGCTCGCGAGATCTTCGAGCTTGACCATAGTATAGCCGTTTATTGCGCACGACGGGATCCATGAGCCGTTAAAGTATACGTTTATATCGCTGTAGAGCGCGTCTGCAAAATGCTGCCCCAATTTATTTCCGTGCTTGTACACGGTTCCCATTCCAGTGAGGACGGTGGCGTAGCGGTTCGGCGTGATGCTGAGAGTTCTTGAGTTGTTGTCGTAAGTCACGTCGAAGCCGTAATTCCTCAGATCCTCCGCGACTACCACGGTCCCGCCCTCGTACGCGTACGAAGGTATCGGATAGTGGTTTATGTACGCCGAGATATCGCTGTATACGACCGAGGCGCCGGACGCTGCGGGATTAGCGTTAGCCTCTTGCGCGGGCAGAGGATGCTGCGCGAGATAATGCGATATCGTCACAATATTTGTAACGTCGTCGCTGTTTATAAATTCGGATCCGCTTAAGATCTCCCACGGCTGATCGTATTCGCCGTAGAGCATTCTATCGGCTATAACCCGCTGTGTAAGTTGATTACCTTCGATAGAAATAATACTTGCAGTCAGATGATCCATATGTCCGCCCCACAGCATAACGCCGTTTTGATTGGGAACGGTACTGAATGTTGAATAGCCGCTGTAGACGCTTCCGAGAAATGCAGCCTCGCCGTTAACATATTTATAGATAAATGCAGTTCTTGAAGCTTCATCCATACCGTCGTCCACAATTATTTCAGGAATACCGTCTTTATCAATATCGTAGATAAAATATTGAGCATATGTGTAATCCTCGAAATCGTATAAAATAGGACTAAACGCATTGATGATGTCGTTATTGTTGACAGCGAACGCAGACGTGCCGCTCAAAAGCATGGCCAGCGTGAGTAAACCGGCAAAAAATTTATTTTTCATAAAGTATATCTCTCCTGTTAACGCGTTTTTATTATGTGGTTACTATTCCGCCGACGCGTTTTCAGCTTCTTTTTCCTTAAGCTCTGCGTCGAGTAGTTTTAAATCCGTATTATCAGGATATTTTTGTAATGCGCTGTCGACCAAAATTCTTGCTTTTGCAATATTCTCCGAATCATATGCAAGCATTACGGCGTTATCTACTTGACTTATCGTATTTTGCAATTCTATCTCATCTTTATCGGTCTCAACAATATCGGAAATCTTTACGCTGTAATTTGCGAGCGTTTCATCCGGTACGTTTTTAGAATTCGCATCTTCTGCTTCCCAAATTATATCATCCTCAAAGCGTTCGTTTTCGCCTTCGGTAAGCAAGTCGGTAGTAATGGTTTTGTCTGCAAAATAATCTCCGTTTTCATCGTACATCTCAAAGGTGATTGCAATTGCTCCCTCTTCAATTTCGCTGCTGTTTTTATATATTCTACCCGAAATAATTGTATATCCGTCGTCGCTTGAGAATTTAATTTCATCGACTCCTACTGGAGACGAATCAGCGGTAAGATTTTCATATTTCCTGTTTGCGGAACCTGCGCTGTTATCAGCGCTTTGCGATTCTCCACCGGAGCCTGTGGAATTATTTACCGAACACCCTGACAAGCATGTAATACAAAGAGCCGCTAAAACAACTAACGATAAAATTTTATTTTTCATTTTCTTTATCCCCTTTTTATAAATTTAGTTTAAAATTATTTTATATCAGCATAGAAAAAGCTAAGACCCAATTGATCACGCTGATTACTATGCCCAATACGGAAAGCACGATGCCAACAATAGCTTTTCCGCCTCCGCCTTTGCATGCGGCTACGGTTCCGATTATCAGCCCGACGAGTCCGCATAAGATACCGCCTATCGGGCTTATAAGACCGATTATCACCGTTATGATACCGATTATCAGCGAAGCTATGCCGACTGAAGAACCTGAATTGGTCTGACGATGGTATTGAACTTCTTGTTGATACTGATATTGGTTTCCATTTTGGTAATACTGCTGTTGCGGCTGCGCGGTATTAGGATTATTCGCGTATACGGGCGCGCCGCACTTCTGGCAGAACTTTCCCTGGCCGGTCTCGTTACCGCATTTTTGACAAATCATATGTTTGACCTCCCTTGATTTTATTTTATTGATCCTTTGATTATTCGCCTTATACTTTTTTCCGAATAATCATATTTTTTTGCAAGCGCTTTTATATTGGTTCCGTCATATTCCTTTACGATCATCTCTTTAACGCATTTGGTATCTAAAAATCTGATGGGAAAGCTGACCTGAGTTCCTTTAAACATTTGGTGAATTACAAGAGCAGCCTCGATCCCGAGTTCTTCGCTGATCTCCCGGTAAACTTTATGAAAAAGATTTATATCATACTGACCCATTTAGAACACCTCGTAATCAGATTCTAACACATTGCGCTGAACCATACAAATGCCGTTGCCCTTGGCGTTTTCCTTGAATTTGTCCGTATATTGTTCGCTGTTCTCGCTCAAATCGTCCGCGCGCGATTAAGATATATTCGTTTTGCTGCACGAGCGGCGCCGTTCATCACGAGCTGAGATCTCAACGGTCTTTGCATATCGTGATAATATACAATATTTTTATATTTGTCAATATGTCTAAAAACTCCGTTGTTTCGTGCTTTTGTGGAGTTTTTGTACTAATAATATTGGAAAAACGTTGACAAATATCCGATAAAATTATATTATAGAAAATAATCGGCCTTAGACCTACGGAAATAAATCTGATAATTCTAATATTAAAAATCCTATGTAGCTCAAATAACAAAAAACGACATATTATTTTTGTTAAAATTTACAACAAAGGAGTTCTGAAAATGTCTGTAGATATAAGCGGTGTTAACAGAGATGAGTTTGTCAAATTAGAAGAAGCGAAGGACAGATACATAGAAATAGTCGACAAGTTGTCTATCCATACCCACGCCGAGTTTTGCGAGGCGTATAACGCTCTTGCGGAGGGTTATTACAGTCCGGTCAGCCAAAGCACG
This sequence comes from Candidatus Roslinia caecavium, assembly GCA_904419955.1. Taxonomy (GTDB): domain Bacteria; phylum Bacillota; class Clostridia; order Monoglobales; family Monoglobaceae; genus Roslinia; species Roslinia caecavium. The sequence goes on along the minus strand of CAJFTO010000002.1, from coordinate 43,659 downwards.
GTCTCGGCTAATTTTGCAAAATTTGATATTCGCAAAAATCCAAAAACCAAATTATATGCGCACAAAACGCCTGTCAAATATAAAACGGCGGCGAACCGATACATGTTCTCAAACTTATGCTCAAAAATTTCAAGACCTTCACGTTTCTCCGAATTATTATATTTTAAGATCGATACGGAGCTTGGCGCCGAACAAACAATAGCGAGGATCGTATATGAACTTTTAAAACCAGGAGCAGGATTTATAGTCGTCCCGTGTATGGGTTGCGTAATAGTTATGCATGCTGAAGAAGGAAAACTTAACTTGGCAAACAAAAAAAATCAGAAGCTACATAAATTACAGACGAGATAAGAAAAATGCAGAAAGATAAAACGTGGCCGATTCGCCTCGTAGCTCTGAAGAAGTTTTGGGATAGCGTTGGAACCGCGTTAACGTCGCCGCGAATTTTTATAATCAAAATGCAAAAGCCCCTGAACCTAGGACTGAGCTAAGTTCGGGGACTTTTATGGTGGCAGGGGTAGTAAGACTTGAACTCACGGCACGCGGTTTTGGAGACCGCTGCTCTACCAACTGAGCTATACCCCTATACATATTATTAACATAGTGTTAATAATTTATTAATATTTAGAACTCTGCCATTATAGCACGGTTTTTTACCCCTGTCAAGCGCTTTTATTTACTTTTTCCCTATTTTTGTGCATGTTTTCAGCGGATACGGTAAATTATGCGGCGCTTTTTAATAAGCCTGTCGAATAACAAGATTATATGCCGCGAAACCGGCGCGCAAATTTGATTTTTTTGCTTGCGCGGCGGCAAAACGGGCGAAGAATAAGCTCTCCGTTTTGTTTAGAGGCGCCGCTACATTTAAGATAAAGTATTAATCGGCGTTATATTAAAATCAGTTTACACTTATAGAGTAATATGTTACTATATTTGTTGGCGGATCATATGCTTTATGACGCTCGCTTTATCTGCGCGGACGCGGTTTTGGTTTATTCGCAGCGTTTTGCCGCTTAAATCTATACGGACTTAAGTTGAGCGCCCGCCGGTCGGAGAAAACGCGCGCCGGACTCAAAGCCGAATTGTTATATAATCGCTATATAATATGAAGAAAAGAGCGCTATTAGACCCGGATCCGCTTAAAACTTATTGCCGGAGGAGATCAAATGCAGTATATATACAAATATCAATCGCCGCTCGGCGGCGTAACAATGGCCGCCGACGGTTTAAATCTAACGGGCCTGTGGTTCGACGGCCAGAAATACTTCGCCCGTACTTTATCCGAAGAATTTGAGGAAAAACCGACGCCGGTGTTCGAGGAGACGAAACGATGGCTGGATCTTTATTTTAGCGGAGAGATCCCTGATTTTCAGCCGCCGGTCTCGCTTAACGGAACGCCGTTCCAGCTTGTTGTCTGGGAGATATTGAGACGGATCCCATACGGAAAAACTACGACCTATGGCGTCATAGCGGAGTTGGCGGCCGCAAAATTGGGAAGAAGTTCGATATCGGCAAGGGCGATCGGCGGAGCCGTGGGGCGCAATCCGATATCTATTATCATTCCGTGTCATAGAGTCGTAGGCGCCGACGGTTCCCTTACCGGCTATGCCGGAGGTATCGATAAAAAGATCCGGCTTCTTGAGATCGAAGGCGTCGATATACAGAAGTTGTCTATACCAAAAAGGAAGCGGCGCTGTGACGATCGATCGGCCGGCGCCGCGATCGGTTAAGAGGGTATTTTGATACGAAATACATAATCAGCGTTTTAACATAAGATTAAACGCGTTAACAATATATCATAGAAAGAGGGACGTTTGGATTTGAAAGAGCTTTGGAATTTATTTTTAACGTTCGCTAAGGTCGGAGCGACTACGTTCGGCGGCGGATATGCAATGCTGCCGATTTTGGAGCGGGAAGTTGTAGAAAAACGCGGCTGGGCGACCGAAGAGGAGCTTATGAATTACTTCGCCGTCGGGCAGTGTACGCCGGGGGTTATAGCCGTCAATACGGCGACGTTTATCGGCTATAAAAAAAGAGGAATAATAGGAGGCGTCGCGGCTACGCTCGGCGTTATCGCGCCGTCCATGATCATAATAATGATAATAGCGGCGTTTATACAAAATTTTGCGGATCTGCCGGTGGTTGTACACGCGTTCGCGGGTATCCGCGCGGTCGTTGCGGTACTTATAATAGACGCTGTGGTGAGATTCTTTAAGGCCGGATGTAAAGACTGGTTTGGGGTCGTAGTCTTTTTGTTATCACTGCTTCTTGCCGGAACGATAGGGATATCTTCGATCTATGTAGTAATAGGCGCGATAATCGCCGGACTTATCGCCGGAAGATGTAAAAAAGGAGGAATCGAATAATGACGCTTTACCTTCAACTTTTTTACGAATTTTTTAAGACCGGGTTGTTCGCCGTAGGCGGCGGACTCGCTACGCTTCCGTTTTTGTATAATATAGCCGATCGATACCCCGATTGGTTTACCCGCGTGGACGTGGCTAATATGATAGCGATCTCCGAGGCGACGCCGGGACCGTTGGGCGTGAACATGTCGACATACGCGGGTTTTCGCGTAGACGGGGTATTGGGGGCGGTATTTACGACCCTTTCGCTGGTGGCGCCGTCGGTCATAGTTATTATAATCGTGGCTAAGTCCCTTCAAAGATTCAACGAGAGCAAATTGGTCAAATCCGCGTTCTACGGGCTTAGACCCGCGGTCGCCGGCTTGATCGCTTCCGCGGCGATAGAGGCGCTTAAAGTGTCGATAATAAACGCCGACAAGATTTTTAATACGCTGAATGTTTCGGAGTGGTTCGATATAAAATCGCTGATCCTCGCCGCCGTTTTGTTTATATTGACGCGATTCAAAAAGATCAAAAAGATCCACCCGGTATTTTTCATCATATGCGGAGCGGTCATAGGCGTTATATTCAAATTCTAAAAACGGCATAGAGGCGTAACAAACCGGAGATCGGCAAATGCCCAACCGGTAGGTTTGATTTTTTACAGTAATTGGAGACGAAGCCTCCGTGAATAAAACAATTATTTTAAAATCAGCCGTATTTTTGAAAAATATAGACGAAAACGCTCGGATCTTCATTTGAAGCGAATCCGGGCGTCTTCTCTATGGAAATAATTTATATCTCTTTATGCTTGCGGCGCCTTTCGTTGTCTATAGACTTTATCTTTATTTATATGGCGCTGAATTTATTGGGTAGTTTCTAAGCTTTATCTTGATTAACCGCTATTTTGCCGTCGATAATCACCATGCGCGGCTTGCCGAGCGGCGCGTCGGTGGGGATCGCGTCCCATACGACCATATCCGCGTCCATTCCCGGCTTTATAGCGCCTATGCGGTCGTCTAAGCCTAAAATACGCGCCGGAGCCGTAGTCAGAGCTTTGAGCGCCTGCGCTCCGCTGAGCCCCTCGGCCGCGGTCGCACTTAAGAGAAGGTACCTCTCCGGCGTCTCGGGATGGTCGCTGATTATTGCGAACTCCACTCCGGCGTTTTGCAGAGCGGCCGCCGTTTTAACGGTCTGATTTTTAAGCTCCGGCTTGCTCCTGTCCGTCATTATAGGTCCGATAAGAGCCGGATAACCGTCCTCTTTGAGTTCGTCGGCGATAAGGCGCCCCTCGGTGCAATGGACGATAACAAGATCCAAGTCAAACTCCTTGGCGATCCTTATCGCGGTAAAAATATCGTCGCAGCGATGAGCGTGGGCGTGCAGGGGTATTTTTTTCTCGAGTACGGGAAGCAGGGCCTCGAGCTTCATGTCGAAATCGGGTCTGTCCTCCTCGTCCGGCTTGTCGTGGTATTTCTGCAAATCTTCCATGTACTCTTTCGCCTTAAAAAGCTCTTCGCGGATAATCGCCGCGGTGGCCATTCGGGTCATGGGGGTCTGATTTTTATCATTATATACCGTCTTGGGATTCTCGCCGAACGCGACCTTTACGGCCAGCGGCGCCTTAACGATCATCTTGTCTATTCTCTTCCCGTATGTCTTGACCGCGGCGAGCTGTCCGCCTATCGGGTTCGCGCTGCCGGGACCGGTGACGACGGTCGTCACGCCGTACGTATACGCCTCCTTGAACGCGGGATCCATGGGGTTTATCGCGTCTATAGCCCTAAGCTGCGGCGTCGAAGGATCGGTCTCCTCGTTCCCGTCCGCGCCCTCGAAGCCGAGGCTGTCCTCCCACATCCCTATATGGGAGTGCGCGTCTATCAGTCCAGGAGTCAGATATTTGAAATCCGCGTTTACGATCTCCGATTTGGGAACGTCGTATTTAAAATCCTTCATATCTCCGGTCCTGGTTATCTTCCCGGCTTTAAATTCAACAAACCCGGTTCGGATATCTCCGTTTTCGGGGTTTATGATCTGAGCGTTTGTTATTACCATCTTAATATTACCTCGCTTGCTCGTGTCTAAATATCGGCCTTAAAACCGTTTCTTAAAAATAGTATACAAAAGAATAAAAATTTGTCAATCTATTTGGAGAAAAGTTAGGATACGAGCGTCAAAATGGTAAAATCAGTAATTTGGTTAAACGCCGCCCGCGATTTTAAGGCGCCGGATCTACATATATCGAGCCGCGCGGTTAAATGAAAGTATGATAAAATAACATAAAACCGTATGTAAGTTCATATTTTGTTATAAATTTACATAAAAAGTTTCCCAAACCCCCTTGCAATTTTTTCTAAACCATAGTATAATGGATACGAATCATAATAATGGTTTACTTATGCATATTATTAGGTTCGATAAAGCGGCGCGGGTTTTTCACTTGCGCAATAGAATTTAAGCGGCAAAATAATTAAATATGTCATGATCGTATATCGCCCGTCTTGAATGTTTTGCGGTCTTCGTCGTTTTTGAGATTGCGGACATGTTTAAGCGGCTTAAAGCGATCGGCATATTTCTTTATATAAGTATTTGGGGAAAGGAGGATAGAGGCCTTCAAATTTAATATGGCTTATAAAATTGTAGATTTAATTGGGAAGAAATCGAACATATTTATAAAGAACTTAAATTTTTAGGAGGCAATTTGATAATGAAAAATAACTTTTTTAAATTTGGCGCGGCTTTAACAGCGGCTTTAATGGTATTCTCCGCACTCAGCGCCGTAGCGTTTGCCGACGAGGCGGACGTAGTGGAAGAAGCGCCGGCGGTTGTTGAAACTGTCGATACGGAGGCTCCCGCAGAGGACGCTGAGACCCCCGCTGAAGACGTAGAAGCTCCGGCCGAGGACGTAGAGGCTCCCGCGGAAGACGTTGAAGCTCCGGCTGAGGACGTTGAAGCTCCCGCGGAAGACGCAGAGGCTCCGGCTGAGGACGTAGAGGCTCCCGCAGAAGACGCAGAAATTCCGGCTGAGGACGTAGAAGCTCCCGCAGAGGAAGTCGTTATTCCTATGGAAGTTACTGAGGGCGTAACCGAGGAAGAGGTTCAGCTCGCGACTGACGATCCCACCAGATCCGTTATATCGATAGGCGATATTACAGCTGTTGATAACACTGATTACTACACGGTTTCCGTTCCGTTCTCGGTAGCTGAAGAGCCGGAACAGATGACGTTCTTCGTTTACGACATCACAAGTATCACGGGCGGCAATAATAATACGCCTTTCGCGGCTACAACTCCGGCTGGTTACATAGATCAGAAAGCAGGAGCAGTTTCGGGTACGCTCGTATTTAACCTTCCGAAGGGCGATAACCGTACTGATGAGACTGCTACAAACGAGTATAATGATGAATCTATCATAGTTGTAAAAGTCGGCGGTACGGGCGTTACCACTCCGGATGCTAAGTCGTTTGCGCTTGCTGATGCAGGCCAAGGCGGCGAAGGTGTGACATATGGCGATATAAACGGTGATGGCAGTTATAATGCTGCGGATGTTTTGATGGTATTGCAATATGACGCAAATAATATAACGTTAGAACCGGATCAGATTACTGCTGCAGATGTCAACGGTGATGGCAGCTATAATGCATCTGATGCGTTGCTAATTTTGCAACGTGGCGCTAATAAAATAGAGTCATTCCCTGTAGAAGAATAAGAAGTTTAAAGAATAAAATAGTATTTAGCGAAAGGGGCAATATATATAATGAGAAGATTTGGAAAACTTACAGCGATTGTTGTAGTTTTTACTATGCTGTTAAGTTTAATGTCAATCAGCGCTTTTGCGGTAGAACCGGAAAAGTTAATTGATCTAACATACACAGCAGACAAGCAAACAATAAAACCCGGTGACTCATTTAATCTTTCTATAGATTTTACACCCAAGTCGGGTCAATTCTTTATGGAAGGCGCAGTTACTTTTGAATTGAAGTATGATAAAAATGCGTTTGATGCCGAGATAGAAGCGATTAACTCGAGTTGGGAAGCTACATCGGATACGAATTTTATAGGAGATCAACCTCAATTTGGCGTATCAGCAATTGTAAGTCCAACTGGGGCTACTACAAATATTGCTGTAATAACATTCACTGCTAAAGAAGGTATTGCAGATGGTAGTTATGCTTTTGAGGCGGATAATTTTATCGGCAATACAATGGCTTTAGAGTCATTTGGAGCTGATATTACAAATGCAACTATTCAAGTAAGTAGTCAGGTAGCGCCTCCTACAGCTGATCCTACAGCTGCGCCGACAGCTGATCCTACGGCTGCGCCGACAGCAGAGCCTACGACAGCTCCTTCGGCAGAGCCCACGACGGCTCCTTCAACAGCTCCGTCGTCTGAACCTACAACAGCTCCTTCGGCAGAGCCCACGACAGCTCCTACGCCTACTCCGACTGTAGCTCCTACATACGGAATCACAGTAGAAGCTGAGAACGGTACTGTTCAGTATTCGCCCGTAGCTCCTGAGGAAGGCGACACTGTAACGCTTGATCCTATACCTAACTTCGGTTATCAGTACGTAGACGGTTCGCTGGCAGTAACCTCCGGCGAGACCACGATACCGGTTACGGACAACACGTTTGAAATGCCGGCTTCCGACGTAGTTATCACAGCTCAGTTTACGCAGATGGAAGCTGCTGACATTATTACAGAAGCTACAGAGCTCTCCAACGGCGTAACGTCTGATATCGCGGAGATGACTGACGCTCTCACTCCTGAGGAAGGCGAGTCTTTCATCAACGAGGCTCAGCAGGCGAACATAACCGCTGCTAACGAGGCTAAGACGGCTTTGGATAACGCTGTAGCGGCATATGGAACAGAGGCTACCGAGGAGAATCTCCAGGCTGTTATCGACGCAGGTCAGGCGCTGGTAGAGGCTTCGAAGAATGTAGTACCTTACACAGTTTCGTGGACAATTCCGCAGAACACAGATTCGGTAACGGTTACCGTTAACGGCGCTGAGATAGCTTCGGGCGATTCGATTTACCCGGCGTCCGTAGTAGAGGTAGACGTTGACGCGGCTACAGGCTACTATGTAAGAAAGCTGGCGTACAACGGCATTTCGTTCAGCGGTTCGTTCAATATGCCGGCTGAGGATGTTGCCATAACCTGCGAAGCAGTTAAACCTACCGCCGGCACAGGCGCAGGCGGCTGGGGCGGCACAGGCAGCGGCACGACTCCGACTGCTACTCCTTCGGCAACAGCAGGCGCTGACGTAACTCCGGCTCCGACAGAAGAGCAGGTATTCACCGACGTTCCTTCGTCTTACTGGGGCTATGAGTACATCATGGATCTCTATGACGCAGGTATAGTTAACGGTTATGAGGACGGCACGTTCCTGCCCGATAATACAGTAACCAGAGCAGAGTTCACAAAGATGGCTGTCGAGCTGTTCGGTCTCACCAACACGGCTACGACCTCCGCATTCCTCGATTGTACGGCAAGCGATTGGTACACCCCGTACGTAATCGCGGCTAGCGAGGCTGGTATCGTAACGGGCGTATCCGACGAGTGGTTCGACGCTAACAACACGATCACGCGTGAAGACATCTGCACAATAGTTGGACGTTACCTCAACCTGTCCTCTAACTCGGCTTCGTCCTTTACAGACAGCGCCGATATAGCGGACTACGCAGCAGGTTACGTTGCAGGTATGGTTGAAGCTGGATACCTCACAGGTTATGAGGACGGCACGTTCCAGCCGAAGAACAACGCGACAAGAGCAGAGGCTGCTGCAATACTCGCAAGAGTTATGAACGCTGACGAGGCTGAAGCAACGGCTTCTCCTGAGGCTACGGCTGACGCTGAAGCAACGGCTGCTCCTGAGACAACGGCTTCTCCGGAAGCTACGGCTGACGCGGAGGCAACCGCTTCTCCCGAGGCTACGGCAACAGCTGACGCTGAATAATTATCGGATTAATACAGTTTAAAACTGAATAATTTGATATATCGCCGCCTACCGGTTTGGTAGGCGGCTTTTTTGACGTTTAAACGCGTAGGCGTTATAAGCGCGAAGCCGAGTTTGCGCGCAGTTTCGGAGCTGATCGGAGGATAGCGATCCGTGCGCGGCGCCTTATCGATTCGCTGATAAATACGTTTTAAACCTAAATAAGCTATTGAAAAATTCCATGATCTATTATAAAATAGACGTAAATTACACACACATAAAATCAGAAAGGAAAACAACGTTATGGAAGCTAATTCAAAACAGTGTAAAACAATTTGCGTAAATGAAAACGGAATAAATCTTTTGATCAAAATAACCGACGAAGGCGATATAAATCTGCTTCATATGTCGGCTCTGGATTACGACGAGAGTCTGATCCCGGAGCGCAAGCATAAGTGGTATCGCCTTTTTGAGATCCAGGAATCCGGAGGAAATCAGAACGATCACCACGGCAACAAAAAAACCGGCTCCAGCCCGGGCAAGGATATGAAATATGTCGGGCATAAGCTTTATAAAAATCAATACGGAACCAAGCTCGAGATAACCGCTCAGGATGAAAAAGAACTTTGCGCCATAGCGCATATGCAGTTCTACGACGGAGTTTGCGTAGTACGAAGCTGGACGGAGCTTGAAAATAAAGGCGCGGAGGATCGGACGATAGAATTCGTCACATCTTTTAACCTCGTGGGGATAGATAAAGAGGGAGAGCAAGATTGGCCGGATAAAACGCGTATCGGTATCGCGCATAATACATGGCAGTCGGAATGTCAATGGCGGGAATATGCGCCTCAGGAGTTGGGCTTATACAAACCCTACAGTTTTTCGCTTAAGCGGGTAACTGCTTCAGGGACCGGAACTTGGCCGAGCGCCGAGTACCTTCCGATCGGATATATAACGAATACAGAGACTGAAAGTACGGTATTTTGGCAGATTGAGACGGCCTGCTCCTGGGAGTGGGAGATAAGTACTATGGCTCAGCGCCTGTATTTATCGCTCTGCGGCGCAACGTTTTCGGATAACGGCTGGTATAAAACGCTGAGGGCGGGCGATAGGTTCGTTTCGGATAAGACGGCCGTAGCGTTTGTCAAAGGCGACTGGCAGGACGCGAATATAGAGATGACGAAGTACAGAAGAATAATCCGCCGCAAAAACGCCGACAACGAAAACATGGCGGTCATATTCAACGATTTTATGAACTGCCTCGTAGGCGACGCTACCACCGAGAAGTTGATCCCGTTGATCGACGCGGCGGCCGAGACGGGGTGCGAGTATTTCTGCATAGACGCCGGCTGGTACGACGACGGGCCTTGGTGGGACGGCGTAGGCGAATGGCTCCCCGCAAAGGGTAGATTCCCGGGCGGGATAGAGGAACCGATAAGATACATATCTCAAAAAGGCATGGTTCCGGGACTGTGGCTGGAACTCGAAGTAATGGGGATAAACTGCCCGATGGCTAAGAAGGTTCCCGACAACTGGTTCTTTGTGCGAAACGGCAAACGGGTGATAGACCATTCCAGATACCAGCTCGATTATAGAAACCCCGAAGTCAGAGCATACGCGGATTCGGTTATAGACAGACTGGTCGGCGATTACGGCGTAGGCTATATAAAGATGGACTATAACATAAACGCGGGCGTCGGGACCGAGATAGACGCGGACAGCTTCGGCGACGGGCTCAGACAGCACACCGACGCGTATCTCGACTGGCTGGACGGCGTATTTGAAAGGTATCCGGAGTTGATCGTAGAAAACTGCGGCAGCGGCGGACAGCGCATGACCTACGCGTATCTCTCAAAGCACAGCATACAGAGCGTGACGGATCAGGAGGACTACAGGAATATGGCGTCGATCGCTTCGGCTTGCGCGACCGCGTTGACTCCCGAGCAGGCGGCTATGTGGTCGTATCCCCAGAGAGACGGCGACCGAGACGAGGTCGTTTTTAACATGGTAAACGCAATGCTGCTCAGAGTGCATCAGAGCGGACATTTAGGCGAAATATCCAAAGACAGGCTCGCGCTGGTAAAAGAGGGGATCGACGTATATAAGACGATACGCGACGATATAAAGACCGGTTATCCGGTATTCCCCCTCGGTCTTACAAATCTGGGCGATCCGTATTCAGCGTTTGGGATAGACGCGGGCGATAAGCTGTATCTTGCGGTTTGGAGGGTAAATTCGGATGAGAGCGAGAAATTTATACCGATCAGACTGAAAGGCAGGGTTATAGATAAAGCCGAGACGCTATACCCGTCTTACAGAGAGGGAACGATAGATATTGCGGACGGCGGCGTAAAGACTATGATAGATAAAAACGTTTCAGCCGCTTTGTATAAGATAGCGTTCAAATGAATTATAAATGGAAGACAAGAAAAGCGTTTTAAATTTGCTGAAAAATATTTTATACGCGCATAAGTGCAAACTTTGCGGCGAAGCTATAAACATATTTGAATACGAGGATCTGCGCCTTAAAAAGTATATATGCGGCGTGTGCGAGGAAACAGTAGAGCTTACCGAGGATTATCTCTGCTGCGGCGTCTGCGGGGTTCCCCTGCGCCCGCGTAAAGGCGGCGAGGGCGCAGGAGCTTACGCGTTATGCGACGTTTGCGAGAGGTATACGCCTTTTAACTACGACAGAGCGGTATCGGCGGTAGTTCATGACGATCTGACCAACAATCCGGTGTTGAGATTAAAATCGGGAGACGCGTCGTCTTTGGGGTTTATGACCGATATGATGGCGGGCGTATATATAAAGCGTTACTCGCGGCTCGGCATAGAGGTAGCGACTTCGGTCCCGGCGTCCGGGGATTTAGAGGATAATCACAGCGCCTTGCTTTGCCGCGCGCTCAGCTGGAAGGTCGGCCTTGAATATATTCCCGAAATTATAGTAACGCGCGAAGCGAGAAGTAAACAAAAATATCTCAGAAGTTCCGAGAGGCGAACTAATCTTGTCGGCAGCATGGCGGTAGTCGATTCAAGCGCTATCAAGGGCAAGAATATCCTTGTAGTTGACGACGTGTTCACGACCGGGGCGACGATAGACGAATGCGCCCGAGCTCTTAAAGCGCGCGGCGCGGCGAAAGTCTACGGGATAACTTTCACGACGAATGGAAAGTATATAGCTGATCGGGGTGCGAATTTTAACGGGCGCCGTGAGATTTATGGTTACTAAATACCCGAATAGCGGCGGCGGAGACGGTATTTTTGTTACGCTTTTACATTGACAACTCGGTCAAATGTATTATAATTATATTATGACGTTTTACAGGTATTTCCTGAAAACATGTTTGCGAGCGAGAAATACTCGTTAGCGCTTTTTAAAGAGTTAAAATACAGAATAGTATGTAGTTATCAAAATGCGAGGGGATATAAGATGTCAGATTTATACAGTATAATTTTAGCCGCGGGCGAAGGTAAGAGAATGAAATCAAACATAGCGAAGCCGCTTCAGATAGCGGCGGGAAAACCGCTTGCGGAGTGGGTAGTGGATACGGCGACCGAGGCCGGTTCCGTGGAGAATATAATGGTCGTAGGGCATAAGGCCGAGGACGTGAAGGAGTATTTTGGAGACAGAGTTACCTATCGTTATCAATACGAGCAGCTTGGAACGGGTCACGCGGTCATGCAAGGTATCGACGCTATATCTTCAAAAGAAGGGACGGTCGTGGTTCTCTACGGCGACGCGCCTTTGATCGAAGCCGACGTCCTAAAGGCGGCGTACGCCCAGCATATTTCCGAGAACGCGGCGGCTACGGTCATAACCGCGGTAGTGGACGAGCCGTTCGGCTATGGAAGGATCGTAAGAGAGAATGGGAGCATAGCTAAAATAGTCGAGCAAAAGGATGCGAGCGACGAGCAGAAGCTGATTAAAGAGGTAAATTCGGGGATGTATTTCTTCGACATACAAAAACTCTTGGGCGCGCTCAAGAGAGTGACCAACGACAACGCTCAGGGCGAGTATTATATAACCGACGTAATAGAGATACTTCTCGGCGACGGCGAAAAGGTCGGCGTGTATATAGCTGACGAAGATCAGATACTCGGCGTAAACGACCGTTTGCAGCTCGCTCAGGTGAGTAAAATACTGTATATGCGCAAGATCAGACAGGTGATGTTAGACGGCGTTACCGTCATTAATCCGGACGCGACATATATCGGCGCCGACGTTAAGATCGGAAAGGATACCGTGATATATCCAAACACGAGCCTGGACGGAAAGACTGAGATCGGCGAGAACTGCGTCATAGGTCCGGATACGAATTTGACGAATTGTACGATAGGAAATAACACCGAGGTTATAAAGACTGTGGGTATCGAGAGCGCGGTCGGCGAGAAGACGCACGTGGGTCCGTTCGCTTATTTAAGACCTGGTTCAAGAATAGGCGGGGACGTTAAGATCGGCGATTTTGTTGAGATCAAGAATTCGTCCGTGGGCGACGGCACAAAGGTATCGCACCTTACGTATATAGGCGACGCCGACGTTGGAAAGAGAGTTAATTTCGGCTGCGGTACTGTGGTCGTTAACTACGACGGACACAGCAAACACAGAAGCGTCATCGAGGACGATTGCTTTATCGGCTGCAACACGAACCTTGTATCTCCGGTGCTCGTAAGGAAGGGCGCGTATACCGCGGCCGGTTCGACCATAACCAAGGAGGTTCCCGAAAATTCTTTGGCTATAGCAAGATCGCGCGAGGTCATAAAGCAGGATTGGGTAGCTAAGAAGGAAAAGGAACAGAAATAACGTATCGATATAATAGAAGTAAGTAAAAAATAAGAATAATTAGCGGAGCCTTGCCGCGGGAGCGGACGCGATACCGTCTGCGGTCGGAAAGGCTCCTATCTTGCTGAATAAAAACTAACGGCGGAGTTTATCTAAGTTATCGCGATGCGTCGACGACCTATAAACCGCCGCAGTTTTGCCTAAAACGGATTTTTTACAAGATGGATTTAGGCGTAAATTTAAAGGAAAGGCGGCGAAACTGTATGTATATGGTCGTGGGGCTGGGAAATCCCGGAGCCAAATATGTAAATACGCGGCATAATATAGGCTTCGACGCGCTCGACGCGTTTTGCTCAAAGCACGATATAAAGCTCAAGTCGAGCAGGAGATTTAGGGCGGATACCGGCAAGGGACGCGTAGGCGGCGAGAAAGTGATTGCGGTCAAGCCTATGACGTATATGAATCTGAGCGGAGAAGCGGTCTTGGAGATCGCGGACTATTACGATATTGAAAACGAGAACATAATAGTGGTATACGACGACATATCCATGGAGACCGGGCGGCTCAGGATCAGGAGAAAGGGTAGCGCGGGCGGACATAACGGGATAAAAAGCATAATTCTGAACCTGGGAAGCGACGAATTTCCGAGAGTCAAGATAGGCGTGGGCGCGCCCGAGCATAAGGATCACGACCTTGCGGACTATGTGCTGGGCAAATTCTCCAAGGAGGAGACCGAGATCCTGATCAAGACGGTGGTAAACGCCGTCGGCGCGATCGAAGAAATTTTGACAGAGAACGTCGATTCCGCTATGAATAAATATAACTGTTAAAACGTATCGTTATTAATAGAATGTTTGCGGCGCGCTTATGATCGGCGCGGCCGCTTACTTTATTGGTAGGTTATTGGATATGAAAGGATTTATTGATATTTTAAACGAGACGGCGGACTTCGCCGAATTGAAGGACAGTTTAAAAAAAGGTCTATTCCCGGTCAACTTGACAGGCGTATCGGGCTCGCTTAGGGCGTGTCTGATTTTTTGTCTGTGCAAAGAATTGCAAAAACCGGCGTTTGTCGTATCCCACAGCGAAACTGCGGCCAAGGAATTGCGCGACGATTTGAAATATTTCTTCGGCGGCTATGACGACGAGGATAGCGTGTTGTATTTTCCGCCAAACGATTTGATGTTCTACGATATCGAGGCCAAGGCGAACGACGTGAGCAGACGGCGGCTTACGGTTCTCGACCGTCTCGTCTGTGAAAAAGATTCTTGCAGCGTGGTGACGACGCTTAGCGCGGCGCTCGGCGTTACGCCGCCGCAGGATATGTACGTAAAAAATATGCTCGAGCTGAGCGTGGGAGACGATATAGAGCTTGAAGAGATAATAAGGCGGCTGACCGCGATGGGTTACAGGCGTGAGGAGCTGGTCGAGGGCGCGGGGCAATTCAGCGTAAGAGGCGGAATCCTCGACTTTTTCCCGTATTACAGCGACTACCCGATAAGGCTCGAGTTTTTTGACACAGAGATAGACTCCGTCAGAACTTTCGACCCTGCGAGCCAGCGGACGCTCGATCGTCTCGACTCCGCCAAAATAACTCCGGCGGGGGAGCTTATCTTAGACGACGAAACGCGGGATAAGCTCATAGCCCGGCTGTCCGAGATCGAGGAGCAAAAGGAGGACGAGGAGGGCGTGTCGGGCAAGATATGCGCCAATTTGAGGCGGAATATCGAGAGGCTCAGAAACAATATCGCCTTTCCGTCGATAGATAAGTATATTCCGTATATCTATGATGAAAAGCCGACGCTCATAGATTATATCTCCGAAAACTACATCGTATTCTGGGACGACGGGGCAAGGATAAGCGAGGCCTATAAGGCGGAGAGCGAGCGTTTTGCTCAGGACCTGACAGATATGGCGGGGCGCGGGATAATCCCGGACGCTTCGGGAGAGTATTACTATCCGCTGAGAAAAGCGCTATCGCGGCTTACCAAGCGTCCGTTTATAGGCCTGAGCGCTCTAAGCTCGAGCGGCGGCGATTATAAGGCGTTAAAGACGATCGACTTTATGACGAAAAGCCTCGGCGGTTTTCAGGGCAGAATGGAATATTTTTATGAAACTCTGGATTTTTACCGTTCGGAGAATTATAGGATAATAATCTTGGGCGGCTCCGACGTTAGGGCTGAAAACTTAAAAAAACGGATAATAGAACAGGGGCTGAGCTGCAATTACTGCGCCGAACTCGATAAAGAGCCGGAGCCCGGAGTTATATCTATAACCCACGGAAGTCTTCGTCATGGCTTCGAACTGCCGCTGATCAGGACCGTGGTGATAAGCGATAGGGAGATATTCGGCGGCGATAAGAAAAAGAGACGAAAATACCGTCCGAAAAACGCTGAAAAGATCGACAGCTTTACCGATCTTAAGGCGGGCGATTACGTAGTTCACCAGAACTACGGCATAGGTCAGTATATAGGTATCGAGAGCCTTTCGGTCGAAAACGTCAGAAAGGATTATTTGAAGATAAGGTTCAGGGGCGAGGATTTTCTGTACGTTCCGACCGATCAAATGGATCTGGTGTATAAACACGTCGGCAAGGAAGGATCCGCGGTTCGCCTGAATAAGCTCGGCTCCGGAGAGTGGAGCAAGACAAAACAGCGCGTTAAAGCCGCGGCCGCGGATATGGCTAAGGAGCTGATAGAGCTTTACGCTAAGCGAGCGAATTCGCCGGGGATAGCGTTCGATAAGGACAACGAATGGCAGCGCGATTTCGAGGCGGCGTTCCCGTATGAGGAGACGGACGATCAGCTTAGGAGTATCGACGAAGTAAAAGAGGATATGGAAAAGCCGCACCCAATGGACAGACTGCTCTGCGGCGACGTCGGATATGGAAAGACGGAGGTCGCGCTCAGAGCGGCGTTTAAGGCGGTTACGAGCGGGTATCAGGTCGCGTATCTGGCGCCGACGACTATTTTGGCCGCCCAGCATTATAATACGTTCAAACAGCGGATGAAGGATTATCCTGTGAATATAGCGATGCTGTCTAGATTTTGTACCGGTTCCGAGGAAAAACGGGTAATAAAGGAGCTTGGAACGGGCGAGACGGACATAGTTATAGGCACGCATAAGCTGCTCGGGAAAAATGTGAAGTTCAATAAGCTTGGACTTTTGATAATAGACGAGGAACAGCGGTTCGGCGTGGCGCATAAAGAAAAGCTGAAGGAGATGCGAAAGGATATAGACGTGCTGACTCTATCAGCGACGCCGATACCCAGGACCCTGTATATGTCGCTGTCGGGGATAAGAGATATGAGCGTGATAAGCCAGCCTCCAAACGAGCGTTATCCGGTCGCGACTTACGTGCTTGAATACGACGAGGACGTGGTTCGAGAGGCGATAAACAAGGAACTCGGCCGGGGCGGTCAGGTATATTATCTGTATAACCGCGTGGACGGAATATTCAAGATAGCGGCGAGGATTGCCGAGCTGGTCCCGGAGGCGAGAGTGGCGGCGGCTCACGGGAAGATGCACGAGAGCGAGCTTGAACAGATCATGATGGATCTTCAGGAGGGCAGGATAGACGTGCTCGTCTGTACGACGATAATAGAGACCGGTCTCGATATACCCAACGTCAATACGATCATAATGGAGAATTCGGATAAACTGGGACTCGCTCAGCTCTATCAGCTTAGAGGGCGCGTAGGACGCTCTAACAGGCTGGCGTACGCGTATCTGACCTACAGACACAATAAAACGCTGACCGAGGACGCGGAAAAGCGGCTTTTAGCGATAAAGGAGTTTACCGAGTTCGGCAGCGGTTTTAAAATAGCCATGCGCGATTTGGAGATCCGCGGTACCGGGAACCTGATAGGCGCGCAGCAGCACGGACATATGGAGTCGGTCGGCTATGAGATGTATTGTAAGCTGCTCGAAGAAGCCGCCAAGGAGCTTAAGGGCGAGGAGGTCGAGAAGGACGTCCAGACCCAGATAGATCTGCCGGTCAACGCTTTTATAAGCGATTCGTATATATCCAACCACAGCCAGAGACTGTCGGCGTATAAGCGTATAGCCGCGATAAAATCGCAGGAAGAACTGTTCGACGCATACGACGAGATAGAAGACCGGTACGGCACGGTTCCGCAGCCGGTAGAGAACCTTATGGAGATAGCGCTTATAAAGGAATACGCTAAAAATTGCGGGATCGTCGAACTGATCGGCGGAAGCGAGGAGGTTACGGCCAAATTCGATCCGGACGAAAACGATACTTTGGTGAAGCCGGATGTATGGTTGGATCTGATGCAAAAATCTAAAGGTAAAATTTATATGAGAAATCCGAAATTAATGAAAATAAATTTTAGAATAAAAAAGGATAAAAAGGATTTTAGCGGACGAGAATACTTGAAGGAACTTAAAAGTATAATGGAATCTGCGGTTAACTATTAATAAAATGTAAATTTTATAAGAAAATTTTGCAACAGGTATGGAAGTTTTGGAGAAGTTATAGTATAATAGACAGAAATATTAAGTTAATTCATGTTATGAACTTGGGCTTTTTCAGCAGCTATAGGTTTACAAAATAAATTAACTGCATATTTATAGTTTAGGTAAAGGAGAGTAAAGAAATTGGAAAGCGAAAACAAGAAGAAAGCGTCTGTAAACAGCGACGAAATGCTGGAACAGATGAAAGACGGCGTTAGCTCTAACATCAAAGCGGCCGCCGACGAGATCAAAGACGAGATCAACGAGGCCTCGGAGCGCGTCGACGCTATAAAGAGCCAAGACGACTATCAGAAACCGGATATGAATAGCGAAACGGGCGATGAACCGAGCGAAGCGTACGCGGGAGTTGAGAAGGCTCCTGTAAAGGAGAAAAAGAGCGTTAACCTCAGCGTGGGAGCGCTTGTCGGCATAATCGTAGGCTGCGTTGCCGCGGTTGTAGTGATTTTCCTTATATTTATGGCTATAAACAACTATATGAACAGCCCGGTTGCGAGACCTCAGGGCAGTACTATAGCGGACGTAGGCGACGACGTTGTGACGGATCAGGATCTCAGCTACTACATCTACGCTACGGCTATGAATAAGTACTACGAGGTAGAGGGCGATATGGCGGACGGCGATTTGACCGATTATGATTGGGATCAGACGATGGATAGCGGCGAAACAATGGCCGACGAGATAAAAACAGAAGCCCTTAACGAAGCGATCGACGCTGAACTGTTGATACAGTACGGTTACGAGCACGCGGCTGAGGACGAATTGTGGACGGAATCGGACGACGAGTCTGTTAAATCTACGGTAGACGGTTATGTAAGCCAGTTCGGCGAGGACGGATTTAAGCTCAGAGCGAGAACGATGGGTATTTCGTCGCCGAAACAGTATCAGAGAATGTACGCGACGGCTATCAAGTCTCAAACGGCTCAGTCGATAGTCGAAGAGAACCTCGATCAGTATATGCCGGAAGGCGTCGATATGTCTAACTATATAAGAGACGACCGCGCTACGGTACAGCACATATTGCTTATGACCGACTCGACTCTCACGGACGAGGCGGCTATACAGGCGGACGACGCCGCCGTCAAGGCTACCGCCGATACGGTATATCAGGCTGCGATAAGCGGAAGTCAGTCGTTTGAGGATCTGATGGCGCAGTACAACGAGGATACCGGCGAAGACGAGACGGGATATACATTCACTGCGGGTCAGATGGTTCCCGAATTTGAAGAAGCCGCGTTCGCGCTTGGTATAGGCGAGATAAGCGAGCCGGTAAAGAGCGATTACGGCTATCATATCATCAAGAGAAACGCGGGTCTTTATGAGCTTGAAGGATATTGGAGAGAGCAGGCTAAAGTTAAGATAAACGAAAGCCGCCTTGCGGATATTTCCGTCAAGGAAATAATGGACGATATCCAAGCTGCAAACGAAGAACTTGCCGCTGAGGAAGAAGCGGCGGCTGAGGCTGAGGCTACTGAAGCTCCTGCGACAGAAGCTCCGGCGGCTACAGAGGTTCCGGCAGACGCGGCCGCGGTAGACGCGACTGCTGCAACGGCGGTTCCAGCCGCATAAAGATTTTATGTAGGAACGGTTTAAAGGGATGGGGATCAATTCCCTATTCCTTTATTTTTGTTTAGGAATTAAGCGTTATGTTATAAATAAACCGCAGAGTATAAAAAATTAAAATTATTTTATTGATTATAGATATTTACTAACGCAGGATTTTGGGGTATAATCTTAGTAAAATATTAACAGGATCGGATCGTTCAAATATCGATACAGGCAATTAGATAGGCGGGGCATGGAAAAAAGCTTTTAGCGGCGCGGTATATAACCGGTCGGAATATTATTTCTTTGCCGGACGGAGACGATAAAGCCGCTAATTAACAGAGAGGCGCCTTTTATTGAATTGACGGGAGTGAAACGGATGACAATATTTAATTTTATTTCATCAATACTGAGCTATGTATTTACTTTTATTATATACGTATTCATTTTTCTTGTAATCAGATTGATTTACATGGATGTGAAAAAGATGAGCCGTTTTGAGGAAAACAGCGTCGAGGATACTGAATGCGCGAGCTTAAGACCGATCAAGTCTAAAGTTCCGCTGACGCACGAACTCCGTCATCGTTATACTATATATGACGAGGCGGTCATAGGCCGAGGGAAAGACTGCGATATTGTGATAAATGAAAAATTTGTGTCTATAAAGCACGCTATAATTTGGCGCGAGGACGACGAGTGGTATCTGGATGATTTGGGGTCGCGCAACGGAACCCAGGTAAACGGTCAGCGTATTAAGCAGGAGGTAGTTTTAGAGCCTCAGGACGTTATAAGTATAGGCGGATTAAATTTTGTGTTCGATATATAACGCGGAGCGCGTCGTCAAACTCATAAAATCATGGGCTTGGTTAAATTATCATTTAGAACGTCCGCCGGATTTTGTTAACAATGTCCGTAAGTTGATAGGAGCGATCGAGGAATCGAGACGTCTGCAATTGATCCAAAGCTAATAATTTGGTTTTGTCGCAAGGTGGTGTTATTTATGGGGATAGGAGCTTTAAGGGGCAAGGCTAATTACAGAAGACCCGCGTATCTGCTGATATTGATGGATATACTCGGATTCTGTTTGTTGTACGTTTCAAACGATTATAATATTAATATTATATATACAGGGTTGGCTATACTGGCGCTATTCAGTATAATGTATACTATTTTGGTGCGCCTTAATATGGGCGATAAGTTCATAATACTTATGGTGTTTATGCTGCTTATGATCGGCGTTTTGATGCTGTGCCGGATCAATATTGAATACGGGTTCAGACAGATAGTGTGGATAATAGTGGGCGGCGTCGCGTTTTTTGCCGCGTATATCGTCTATTATAACGTCAAGATCTGGAATAAGCTGTGGGCGCTGTATTTCTTGGTCGGGACGTTTTTGTTCGTATTTACGCTGCTATTCGGAAATACGGTAAACGGCTCGAAGAACTGGGTATCGTTCGGTCCGGTGACTTTTCAGCCTTCCGAGATAATAAAGATACTTTATATAATGTGTCTGGCGTGTTATTATTCCGAGTCGTGGAAGAAGCCTCTGTTTAACAAAATAAGCGTAAAATGGCAGACGCTGGCGATATCGTACATGTTTATAGGCTTTCTCGTCCTACAGAGAGACTGGGGAACCATTCTTGTTATGTATTCGATATACCTGTTTATGATGTACGTCTATGAGAAGGATAAGAAGTTTCTGTTCTTGAATTTAGGAGCGGCCTGCGTCGTCGCTTTGCTTGGATATAAATTTTTGTCTCATATCCAGGTCAGAGTATCGACTTGGCTCGATCCGTGGGCGGACGTGTCGAATAAGGGTTACCAAATAACCCAGTCGCTTATGGCGATAGCGTCGGGCGGATACTTCGGACGCGGACTTGGAAACGGTTCGCCGTACTATATCCCCGAGGTTCATTCCGACTTCATATTCGCCGCGATCTGCGAGGAGATGGGAATCTTCGGAGGTATGGCGGTCATACTGCTGTTCTTCCTTATCGCCTACCGCTGCTTTAAAATAGCGATAATGGCTGACGATCCGTTTGATAAGGCGGTCAGCTACGGGGTCACGGTGATGTTCGCGATCCAGACGTTTATAATAATAGGCGGGGTCACAAAGTTCATCCCGCTGACCGGAATAACGCTCCCGTTCGTGAGCTACGGCGGAACGTCTATGATCATCAGTTTTATGTCGCTTGGGATAATACAGGCAATATCGGCAAAGACGGAACGGAAAGCGAGGCAAAGTAATTGAATACAAATAAACGTATAATCAGGGCGCTCGTCGTTATATGTCTGCTGTTTTTGTCGCTGATGACCTATCTGGTCTGGTTCAACATGTTTCAGGCGGACGAGGTGGCGAGCAGTCCGTATAATAAGCGTCAGTGGGAGGACGAGAGATACGTAAAAAGGGGTAATATATATTCCTCCGAAGGCAATCTGTTGGCGGAGACGATAGTGGACGGAGACAGCCGGATACGCAACTATCCGAGGGGTAATCTATATTGCCATGTTATCGGCTACTATTCTCAGGTATACGGAAAGAGCGAGCTTGAGATGAGCTACGACGACGAGCTTATGGGCAAGGGCGATATAAACCTTACGATCAACGAAATGCGCTCCGGCTACGACCTGTATCTGTCTGTGATAGACGAGCTCCAGGAATACGCGTATGAATTAATGGACGGCCGCAGAGGCGCGGTGGTCGCGATGGAGCCGACTACCGGTCAGATACTCGCGATGGTGAGTTTGCCCGACTTCGACCCGAATACATCGAGCCTTGAACAGGAATGGTCGGAGATGGTAGAGCAGGAAAATTCGCCGTTCTTGCCGAGAGCGACGCAGGGGTTATACCCGCCCGGTTCGACATATAAGATAGTGACCGCTTCCGCGGCGTACGAAAACGGTATGAGCGACGAAGTGTTCGAGGATACCGGCGGATTCAGACAGGGCGACGTCAGCGTGGATAACTACGGCGGCTCGGTATACGGTACGTTAGACGTAAGAGAAGCGTTTATTGTATCGAGCAACCAGGTATTCTGCGAACTCGGTTACGAGCTTGGAGCCGACAGAGTAAAGAGCGCGGCGGAGAAGTTTGGCGTTAACAAGGAGTTTTCATTTGATATACCGGTCTCAAAGAGCGAAATACAATACAGCAACATGAGCGACTTGGACGCGGCGTTGGTTTCTATCGGTCAGGGCGGTCTTGTAATGACCCCTCTTCAAGTGGCTATGATAGGCTCATCTGTTGCGAACAACGGAGTTATGCTCCAGCCCTACATCGTCGAGCAGGTAGTGACGTCGTCGGGTACGATCATGTATCAGCACGAAGTAACGCCGCTCTATAACGTTATGAGCGCCGACTGCGCGGCGTTCTTGCAGGATATGATGACGGGCGTCGTCGAGGAGAGGAACGGAACGGGAAGAAGCGCGCAGATCAGAGGAATAGACGTCGCGGGTAAGACGGGAACGGCGGAAACGGATTCGGGCGATGATCACGCTTGGTTCGTGGGTTACGCTCCGGCCGACGACCCCAAGATATGCGTCGCGGTCGTCCTTGAAAACGACGGCAACGCGGGCGGAACCACTGCGGGACCGATAGCTCGCGACGTTATGAGAAAATTTTTGGATATAAGCGGTTACGATTATTAAGACCAAAGGCGTATCGATCCCATAAAAGCTCTGATTAGCGGCGTTTTGAAATTAAATTTTAATTAAAAGAAAAAATTGCGTTACATGTGAGAACGCAATTTTTTTATGTTTTTCAGCAATATTAATTATTGAATATTCTCCGGAATGATAATATCATTAGACGCGGGAGATTATAAGCTCGCACTTGCCGGAGACGCTGTACTCGGCGTCCTGAGCGGGGATGAAGATACTGTCCCCTTTATTAATATCCATGCTCTCGCCGTCGAAGGTCAAAACGCCGCTTCCATCGGTGACGACGATCGACTTAAAACTGTCAGTCGAGACGGTCAGATCCGCCTTGGAGCCGACTTCGACCTTATCTACCGTGAAGTATTTGCACTCCGCGAGACGAGAGATTGAGTAACCTTCGTGTTCGACGGTTTCGGACGCAGAGTGAGTTTGAGTTGCGGGCGACAGATTGGAGACGTCGATCGCTTTCCTGATGTGCAGCTCTCGGGGATTCCCGTTCGCGTCTCTTCGGTCGTAGTCGTACACGCGGTAGGTGGTGTTGGAGTTCTGCTGGATCTCGCAGATAACTATACCCTTTCCTATCGCGTGAACGGTTCCGGATTCGATAAAGAACATATCGCCCTTGTGCACCTCGACCTTATTGAGAACTTCGAGGAGAGTGTTGTTGTTTATACGCTCCTCGAATTCGTCCTTGGTAATTTCCGACTTAAAACCATAGTACAGGCTCGCGCCTTCGTTTGCGTCTAAGACGTACCACATCTCGGTCTTGCCGTACTCGCCCTCGTTTTTAAGGGCGTAATCGTCGCTCGGATGAACCTGTATGGATAGGTTGTCTTTAGCGTCGATCAGCTTTATAAGTATTGGGAAATAATCGAACTTTTGGGCGTTTGAACCCAATATCTCCTCCCCGTGTTTGTCGATATATTCGGACAGGGTAAGACCGGCGTCCGGCCCTGCGGCGACGACGCTCTGGCCGTCCTTGTGTGTGGATAGCTCCCAGCTTTCGGCTACGATATCGAGATCGCTCTTTTTGCCGAAGTCGGTTTTGAGCTTGGTTCCGCCCCAAAGATAGTCCTTGAATGCGGGTAATAACTTGATAGGCTTCATATGGTTACCTCCGCGCGTCTTACGCCAGGATATTCTTTATGTATTCGGCGATCTCGGGAACCTGACAGTTGTCAAAGAACAGCTCGCCGAACTTAGCTCCGCTTACAGTCGTCTTTAAGAAGTCCTGGTCGATGTTTTTGAGAACGTACATTATATCGTGATGGGTGATCTTCTTTACGTCGTCGAGGATCTTCTTGTTTCTCTGCTCGGGAACGGCGCGTTCTCTCGGGTAGCCTTGACCCATTTCGGATGAGAACAGCTTCTCGAACGTATATTCAAGGTTGAGCTCTCCGCCCCAGCCGAAGCCCTGAGCGAACGGCATTGCTATGGCGTTGCCGTTGTTTACCTGGCTGAACAGATACGCGTCCAACGGATTCGTCACATGACCGCAGAGCACTCCGGGAAACGAGTTGAGAGCCAGCGTCGCGCCTTCGCCGGTGCCGCAGCCCGTGATCACAAAATCCACGGCTTTGGAGTTGAGAAGTATGGCGGCCAAAAGACCGTTCATTACATATGTGAGCTGCGTCTCGTCGTCGGCGGTATACATGCCGAAGTTCAAGACTTCATGACCCATAGGCTCGACTACCTTTTTAAGCGAACTGCATATGAGTTCGTTTTTAGCGGCCTGTGAATTTTCGTTGATTAATGCGATTTTCATTTATAAAACACTCCTTTAGGAAAATATATTAACTTGTTTTAACAGCCGTTTCAGACTGATAAAATCAAGCGATTTATATATACAGTATACTTATAGAAATATAGTTTGTCAACCTGAGGATCTAAGTTTTCACGTCGATATCAGCCGCTCTTAGAGGCTGCGGAGACGCGTCTGAACGTTTGATATTTTAGCACTGTCGGGATAGTTTGGCTGAGAAATCTCGCCGATTGCGCCGACGGCGTTATACAGGCGTTTCGACGAGGTTAAATTAAAATAAGACGGAGAGGACAGATTAGAATCTTAGCTTGACGATAAATTTTTTGGAGGTAATTTAAATGTCTGATAAAAATATTAAGCTTAGAATAATGTCGCTGTTTGCCGTAGACGACGTCCGCGACGTCGGGCTGATCAAGAGAAGGATCGGAGAGCTTAAGGATCTCGGTTTCGACGGCTTGGTTTTTCATCCGCGCAGATACTTGGGCGACCCGCCGTACATGTCCGACGATTATATAAGGGCGGTTGACGAGGTCATACTCTACGCCAAAGAGCTGGGCGTCTCATTTTGGCTCTACGACGAGAACGGCTGGCCGTCGGGAAGCGCGGACGGTCTTGTCGAACTGGCTATGCCGGAGCTTAAGAGCGAATGGCTGGAGTATCGCGGCGGTGAAATTATCAAAAGATCGCGCCCCGGTATCAATTCTCTGGATAAGAACGGCGTTAAAAAATTTATCGAGCTTACGCATCAAGCGTATAAAGATAAGCTGAGCGCGGAGGCGTTTGAATACGTCGAGGGGTTCTTCAGCGACGAAGTCGGATTTTTATGGGGACACGGCGCAAGCTACGAATTTCACGGCGTACCTTGGCTCGAAGAGTTTAGAGAACGCTTCGGACAAGAAAAGGGCGAGGATATAGACGAATACTTAAAGGAGCTGTTCGTCGGCGACAAGGCGAGCGGATTTAGAGTATGGTATTGGGAGAATCTGACCCGGGCGCTGTCTGAATCGTTTTATTTACAGATCGATAATTGGCTCCGAGAGAACGGCAAAAAATTCACCGCGCATCTAAAGGGAGAAGAAAATCCGTTTTTCCAGATAGGCTACGGCGGTTCCTGTCTTCAGGTCTTGAAGAACGTGAGCGTTCCTGGGATAGACGCGCTCGAGCGTTATCCGGGGAATAAGTACTACCCGTGCATACCGTCCAGTCTTGCGCGGCAGTTCGGAGACGGAGCGGCGATGGCGGAAGCTATAGGCGGAGCGGGCTGGGGGCTTTCGCCGCAGGATCTTGAAAATTACGCGTCATGGCTCATAGAGAGCGGGATAAACACGCTGATATTCCATATAAGTCAACTCCATTTAGATCATGGCGGAATAACGGACTGGCCCGCGTCGATACCGACGCATCTGAGCTGGAAGAGAGCGTTCCCGGCGATAATCGAGAGGCTTAAGAAAAAATACAAGGCTGAGTCTAATAAAAGGAGGGATCTGTTGGTCGTATCGCCGGACAGAGGGGTAGAGAGTCTCTTCACTCCGTCTCAGACCGAGGGTATGAACGAACACGACGGTTCCGGACAGGGCGGATACAAGAGCTGCGCCGTAAGCCGGGGCGTCGTCGAGCTTTGCGACAGGCTCTATGAGCGCGGAATAAGGTTCGACCTGACGGACGAGAAAATATTTGAAGAGGACGCGGAAATACGCGGCGATAAGTTATATCTCGGTAAAAGCTCATATTCGGCTTTGATATGTCCGCCCGGATGTATGTTTTCCGAAACGGGAAGAGAAAAATTGGAGCGGGCGCAAAGAGCCGGGATCGTCAAAGATGCGAGCGCATACGCTAAAGACGCAATGAGAGAAACTAAGAAGCCCGACGAAAGCGGCGGCGAAGAATATTTTATTGATCAGACCGAGTGGGAGATAAAGCCGCCGAGGGAGAATCGAATACTGCTTAATACGAAGAAAGACGGGATCTATATCTTTTCCGAATTTGAGATAGGCGGAGATTTTGACGGAGATATTACCGTTTTGGTTACGGACGAAAACAGGGGAGTATACTTAAACGGGGCGGAGCTAAGAGCTGTAAGATCGGACGAGTACGGCTTTTATTACGCCGCGGAAGAATATATAAACGGGCTGAACGAGCTTAAGATAGATATAGGCGAAGGCGAAGACGCGTTTATTTTCCTCCTCGGAAGTTTCGGCGTATTTTCAAAAGCCGGATACTCGGAGTTCGGCGACGGGAGGCAGATAGAGTGCGAAGGGAAATTTATTATCGATAATATTCATAAGCTCGGCGTCGATCTTATACGCTCGGGATTTCCGTACTGTATCGAGCCGGTCGAGGCGTTTAAGACGCTGAGAGTAAAAGATGATATCAAAGACGCGGTCTTAGAATTTGATCTGAGCCGTACGGACGCTATGGAGATCAAGCTCGAAGACGGACGAGGCGCGTGGCTTTACGGAGATAATAATTCGATCGAGATAGGAGACGCGTTCGCCGGAGAAGAGTATAGGATAGCGTGCGCGTTTTTTCCCAGTACGTTTAATTGTTACGGCCCGCATAGGTATTACAGGGGCGATCGGCATATTATCAGTCCATGCCAGTATTCGGGTATAAAGAACTTCGCCGACGAAAGCGACGCGCCGGAATTTACGCTTAACGATAAGCTGAAATTTGTGAAATGGGAGCTTCCTCGCAAGGTAAAAATTAAAACTATTTAAAGGTAGCCGAGAGAGTTTAAAGTTAATATATCGGGTTACATATCAAGCGCAAAGCGCGTTTTGACGGATGAATTCGTCTGCGCGACAGAATATTTGCGCGATTATTGCAAAGCGCCGAAAGAATATTCTTTCGGCGCATAATGATTTGAATTATAATAAAGCTGTTTAACGGGTGGTTAATTACCGGCGTTGGCGCGGTGTGCTTTTCTGTATTGGTCGGGAGTAAAGCCGGTGCGTCTTTTAAACGCGGTATAGAAATAACTGCCTGATTTCAATCCGACCTGCTTACTTATATCGCGCGCGGTTATATCGGTTTCAATTAACAGTTTGCATACTCGGTCAAAACGTTTTTCGGCT
Organism: Candidatus Roslinia caecavium; assembly: GCA_904419955.1. Lineage (GTDB taxonomy): Bacteria > Bacillota > Clostridia > Monoglobales > Monoglobaceae > Roslinia > Roslinia caecavium. The sequence goes on along the minus strand of CAJFTO010000002.1, from coordinate 16,064 downwards.
ATGTAATCGGACAGCGAGACGCCCTTAACCGCTTTGAAAATATTACGGGTGTAGTTGACGCTTTTGTGCACATATGCGGCGACTAACTCCACGGTTAAGGTAGGATTGGTATAATTTTCATCTATAAAGCCGAGTATTTTTGCGGCTAACTTCACTCTTTTGGCGTCGGATGAATCTCTGTTTATCGATTTGATAAATACGAGACATTTATCAAATATAAAATTCTTAAGGCCCTCTATCGATTCTAAGGCGCTGAGTTCGTCGAAAATACTGTGGCTTGCGTTGTCGGATTGAAACTTGTTCGCCGCGGTCAGAGAACCCGCGGATATGGCCATCAGCAGTCGCGCGGTGTTAAGAATTATATTATCGTATGAATAGCCTATTATCATGTCGACAAAATTGTCGGCGGTTTTTTTTGCCGCGTCGGCGTTCGAGGAATTGAGCTCCTCGAGAAGTTCCCGTTCGAGATATTTAGGGTATTCGCATATCTTATGCGCGCGCTTTTCGGCGTAGCCGTAATCGATATTTTCCTCCGCGCTGAGCGTCAGCCGATATAGCATGGCGTATTTAGCGTTTTGATATACCTTGTTTATTTCAGACGCGTCGGCCTTCATACTACAGTAAGATATGGACGAACCGACGCCGAATAATTCGTAAATATGACGTTTAAGGTCGATAAACGACTTAAGCGGGCTGTAAACTTCGCCGTGATTTATTAAAAACGCGACGTCGCCGTTGTCTTGTTCGCTCCCATAACAAGAGACGTTTGAAGCGTTAGCTTCGAACAGTTCGCAGCCGATATTATACGCCGCATAATTTATCGTCGACAGATCGGAAGTATCCGTCTCGTCCGTTCGGTTTATTCTGAAAATAACAACGGTAAAATATTCGTTGTCAAGAGATACTCCAAGCTCGGCGGCGATACGCGGATTAAACTGCGCGACTCCGGATAGCAGTCGACGTATGAATCTGCCGCGTTCGTTTGAAGCGTTCTTGTGTTCCAGAGTATGCACGTGCGAACTTTCGCTGCGCTGCTGTTTTCTGGATTTAATAACAAATGGTCTTTCAAACATCTTATTACCTTCTTTAAGCTTCAGTTTTGGCAAGTTCGGGACGTCCGCTTTAGCCGTATTGGCTAAGCGCTTCGGTATCGTATTTAAAAACCGAGACGTTAAGCATAATTGCCAACTCAGGTGTTTGTTTTGTAATAGTTATATGTATAAATTTATGTATAATATTTTAACATAATAAAGCGTATTTGTAAATAATAAAGACTGTATTTTTATAAAAGGATAAAAAACGTATAGCGCTACGCGCATGAAAATAACGTATATGAAGTTAAATCAAACTTTAGATTTATACAATTACATTTATATTTCAAAAAAATTACAAATTATTCAGTCTGTTAATTTTTTATAAATATTGTTAAAAATTGAACACTATTAATAATAATCAAAGTTGACTTTTTCGGGAAAATGTACTATTATTTTAATATCATAGGCTATATTTTTTTGTAAATATGTATAGCGTCGATATAATAGTATAATGTTGACAGCGCTGTGCGTACAGATATTACATTCGAGTTATAGTACGATTATGACTCGCGCTTTTTAGAGCCTATAATTATTTGGAAAAATAATTAATTTAAAATACACACACATCAATAATAAAATAAGCGGAGCTATTATCCATCCGCGGATTGCGATTTGCGCGGTCTGTTTGCTTTTGTGGACGCGCGCGGGTTTAGAGCCGGCGGAACGATTAAATAGACGCGGGATTTTATTATTAATCTTAATGGAGGTGGGAAGATCATGGCAAATAAGAAAAATAGGGTGAAGGTCAACGCTGAAGGCAGAGTTGAAGAGATAAAGCCGTCGCTTATCGCGGATGCGAAGAGGAATAAGTGGCTTATACTTCTATGCCTTCCGGTCATCATCCTTTTAATTATATTTGCTTATATTCCTATGGGAGGCCTTTATATGGCCTTTGTTAATTACAAATCCACTACCGGCATATTCGGCAGCGAGTTTGTAGGGTTTGAAAATTTCAGAGCGTTTTTCTCTACGGATGCGTGGATAAGAATAACGGCTAATACGCTGTATTTGAACGCGTTGTTTATTCTGTTTACCACGTTCTTCTCTATAGTTATAGCTATAATGCTCTCTGAAGTCAAAAACAAAATGTTCAAGAAGATAACGCAGTCTGTCGTTATTCTTCCTCACTTTATGTCATGGACGATAGTAGCGCTTTTCTCGGTCGCTATCATAGCGTCGGACGGAGCTATCAACCAGATCATACGCACCATAACCGGAAATCCGGAAGCCGGGATAGATTTTTATAACAATCCTATGGCTTGGCCTCCGCTTCTGGTCTGCCTGAGAATATGGCAGGGCGCGGGCTACGGCTCCATCGTTTATCTCGCTACGATCACAGGTATCGACCAGGAGATATACGAAGCGGCGAGGATAGACGGCGCTAACCGTTGGCAGCAGATCTTTAGGATTACGTTGCCTCTGCTTAAGAACACGATAATAATGCTGACCATCATGTCCGTAGGTAAGATCTTCTACGGCGACTTCGGTATGATCTACGCTTTGGTCGGCAATCAGTCGCAGCTTTACTCTACGACCGACGTTATCGACACGTACGTATATCGTTTGCTCATGACGGCTGATAATCTTGGAACGACGGCGGCTATTGGTCTTATCCAGTCCTGTCTCGGATTCCTGTTTGTTATAGGATGTAACAAGCTGGCTAAGGTATTCAGTCCGGAATCGGCGTTATTCTAAGCAAGAGGAGGGTAATAATTATGAAAATGAAACAGACTGCAAGCGATAAATCAGTATCGATCGTATTTTATGGTTTCATAACGCTATTTTCCATTATATGTTTGGTGCCGTTTATACTGGTTGTCGCAAGCTCGTTCACATCTGAGGACGCTATATTAAGATATGGATATAATATGTGGCCGAGAGAATTTTCACTCGAAGCGTATAAGCTGATGTTCTCGACCCCTAAGATGCTGTATGCATACGGCGTAACGATATTCGTTACAGTAGTGGGCACGGCGCTTTCTATGCTGGTAAGTTCGGCTTGCGCGTACTCGCTTTCGGTGAAATCGTTCTATTATAGAAATATAATAACGTTTTTCATATACTTTACGATGCTTTTCAGCGGCGGATTGGTTCCTACATATTTATGGATAGTAAAATATTTGAAACTGACGGATAGCTTATGGGTATTGATACTGCCCTCGCTGGTAAATCCGTGGAACGTGTTATTGCTTAGAAACTTCTTCGCGGGCATTCCGGAGTCGCTTGCAGAATCGGCTAAGATAGACGGCGCGAACGATCTGGTTATACTCTTTAAGATCATACTGCCTATCTCTCTGCCCGGTCTTGCAACGGTTGGGTTGTTCTATGCGTTAGCGTATTGGAACGAATGGTATAAGGCGATGCTCTACCTCAGAACAGAGTGGAAGTATCCGCTTCAGTACATAATCATGCAGATAACGCGTAATATAAGATTCGCGGAAGAATTGGCTTCGATGGGAGGAACGGTCACCGAGAATCCGCCTGCATATTCGTCTCAGATGGCGACGGCGGTAATCACGATAGGTCCTATCATCTTCCTGTATCCGTTCCTGCAGAAGTACTTCGTAACAGGACTTACGGTCGGTTCCGTAAAGGGTTAAGATCGGATAGATATTATCATTCGCGTCGTATTTGGTTGCGGGTACGGCGCGGGTATAATAATATAAATACAACAATAAACACAACAATAAATACAACAGCAAACAACACGCACATTATAAAGGAGATGAAAGCTAATGAAAGGCAGACTAACCAGAATATTAGGGCTATTGCTCTGCATAATTGTAATGAGTTCGGTTGTGTCAGGTTGCTCCTCAAGCAATATGAGCGTTGGATCGAACACGCTTAAGATATTGCTCGTCGGTTCAAAACCGGCCGGCTTTGACGACGTAGTCGCGCGTTTTGAAGAGTTGACCGCGGACACGTTAAACATCAAGCTCAACGTAGAATGGGTAGCGTCGGGCGATATGAAAGATACGCTCAAACTCAGAATGAATACGGGCGAGGAGTACGATCTCGTATTCGACGCGCCGTTCTATAATCTGAGAACGCTTGCGGCGGCGGGCGTATATCAGCCGCTGGAGAGTTATTTTAACAACGACGAGTACCCGGGACTTAAGAAATCGTTTGAAGAAGACGTTATAAAGGCGAACTACTATTACGGACATTTGTATTCGGTGCCGATGATGAGAACTTATGGTTCGGGTATCCCCTGCGTATATTACAGACAGGATCTCGCCGACAAATACGGAATCGGTCAGATAACGACGGAGGAACAGCTTCAGGCGTACTTTGAGGCTATCTTGGCGAACGAGCCGGATATGACCCCGCTCGGCGTTACAAACACGAGAGGTTTTTACACGATGTTTCCGATCGACGAGGTCGGCATGGCTAAGGTTAACCTTGTTAAGCTATCGGCGGCTAACCTGACCTGGTATGTTCAGACGAACGAGACCAATACGGCGGTTGAGTCTATCGCGTATGAAGGCGCTCCGCAGTCGGATTTCGACAATTTCCCGGCGCCTTATAACACCACCGACTTATACGGCGACGCGCTTAATAAGCGCCACGAGTGGAATAAATATCTCGAGCAGGATTCTATCAGCCAGAAAGATTCTCTCGGCGGTATGGCGGGAGAAAAATTCGCGGCGCATATAGACACTCTGGACGCGTATGAGAACGTAGCTGCAAAGATGACGAGAGATTATATGAAGCTCGGAGTATACGTCTATCCTGAGGCTGCGCAGAGAATGGAGCCGGAGGCGAGAGTTACGACTCTTATGGCGAACAACTTCGTATGCGTTCCGATTTCCAGCTCAAAGGTCGATTTGACAATGAAATTCCTCGATTGGCTGTTCTCAAGCGAAGAGAACCACGACTTGTTTGAGCTCGGTATAGAGGGCAAAGACTGGGAGCCGGTAGGCGAGGATCAGTACAGGGTTATTCAGGGCGAAACAGCAGCGCAGACATATACGTTCCCGGGCTACGTGCTCACCTGGAATCCTAACTACGTTAAGTTCCCGGATACGCTGCCGGACGATATATTGGCATATAAAAAATACGATCTTGAAAAAGACGCGTATTATGTATCGCCGCTGGCCGGTTTCAACTTCGACGTAACTCCGGTTACGACCGAGGCTCAGATAGTTAAGGAGACGGCCGATAAAGTTACAAATTCGCTGGCTCACGGAACTCTCGACGATCCTGTTACTAAGATTCAGGAAAACAGAGCCGCAGTTATCGAGCATATCAACGTTATAAAAGACGAGCTTGAAAGACAGATCAACGAATTTTTGGCAAATAAGGATTTCTAAGCCTAAATTTTGATTGGTTTTGAATTTGTTAGTGTCCCGCCCACTAATTGGGCGGGATTCTTTTTGCCGGCGCCGCTTTCGATGCGCTTCTATAATTTCTTAAATAAATTTTAGAAAAACATTGATCCCAACTATTTTTATTAGATAATATTTAAATAAATTCAATAGCAATAAAATCCATAAAATTTTTATATTATTGTATTATTTGCCAAGACTTATATATTGAATGAGTATATAATAGAGATAAATTAATCGCCGAATAGAAATTTTGACTTAAGCGAGGATAAAATAAATCGAGCGAAACGGATTGAAATTTAAACTGGGGCAGACTCTTTTTACAATGGTACAGGAGTCGAGCTCGTTGAAAACATATAAGTCGAGGTGAAATAATGTGAAAAATCAAGAGAAACAAATAGCGCGTATTTGGAGCAAATGCGTAGGCGCGGGAAGAGCGGCCGAAGGGCTTAGAGACGGATGGCGCGGGCAGCTGAAGGAGGCCGTCAGGGACTGTGGATTTGAGTATATAAGATTTCACGGTCTGCTGCATGACGATATGTGCGTATACAGAGTTATCGACGGCAAGGAAGTCTATAATTTCCAATACATAGACGACGTGTTTGATTTTCTGCTCAGTATAAATATACGCCCTTTTGTTGAGTTTGGATTCATGCCCGAGGATATAGCGGAAGGAAAGAAATACCAATTCTGGTGGAAGGGCAATATCACGCCGCCTAAGGACATGGCTAAGTGGGAGACGCTTATAAAGAATTTGATGGAGCATTGGATCGCAAGATACGGCAGAGCCGAGGTCGGTAACTGGTATTTCGAGGTTTGGAACGAGCCGAACTTGCATAACGCGTTCTGGTCGGGAGGAAAAGCGAAATATTTCGAGCTGTATCGCGCGACGGCGCTCGCAGTCAAGAGTTTCGGCGACGAGTTTAGGGTCGGCGGTCCCGCGACGAGTAATTTCGTACCCGACGAGAGATTCGACGGCGATATAGAGGATACGAGCAAACATATGACGCATCAAATAGAGGATCTGGACTCCGTTTCGTGGAAGCCGGTTTGGATGGAGGAATTCTTAGCATTCTGCGAAGAGAACGATCTTCCGCTCGACTTTGTGTCCTGTCATCCATATCCGACAGATTTCGCGCTCGACGGACACGGTAAGAGTTCGGGCAGAAGCAGGGGCGCGCACTCTACTAAGACCGATATCGAGACGCTGAGGAAGGTCATAGACGCTACCAAATATAAGGGGGCGCCGATACACCTCACCGAGTGGAGCAGCAGCCCGTCGTCGAGAGATATGAGTCACGATACCAGCAACGAGGCGGCGTATATTGTTATGTCGAACCTAGAGTGCAGCGGACTGGCGGAGTCGCTGTCGTACTGGACGTTCAGCGACGTATTTGAGGAGCTGGGCGCCGGGAATAAAGCGTTCCACGGCGGTTTCGGTATGGTAAATTACCAGGGGATAAAAAAACCGTCGTATCACGCTTATGAATTTTTGAACCGTTTGGGCGACGTGGAGATCGAGCGCGGAGACGGTTATATAGTGACGAAAGATTCCGAGAGCGGAAAACTTGTCGCTTTGCTGTATAATTACGACGAAAAGGCTATGGACGGAGCGCTTCCGATCAGCAATACATACGAAGCCGCGGAAGAGTTGACCGCAAGAGGCGAAGAAAAATACGTGGAATTTGAGATGGAATGTAGAGCCGGCGCAAAGTTTTCGGCCGAGACCTGCGATACAAATTCCGGCAACGTTATGAAGGCGTATAAGGAACTCGGTTACCCTGCCGAGCCGAATTTCGGCGAACTCAGAATGTTGAAAAATGCAAGCGAGCGTTTAAGAACGGAAGTTCTCAGCGCGGACGAGGATGGGAAAATAAAGTTAAAGCGGAATCTAAGTCCATGGGCGATCGAGCTTATAAGCGAGATATAACCGCTTAGACGGATAAAATGCGAAACGGCTGCGACGACGGTATGCGATCGGCCTAAAGATCGCCGTATTCGGAGCCGGTTTGGACAAAAACATGACGTTGTCGATTAGAATTATATTTGCCGCCGAGGGCTTAGGCCTTCGGCGGTTTTTCCGTCTAAAGTTGGATAATTATTTCACTATTGTCAATTTTTAAAGGAGTTGCGTTCTCTATCAATTGCAGTTAAATAAGTTTCGAAGCGTAAATTTGGGGGTATATTAAAATTTTATGATAAAACGCTAAAATATGTGTCGCGATTTGATTGACAGAGTGTGCGGGCGGTGGTATAATATTAAATATATTAATCATATTGAGATACTAAAACCGAAGAGATTTAGTATTATTCAGGGGAGAAGAGAAAGATGTCAAAGAAAAAATTCTATAAGTCGTTTTTAGTCTTAACAGCAGTTCTACTTTTGTTTCAAACATTGTCTCTGTATTCGTTCGCGCAGCAGAGCGAAAATTCAGATCCATCAGTATACGCCGACGCCGATCCAAGCGCGGATCCGAGCGGCGGAGAGCAGGCGGGCGAAAAACTTAAAGCGTATCCGGGGGCCGAGGGATTCGGCGCCTATTCGACCGGAGGCAGAGGCGGAGAGGTATACCATGTTACAAACCTCGAGCCGTCCGGCGAAGGTTCGCTGACATATGGGCTTGAGGAACTGAGCGGAGCGAGGACGATCGTGTTCGACGTCGGCGGAGTTATCGACCTGACCGAGCTTGGCAGAGATATCCAGCTTAGCGGCGCCGAAGATTCCGGAATAACGATAGCGGGGCAGTCCGCGCCATATCCGGGGATCACGCTCAAGGGATACGGAATTTCTATAACTAACGCAAGCGATATTATCATAAGAAATATCAGGATAAGAAACGGCGGAGTGAGACCCGACGGCGAGTTGTACGACGCTACGCCGCTGGCGATATCCGCGTCCGAGAACATCATAGTGGATCACTGCTCTATGCAGTGGGGACAAAGATACAACTTCGAGATAACCGGAAAAAATATAACTCTGTCAAATAATATTTTTGGGAACCCTATTTCGGAAAATTCAGCTTACGATAGCCAATATTATGCGAGATACGGCGGAATTGTGGATGCGGGTTCGGAGAGGACGACTTTCGCCAAGAATTTTGTGGGAAACGCCAGACAGAGAAATCCGCGGTTTGCAAATTCAGACTACGTCGATATATATAACAATATATTGTACAACATTGGAACAGAGATCGATATATTTAATTCAGCGCCTGCTAATAAAGTTTTTAAGACAAATATGCGGAGTAATTTTGTGGTGTCCGGACCTGTCCAAAGAGTCACGCGTATAGCAAGAGTCGCGCGTCAATCCGAAATCAACGGCGGAACAATGTTATATATGGATGGGAATTATTATAATTATTCCGGACAATCTATACAGAACGATCACGTCAGGGCGACGTCGTACCAAGACGAACTGGACTTTGGCGTCGATAACGGCGAGTATGGTTCCGATTACGATCTAAGCTCCGTGACTTTAGAGGAATGGGAAAATAATCCGGCGTCTTATCGTGTAGATGGAGAGACTCCGCCGCCGATTGTCTACGGCAACTACCCGTTTTACGCGCCGACCGGGTATATCATGAGCGTGTTCGACGAGAGCGGTGCGAATAATCTGATAAATTACGCCGTTACAGATGAGTCTATCGGAGCCAACAGACCCGCGCGCGATCTGTACGATACGATGAAGTTAGCCGAGATTAGAGGTAGAACGGCGACTACTGCCTCTTTGACCTCCGACGAGACCGCGGCGTATTTTGAGGAACTGGAAAAACGCACGGGATTGGATCTTAGCGAATACAAGACCGCAAGGACCTGGACCGTAAGATGCGGAGACGGACCGGTATTGGTCGGCGCTGAGGATACTAATCCTAAACCGGTGGATTGGGATAACTACACCGACGTAAACGGAAACGGAGACAAGTATATATATACGACCAATTTTGAGATAGGCGATTGGTGGGGCGAGTACTGCGGCGCGCCCGGTCAGCGGACGGTATATACCCTGAAGAACATAGAAACGGGCGAGACAGTAAAGACGCTGTATCCGGGATACGACGAAAGCGTTTATACGCTCGAAAGCTCGGACATAGAATACGTCCCGGTAGAGAGGACCGTAGCGGACTTGTATCCGGACGAGGAGCTCAGATCGAGCTATCCGGAAGCGGCTGAGTTTATGGATGATTACAGAACTCAAAATTATGCGAACGCGAGCGACGGGGATAAGATCGTCTGGGACGGCGCCGGCGACGGTATACCGGACTGGTATAAGGCGTACAGAGGACTGAGCGCGTCCGAGGATCTCTCCAAGGCCGTGGATCCCGATACGGGTTATACGTATCTTGAGGAATATCTTCAGCTCATGGCTTGCGATCAAGACGCCGGATCGAGCGCGGAGCTTTCGATCGAAAACTTTAAAGCAAACAACATAGGCTGCGCGTCCGCCCAGGTATTCTGGAATACGACGCTCGCCGCGTCCTGCGTAATAGAATACGGGACCGAACCCGGAAATTACACAAACAGAGCCGAGCTTGAATACTCGGAGGAGACGGACGGATATAACACCTATCACGCGAGGACGCTTACCGGACTTACGCCGAATACGACCTATTATTACAGGGTTACGGCGACTGCGGATAACGGAAGCGCAGCGACGGCGGAATACAGTCCGGACGTTGAAGCGACTAAGGCGATGAGCTTTACGACGGCCGCGGCGCCCGCCGGCTGGGAAACGGAGCCGCCGGCTAAGCCGTATATAGCGGAGATCGAGGCGTATTCGGGCAAAGTAACCCTAAAGTGGAGCGGCGATATCGATTCCACCGAGAGTTACGCTATATACTACGATACCGTAGATCGCGGCTCTGACGTCGCCTTGTACGCGAATAAGATCGAGGGGATAAGCCCAGCGCAGAGTTCGTATACGATCGACGGTCTGACCGACGGAACGAGATACTACTTTGTGGTCTCGGCGATAAATAAAAACGGTTCGACGGCGTCGGACTCGGCGGCTAAGACGCCTTCCGGGATACTGCTCGACTATGATTTTACAAGCATGACCGACGCTGAAAAAGAGGCGTTCATGTCGGAAAACGCTTTCTACACGCTGGGCGGGACCGTTGGTATCGCGCAGGATCCCGACACCGGCGAGGAAGCGCTGAATTTGCTGGACGAGACGTTTTCTCATAAGGTGTCTGCGGATATTAAACTTCCGTATGCTCAGGACGACGTATTTACATACGAGATGAGAATGAAGATATTGTACCAGAAGCAAAATGACGCGCTGGTCAATCAAAACGGCGTATACGCCGTATCGCAAAGCGAGCCCGGTAGAACGACCTTGAATTTCTACAGAGACGATATTCCCGCCGAGGATATGAATACTGAAGATTCAGGCCTGTGGAGCGACGCTTTCGCGCTCAAGTTCAACAGCGTATCAGAGCCTATAAGTGTGACGGACGGAAGATATGACGGAACGACCGAAACGGGGAGCATAGCCTTTGGAGATAAGACTATCGGAAGCTATAAGTCCGGTATCACAGCGCCGTTTTCGGAGGATTTGAACACGGTTTTGCCGCCAAATCTTAAATATGATATCAGTAAATATAATTATACTACGGCTTATGGAGACGCAATATATGGTTATATGATGGATGCGAAAAAGACGTGCTGCGCTTGGTATTACGAGAAGGGTTCGGCTGAGTACGTGGACTATAAGGTTGTCGTCGATCCGAAGAACAATAACGTTAAGGTATACGCAAACGACCAACTCCTGGAAGAAGGCGCGTTTGCCGAAACGGCGCTGCAGCCGTATAACGTCGGTAAAATAGGGATAGAGACCCAGAACGGCGGATATGCATGGATCAATATCGAGAGTATAAGAGCGTATACCGGCGAGGAATACGAGACTGATCCGGATCCGACTCTGCCTCCGGCGCCGACGGCTAAACCCACGCCGAGCCCGTCCGCGAAGCCTACTTTGGCTCCGGATCCTACGGAAAAACCGGGATATATCACCGAGATCCACAGATTTTCGGACAATGATTTCGAGGGGCTCAGCAGCTTACCGGCGAATACTGAGGTCGGAGGTATAACCGTCAGCAAAGATTCGTCTTTGACCGACAGCGACAAGACGTTTTCCACAGAGACGTATCCTGAAAATTCCGGACTTCAATATTCCAAGGTACTGAAGATCGGGACGGCGGAACTAAAGTTCAAAGTACCGGGCGACTGTCGCATAACGATCGACGCGGTCACCGCTAATTCGGGTCAGTCGAGGAGTTATTCGGTCTACGCCGGCTCGGCCAAGCTCGGAGAGTTTACCTGTATTCCGAATATAGATCGAAGCTACTCGGTCGAATATACCGGCGACGCGGCGGAGATATCAATAGTTCCGGCCGCCGGGATAAATGTGTACGGGATAATCGTGGAATACGAAGAGGCCGCGGCGCCTACGGTTACGCCTACTCCTACGGAAGTTCCGACAGCTACGCCGGTTCCAACAGGAGAGCCGACGGCGGCGCCGATCGAGAACTGGTCCATAGACGGATATGAAAACGGCGCGGTTCGTATTACGGCGCCGACCGACGCGATACCCGGCGAGAAGAATTATATATTGATAGCCGAGTATGGAGAAAACGATATGTTGACCGACTGCGAGATAATAGAATTTGAGGTCGAGGAAAATAAGACGTATTACGAGATTATAACGGATAAAGCTATATCCGGCGAAAATGTGAAAATAATGCTCTGGGACGACGTTCTCAGGCCGCTTACGCCGGTATATGCTATCAGTTAGAAGAGATCGAGTTTACACACCGCCGGAGACTTATGTTTTCGGCGGTTTTCTTGTTTGATATTCGGAGCGCGCGTTTCGGAACCTCTTAACGTTCGATCGAAGCGCTCCCGAGGACGCTTATAGCGGCGTTTGTATGTTCATAATTGTTTTACAAATTCGACTAATTCTTTTACACTTTATTCACAGTTTTGTAATAAGAACGTTTTATAATAATAACCGTAGCAAGGAGATAAAGAAAGAGCATAGAAGCTGCGAACTATATCGTCAAACCGTGCGCATTGATTAAACTCGGAGTTTAAAATTGAGCGCTACATGCGACTGAGATCGTGAAACTGATTTTAAGCTTCGAGTTTGAATTGAGAGTATCGGTTTGGTTTATAGAAATTATCTGATATGAATTTTGAGGAGGTATATAAAATGAAAGATTTCAATGAAACAAATTTTAACAACCTTGAAGATAACCAAGAACCGAAACCTATGGATTCTAAAATGAACGAGCAGGAGGTAGAGCTTAACGTAAGCGCCGCGGCTGCGGAAGATACAAACAGTCCGAGCGAGGCGCAGACGCAGATTGAAATCGATAAGATGGAAAACGAGCGGAGCGAGGAGTCTGTGTATAACACGTCGAAGATGGATCCGGCGTATATGAAAGAGACGTTCAAACCGCTTAAGATAAACTTAAACGCCGAACAGCAAAGCGCGGGATACGATTCAAACTCAAACGCGGAGGCACGGACGAGCGAATCGACCGGCGAAAGTCATACGTATCAGGCGCAAACATCTCAAAGCGATTCTTCGTCGCATAGTTTCAACGGGGTCCCGTATAACGAGCACGTAAAAAAGGCTAAACGCAAGAAGGGCGATAAGAATAAGACCGCAAAGAGATGGATCGCAGGCCTTACGGGCGCGGCGGTACTTAATTTAGCGATACTCGGCGGAGCTTTCGGTTTGGGCGTATCGTTTGGAAAACAGTCTGATTCGATCGACTCGAGAGCCTCGCTTGTGGACAGCATAAATCAGGATTCGTCCTCCGGTTCGAGCGGCTCCGGCAGCGGTTCCGGCTCCGGCATGGAGACTGCGGCGTCTACTGAGGGCGAGCTCGATACGACCGAGATAGCTCAGAAGGTAGGACCCGCGGTAGTAGGTATAAGAAGCGCTATCCAAGGCCAGATGAGCATATTCGGCGGAGTTCAGACGTCTACCGCCGAGGGTTCGGGCATAATACTTAGCGAAGACGGCTATATTGTTACAAATAATCACGTAATCGAAGGCGCTTCGGCCGTAAGCGTAATACTTAACACAGGTTCGGAATTTACGGCGACGGTTATCGGCGCGGACGAGGAGAGCGACATTGCGGTAATAAAGATCGAGCCTACAGAAGAGCTGACGGTCGCGACGTTGGGCGATTCGGATAACGTAGTAGTCGGCGAACGCGCGGTAGCTATTGGTAACCCGATGGGACTCGAGTTCTTCGGAAGCGTAACTCAGGGAATAATCAGCGCGGTCAACAGAACGATCGACGTGGACAACAGGACTATGAACGTTATACAGACCGACGCGGCTATCAACTCCGGTAACTCGGGTGGAGCTCTTGTAAACGCAAGAGGCGAAGTTATAGGTATTAACACTGTCAAAGTTTCGACCACCGGCGTCGAGGGTATGGGATTCGCTATCCCGATCTCTCAGGCGAGACCGATAATCTCCGACCTGCTTGAATACGGATACGTAACCGGCAGACCGGTAATAGGTATATCGACCAGAGACGTCACCGAGTATATGGCGACCCAGTATAACTGGCCGCAAGGTGCTCAGGTAATGGCGGTTACCAGCGAGAACGCTCAGAACGCGGGCTTGCAGCAGGGCGATATAATCACGGCAGTAGACGGTAATACCATTACAAACGGCAGCGACTTGACAGAGTATAAAGATACAAAATCACCCGGCGATGAAATAGAACTTCAGGTCTATAAGTATGCGACGGGAACGACTGAGACGGTAAGAGTTGTCTTATCTGAACAAATTCCTGATTAATAATTGACAGATAAAGGAGTTGGTATAATTATCGGGGGCGGCGGAACTGAGGTTTCGCCCTCCCGCAGGAAATATAAACGCGGCGGAATATATTAATATCATAATACGTTTGGATATGTATAGATTAGAACAGCAAATATCGGGAGTCCCGATTTCATATATATGCAGGTTACGGCGAATTCGTAGCCTGCGTTTTTTTATGCTTTGGGGCGTGAATATTATTATTACGGAAAAATGAGGAATATACGCGTAACGGTAGATATTCGATCGTATCGCGGCCGTCGCCCAGGTCGGCACGCATGTGAAGGAAATTATTTTCGTTGTGCGTTTTGTGAGAAAATGACAAAAAAGCATATAAAAAAGACGATTATATCTGTTTAATTATGCAGGGCGCTGTGTTAAAATATGTTACAATTGAGTTTATAATACGCGTTTGGGGGTTGTATACATGAATCTGAAGAAAGCGGCGGTTTTCTTAACAAGTATAATATTTATATTTTCATGCTTTAGTTTAGGGGTATACGCCGACGACGGCCTCTTGGCGTTTCCGGGCGCCGAAGGCGGCGGAAAGTATGCGACGGGCGCGAGAGGCGCGGATAATATCGAGGTATATCACGTTACTAATTTAAACGAGTCGGGTTCGGGTTCGTTTGCGGACGCGGTATCTCGTTCCGGCAGAATTATAGTTTTCGACGTCGGCGGTACGATTTGGCTTGATAATACGCTTACGATATCGAGAGACAATTTAACAATACTCGGTCAAACGGCTCCCGGCGACGGCATAACGTTTGCCGGTTCGGATATATTGCTGGCGAGCGGCGCGTCTAATATAATAATGCGCTACCTTAGGATAAGACCGACAGATATAAACGGCGGAGAGCCGGACGGACTGGGCGGCCGCTGGAATCATAATGTAATAATCGACCACTGCAGCGTGAGCTGGAGCGTGGACGAGGGCCTTACTTTGTACGCCGGTTCGAGCGAGAGCCGAACGCAGGGCAGTAATTTGACTATCCAGAATACCATAGGCGCGGAAAGCCTAAAGATGTCGAATCATTTTAAGGGCGCGCACGGTTACGGGGCGATATGGGGAGGAACAGATTCCAGCTATCATCATAATCTGCTCGCCCATCACGACAGCAGAAGTCCGAGACTTGACCGCGAGCTTCGCGGAACGGATATCAGAAATAACGTCGTATATGATTGGGGAATAACCAACTCGGCGTACGGAGCCGAGCCGTATTCGTATAACAGCAAAACATATAATCCTTCAAATGTGAATTGGGTTAATAATTATTATAAGCATGGACCTTCAACGGCGAGTAAATTATTCGGCAGGCTGTTTGAGGTCAGCAATAACGAAAACAGAAGCAAATCGAATTTTTATTTCGCCGGCAACTACGTTTTTGAGAACGAGGCTGTAACCAATGATAATTTAAGCGGCGTATACAAAAGCGAACTTGGCAATATGCTAAGCGAGCCTATAGATATGGGCGAATACGCGCTGCCCGAGCAGAGCGCGGAGGACGCGTACGAGGAAGTACTAAGCGACGCGGGCGCTACCCTGCCGAGACGGGACAGCATAGACGCGAGAATAGTCGCGGACGTTAAGAACGGTACGGGCAGGATCGTAAACAACGCGAACGAGACCGGCGGCTTGATAGAGACGGAAGAGACCAGCCGCGTATTCGAGATCCCTGAGGACTGGAAAAACGCGAACGGCATGGGAAGCGCGTCCGAGACCGATATAGTAGAGAGCAGCGAATGGGCGGGCTACACCTGGATAGAGGCGTATGTAAACGACTGGACCGAGAGCCA
>CAJFTO010000001.1 GCA_904419955.1 Candidatus Roslinia caecavium | reverse complement strand
ATGGCAATCGGCTATTTCTTGCCTTGATTTTTGAAAAAATAATCGAAATAGAAAAATATTATGATTGGGAATCAATTTTTAGAGGTTCCCTTAATATATAATATAAAAATATAACGCAATATATTAGAGCGGACGGCGCGAAGAATTCGCATCGCCGTAGGGAGAACGGCGGAGCGCGCTTTGCGGCTCTTGCGTATGCGGTTTTTCGGCGTGGATTAATCGAATAATTTAACCGGTTAGATTTAATTCTTTAGTTAAACGAAAAGCGGTAAGGAATAACGCGTTTCCAAACGCCGCCGCGTTACAGCGCCGCGGCGCAGGGCGATCGAAGTTCCGCGCAGATTATAATAAGACTGTCCTTATAAAATAACGAGGTAGATATATATGTCAAAAATTGAAAAGGGGAAAAAGGCCGTTAAATCGATAAGTATAATGGCCGTACTGATAACGCTGGCGAAGTTCCTCGGTCTGCTTAGAGAGATGCTGATAGCGAGCATCTACGGACAGGGGTACGCTTCGGACGTGATAAATTCGGCTACGCAGATACCGTTGTTGTTTTTCGATATGGTGCTCGGAGTAGCGATACTTTCGACCTTTGTCCCGATATTCAACAGAAATTTAGAAAAACGCGGAAAAGAAGCCGCGATGCATTTCGCGAATAATTTTATAACCATAGTTTGTTCGATCGCGCTTTTGGCCGCGATATTGGGTTCAATTTTCGCGGAGCCTATAGTAAGGGTCATGGCGCCCGGATACGCCGAGGTTCCGGGAAAGATCGAGGAGACGGCGAAACTGCTTAGGATACTGTTCCCGTCTATCGCGTTCACGGCTACAGCTTACGTTGTGGTGGGGATACTTCAGTCGTTCGGCGAGTTTACTGTACCGTCCCTTATCAGCGTGGTGTCCAACGCGATCATGATAGCATACCTGCTGATATTCAGGGATAAGCTGGGGCTTACCGGCGTCGCGGTATCTATGCTCGTCGGCTGGGCGGCTCAGCTGTTCTTTCAGCTTCCCTGGCTTAAGAAGACAGGGTTTAAATATCGGGCGGTGTTTGATTTAAGAGACGGGAATGTAAAAGACGCGCTAAAACTTGCGATCCCGGTTTTGATAAGCTCATGGGTCCAGCCGCTTTGCAACGTGATAAACATGTCGTTTGGTTCCGGACTCGGCGACGGCGCGGTTTCGGCGCTCAACTGGGCGAATAAGATATATATAATCATGGTCGGGATATTCGCTTATGCGATAACCAATTTCATATTCCCTAAGCTGTCGAGACTCAGCTCGGGGGATAACGACGAAGCTTTCGCCGAGACGACCAGAATGTCGGTTGGATGGATAATCTTTATAATAGCCTTGGTCTCGGCGCTGTTTTTGGCGCTCTCCAACCCTATAATAAGCGTGGTGTTCGAGCGCGGTTCGTTCACCGAAGAATCGACGGCTATCACAGGTTCGGCGCTTTTCTTCTATTCGTGGGGAATGGTCGGCTACGCCATATGCGAGGCGCTCAATAAGAGCTTTTATGCGATCCAGGACGGAAAGACTCCTATGTATACCTCGATATTCGGAGTTATTGTAAACATAGCCTGCACGGCGATATTTGTCGTTGCGCTGGGTATAGGGATACATGGGCTTGCGCTTGCGAGCGCCATAAGTTCGAACGCTATAGCGGCGGCGCTGATGATAATGATAAACAAGCGCAGACCGGGAATCATCAATTTAGGGTTCCTCGCGAATATTCTGAAGATATTGATCTCGGGCGCGGCGGCGTTTGCGGTATCGAAGTTGATATATGTCGCAATTGACCCTATATTTGGAAGCGGAACGATACTTACTTTGGTCAAATTGTGTATTGCGGCGGCTCCCGCTTGCGTGGTATACTTGATTTTGTCATGGATACTCGGCGTTACTGAGATAAAAACGGCGAGAGAGAAGCTTTTAAAACGGGATTAGATATAAAAATTTTTGTTTAGCCGCCATATCTTGGCGCGAATATATCGTCCTTCGATACGCGCGCGGCGTAAATATCGTATTCGCGCGGAACGAGAGGGGTTTATACAGACATTTTATCGGCGTATGAGCCGGATATTAAAGTCATACGACTATGAAAAAGAAAGTAGGTTGCTTAATATGAATAGCATGGGTTATTTCCAGACGGTTTGGTTTTTCATATGGGGAATAATCAAAAAGAGCGGGATATATAAACTGCTTCGCCGTATATACGACGCGATCGCCGGAGCTTGGAACAGGAGCGGGATAACCGGTCTGTTCAGGCGCGGATTCTTCTCCGACGAGGCGCTCAAAAAGAGCGCGGCTGGACGCGTTCTCGGTTCTATCTTTACATTCCTCGGTTTTTTGCAGGAAAAGAGCTGCTGTAGACTGAAAGAGCGCATAGACGACAGCGCGACCGTTAGAGTTTGCAATTATTATCTGCACAATTTGCTCGCGCTCAACACAAGGTTTATCGGAATCTTAGCGGCCGGTATAGGCGTCGGCTTGTGCGCCGCGGGATTTGCGACCGGTTCTTATCCCGCGTTTTACGTATACGCGATTATTGTGATAGGCGCTTTGATCTCGATATTCGATGTGAATCTGACCGAATATTTAAAGGATTCCGCGCTGGTCAAACTGGTTTCGTATCTCACGGGCATTGAATTTTCGTTTAAGATATTTTACGGCGCTAAGACCGCCGGTAAAAAAAGACTATTTGTCGCCGCAGTATTCGGCCTGGTCGCGGGCGCTGCGGGCGGAATTTTGGGAAACCCTCTGTATACCGCGCTTTTGATATGCGGTCTTTTCGGCGTGTTCCTTACTTTGTATAAGGTCGAGGCCGGGGTGTACTTTACTGTATTTTTAGCGCCCCTCGCACCGACTATGGTCATGGTCGGGATGTCGGTCTTAAGTCTGATGTCGCTGATAGTGAAATCGATCACTACCAAGGGCTTTAAATGGAAGTTCGACGGCATGGGCTTTTTGATTTTAGGTTTGATAGTCGTATATATATTCGGAGTGATAAACTCGTTCGCGGTGTTCAATAGTTTGAGCATTTGGTGTATATACTTTGCGTTTATGGTCTTTTACTTCGTAGTGATAAATACGGTAAAGACTAAGAAACAACTTTTCGATATACTGACGATATTCGCTATATCCGGAACCCTCGTCTGCCTTTACGGCATAGCTCAGTATGTGTTTGGCTGGAATGTTACGCAGGCGTGGATGGATGAGGAAATGTTCAGCGATATTAAGATGCGCGTGTATTCAACGCTTGAAAATCCGAACGTACTGGGCGAATATATCCTGCTCGTTCTTCCGGTCAGCGTCGGCCTGATCTGGGCGAAGGACAAGCCGATACAAAAGATAATCTGCCTCCTTATGGCTGGCGTGATGTTCGTTACATTGATATTGACTTTCTCGCGCGGTTGTTGGATAGGCTTTGTATTGTCGGCGGCCGTATTCGTGACGTTCGCTTATGGAAAGCTGTGGGGATTGTTGCTCATAGCGTTGCCGTTTCTGCCGATGGTCCTGCCGGAGAGTATAATAAACAGGATACTCAGTATAGGAAACATGGAGGATTCGTCGACCTCTTACCGCGTATATATTTGGCTCGGTTCGTTGGCGATGATGAAGGATTTCTGGCTGTCGGGGATCGGGTTCGGTTCGTCGGCGTTTAAAGAGGTCTATCCATTTTATTCATACAGCGGGATCGTCGCGCCGCATTCGCACAATATGTTCCTGCAGATCCTGGTGGAGACCGGCGTGGTCGGAATATCGACTTTTGTTTTGGTATGTCTCTACTTTGTGAAAAAGCTGGCCGGAGGGTTTAACGCATATAAAGGAAGCGTGGAAGACGGTAAGCCGGTTAAAAAGAACAACAAATTTTCGATCATGATACTGGCGATAGGCGCCGGAGTTATAGGTTTCCTGCTTCAGGGAATGTTTGATAATTGTTTCTATAACTACCGTGTATTTATGATATTCTGGTATGTGCTCGCCCTGGGAATGGCTTGCGTATACATAGCAAAGAATACCTATAGAAACAGCGAAGCCGAGGAAGGAGGAACTGAGAATGATTAAGGTCGTCGAAGTTTCGTCCGATTCCAATATCGGCGGCGCGGGCAAGTGCATACTGACGTTTTTGAGGTCTTATGATAGAAGCAAATTCGACGTGTCGGTCATAATCCCGGTCGGCAGCAAGCTGAAACCGGAGATAAAGGCGCTCGGAACGAGGGTCTATGAGCTTGAGGATCTGGCGGAGAAGTCGCTCGATCTGAAAGCGGTATCAAAGCTCAAACGGCTGTTTAAACAGATCAGACCGGATATAGTCCACACCCATGCGAGTATGTCTGCAAGGCTGGCGGCAAAGCAGTGCGGGATCAAGACGGTCTATACGAGACACAGCGTGTTTCCGCCTCCGGCTAAAATCTCAAAAGGAGTCGGAAAGT
Source organism: Candidatus Roslinia caecavium (assembly GCA_904419955.1). Taxonomy (GTDB): domain Bacteria; phylum Bacillota; class Clostridia; order Monoglobales; family Monoglobaceae; genus Roslinia; species Roslinia caecavium. Next base: position 133,008 of record CAJFTO010000001.1, on the reverse strand, counting down.
TGATAAACGGATTTATAAATAACCATACCGCGGATAGAATAATCGCGGTGGCCGAAGCCGCGAAGGATAATCTCACGGCTACCGGAGTGGACGAGAAAAAAATAGAAGTGGTACTCAACGGCGTCGACGCCTTAAAACCGTTCGACGCGGAGAGACTTAGCAAGGCGAAAGAGAAATACGGGATAAGACCGGGACAGAAGACGGCGGCGATAGTCGCGAGACTTAATAAAGTTAAAGGGCATAAGTATTTCGTAGAGGCGGCCGAAATAATAAAAGAACGCGGTCTGGATATGAAGTTCCTGATCGCCGGTACGGGCGAGACGGAGGACGAGATACGAAGCCTGATAAAGGAAAAGGGTCTTGAGGATACGGTCGTTATGCTCGGATTTTTAAACGACGTGGAGCCGCTGATGAACGTTATGGATATACAGGTCAACTGTTCGTTCGGGACTGAGGCGACTAGTCTTTCGCTGCTCGAGGGTATGAGCCTCGGCAAGCCGGCGGTGGTAACCGACTTCGGCGGAAATCCCGGAGTGATCAAGGACGGAGTAAACGGGTATTTAGTCCCGACTCATGATTCTAAAGCGCTTGCCGACAGAATAGAGAAACTTGCTTCGGACGACGAACTGTATTCCAGGATAAGCCAAAACTGTTTTGAGATATATGCAAAGACTTTTACATCTGAAGCGAACGCAAGAAAAATAGAAGAGATATATAATCAGTTATATAAATCAATAAAAAATAACGGAGGTAACAGCAGATGAAAGCAAAGTTTAACGCTATAGACGCGTTGATAATAATAGCGGTAATAGCCGTTATAGCCGTGGGCATACTGTATTTTAAGACCCTTACGCCGGGAAATACCGGTTCGGGCACAGCTTCTAAGGGAATCGTGCAGATAGAGCTTGCAAACGAGGACGAGTACTTGACCGAGCTTCCCAAGGAAGGCGACGAGGTTACCATCGGCGTCAGAGAAAAAGCGAGAGGAACGGTATCTAAAGTGACGGTAGAACCTGCCGAGACGGTAGCGTACGATTTAAACAGCGGCGCGGCGAATATAAGCGTGATACCTGATAAATATGATATATATATCGACGTTGCGGTCGACGCGGTTGATACGGGTTCGCAGATCGAAGTCGACGGCGTTCCGCTCAGAGTAGGAGTTTCTGACGCGATAAGAAGCCGCGGTTGGGCAGGATACGGATATATCACCGGAGTAGATTTAGAGTCGGAGGAGGACGGAAGCGATGCTTAATAAAGACGGTAAATTATTTGGGAAAATAAGTATTATTGATATAATCGTTGTCGTTATAATCATTGCGCTCGCTATCGGAGTGTACGCGAGATTCACATCTAACAGCGACGCGGCGGCGTCGTCCGAATCAGCGTCTATTGAGTATGTTTACGAGGTCAAGAGCGTAAGGAATTTCACTATTGACGCGCTCGAGAAGCTGGGACCGGTCTACGACGAGGATACAAAAGAATATCTTGGCGAGGTGGTAGATGTTTCCGCTCAGCCAGCCCAGATGGAAATATCTCTTGTTAGCGGACAGTATACGATGGTAGAGGTTCCCGAGAGATACGACGTTTACGTCACGATCAGAGTTGACGGTAAAGTAAACGCGCTTGGATATTATACGTCGACCAATACATATTTAGGCGCAGGATCGACGTTTAATATGAACTTTAAGTACGCCAATACAAACGGGCAGATAGTTTCGATATCGCAGGTTGAAGAATAGCCGCGATCCGCGGAGGCGCGCAGGTCTATCTAGGAAAGATATACGTATTTTAAAGAAAAGGAACTATCTATGTTTTTAAATGGAGTGTGAAAATACGTAGACCGAGCTGTTGTTATTTATATTGCGGCTCTACAGAGGAGCTTTGTCGTTTATTTGACCGTTAAAGAGGTCAAGCGGCGCCGCAGTACTTTCGGGCGTAGCGCGCTCAGGAGTATAGCGGCGTTTTTCTTATATACAGATTTATGGCGGTGGTAATATGGGAGTAAATTGGACTGAAAAACAGCTTGAGGCGATAAACGCAAAAGGCGAGAACATACTGGTCAGCGCGGCGGCTGGAAGCGGCAAGACGGCCGTGTTGGTCGAGCGGGTGATCAGAAAGATAACCGACCCCGAAAATCCGGTTCCGATAGACCGGCTGCTGGTTCTCACCTTTACCGAAGCGGCGGCCTCGGAGATGAAACAGAAAATAACGGCCGCGCTTGAAAAAGAGATGAGGAAGGATCCGGAAAATAAATTTTTAAAGGAACAGCTCATGAAGGCGGGCGCGGCGGATATAAGCAACGTTCATTCGTTTTGCAAGAAGACGATCTCCAATAACGTTTTTTCCGCGGTCGGAGATTCGGATGGGAGCATACCTGCCGACTTTTCAATAATCCCTGAGACGGAAAACGAGATACTTTTAAAAGACGCGCTCGACGACGTTTTGGAGAGGTACTATTCAAGGATCGACGATCTTCCGTCGTTTAGAGGCCTTGTTTTGGGCTACGGCGGAGTTAAGAGCGACGGGAACTTAAGGGATACCGCGCTCGGCTTATATAAGTTTATAAACAGTATGGCTTCGCCAAATCGCTGGCTGAGAGACGCGGTAGACATATACAAGGAAGTAAGCGCGCGCGGCGGCTTCAGCGGAACGAAGGCGGAGCGGCTCATACTCGGAGAGATACGCAAAACCGCGCGGGAGCTTTTGGATTGTTACGACTATATAGAACGTATCGTAGACGACAATTTTGAGAAAGACAGACCTCATCACGCGTTTTTCGCGGAGGAGAGATTAGGGTTTGAAAACCTGTACGCCGCCGCGGAAAAGGGGATCGGCGAGTTTATGGACGCGGTAAGGGCGCTTAAGTTTAAAAGCCGTCTGCCGGGAGTCAAGAAGGACGACGACTATCATGTAAAAGAGGCGCAGGAACAGATAAAGTTTTACCGGGATATAGCGAAGAAGCGTTTCAGCGAAGAGTTCGGCAAATATAAAACGATAGGGATAGGCGAGCTGGAAGATAGGTATATAAAGACCTATCCTCTGGTCAAAACGCTCAAAAATATCGTGTTGACTCTGAGACGAAGGCATATACGGCTTAAGCGGGAAAAGGGTTATCTTGATTTTAACGACTTAGAGCATGAATTTATAAATCTCATATCGGATAAGGACGGAAATCCGACCCGGATCGCGCTTAAGCTGAGGGAAAAATATGAAGAGATACTTGTGGACGAGTATCAGGACACCAATAATATTCAGGATACTATATTTAAACTCTTATCGAGAGGGGATAATATATTTATGGTCGGCGACCTGAAGCAGAGTATATACAAATTCAGAAACGCGTCGCCAAAGCTGTTCGCCGAGAAGTACGAACGCTACGGAAAAGGCGACGGGGGGAGATTGATCTGCCTTACGAATAATTTCAGGAGCCGAAAGACGGTAGTCGATACGGTAAACGGCGTATTCGAGAAGCTCATGTCCAAGCGTACCTGCGACACCGAGTACGGCGAGGACGAGAGGCTGGTATTCTCCGCCGGATATCTGGGCGAGGATACGGACGACTGCCGCACCGAACTTTTGCTCACCGATTGCGACCCGAAGAACTACGAGTTGGAGAAGTATTCGGGTTATGACAAGTATATGTTCGAGGCCGAGACGGTAGCGAGACGCATATACGATATGGTAAACGTCGAAAAAACGAGGGTATACGACAAGGAGACCGGCGAGAAGAGGCGGATCAAATACGGCGATATTTCAATATTGATGCGTTCGGTCGGCGCCGCCGCGCCGGTGTTCGAGCAGATATTCGAGGACTACGGGATACCGGTACGCAGCGAGAAAGGGCGCGGCTATCTCGACTCCGTCGAGGTCATGACGGTCATGAACTTTTTGAGGATAATAGACAATCCGCTTCAGGACGTTCCGCTGATAGCGGTCATGCGTTCGCCCATATTCGCTTTTACGCCGGACGCGCTGGCCGAGATACGCATGGCTGAAAGAAACGGTAATTTCTATTACGCGGTCGTGGAAGCGGCTGAGGGCGGTATGGAACAGGCTGCGGAATTTTTGGACGTCCTGAATAAGCTCAGAGACGAGGCCGAGTACATGGGGATCGACGAGATAGTCTGGAAGATAGTAAACGACCTAAATTACGGCGCTATAGCGTCGGCCGCGCCGGGCGGGGAGCAGGCGGCTGCCAATTTGAAGTTGCTGTTCGAGCGCGCCGCCGAGTTTGAGCGCGGTTCTATGAGCGGTCTGTTCAATTTTATGAAGTATATCGATAGTATAAAGGACGAGGCCGACTTGACACCGGCCAAACTGCTGGGCGAGGATATAAACGCCGTTAACATCGTTACGATACATAAATCCAAGGGTCTTGAGTATCCGGTCGTGTTCGTCGCGAATATGGATACGTCCGTCGCCGATAGGGCGCAGATAGTCTGGCATGAGGATCTGGGGATAGGCCTCGACTACGTCGATCCGTCGCTCAGGGTCAGGTATCCCGGGCTTATGAAGGCGCTGATAAAGGCTCAGAAAAAGCGGGAGAACACGGCGGAGGAGATGCGCCTGCTGTATGTGGCGGCGACCAGAGCCAAGGAGAAGCTGATATTTTCGGCGCGGAAGCTGTCGCGGGGAAACGGTTGGGAAAAGGCGGTATATACTCCGGACGGAGCGCTTTCGCCGGTCTTCATAAACCGCTACTGTACGCTCAGAGACTGGACGCTGCCCGCGCTTGCCCGGCACAAGGATGCGGGCGGGCTTAAAAACACGCTCTCATTCGATGCCGCGGACGATAAGAATATGGATTTCGATTTTGAGTTTAAATATGTAAACCACGAGACGGCGCCTTTGGATCATGAAGCGGAAAAGGTTGAGGAAAACAAGGAAAACGCTTCCGAACAGAGCGCGAAAATTGCGGATAAACCCGACGGCAAGAGCCGCGGACTGACGGAAGAGCTTCGCGAGAGGCTCGAGTACAGATATCCCACGCCCGAACTTGCGGCAATACCCGTTAAGATGTCGGTAAGCGAGGTAAAGAGTATAGCGGCGCCCGAGTCGGAATACGTTCCGGTCATAAAGCCGATAGGGGACGCGTCTTTTAGATCGGCGGACGAGATCGACTCCAAATCAAGGGGAAGCATAACCCATTACGTCATACAGCATATCGATATTCACAGGACGGATACTTTGGAGGAGATAGAGAAACAGCTTGACGAGATGATCCAAAATGGTATAATTAATAATAAACAGAGGAGCGTTGTGAGCGCGAAATCCATATATTCGTTTTTCGGATCGGGTCTCGGTAAGCGTCTTAAAAAGTCTGAAAGGGTGGAGAACGAGTTTAAGTTCTACGTCAGGATCAAGGCTAAAGAGATATACCCTGAGCTGGATACGGACGCGCCGCTGCTTCTTCAGGGGATCGCCGACTGCTTCTTTTTCGAGGAGGACGGCATAGTTTTGATAGATTATAAGACGGATAACGTAAGCAGATACGACGTTAAGCGGCGGTCGAAGGTCTACAGCCGGCAGATCGAGTATTACTCGCGGGGGATCTCGGAGATATTCGACGTTCCCGTAAAAGAGAGATACCTATATTTTCTCGAGCCGTCGGCGGCCGTTAGCATGTAAGCTTCGGCAACGGATGTGGATTATACCGACGCATGTGCAAACAGGGGGTTCTAAGTGAAAGGATTGATTTTTTCGATAACGGCGGGTCAGGGACATAACCAGACGGCGAAGGTGTTATGCGATAATTTTAAGCTGACCGAGGACAATGACGGTAATAAGATAGAATGTAAATATATGGACGTATACGAATATATTAATCCAATGCTGTCCGAGGCGATAAACAACATATATTTAATGTCCACCAAAGCGATCCCGAAGATCTACGGGGGCGCGTACAGGATAGCTGAAATGCGTTCGGGACAGTCGGATATCGGCGTAAAAGGACTTCAGCGACTGACGAATTCGGCGCTTGCAAGGAAGCTTATAGATCTTCTCAAAGACGAAGATCCGGATTTTATCGTCTGCACGCATATATTCGCCGCGCTCCTGGTCACTTATATCAAGAGCAAACACGACCTGCGCGCAAAAACTATCGGTATAGTGACGGATTTTACGATTCATCCGTATTGGGAGGATTCGGATCTCGACTACTATGCGATAGCCAGCGAGATCCTTATTATTCAAGGTATGAAAAAAGGATTTCCGGAATCCAAATTTCTGCCGATCGGGATACCGATAAGCCCCAAATTTGAAAAGAAAATGAATAAACAAGAGGCCAGGGAACGGCTTGGAATCGAGGATAAGCCGACAATTTTGGTCATGAGCGGGAGCATGGGCTACGGCAATATAGAAAAAGAGATAGTTCAGCTCGATAATCTGGATTTGGATTTTCAGATAGCGGTAATTTGCGGCAATAATAAAAAGATGAAGGACAAGATCGACAGGCTGAAACTCAGTAAAAGGCTATACAGCTTTGGGTATGTAGACAACGTGGACGTTTTTATGGACGCGTGCGACTGTATGATAACCAAACCGGGCGGACTCACGACCAGCGAGGCGCTCGCCAAGCGGATACCGCTTATCATAAACAATCCAATTCCGGGACAGGAAGACAGAAACGTAGAGTTTTTATTAAACGCCGGGGTCGCGGTGAAGGCGAGCAAGACCTTTCCGCTCGACGAGGCGGTGTACGAGATGCTTATAAACAACGAGCGAAGGATCCTCTGCAAGCAGGCGGCAAGATTCTTGGGCAAGCCGCGCTCTACGAGAGATTTTATCGAGTTTGTTAAACAGATCTGCGAATAATTTCGCGTATGTTTTGATATTCGACGGGATTTGCGACATAATCCCGTTTTTTATTTGGGCGTCTAAGTCTATTTTGTCTATAAAATTTACATAAAAACGGAGGTATTTTATTTAAAACGCCATCTTTAAATTTATGTAAAATGATGTTATCATAATTATGAATAGCATAAATAGTTTTTTGTTCTTTTTAGAATTTACGAAATTTAGATTGTATAAAAAATATATTCAATTGGAGGCTCTTTAATATGGGAAAAGAGTTGCGTTTGAGTTTTGCCGCGGCGTTGACGGCGGCGTTGGTTTTGGAAAGTCTTTTCACATTTCCCGCGTTTGCGGCCGAGGAAGAGGTTTATGTTGAGACGGAGCTTACGGAATCCGGGTATTCTGACGAATACGTGGAATATTTGGAGAATAAGGCCGAATACGGCGAGATAATTCCCGCGCCGTTCGAGCTTAGCGTATCCTACGACGATTCGGCGACGCTTGCTGAAGATTTTCCTGAAAGGTACAACTCTGCTGAAAGTATAAGCGGCGCGCCCGCGGTGCGCGACCAGGGGCTCGACGGCGACTGCTGGGCGTTTTCGTCGCTCGGCGCGCTGGAGTTCCAGCTTGCAATGGAAGGCGCGGGAGATTATTCTGAAATCGGAGCTTATCAAAAAGACGACGAGACCGCGGCGGATACGCCGTCAGAGTATCATATGGCGTCCGCGCTGAATGCGAGCGCCGACGAGAGCGCCGCGCATGAGACGTTTAAGCTCGAAAGCGGCGGAAACAATAATATGACCGAGGCGTATCTGCTCAGAGGCGACGGTCCGGCCGCGGTATCCGAGTTCGACGAGTCGGCGTACGACGCATATAACGCTTCCGAAAGAGTGGATTATTCTACGATAAGGGATGCGGAGAGGATGGATGTCCCATATGCGTCGTCGGTAAGGATAACGAATTCCGGCGATACGACGGGAAAGGCGGTTCCGTTGGTTGATGAAAGCATGACGGTGTACTACGGTATAGATTGGCGAATGAACGAGAACGTCGTAATCGCACTCAAGGACGCGGTTTTGGAATACGGCGCGGTATCGGTCAACTATTATTCATACGAGGCGGCTCAGATAGGTCAGACGGCCGACTATACGGATTTTTATAACGAGGATACGGCCGCGTATTGCTACAGGCTAAACAACGATCCCTTAAAAAGCGATCTGTTCAAGGTCGTTATAAGAAGCTACAGCGACGGAACCAAGGAGGTTGTCGTTGAAAATAACTTATCGCCTAATCACGCGGTCACGCTCGTCGGCTGGGACGATAATTACCCGGCGTCGAACTTCAATCCTGAAAACCGTCCTGCGGGCGACGGAGCCTGGATAGTCAAGAACAGCTGGGGAGAAGCTTGGGGAGACGGCGGATATGAATATATCTCGTATTACGACAGCAACTTCGGAATGGGATCTTCCGCGTACGATATGTCCGGGCTGGAGGCCGACGAGGTAGATAATATAGCCCAGTACGATCCGCTTGGATATACCGGAGGCGTTACGTTTGGGGTTAACGCGAAAATTGGCCGGACGTATGCGGCGAACAGGTACTCGACTCAGTCGGGCGGAACCGAATACGTCAAAGCTATAGCTTTGGCGGTCAACAGCGACGCCGAGATCAGCGTTATGGTAGACGACGGTGCGGAGGATGAAAACGGAGCGCAGACGGAGACGCCGAATATTACCGATGAAAAGTCGTTTGCGGCGGAGACTCTTATCGACGCGAACGGAAACGAGACTGAGTTTGTCAGTTTTGAAAACAGCGGATATTATGTTATAGAGCTTAGCGAGCCTGTGGAAGTAAACGGATATTACGACGTTTATATCAGATACGCTTTAACGGACGGAGAGACGCTGTCGATGCCTGTAAGCAGAAGCGTCGATGGTTACGCGGACGTAGATCTGCAGAGCGGAGCGAGCTATTGGATCAGGTCTTATTTTATAATGAATAATAAAGAAGGCGCTGCGAGTATGAGCGGTTTTGGTTGGAGCGATCTTGCAGAGAGCAACTCTTCGATCATGTGTATAAAAACGTATACGCAAAACGCCGTTAGCGAGCCGGAAATTGTAAGCCTGATAAAGGAGCCGACCGAAAACGGAAGTTTTAAATTGACGAACAAAAGCGGAGCCGAGATCTCGGAAATACCCGCGGGAAGCAGGACGTATATTACGCCGCAGGCAGACGAGGGATATGAGCTGAGCTCCCTCGAATATTCGGTAGACGGCGGCGAGTATACGGCTATAGAACCCGTGGACGGAGCGTATTCTCTGGATATCCCGGCCGGAGCGCAGAGTATAAGCGTAAGGGCGGAGTTCGCTCCGATCGTATACAAGGTAACTGTTGAACGAATCGAAGGCGCGGCGGTCAGCTTCTACAGCGATGAAAACAAGACGCCGCTCGATATTGGGGAGAAGATCCCTTACGGGACGCGGATCTATTACGAGGTCTTAGCAGAAAACGGCTATGAGATATACGACCTGCTTATAAACGGAGAGAGCGCGAGCTTCAGCGGTTTAAATAGTTTTATTGTAGTTTCTGACACGACGATAGAGTCTAAAGCGTCGCAAATTGAGATAGTTAACGACGAAGGTGCGAAGACTATCACGGTAGAGCTTTCGGGCGAGGCCGAGGAGTATCAAAATCCGACCGTCTATGCGGGCGTATACAGAAAGTCTGATGACGGAGCGGAGTTCTTGGTAGGAATAATAGAGACGAAGGTCGAATACGACGATACGGCCGGAGCGTTCAAGCCGGTCAATATCAGTTACGGCGATATCGTCCGCGAAGGCGACGAGCTCAGGCTGTTCGTCTGGGATCAGGAGCGGCTGAGACCGTATATGAATTCCCACGACGGCGTTTTAAGCGAGTAGCGCGGAATATGAATTGAATAAATTGAGTCGGACTTGTATGTTTGTATGCAAGCCCGATTTTTTTGATTATTCTCGAAGTAATTTTGTGTAATATTATTTTATTCGATATGTTGACTTTCTAATATAATCCTGATATAATAATTAAGCGGCTAACAATTAAGCGCATGATAGTTAAACACGTAACATAAATTTAATATTTATTTAAGGCGTTATTAAACAATATGGGGGATTCCTGTCATAATTATGATGGGATTTAATTATTTTTGAATAGAAATAGAATATAGGTTAGCGAAAGCGTAAGAAATTATTGAATAGAGAGGTGAAAAAGGTGAATCCATACATGGATATAATGCGGAGGATGGATAAACTTCATATTATGCGCAGAAACATGATCGCGGCCGACTTGGGGAGCGATCAGGTACAGTTTAGCCAAATGCCGATCATTCAATATGTTAACAAGAACGAAAACTGCACTCAGATTGAAATATCGGACGCTCTGAACGTAAGTCCGGCGTCGGTGGCGCTGTCCACGAAGCGGCTGGAGAAGGCCGGGATCATTAAAAAGACCGTGGACCCGAACAATCTTCGCTGTAAGAGGATAAATCTTACGGAGCTTGGAGAAAAGATCGTCGAAGATACCAGGCAGAGTTTCGACTCGGCGGATATAAAGATTTTTGGAAGTTTGACCGACGAGGAGCGAGCGGATCTATGCCGTATACTCGATAAGATATTGGATAACTTAGAGCAGGAATTGATCGAGCATCAAGAGCTGTCAAAAAATATTTAATATATTATAAAACATTATTAAAGCAAGGAGGAGAATGAATGATAAAGCAATTGGTATCATGTATGTCCGCCAAGGACAAAAAGTATTCTATTGCGTCTCCGCTTTTGATTGTGGGCGAGGTCGTTATGGAGACGACTATACCGATGATCATGGCGAATCTGGTCGACGTGGGCATCGCCAATCAGGATATGGGATATGTGCTCAGAACCGGCGGACTTATGGTCTTAATGGCGTTTTTATCTCTGATGTTCGGAGCGGGAGCCGCAAGGACCGCCGCCGTCGCCGCGACGGGCTTCGCCGCGAATATCAGGAAGGCGCTGTTCTATAAGATACAGGACTTTTCATTTTTTAACGTCGATAAATTCAGCACGGGTTCTTTGGTCACGAGGCTGACTACCGACGTCACAAACATTCAGAACGCGGCGCAAATGATTCTAAGAATGTGCGTCCGCGCGCCGATAATGTTTATCATGGCGCTTATAATGGCGGTCAGCATCAATGCGGAGCTGGCGCTGATCTTTGTAGTGGCGATCCCGATCCTGGGCGTTACGGTAATTGTTATTTCGAAAAAAGCAATATCGAAATTCAGGATCATGCTTGATAGGATCGACGGAATGAATAACAGGGTAAAGGAGAACCTGTCCGCGATACGCGTCGTCAAAGCGTTTGTCCGCGAGGACTACGAGGACGAGAAGTTTAAAGAATCGGCGGGCGGCGTAATGGATACGCAGAAAGCGGCTGAGAAACTTATAATAACCAACATGCCGATAATGCAGCTCGTTATATATTCGTGTATAGTCGCGATATTATGGTTCGGCGGAAACATGATAATCGTCGGCGACATGCAGACCGGTCAGCTCATCAGCTTTATTACATATGTTACCCAGATCCTTATGGCGCTGATGATGGTTTCGATGATATTCATCATGCTGGTAAATTCAAAGGCGTCCGGCGACAGAATCGTGGAAGTTATGAACGAGGAGATAGATATAACCGACGATAATGGCGACGAGTATTTAAGACTCGAAGACGGCTCGGTAAGATTCGAGAACGTAGCGTTCAGCTATCATAAAGATATTTCGAGCTGCGCGCTCAGGTATGTAAATCTGGAGATAAAATCCGGCGAGACCGTAGGTATAATAGGCGGTACGGGTTCGTCCAAGTCGTCTCTGGTACAGCTTATACCGAGGCTTTACGACGTAACCGACGGTTCGGTCATAGTCGGCGGTCACGACGTGCGCAGGTATAAGATCAAGAACCTCAGAGACGAGGTCGCGATGGTTCTGCAGAAGAACGTGTTGTTTAGCGGAACGATAAAGGATAATCTTAAGTGGGGTAATGAGAACGCCACGGATCAAGAGATAATCGAGGCCTGTAAGGCGGCTCAGGCGCACGACTTTGTTATGTCGTTCCCTGATAAATACGATACTATGCTCGGTCAGGGCGGCGTTAACGTATCCGGCGGTCAGAAGCAGAGATTGTGTATAGCGAGAGCTTTGCTTAAAAAGCCGAGGATAATAATCTTGGACGACAGTACGAGCGCGGTTGATACAGCGACCGACAAGAAGATCCGCGAGGCGTTCGCAAGAGAGCTTAAGGATACTACTACGATAATAATAGCGCAGCGCGTGACGTCGATAATGGACGCGGATAAGATAGTCGTAATGGATAACGGACGAATCAACGCGGTCGGAACGCACGACGAACTGCTTGAGACTAACGAGATCTACAGAGAAGTTTACGAATCGCAGCAGAAAGGAGTTGAATAATATGCCTCCACAACCACAAATGGGTGGAAGAGGCCGTGGAACGGCCAGACCTAAAAATACCAAAAAGACCTTCGGCAGGATAGTAAGCTATATGAGCGAGTACAGGTCTAAACTTGTTCTGACTGTGTTAGCTATTTTGATCTCGGCCGCCGCTAACGTGGCGGGGACATATTTCCTAAGGCCGATAATAAACGATTACATAGCGCCCTTTATAGGGCAGGAGAACGTAAATCTGGCGCCATTTATAGGGATAATACTTGCGATGCTGTTTATATACGTAGCCGGAGCGTTCGCGACATGGGCGTACAACCGCTTGATGGTGGACGTATCCTGCGGCACGCTGTATAAGATCAGGACGGATCTGTTCGAGCACTTAGAGAAACTACCTATAAAATATTTCGACACCAACTCAAACGGCGACATAATGAGCCGCTTTACCAACGACGCGGACGCGGTCAGAATGATGCTTTCGCAGAGTTTTTCGCAGGTCATAAACTCGACGGTGACCGTTATCGGAGTGTTTATAATGATGCTGATACTCAGCCCTTTGCTTACGCTGTTGGTGCTGGTATTTCTCGGCGTAATGGTAGTTGTAACCAAGCTCATAGGTTCGAAATCGTCCTTCTTCTTTAAGAAGCAGCAGGCGGCTTTGGGTTCTACCAACGGCTTCATTGAAGAGTTTATAGAGGGTCAGAAAGTCGTAAAGGTATTCTGTCACGAAAAGGAAGCAAAAGAGGATTTTGATAAGGAAAACGACGAGCTTGCAGATTCGGCGGCGAGCGCGAACACATTCGCAAACATATTGATGCCGATAATGGCTAATATATCTAATATACAATACGTGGTCATAGCGATAGTCGGCTCCCTTATCACCATATTCAGCGGAAACGTCGACGGCGGACTGCTGGCGCTGAGCGTAGGCTCTCTGGTAGCGTTTTTGCAGTATACGAGGTCTTTCTCGAACCCGATAACGCAGATCTCGCAGCAGGTAAACGTAATACTTAACGCGTTAGCCGGCGCGGAACGTATATTCAACGTGCTCGACGAGGATGTCGAGGTAGACGACGGATACGTTCAGATGGTCAACGCCGTTATCGACGACGAGACCGGACACATTACAGAGATCGCTCACAGAACCGGACGTTGGGCTTGGAAACACAGACATGGCGACGGCAGTATCACGTACAAAGAGATCAAGGGCGACGTCGAGCTTAATCACGTTGATTTCAGTTACGACGGCAGAAAGATGGTGCTTAAGGATCTTTCGCTCCATGCAAAACCGGGGCAGAAGATCGCGTTCGTCGGTTCTACCGGAGCGGGTAAGACGACTATTACCAATCTGATAAACCGTTTCTACGACATCGCCGACGGTAAGATCAGATACGACGGCATTAATATAAATAAGATAAAAAAGGACGATTTGAGACACACGCTCTCGATCGTACTTCAGGATACGCATCTGTTCACGGGAACCGTTATGGACAATATCAGATACGGTAAGCTCGACGCGACCGACGACGAGGTAATAAGAGCGGCGAAGCTTGCGAACGCGCACTGGTTCATAACACATCTTCCCAACGGCTATAATACCATGCTGACCTCGGACGGCGCGAATCTGAGCCAAGGACAGAGACAGCTTATAGCGATAGCCCGCGCGGCGGTAGCCGACCCGCCGGTTCTGATACTCGACGAGGCGACCAGTTCTATAGACACGCGTACCGAGGCGCTTATAGAAAAGGGTATGGACGGTCTTATGAAGGGCAGAACGGTATTCGTTATAGCCCATAGACTGTCGACCGTAAGAAATTCGGACGCTATCATGGTTCTGGAACAGGGCGAGATAATAGAACGCGGAAGTCACGACGAACTGATAGCCCAGAAGGGCAGGTATTATCAGCTTTATACCGGCGCGTTCGAGCTTTCGTAATACGCCGCTTGCGTTTTATATCGATTCGAATTTAATAGTTAACGTTTTGCGTCCGCGCTTTAGAGACGATCGCTCGTCCCGGCGCGGGCGTATTTTTTGTTTGAGTAATTATACTGGTTTTGAGGCGAATATGAATATAAATGATGAAAAATATACATATGTTTCAGAAATATTTAACGCAAATCTTGTCGAATATTTTATTTACATGATTTTAACGATGATGTATAATCAGAAAAGCGCGTTTTACGAGCGTTTAAAAGCCGCGCCGCCCGAGTCCTGCGACCGGCGGAAAGACGAGCGCGGCGACTGTTTATTGGCGGGAGGTTTAAAATTGAGACTTCTTAAAGAAATAGCGATAATTTTTTTGATATGCATTGCGGGAAGCGCGGTATCGGCGCTGATTCCCGTACCGACGCCGGCCAGCGTGGTCAGCATGGTTCTGCTGTTCTTATGTTTTATCCTTAAAATATTGAAGCCGAACCAGATCAGGACTACGAGCGGATATTTGCTGGATAACATGGCTTTTTTCTTTGTGCCGTCCGGCGTCGAGATAATGACGGTGTTTGATACGGTGAAATCAAACGTTGTCGGGATACTCGTAATATGTCTGCTCTCGACGGTCGTGACCTTCGCGGCGACCGCGTATACGGTCATAGCCGTGATGAAGATACAGAGCGGGCTGAAAAACAGAAGGCTTAAGCGTCGGGAGAGCTAAAGTCTCGGCCGGTAGCCGGTCAAATATAACGATATATATAATAGAATAGAAAGGCTGCGTACAATGATCGATATCGAGTTGATTACAGAAATTTCCGCGCTTCCGGCGTTTGGGATAGCGCTCACAATATTTACGTATATGCTCGGCGTATGGCTGAACAAAAAGACCGGGACTCCGTTTGTAAATCCGGTTCTTATATCGGATGCGCTCATCGTGCTGGTTTTGTTGGTTTTTAACATTCCATACGAAAATTACGACATAGGCGGAAGCTGCGTCGAGCTGTTCCTGGGTCCGGCAACCGCAGTACTTGCGGTCAAGATATACGACCAGATCCAGCTTCTTAAAAAAGACTGGCTTCCGGTGATAATAGGAACGGCGGTAGGTTCGCTGGTCTCTATGGTATTTGTCGTATTCCTCTGCCATATGTTCGGCTTCGACGAAAGTTTGACCGCGTCGCTCGCTCCAAAGTCGGTCACTACCGCGATAGCTATACCGATCTCGGAAAGCGCCGGCGGCATGCCTTCGATAACCGTCGCCGCGCTGATGATAACCGGAATAATGGGCGCGGTGTGCGCCCCTACTTTTGTGAAGCTGTTTAAGATACATAATAAAGCGGCGGCCGGAGTGGGCATAGGAACCTGCTCCCACGCGCTCGGAACCAGCAAGGCGCTCGAGATGGGCGACGTCGAGGGCGCGATGAGCGGTATCGCTATCTGCCTCGCAGGACTTTTTACCACTGTATACTCGATTTTCCTATAACCGGGCGCCGAGCTGACGTTTGCCGACGCCGCGTCCGTTTACATGAAGCGGCGGTTTGGGCGCCCCGCCGCTTGATTTAGCTATGATAAAACGTTTTATTCGCGGCTGTACGCCGTATTACATTTGTTGTTTTGTGCATTTTCACCAAAATGGAAAATTGTTACAAAAATTAATATTACAATTGTGTTACAAAATAATATCAGGAATGTTACGGAGATCAAAACCACAATATATTGAAATTGTAAATATAAAACCACAATATATAGTTGCTTAAGTTTGGTCAAAGAACACGTTTTTAATGAAAAAACGCTAAAAAATATTGCGGGACTTTTAATAATCAATGAATAAAGTGTAAAAAAAAGCTGATTTGCTTGACTTTAAAATGTTTCAGGTGTTATACTAAATGTACAGTTTTAACGCACAAACTAAAAATTTCAATAGAAAAACGGGCGGCGAGAGGTCGGCTGTAAAAAATTTACGAGGTGATTATTTTGAGGAAAAACATATTATTAACATTGGGGGTTATAGCGCTTTCTATGTTAATATTTGCTATTCCAAGCAGTATCAGCGCAAAAGAATTTTCAGACGTGCCGATTACCGCGTCGTATTATACGGCGGTGGACACGTTAAGCAATATGGGGATAATACAAGGTAGAGAAGACGGTAATTTTGCTCCTTCGGCTCAGACGACCCGCGCGGAGTTCTGCGCGTTTTTGTCGAGGGCGATGGGTTACAACGCCGATTATTACACGGCTGAATCGGTTCCGTTTCCGGACGTCAGCGACGATTATTGGGCGCTCGGATACATATCGTTTTGTTATGAAAACGGATATATAAACGGTATGCTGGACGGTACGTTCAGACCCGCGGATCCGGTCACTTACGAACAGGTTGTTAAGATGGTGGTTTGTTCGACCGGGACCGGCGACGAGAGTCTTAGAGCGGTCGGTCCGTACTGGTATTCGGGTTACATAAGCGTCGCCGATAAATACGATTTGCTTGAGGGAACTCAGAAGAATATAGGCGAGAGCGCGAACAGAGCGTTTGTGGCTCAGATGGTATATAATTCGTTGGATCTGATAAACGACGGCGTTTTTGAGACGGAAGAGGATCAGACGATAGACGCGTCCGATCTTACTAACAGCGGGCTTGGCAACACGAGCGGCGCGGACGTTGGCAGCAGTATTGTAGATACGGAAGATAAGACTGATATATTCAGTGAAGAGGCGGCTCCTACAGCCGCGCCGACGCCGGATCCGACTCCCATGCCGACTGCGGTTCCAACTCCGGAGCCTACGATAGCGCCGACGCCGGATCCGACTCCCGTACCTACTCAAGAGCCCGTATACGCGCCTGAGACGAGCCAGACGGCGTCAAACGGACTTACGATCGTTATCGATCCGGGACATAACTATAACGGCGTCGATACCGGAGCGGTTGGAAACGGTATCAGAGAGCAGGATATTACATATTATATAGCGGAAAAAGTAAAACCTTTACTTGAGTCTAAAGGTTTTACGGTAATAATGACCAGAAACAGCGTATACGATAACGTATCTAACGAGTCGGTAAGCGCAAGTCTTAGAAGAAGAGCGGATATAGCGAACAACGCGGGCGCCGATCTGTTTGTATCGATACACTGCAACGCCGGAGGCGGAACCGGAACGGAAACATATTACTATTATAACAGCGCGAGCGGCGCGGCTTTGGCTAAGAATATCCAAGGATATGTTACGAATCTTTTGGGGCTTAGCAACAGGGGTATAAAAGAAGCCGGTTTTGCGGTTCTAAAATATACCGATATGCCTTCCGTTTTGCTGGAGACGGCGTTTATAGATACGGCTTCGGACGCGGCGATACTTGCGGACAGCGGTTGTCAGCAACTTTATGCTGAAGCTATAACGAGAGGTATTTGCGATTACTTCGGGGTAGCGTATTAATCAATAAAATATTGGACTTAATAGTGGTTTATCAAGGTTGTACAGGGGGATATGTAATTTTATCCAGCCAAGCCTCGATAAACCACTTGTAATTTTATAAATAAGTTGTATAATATAGTGTTGGATCGGAATACTTCAGGCGTCTAATGCGGAGAAATGATAATTTTGCCGTTTGTCGAATAAAAATAGCGCTTACGGAGAAACTCCCCGCGCATTGCGGCGGAAAGATCGATCCGCGACAAATTTTAACGATAGGAGGGACGGCGTGTGAATAAACCAGAGCTGCTTGCGCCGGCGGGGAACCTGAGCAAACTCAAAACGGCGATCACATACGGCGCGGACGCTGTGTATATAGGCGGTGAGGAGTTCTCGCTGAGGACCGCGGCCGATAATTTTAGTATAGAGGATATAAAAAAAGGATTGGAATACGCTCATAATAGAGAGAAGAAAGTATATCTCACCGCGAATATAATACCGCATAACGACGATATTGAGAAGTACGCCGAATATTTAAACGAGGTAAAGGATCTCGGTTTCGACGCGGTAATATTGTCCGACCTCGGAATGTTCGCGGTCACTAAGGAGATCGCGCCGAAAATAGATATACATATAAGCACTCAGGCGAATAACGTCAACTACCGAAGCGCGCTCGAATGGTATAAATTAGGCGCAAAAAGGGTGATCTTAGCCCGCGAGATGTCGCTTGACGAGATAAAAACAATACGCGAAAAGACTCCCGCCGATCTTGAACTCGAGGCGTTCGTTCACGGGGCGATGTGCATATCCTACTCGGGCAGGTGCCTGCTCAGTAACTATATGACCGCGAGAGACAGCAATCAGGGAGCGTGTTCGCATCCGTGCAGATGGAAATATTTCCTTATGGAGGAGCAGCGACCGGGCGAGTATATGCCTGTGTTTGAGAACGAAAGAGGAACGTTTATATATAATTCCAAGGATCTTTGCATGATCGAGCACATAGATAAGCTGGTCGAGTCCGGGCTTGACAGCTTTAAGATAGAGGGGAGAGTTAAGTCTGAGTTTTACGTAGCGACGGTCGTAAAAGCTTACCGCACAGCGATAGACGCTTATTTTGAGGACCCCGAGGGCTATAAATTCGATCCCGAACAGCTCGCCGAGCTTAAAAAGGTCAGCCACCGCGACTATACGACCGGGTTCTATTTCGGAAAGCCGGGCGGGAGCGAGCAGCATTATGAGAGCAGCTCGTATATAAGGGAGTACGATATGGTCGGCGTCGTAACAAAGTACGATCCTGAAACGAAGATGGCGGAGATCGTTCAGAAGAACAGGTTCTTTAAGGGCTCCGAGGTCGAATTCTTAAGACCGTACGGGAAATTCTTTACTCAGACGATAGAATATATGGAGGACGCCGACGGTAACGAGCTCGAAGTGGCGAACAGACCGCAGAGTATAGTAAGGCTTAAGGTAAACGAAGAAGTCGAGCCGGATACTTTTATGCGTATGCAGCGGAAAAAGTAGACGTATCCGGAGAAAAGCGCCGAGAATATTTGCGCTTTACGCGGAACAAAATAACTTGTTGGGACGTCAAAATAATGGCGGCTAAAATTCAGGATATTTTCCCGGCGCGCGACGAGGCGCGGCAAAATAAAAAAGAGGAGCCGTTTCGCCAAATTGGCAATATTGAAGCCTATATATCGACTTTGTATTGACTTTTTTGGCGATGTGTGATAATATTTTATTAGTTATAGCTTGATGGATATTAGAGATTTTTTTAATTCACGCCGAGTTTTAGACGAGACCCATATAGCGGCCGCGCCGTTTAAGACGGATTTCGGACAGGCTATGGCTTAGGATATTTTCATAATCGAATACGCCCCGAACCGAACGCGGTTTTTTCAGCGCACGATCTTATTGCGGTAGACTGCAATTCCTCGGAACACGGCGGCATAAAATTAAAAACGATAAAAATTATTTAAATTATTCAAATAAGTAAACGGAGGAGAAGAGAAAATGAAAAATGTGAAAAGAGTTCTGGCTCTCGCATTGACGCTTTTGATGATGGTAACTACCATACCGGCGTTCGCGGCGTTCCCGGATGTCGATTCGTCAGCTTCATATGAGACGGCTGTTTCATCATTAAATCAGCTCGGTATTATTACCGGATATGAGGACGGAACGTTTAAACCTAACAACAACGTAACGCGCGCTGAGTTTACGGCTATGCTTATGAGAGCGATGGGAGTAGGTTCCGTCGGAACGACGTCGTCGGCTAATTTGCCGTTCAGCGACGTATCCGACCAGAACAGCGATATCTCATGGGCTATACCGAATATAGACACGGCGTACAGCATGGGAATAATCAACGGATACGAGGACGGCACTTTCAGACCGAACGATAACGTATTGTACGAGGAAGCCGTTAAGATGATCGTATGCGCTTTGGGCTACGGCTCGGATATATCTGTAGACGTAGATCCGTGGTACTCGGGATTTGTTTCGCAGGCGAGCAGACTGGGTATCCTTGTCAACGCGTCTACGCTCGGATCGGCGGGTACGGCGGCTACGCGTGCATGTATCGCGCAGATGATCTATGATTCGCTCGAGGTTCCGCTCATTGAGAACAATGAACTCACGACCAACACGCTGCTCAACAGCAAGCTGGGCTATATAAGAAACACGGGTTATATAGCGGCTAACGACGTGACAAGTTTGTCGAACCCCGACGTTAATTTAAGATCGGATCAGATCCAGATTCGCGCTATAGAACCTAACGAATCGACATATTCTACTCATACATATCAGACGAGTTCGGCGGCCGATCTCAGAAACATGATCGGTCATAAGGTAGAGTTCTTCTATCGGATCCCGTCGTCTACTTCATCGGATACGGTTCGTACCCTGTTCAGTTATGAGGTCAGAGAGACGGCTACGATCGAGCTTACGACCGACGAGCTGGAGAAAACGTCCTGCACAAACACGGCTATCAGATATTATGAGGACTCAACAGGCGGTAGAGAATTAACGGCGAGCCTCGATAACGACAACGTTGTTATCTATAACGGCAAGCTGTATGGCGTAAACGAGAGCGCAAGCAGATTTAACACAAGCATGCTTCCGACGGTTGGAACAATAACCCTTCTTGACCCTAACGATGACGGAAGATATGAAATTGTAAATATCTGGAGCTATGAGATGTATTATGTTTCGAGCAAGTCTTCGAGCTCATACACGATCATAGACAACCTTACAAGACCGAGCGCGGACAGAAACTTAGTCCTCGATACGGCGTCGAACGATAACCTGTCGATAGTTAACGAGAGCGGTTCGGAAGTAACGTTCAGCTCAATTCCGACAGGCGGAGTCGTAGCGTACGCTCAGAGTACTAACGCGGGAACTCAGATAGCTACGGCGGTAGTGCTTTCAAATAAGGTCAGCGGTTCGGTAAGCCAGAGAGTTTCCGGCGAGAGCGCGACGATAAACGGCACGACCTACAACTATTCGGACGCGGCGCCGTGGATTACGGGCAACAATGCCGAGATGACCGAGCCTCAGACAGGGGACAGCGGTACTTACGTGCTTGATATTTTAGGTAACCTATTCGCTTACGATAAGACTGAGACCGTATCTAATCAGTATTACGGATATGTTCTCGCTTATAATACAAGCAACGATCCGTTCGCTAACGACACTGATTTCCAGATCAGAGTGTTGAGTCAGGACGGAACTAAGAGGGATTACTATATTTATAGAGGAACTACTATAAACGGTCAGGATTGTTCAACTTCAAACGAAGTTATAAGCGCATTGACGAATAGCGCAAGATATTCGTCGTTCAAGGGTAACAACGACGTGACCGGAATCCAGCAGGTCATTAAGTACACGACTACGACAAATAACGGCAGACAGTGCCTTGACAGTATCTATACGGTTACGGGCGAGAGCAGCTCTGGACAGACGATTACAAACGATACCCTTTATAAGATGCAAGGAACTAATGGAGCTTCGTTCAGATATTCAAACAACAGATTATCCGGCGACGGATATGACTTCACTATAAGCGGCGCTTATGTGTTTGTTGTTCCCGGCGATTCTAAGACCGATTACGACAGCTTCAGAAAAACTACTTCGTCTTACTTTAGTTCGAGCAGAACGTATAACGCTATAGAGGTTTATGACGTTTCGACGGCGAACAGCGCAAGGGTTGTAGTCGTTGAGACTTCGGCTGATTCTACGGGCGTAGACGACGCTTCGCCGGTATACGTTATAAACGAGAGACCTTCGCAGGAGATCAACAACGGTTCGACTATGTGGAGAATCGCGGGATATGAGATAACCAAGAACTCTACGAGCGGCACGTTCAACGAATGGGTTTCGACCAACTCCGCGTCTGCTGCAAGAAACGCTGAGATAGGCGATATATTCAGAGTGAGCGAGGATTCCGACGGATATGTAGAGCTTGATGCGGATAATCAGCTTTATAACTTCGATAATCCGGGTTCGTATTACCTGCAAGTTGGAACCGGCGTATCTCAGAGCGACTGGGCTGAGGCGGACTTCTGCGCTATGTACGGCGAAGTATACGCGGCTGATTCGAGCGAGAGCGTCGTTATAGACGTAAACGGTCAGCAGTACACGATCCCCGTATCGAGTATGAGAGGCGCGAAGGTTCTGCTGTACGATAATACGGGAAGCCAGCTGACTATTCATGACAGCAGTGGAAACAGCGATGAAATAAGCGCGGCTATAGACATGCTTAACGCTTCGTCTAACCTTGAGGGTTCGTCTATAGAAGCTTCAAAGGTAGTGGTTTATATGAGCGAAGGCGACGTATTATTATTCGCTGTAGTTCAGCAGTAATATAGAACGATTGGATAAAGATTTTTAGGGTGGGACTTAGGTTCCGCCCTTTTTTAAATATTCGGAATAGACGAGACGATCAAATATGATTGATTGCATAAAAGAAAAATGAGAGAATGGAGGGATAAAAATATGGAGTTGTCTGATAGAGAAAGAGCGGAACGTTTTATTGAAATGTACCGGCGCATAGAGGATAAGCTCGGCGAAAAGTACGCGGGCAGGAGGATCAAATATTCGAGCGTGATAATGCAGTTTATAAACGAGCCGGAAGGCGCGGAGTTCAGCGACGAGCTAAACACCTGCCGCGAGATAAGAAATATACTTATACATCGTCCGGACGTAGCGGGCGGGCCGCCGCTCATACCCTCGGACGGAACGATAAAGGTTTTAAACGCGATCCTCGATTACTTAAACGCTCCGCCGCCGGCGATAGATTATGCAACGCCGGCGGGTAGGATACTGAAAACCGATTTCGAGCAAAATGTTATACAGCTTATGAAAACGATGAATAAAAAGGGTTTTTCGCATACGCCCGTATTTGAACATGGAAGATTTTTCGGCGTCTTTTCGGTGTCTACGATATTTTCGTATATACTCGACAACCCGGGCGCGGCGATCGACGAATACTTTAAGGTCGGCATGCTTAAGAAATATCTGCCGATCGACAAACACAGTATAGAGAGATTCGAGTTTGTGTCGAAGGACACGAACGTATGGGATGTAAAGGAAAAGCTCGAGCGCAAATGCTCGAACAAAAACAAAAGACTCGCGGCGGTATTCGTGACCGAGCGCGGCGGCATGGATGAAGATCTGCTCGGCATAATAACGCCGTGGGACGTCGTATTAATTAATAGATAGATCCTTCAGATAGATCCTTCGCCCCGTTAACAGAGAGATGGGATTTCGGCATGTTAAGATTTATCCGCGCTCTTATTGCTTATAGATTTTCTATATTCGGACGGAGTGACTCCGGCGCGGGATTTAAAGAATCGCGAAAAATGCTGCTGCGATTTAAACCCGCATGAGTTTAAAATATGACTTATGGAATAACCGGTATCGAGAAGTCTTTTCGATTGCAGAAATCTGTAATCGTATAGGTCGGCGATCGGGCTTTTTCCATACATCTTCTTGTATTTTCTCTGAAATCCGCTGACGCTCATATTCGCTTTGGCCGCCATGTCTTCTACCGTCCAGGCGCATCCGGGACTGTTCATAACGGTCAGACGTATGGTTTGCAGATCGTCGCCCGGCTCGCAGTCGTAGTCTCTGCCGGACGGATGGATCTGGTCGTGTATGAGAAGAAGTATCAGAGTCAGATAAGAGTTTTGAGCCTCGAGTTTAAACTTAGAGCTTGACAATTGCTTGTTTTCCATGTCGAACATAAGCTGCTCCAGCTCCTTTGTATTTTTAATATGTATAGGAGTCATATAAGGGATAGCGAGACTCTCGATAAATTTCTCGTCGCAGTCGAATATCAGCGCAGTGTGTGTATACGGCTTCCTGTTTGCGCTTCTGTACAGCATGCGCGTGTTGGGAGGAACGAGATAAACCGTGTCCGGATCCGCTTCGATTATATTTCCGCGAGCGTCCAAAACCTCCATTTTGTCTTTAAAATATTGCATAAACCAAAATTCTCTCCCGTGTTCATAAATGAATTCGGGATTGTTTTCTATTTTAAGATAAAAATATAATTCCTTTCTGACAAGCATCTTGATTCACCTTCCGCCGCTTGATTTGTTTCTATTATACAATAATTTTTGCATAGTATCAAGCCGATTTTGATCCAGATTTAAGTTATAATGCACAAAAATTTAACTGTCGCATGCATTGATTTGACTGTGAGTATACAAATATTTATACCATATTGACCTTTTAAAAAGATTTTGATAGAATCAAAACATCTTAAAAATATCTTAATAAATCCGGATTTGATAAGATAGTTTTTTATGAAAAAAATAATTTATTCGGCAGTATTACTTTTATTGAATGAGTATGAGGAGGTTGCCACGATGCATAAAAAACTATTGTCATTAATTTTAGCGTTTTCAATGCTTGGCGCCGCCTCTCCGGTCGTGTCGGCAACGGAAACAACGACGGCGGGAGATGAGGCGGCGATGGCTGAGACAGTGACGACAGGAAAAATTCAACAGGTTCCATCCACAGAAGGCGCGATAAACGGAACCGTTATTTTCACAGAGTACAACGACAAGGAAAATGAAATGTATAAGGTTGCCGGAGTGAACCGGCTGAACGCGCGCACGGACGCGGCTATGCCGTATCAGGACGAAGCGACGGCGCTCGCGTCGGCCCGCGACTACGCAAAAGAGACTTCGAGCCGCATAAAAGCGCTCACGGGCGAACACGCTCCCGCTGGTCAGCAGTGGGACATGACGGTCGTAAAGAACCTCGAGATGGGCGCGGAGCGCGGGCTTATAAATGCGGACGGCACAACGAACGCGTTTGCGGATCCTGAGTTCGTACAAGATTCGAATTGGAAGACGAACGTGTCCATGCCTTCGAGTTGGACGTCTTACGGCGATTGGTGGAACAATGTAAACACGCCGAGCGGCGAAAATGATACCTGGGTATGGGATTACCCGATCTACGACAACGTAAAGATGCCTTGGCAGTCGGGCGAGCAGCCGTATGACAGCGACGATCCAAAGACCGGCACATACGGAATGATAGAGCCGGGCGAAGCTCCGGTCAAGTACAATCCGATTGGCTTCTACAGAACGACTGTAAACATAGACGACCTTACGGTAAACGACGGCGACAGAGTAAGGATATCGTTCCAGGGCGTGGAATCCGCATACTATGTATTTATAGACGGTAACGTCATAGGCTACAGCGAGGACTCTTACAGACCTCACGAGTTCGATATAACCGACTATGTTTCGGACGGAGAAGATCACACGCTGGCGGTAAGGGTACATAAGTTCAGCGACGGCACATGGCTCGAGGATCAGGATATGATCTACGACGGCGGTATATTCCGCGACGTGTATTTGATCTCGGTTCCGACCGTATCCATAGAAGATTACAAGGTCGAGACCGAATTCACGGACGAGACGTATACGGACGCGAACTGGATAATCAGAGATCTTAAGCTGAAAAACAACACGGCTTCAGAGATCCAGGCGGGATATGAGGTTACCGCAAATCTGTACGACAGAGACGCGGAGAATTTTGATACGGCGCTATATACTATGACGTTCACGACCGATCAGGCCATTCCGGCGGGGCAGGAATTTGTATTCGACGACTGTCAGGTAACAGTAACGGCTCCAGAGCAGTGGTCGGCGGAGAAACCGAATCTTTATTTGATGTCGTTGAACCTTGAGGATAATTCGGGAAGCGCGATAGAATCCACGGCGCAGCTCTTGGGCTTTAGGGAGATAGAATTTACGCAGAACGTCGATACTGAAGAAAAGGCGCAGACGGAGGCGAGCTATTACACGATAACGATAAACGGCCAGCCGCTCTTGATGAAAGGGACAAACCGTCATGATTCGGATCCGATCGCGGGTAAATATGTTTCGAAAGAAGTGTACGATATAGATCTTCAGACAATGAAGCAGTATAACATAAACACGATAAGAACGTCGCACTATGCGAACGACGAGTATTTGTACTATTTGGCGGACACATACGGCTTTTATATTATGGCCGAGACTAACGCGGAGTGCCACGCCGTAGCGCAGCGCGACAGAACCAACGCGACGGTGTATAACGAGTACTTGGGCGCTATATTCAAGGATAGAACTATCACGTCATATCAGACCCTGAAGAACCATTCCTCGATAGTATCCTGGTCTATAGGCAACGAGTGCGGATCTACGTCGGCGGAAAACAGTACGATATACTACTGGATGACGGATTACTTCCATGATAACGATCCCACGAGATTCGTTCACTCCGAGTTCATGCAGTGGAACGAACATACCGACACCGAGAGTAATATGTACCCCACGGTCGAAAAAACTCAGAGCATGGCGGTAAATCCGGATATGCCGGCGACCGGCAACAGCGCCGGAAAGCCGTTCTTCCTCTGCGAATACGTTCACGCTATGGGCAACGCTATGGGCGACCTCGAGGGTTACTGGAACGCTATCCGCTCCGGCGAGAACATGATAGGCGCGTGCATCTGGGACTGGGTGGATCAGTCGAGAATAGTTCCGCTCTCAAGAGTGACGAATACCGAGGACAACACTGTAAAGAAGACCGACTCAAACTCTAACATAGTACCCGACCCGTATGATTATTACGCTAACGGAAAATATCTCGCGCATGAGGATATATACGGACAGCTCAGAGAAGGCTGGTTCTTCGGCTACGGCGGCGACTGGGGCGACATTAACTTCGAAGGCAGGAACGTAGCCGCGGACGGTTCGGCTTCGGGCGGCGGCAGAGGTAACTTCAGCGGAAACGGTCTGGTATCTCCCGATCGTCAGGTACAGCCCGAAATATACGAGGTCAAGTATCAGTATCAGAGCTTCTGGTTTAAAGAGACGCCTATATATACTCAGCGCCAGATCCACGAGACAAGCCAAAACGGCTGGACTACCGACGATCTTTTGGGTCGGCAGCAGGTAGCCGTATATAACGAGAATAACTTTACAAACCTCAACGAGTACGATATAAACTGGACGCTCACAGAAAACGGAAGAGAGTTAGGTTCGGGAACGGTTTCGGGCTCGGACGTTCCCTCGGTAGCTCCAAAGGATTCGGGAACGATTTCTATCCCGTATGCGCAGTATCTCCCGGATACTCTTATGGCGGGCGGCGAGTATAAACTCTACGTTGAAGTTGCTGCTAAAGAGGACGCATGGGGCGTAAACGCGGGACACGAGGTAGCTCACGAGCAATTCGACCTCAGCGACGAAGTCTTAACGGCGGTCAAGGGCGCGGCTCCTCAGGATCCTACTCCGGCGGAAGTCGGCGGAGAGGGCGTTACCGTCGCTGAAGACGACGATAAGTTCACGGTTACGGGAACGAACTTCAGCTTTAAAGTAAGCAAATCGACCGGATTCCTCTCCAACTACGTATATAACGGAGAGACGCTGATCCATCAGCTCAAGCCGAACTACTACCGCGACGCGCACGCTAACGACAGCCCGCAGATAGATAATTGGAAGTTTGCGGATCAGGAAGAGAATATAATACCGGTAACAAATACGATAAACACATATCAATTGGAAGACGGACGTTATGTTATAGACGTGGGCGTCAAGCTCAGGGTTCCCTACGACGGCGACGAATATGCGAAAGAATTGCTGCGCTACATCATAGACGAGAGCGGAGCGGTCACATACAGAATGTATCTCGATACGACCGATATGCCGAATCAGACGAAAGACGGCAGATATATACTCCGTCTTGGTTCAGAGATGAAACTGGACGACGAGTTTGAAGATATAACCTGGTACGGAAACGGAATCGACCCAATAGTGAACGAGGACGGAGAATACGGCTACTGCTACCCGGTATCGGAGAGCTACCGCGAACGCGACAGCTATGCCGTAAAGGGAATATACTCCTCGACTGCGACCGATATGTTCTTCCCGCACTTCGACACGCAGGAGACCGGTACGGTTAACAACGTATCCTGGGCGGTAATGGATAACGGAACGACGGCGATACTCGCTTCGGCGAATACGGAGTACAAGGGCCTAGAGACCGACCCGAATTGGGAGGCGAGCGACAAGAACGCGCTCGAGGTCTCGGCGCTCCACTACAGTACAAAGGATCTCAGAAACGGGACCATGCACCCGTACGAGCTGGTATCGACGAACAGATATACCATGGAAGAAGGCTACACATACTTCAATATAGATCACAAGTCGCTCGGTATAGGTAATTCGAGCTGCGGTCCGCAACAGAGACTGGATGCGAGAATAAACACGAGATATATATTCGACTACGAATACACATTCAAGCCAATGCCTGTAGACGAGACGGCGGCATACGACGATTACACAGCCGAGAGTATAGCGCTTAGCGCGGTCGAGAATTCTACGGATATACCTGAATTCGCGGTCGAGCTTGGCTCAATAGGCTATACCACGCCGGAGGGCGGTCTGCCGGAAACCGTGACGGTTTACGATGAGGAGACTCAGACGTCGTTTGAGGAATCCGTAGTATGGGATGCGGAGATAGAGGATTGCGAAGTATACGAGGATACTGCTATCACCGGCACGCTTTCGGACGGGACGGTAGTAGAGGGCGTGATAAGCGTATATCCCGATAATATGTACTACTTTGTAGATTGTAACGACAACGACGCTTCGGTATTCAACGGCGTTAAGAGTATTTCGGAGAATACGCTTGTTAATGCAGTAGGCGATCAGACAGGCGTGCAAGACGGATGGGGACTGGCGAGCGACAGCTCGGCTTACGGCAGTCCGAGCGGCAACGCGTCAGTTGTACCCGGAGATAAGTACGCGACCGGCTGGTATTTAAACGCGGGAGCGACTCTCGATTATCAGTTTACGCTCGAGTCGGGCAGATACAGCGTAACGGCGGGTTTCGGCGAGTTCTGGCTTACAAACTCTGCGAGACATATGAACGTAAAGGTAACGGATTCAGAAGGCGTTCAGCTCGGAGAAACAGGAACGGCGACGCTCAACGGGCAAGCGGATCCGCAGATACTACGGGCTAAGACGAGCGTAGGATTTACCTTGAACGAAACGGAAGTTATCACCGTATCGATAAGCAAAGCGGGCGGCGCGGATCCGCTGCTTTCGTG
This sequence comes from Candidatus Roslinia caecavium, assembly GCA_904419955.1. GTDB lineage: Bacteria > Bacillota > Clostridia > Monoglobales > Monoglobaceae > Roslinia > Roslinia caecavium. The sequence goes on along the minus strand of CAJFTO010000001.1, from coordinate 103,811 downwards.
GATAGGCATAGCTCAGGCTCTGCCGCAGACGATAACGGCGCAGGACGGCATAACGGCGACGGCTCCGGAAGAGTACGTTGAAGGCGCCGTAACGGCGTACGAGGGCGATACTGTGACTGTAAGCGGTAACTTCGTGAAGAACTCTTTGTTCGTAACGGACGAGAACGGCGAACTTTCGACGGTTACGTATAACGATGACGGAACGGCTTCGTTTACCATGCCGAAGAGACCGGTACATATAACCGGACTTGTAAACACAGATACGACAACTTACGTGGCGCCAGATACGATCGAGCGCGTAAGAGGCGGAAGCGAAACGGATAACAGAAACTACTTTATAGCCGGCAACCGCGCGCTCGGCATGACGTTTACAATACCTGAAGGCGAATATACAAGCGCGGCGCTGAACTTTATCAGACAGAACACGGCGCCCGGTCAGCTCACAAACGTATACGATCAGACTGAGAGCGGCTTTAGTTATGTAAACGGAGAAGGCTATATCGCGCAGTATAGCGGAAACAGTCAGACGGATCTTGCGCTTAGCGAAATTCCTACTTCTGGTAAATATAAATTGCTGTTGGCATACGACGCTTCGGTTTCATCTTCAGCGTCGGGCAACGACTACTATGTTATAGCTCCGGTAGATAATAACGGTAATACGTCTGTAAATCAGATCCCTCAGAACGTGTCGCAGCTTCCGTATCTCAAGCTTACGAGCGGAACGATCGATCCCCCTCCGACGGCGTCTGCGGAGCCGGAGATCCGGACATGGGAGACGGTTGCGGACGAGTTCACCGGCGAACTGCCCGATTACAATATAGTATGGTATAAATACAGCGGCGACAGCGACGGCGGATCGCACGCGTATAAAGACGGAGTTATGACGATATCAAGCGAGAGCGGAGCGGCGGCGACAGACGTATGCTACGGCGTATCGGCGATAATCAAGAACATAAAGCCAAATACGAAGTATACGATCAGCTTTGAGGAAAACTCGAATATAACCGAACGGGTAAGCCATGGGTTCTATTTAAACGGCGACACGCTGACAATGGAGGCCGGCGCGACCGTTCCGAGCGACGCGAATATCGAGGTAGCGTCGGAAGTTAGAAACAATATAAAGATCGGCGACATACACACGCAGGCGGTAAGCGATTCCGGCTGGGAGGAGAAGAGCTTTACCTGGACTTCGGGATCCGGACTCCCGGCGGGCATGGATACATATGCGGCGAAGTTCACGTTTATCTTGAGAGGCTCCGTCGGAACGGTGCAGATCAGAAATCTTGAGATGACCGGCGAAGCGGCGGTTACCGAACCCGAAGTTACGCCTACGCCGACAGCAAGCGCAGAGCCGGCGCCGACTGCGACGGCCGCTCCGACAGAGGTCCCGACGTCGGCGCCTGAGCCAACGGGCGCTCCAACTTCTACCCCGGTTCCAACGGCTACGACGCAGCCGGGCGACGGCTGGAACGTGGAGTACGACGGAACGGCTAACACGGCTACGGTAACGGTTCCCGAGGACGCTCAGGCGGGAGAACGGATCAACTTATATATAGCCGAATACGGCGAAGACGGAATACTGACGGATTTTGAAACCGTAGTTATAACGCTCGAAGATGGCAAGACCGAGTACGAAGTAAACACGGTACGCGGCATAGTTCAAGACGATAACAATCGGGTGAGGACCTTCCTTTGGGACAGCCAAAACCGTCCGTTGATCTAATGCGCGCCGGTCGTACGATAGAATTTATTAAAAACGGCGCGAACGAGTAAGATTTGATAAACGGCTTTTCGGCACATACACAACACGCACACAAACTGTACACATACGCAGCAAAGAACGAGGGAAGCCGTTTCGGCGCGAAAAGCGCCGTATACAAGTACATCCGGCGTACAGACGAAAATATAACGTTGCCGTATGTCGGAGACGATAAAAATGTAAAACTATCAATCAAAAACGATTGTTTGATTTCTTCCCAAAAGCGCGCGGCTACCCCTGCGCGCTTAAAATCTTTAAGAAATAATCATTAGGGGTGAAAGATGTGAAAAGATTGAAAAAAATATTATCGGCTCTGCTGATGGTATCCGTCGCGGCCGGCGCGCTTACGGCGGCGCCTATGACGGCGAACGCGGACGAAGCTTTCGTGGGCGAAGTCACGACGCCGGATTATATAGAGAGCGATGGGGATACCTACGAATATATGTATGAATATACCGTCGGCGGGACCGCGGCGGATAAATGGTATCAGGATCGGAGTATGAAAATCCCGCTCGATAAAGATACTATGTATGATATAAAAGTCAAGGAATATGGCGTAAGCGGCACGTCGACGGAGCGCGGTTTTTATTTTATCCTGCGCGGCGGAGACGGGATCAGGCTCGATAATACGAATTATCTGCAGGGTCGGGTAATGACCGCGGGGGATATCGCTGAGACGACGCTTAAGAATATTAAAGGGGAGATAGGTTCGGCCATACTTGAGACAAAAATAATTTGTTTCGCTCCCGGCAGCGCGGCGCGTATAGGCGCGACTGCCGAGGAGACTGGCTACAGAGTTACCGCGTCGGACGGGGTCGAGCTGATCGGCGCCGAGAGCGGCGATTATGTATCCATAGGCGATACCGTCGCATATGCGTACGGCGGCAAAATGTACGAGTCGGCTCCGATAACGGAGCCCTTGGCGCTCACGCCCGAGAACGCGGCGGGAGCGGGAACCGAGACCGGCGACGCGATCAAGATAACCGCGGGCGCGGGCGTTGAACTTATCAACCTGCCGGAGAACGGATATACGCTTTCGGGCGCCCGGATACGTTATACCTACGAGGGGAAGACGTATTTGACCGAGCCGGTTACGAGTTCGATAAATATTACCTCCGCAAGCGACGGAACAGAAGTCGCGGACGACGAGTATTCAAAATATCTATTCGTGCATTTTACCGGAAACGACGGACGTCAGACCGAGACGGGGGAGCAGATATATTTCAGCGTATCCGACGACGCGATCGGCTGGGATCGGCTCAACGAAAACGAGCCGATATTGACGAGCAGTATGGGAACGACCGGACTGAGAGACCCGCATATTGTGCGTTCGCCGGACGGGAGCAAGTTCTATCTGATAGCGACCGATCTGCATATCTACGACGACAGGAATTGGGACGCGGCGCAGTATAAAGGCTCTAAGAAAATAATGATATGGGAATCGAGCGATCTTGTGAACTGGTCCGAGCAGAGAGAATATGCTATAGGCGAGGATATAGACGCGTTTAACGTGGGCTGCGTATGGGCGCCCGAGAGTATCTGGGATGAAGAAAGACGACAGTATATGGTATTTTGGGCGTCGATGGTATGCCCCGAAAAGCCGGAGGGTTACGACGACCTGACGGACGAGACCGAAAAATATAATTTGGTGAAAGCGAACTCGAAGCAGAGGATATACAGAAGTTACACGTCCGATTTTGTGAATTTCACAAAGCCGGAGGTATATATAGAGCGAGAGAATCATGTGATAGATACGACGATCCTTTACCAGGACGGGATATATTACAGGTATTCGAAGGATGAAACTACAAAGAGGGTCGGCTGCGATTATTCAAACAGCCTTGACGGCCCGTGGACGGCGACCGAACTTGGTATAGGCAACTGCGAGGGGCCGACGGCGTTCAAGTTTAACGGAGAGAATAAATGGGGACTGTTTGTGGACAGTCTCGGCGCCGGTTGGTCGGGATACGGACTTCAGATGACAGAAAATCTTTTAGATAGCGGATATACTTTTAAAGAGACGGATCACGGAGAAAGCGAGCTGCGCCACGGTACCGTTATACCGATAACCGACGAGGAGTATAACAGACTTGTCGAGAACTATCCTTTGACTAACGACGAGCCGGAGGAGCCGGGCGTCGATACAACAACGTATTCATTTACGGAGGATACGGTCGCGTCCGCCGGAAGAAGCAACAGCGGCGACGTTCAGGAATGGCTGATAAACACTACGCCGGAGTATTTTTATATAGCTCAGGCGGATCTCGACAGCCTTGAGAAAATAACCCTCCGCGCCGGACACGGCGGAAACTCCGCGTATAACGCGACATATAAGCTGTACGCGTACGACAGCGGCGGAGCGGCGCTAACGCAGGAACAGCTCGCCGCGTTTAAAACCGACGCGTCGCCGCTGGGTACGGAGATAGCTAAGGCGATCGACTCAAATTCGGGCTGGGAGTATAGCACGATAACGATTGATAAATCGGATGTTACGTTTGAAAGCGAGGGCGATTACGTACTGGACGAGGAAAATTCGAGTCCGCTCAATATACCCGATGGCGCTGGAGAGAAGGCGCTCGTGCTCGGAGTAGAGTATACAAACAGCAGCCCAACGGCGTATTTTGATTATATCACGCTCAGTTATAATAGTTCCGAACCTAAGCAGTCGGCGGAACCTGAAGAGACGCCGCTTTCGCTTTCGCAGTATTACGCGACGAGCTACTCGGCTAACTCTATTGGCGAGCCTTCATACGCGTACGACGGAAATTTGGAGACTGTGTGGAGTTCCAACAGGAACAGCGACGCCGGGTATGAGTATTTCGTATCATATCAGGTCTTCGACGCGGGCGAGGGCAAGGCCTTCGACCTAAAAAAGATCAAAGCTATAGCGGAAGATCAGCAATCGTGTCTGGTGTATTTGGGCGCGAACGACGACAAAATACTGAGCGACCCGACGGTGGTAATGCCGGAAGAGGGAGATTTGTGCGGCGCTAAAAGTTCGGCGTATAACGCTTTCGCGCAGTTATATAACGCCGTAAAGCTCGGAAATAATATAGACGTTTTAGCGGAAAATACCGACGGCAGATACGAGGCCGAGACCGAACTCAGCGGCCGGTACAGATATTTCATCATAGCCGCGCAGGGCTGGCCCGCGACTAATATATGCGAGGCGGAACTTTATGCGGAAATCGTAGATCTAAATCCGCCCACGGCGGCTCCGACGTTGGCGCCAACGTCCGCTCCGTCTGCAAGTCCGATATCGACGCCAACGGTATTGCCGACAAACGAGCCTTCCGCGACTCCTGAGAGAGTTTATCCGGAGCGCTGGGATAAGTACGCCGACGGCTTCGACGGAAGCGATGAGGACGATATGATAGTATGGCATAAATTTGGCAACAACAGCGCCGGAGGATTGTACGAATTCGACGAGGACGGGGTTCTCACAATAAAAAGCGCTGAAAACGTCGAGGCGGGCGACGTGTGCTACGGAGTTACTGCGGTGATAAAGAACATAAAGCCGAATACCGAGTATTATCTTACGTTTAAGGAAAAGACCGATTTCAGCGAGGTTACAAATTCGCAGCACGGCTTCTATCTTAAGCCGGATACGGCGACCTCGACCGCGTCTCAAACCGACGCCGCGCGGATAACAAACGTGGCGGAGAATAGAAACAACAGTAATAATATAGGTATCCACCAAGACGCTCATACGGACGCGGATTGGGAGGAGAAAGAATTTGTCTGGACTTCGGGTTCGGGTATAGGAACCCCGGGCGACGACGTATACGCGGCAAAGCTTGAGTTTACGGTGAGAAGCGCGGTAGGTTCGGTCCAGATAAAGGATCTGGTTATCCGCGAGGTTCCCGAGCCGAGCGAGATCGCGCCTACGGCGGTGGGCGGCGACGGCGTTAAGGAGCATAGCGTCGTTATCGACCCGGTCAAGAGGAGCGTTACCGTTCCGCTTTATCCCGGAACCGACGCGTTGAACTTAGAGCTTACGGTCGAGACTATAGACGGGGTGAGCGCGGAGCTGACTTCGGGAACATGGGAGGACGGCGTTCTTACGCTTAAGCAAAATGGTTATACCGAAGAATGGACGATCAAGTCGGTCGTCCGCGCCAACCCGGTGATCGACGGCTACTATGCCGACCCGAATATAGTGATTTTCGGCGATACGTATTATATTTATCCGACCACCGACGGCGGGACAAACTGGGACGGCGAAGAGTTCAGATGCTTCTCCTCCAAGGATCTGGTCAATTGGACGGACGAGGGCGTGATACTCGACCTTGACGACGTTCCATGGTCGACCGGAAAATACGGCTGGGCGCCGACCATAGCCGAGAAGGACGGAAAGTATTACTTCTACTTCAGCGCGGCGGGAAAAAATATGAACGACGCTAAACAGCTCGGGGTCGCGGTCGCAGATTCGCCGACCGGACCGTTTACAGCGCTGGATACGCCGATGATAACCTCGAATAACGGTTACACGAGCGGCGGACAGATGATAGATCCGCACGTATTTATAGACGACGACGGTCAGGTTTATATCTACTGGGGCAACGTCAAGATGTACGCCGCAAAGCTAAACGACGATATGGTTTCGGTGGACTGGTCGACCCTTGTGGATATAACTCCGGCAAATAATTATAAAGAAGCGACTTTTGTTATAAAGAGAAACGGAACGTACTACTTTATGTGGTCGGACGGCGATACGGGAAGCTGGAACTATAACGTCCGCTACGGAACGTCTTCCTCTCCGCTCGGTCCTATCGAGGGCAATAACCGTATACTGTCGAGAAACAACACCGACGACCCCGCTATCCGCGGAAACGCGCATCACAGCGTTATAAATATACCGGGGACCGACGATTGGTATATCTGTTACCACCGCTTTAATATTCCGCTGTACGGCGATTTCGAGGGTCAGGCGTCCGAACCGGGCAACCACCGCGAAGTGTGTATAGATAAGATGACGTTCGACGACGAAGGGAATATCGAGGTCGTGACGGCGACCCTCGAGGGCATATTGGAGCCGGTCATAATAGCTTCGCCTGATCCGTCTCCTTCGCCGACCGCATCGGCAACGAGCGCGCCTACGGTAACGCCGACGGCGGCGCCGTCCGCAAGCCCCACAGCCGCGCCTACGGCTACGCCGACCGCTATTCCGACGGCGGCTCCAACGGCGTCGCCCGCTTCGACGCCGACGGCAAGCGCAGAGCCGACTTCGACTGCGACGGCCGTTCCGACCGAGGTTCCGACGTCGACGCCTGAACCAACGGAGGTTCCGACTTCTACTCCGGCTCCGACGGCTATGACGCAGCCGGGCGACGGCTGGAACGTGGAGTACGACGGAACGGCTAACACGGCTACGGTAACGGTTCCCGAGGACGCCCGGGCGGGAGAGCGCGTTAGTCTGTTTATTGCCGAATATAACGAGGACGGGATACTGACCGATCTAGAGGCGATAGATATAGAGATCGAAAGAGGTCGGACCGAGTACGAGGTAAAGACGCAAAAGGGGATAGTTCAAAATGAAGAAAATCGCGTAAGGATATTCCTCTGGGACGACGGGTATAGACCTTTGCTCTGATCCGGACATAGGCGGTGGATACGCGGCCGAGATGTAAAAATCAAGTTAGGCGAACGATTATATTAAAATAAATGATCGTTTGATTTTCATTTCCCCCAAAAGCGCGCGGCGAAAGTCGCGCGCTGTATTTTATCAAGCCCTGATTTGCGCCCTGGCTTTTGAAAAAATTATTTAAAAAGGTGTTGACAAGCTCAAAAAAATATGATAATATACTTAGGTCGTTGTAAGCCGGCATAGCTCAGTTGGTAGAGCAGCTGATTTGTAATCAGCAGGTCGCGGGTTCGAGTCCCTTTGCCGGCTCCATTTTTAAACCGACGCGTCAGCGTCGGTTTTTTGTTTTTTATGATTTTCTGTTTTGCGGCTTTTATTTATACGGCTAATATATTTACTTTGTTAGATTGTAAATTTTACTGAAAAAACGGTCTAAATACTCAAATTTATTGACAAATATCAAAATAAAAGGTAAAATAAATCAGATAATTATGCGTATGTTTAAGCGAAAAACTCCGGCGCGCAAACCGGTATAAATATAAGACTATAAATTAATGGGAGAGAAGAAAAAATGGCGATTTGGAATCAAAAATATGAGACAATGTCGAGAGACGAGCTTGAAAAGTTGCAGGGCGAGCGTTTGGTAAAACAAGTCAAACGCGTATATGAGAATGTGGAACCTTACCGCAAGAAAATGGACGAGGCGGGCGTTAAGCCTGAGGATATTCGTTCTATTGAGGATCTGCCGCTTTTGCCTTTTACGACTAAAGAGGATCTGATGGATAACTATCCGTTCGGTCTGCTGGCTGTGCCGAGGGAAGAAGTCACCGAGATACACGCGTCCTCCGGAACGACCGGCAAGCAGAAGGTGAGCAGTTATACCGAAAACGACGTCGAGCTTTGGGCCGAGATCGCGGCGCGTTCCCTTTCGGCTATGGGAGTCACTAAGGATTCTATCGTACAGACAGCTTACGGATTCGGTCTTTTTACCGGCGGGTTCGGCGCGCATTACGGAGCGAGAAAGATCGGCGCTATGGCCGTGCCTATGTCGAGCGGTAACTCTAAGCGCCAGATTCAAATAATGAAGGATTTCGGAAGCACGTTCTTGGCCTGTACGCCGTCGTACGCGCTCTCGCTTTCCGAGACGCTCAGAGATATGGGGTACACAAAAGACGATATAAAGCTTGAAGGCGGAGCTTTCGGAGCCGAGCCGTGGACGGAGAATATGCGCCGAGAGCTTGAGGACAAGCTTGGAATACATGCGTACGATATTTACGGGCTCAGCGAGGTGCTCGGGCCTGGCGTTTCATATGAATGTCAGGAACAGGCGGGAATGCATATAAACGAAGATCACTTTATCGCCGAGGTCATAGACCCGGATACCGGCGAGGTAGTTCCGGACGGAAGTATGGGCGAACTGGTGTTTACCTGTATCACAAAAGAGGCGATGCCGCTTATCAGATACCGCACAAGAGATATTTGTACTTTAAATAAGGGGATGTGCCGCTGCGGCAGGACGCTCGCGCGAATGAGCAAGCCTATGGGAAGATCCGACGATATGCTGATAATAAGAGGCGTCAACGTATTCCCGTCCCAGATAGAAGGCGTGCTGATGAACACCAAAGGCGTGGCTCCGCATTATCAGATCATAGTCGATCGTATCAATAATAAAGATACGCTCGAGGTTCAGATCGAAGTCGCGTCTCACGCTTTTACCGACCAGATAAGCGATCTTGAGGCGCTGGCTAAGCGCATCTCGGCCGATCTGCTTTCGGCGCTTGGGATCAGAGCTAACGTTAAACTGGTCGAGCCGAAGAGCATCGCGAGAAGCGAAGGCAAGGCGGTAAGAGTTATAGATAGACGGCGTTTGGATTGATTTGGATAGGAGGTCGGCGATACATATCGCGGCAAAAACGGCCGGCGGATCTGGCGGGAGCTTGAACTTAGGGCGGTTCGCCGCCGGGTTTTTCGCCGTTTCCTAATTTAAAACAAATAAGGAGAGGTTTGTTTTGGGCATAGTTGTTTACGCAATATTTATTATTTTGGGATTTTTAACGGCTGATTTACTGTACAAGGAAAAGGGAATTTATTTCAGAGCATGGGTCGGCGGTTTGATAGGGACCCTCGTTTTGATGTGGGGAATAATACCCTTCGCGTTTTTATTTGGTTTTAGCATACTTGCGCATATAATACTCCTCGTAGCGTTCGCAGGAGTTTATGTAGGAGTATTTATTTGGAAAAAACACACTGTGTCCGAATATAAACGGCTTTTTAGGCGGGAAGAAAATCCGCCTATGACGCATCTGGTATTCCTGTGCGTCATTCTCCCTGTTTCGATAATAATGTGGGTCTTGCTCACGAATCACATACTCGCCCCGATAGACGGCGGCGTGGCTTCGGGACAGTCTACGTACGGCGATCTCGCCATGCATATGGGAATTATCACAAGCGTGGCTGAGCGCGGGGTATTCCCTCCCGCTCATAATCTTATAGACGGCTACAGGCTTTGTTATCCGTTCCTTGTGGATACGCTCTCGTCAAGTCTCTATCTTTTTGGGACGGGACTCAGGGCGGCTATACTGGCTCCGAGCTATGTGATGTGTATATTGCTCGCAATGGGATTTTATTTTCTCGCGTATAAGCTTATCGGAAAGCGGAAGGTAGCCGTTCTTGCGACGGTCCTGTTTTTCATAGGCGGCGGTTTTGGATTTTCGTACTTCTTTGAGGGCGCGAAGGCCGATCCGACCGCGTTTACGCGTATATTTACCGATTATTATCATACCCCGACAAACTATAACGAAGAGAATATCCGCTGGGCGAACGCTATCTGCGATATGATAGTTCCGCAGAGAACGACGATGGCCGGCTGGACTTATCTGATGTTCGCGCTCTGGGCGCTTTTGGACGCGATCGAGAGCAAAAAGACCGGCAGGTACGTGCTGCTGGGCCTTGTAGCGGGCTGTATGCCGATGATACACACCCATTCCTTTATGTGTCTTGGAATAATATCGGCGGTTATGTTCGTATGGTATATGATCAAGGCCGAGGATAAAAAGGCCGAGGTTAAGAACTGGCTGATATACGGCGGCATAGCGGTAGTTATGGCTGTCCCGCAGCTGCTGATCTGGACGTTCGGTCAGGCGGGGAGCGAGGGGTTCGTCAAGTTCCAGTTTAACTGGGTGAACAATGACGATCCGTATCTGTGGTTCTGGCTTAAGAACTGGGGCATAGCGGCGCTGTTCGCGGTTCCCGCATTTCTTGCGGCCAAGAAGGAACATAAGGTTTTGCTTGTCGGCGGAATATTGATATTCGCAATCGCTGAACTGATACTGTTCCAGCCTAACGCCTACGATAACAACAAGTTATTCTTTGTTGCGTATATGCTGATACTCATCTTTATAAGCGATTACCTGTTTACGATTTTCGATAAGCTTAAAGGGGTAAAGGGCAGGTATTTCCTCGCGGCGCTCGTGATAGTTGCGGGAACGCTTTCGGGAGCCCTGACCATTGGCCGCGAGTATCATTCGGGATATATGTATCAGACGTTCTCGGACGCGGATATCGAATACGCCGAGTTCGTTAAGGAAAATACCGACAGCGACGGCACGTTCGCCGCATATTACGGGCACTTGAATCCTACGGCGGTATTGGCCGGAAGACAGATGTTCTACGGCGGCGATCTGTGGATGGGTTCGCACGGCTATTCAGCAGTGGCGTCCGAGCGCAAGGAGATACTGGAGGATCTGTATTCGGCCTCGAGTACGGACGAGGCGAGACGGATCGCCGAGGAAAACAGTATAGAGTATATCGTATTGTCAAACGACGAGCTGAGCAACTTTGACGTAAACAGTTCGGCTATAGACGGATTTGAAGAGATATATAACGACAATGGATTCAGACTTTACAGGGTTAACTGATATAACAGAGTTTAAAAGGGAAAAGGATTTGAGGAGTTTCTAATGAAGAAGATATCCATAATAGTTCCGTGCTATAATGAAGAGGCGGCGCTTGGAATATTCTACGACGAGATAAAAAAGGCGGCGGCGGCGACGCCCGAGGCCGAATTTGAGTATATATTCGTAAACGACGGCTCGAAGGACAGGACTCTTGAGATGATCAAGGATATGTCCGAAAAGGATGAGAAGGTAAAATATATATCCTTTTCGAGAAACTTCGGTAAAGAGAGCGCGATGTACGCCGGGATGGAGTATTCGGACGGAGATTACGTGGTTATAATGGACGTAGACCTTCAGGACCCGCCGGCGCTCATACCTAAGATGCTGGAGGAAATAGAGGAAAACGGGTACGACTGCGTGGCCTCGAGGCGGGTAACGAGAGCCGGAGAGGCGAAGATACGCTCGTTTTTTGCCAGGTGTTTCTATAAGATTATAAATAAAATATCCCAGACCGAGATCGTAGACGGAGCGCGGGATTTTAGGATGATGACCCGGCAGATGACGGACAGTATACTATCCATGTGCGAATGTAACCGTTTTTCAAAGGGACTGTTCTCATGGGTCGGATTCGATACAAAATGGCTCGAGTATGAAAATATAGAGAGGAGCGCCGGGGAGACCAAGTGGTCGTTCTGGAAACTGTTTAAGTATTCGATCGACGGGATCGTCGGTTTTTCGACGGCGCCGCTCGCGATATCTTCGCTTATGGGGATACTGCTGTTTATCGTTTCGATAATAGGGATAATATGGATAATAATAAGACAGTTGATCTGGGGCGGAAGCGCCTACGGCTGGTCGTCGATGATCTGCGTAATATTGCTGGTCGGAGGGCTGCAGCTTTTATGTATGGGCATTTTGGGGCAATACCTCGCTAAGACGTATATCGAGGTCAAGCGCCGGCCTATATATATTGTTAAGGATACGAATATAGATAAGAAGTCGGGGGATGATTACGCTGATAAAACAAATAAGATCGATGGATAAAAGTTCAAAGAGGCGGAGCGCGCTCTATCTTATAATTGGGATAATCATGCTTGCGTTTTTGCTTATGAACGACTATGCAAACAACAGCTTCAGTTTCGAGCTGGGCGAGGCCCGGCAGGAAGACGGAGGTTATATATATTCGCAGGCGTTTTCTCTGCCGTCCGGCGAGTACCGGCTCAATTTCTCATATTCCGGAACGCGTAACGGCGGCGAGATCAGTATTGAGGACAGAGCGGGAGAGGTATACTACGTAGGCAGTATGAGCGACTCGAGCGGAGAGATGACGCTTGATAAAACCGTTACCGAGCTGGTCGTAAAGACTGCCTCGAGCGATTCAAACGCCGCCGTAAAAGAGTTGAGGGTTGAAGCGGACGGCGCTATATACGCCGATAAGTTTTTCCTCGCGTTTTTGCTGTTTTTAGGCATACTTTATTTGCTCTATGTGAAGTTCGTAAAAAAATCGGAAGAAGAGTCGCTGATACATTTGTTTTTGATAGCGATGGGCTTGTTTGTATCCTATCCGCTGTTTACGTTCTATCTGCAGGAAGGAGACGATTTGGCTTTTCATTTATGTAGAATAGACGGTATAGTAAGCGGTCTGCAGTCGGGGCAGTTCCCCGTAAGATTGTATCCCGATATGCTGAACGGTTACGGCTACGGCGTATCTTTGTTCTATCCGGAGCTGTTTCTGTATTTCCCGGCGGTCTTGAGGCTTATTGGGATCTCCCAGATAACGGCTTATAAGACTTTGCTTATAGCGGCGAATATTGCGACGGCTTTTATAGCGTATTACTCTGTCAAAGAGATCTCGAGATCGAAGTTTACCGGTCTGATAGGCGCGGCGATATATACGACTTCCACTTGGAGGTTGATAAACTTCTACGACAGAGCCGCGCTCGGCGAAGCGCTGTCGATGGTATTCTTCCCTCTTATTATACTGGGAGTATACAATATTTTATTTGGCGATAAAAATAAGTGGTATGCGTTCGCTTTGGCCTGCACGTTTATGTTCCAGTCGCATATAATAGGAACATTTATATCCGCGCTGTTTATTCTGATAATGCTTCTTGTCAACGTTAAGAAGCTGTTTAGCGAACGACGGATATTTGGGCTTATCAAAGCCGGGGCGCTGATAGTATTACTCAATTTATGGTACCTCATTCCATTTGTTTCGGGATATTTTAGTATGGATCTTGCGATCAACGCGACAAACTCGGCGAGTAATTTCCAGAATGGAGCGATCATTCCGGCGCAGTTGTTTAATATATTCAACGACTGGAGCGGTATTTCTCAGGTGCTGAGTTTTGGAATAAATCCGGATATGCCGCTCTCGCTCGGCGTGGGCGTAAGCATAGCGTTGGTTATCTGCATAGTTTACTTTATCCGGAACAAGAAAGAGGAAGACAGGATATCCGACCATAGATTCAACTTGCAGATGTTCATATTTACGCTGGTTTGCATATTTATGACGACCAGTCTCTTCCCGTGGGACTATCTGAGAGATTCAAGCAGGATATTATATTTCTTTGAAAACACGCTTCAGTTTCCGTGGAGATTGCTCAGTATCATTACCGCGATAATTTCGCTGACTGGCGCTATGCTGATCGCGAAGTATTGTTATAAGCATAAGAAACTGACTATCGCCGCGCTTTGCATAACGCTTGGATTGAGTTTTGTGCTGTACGCGACGGAGTATACGCGAAACGCTTCGATATACGCTCAAAAAGGCATAGTTGCGACCTCCGCGGACGACGCTATGGAGAGATTCGCTTGGCAATACCTTACAGACGACGCCGACCCTGACGCTTTAAAAGCCGGCGAATACGCGACCTCGGATAATTCTATAGAAGTAGAAGAGTTGAGCAAGGACGGCGATAGGATAGAACTCAGCGTATCCGGACAGAAGAACGGCGGTTATATAGAGGTTCCGCTCTACTACTATCCGGGATATACCGCAAGAGACGATAACGGGAATAAACTCGACGTATCCGCGGGAGACAACGGCGTCGTCAGGATAGGGATAGACGGCGAGACCGGAGATAGTATAACGGTAAAATTCGGCTGCGCGGCGTATACGTTTGGAGATATGATATCCCTGCTCACGATACTCGCGGCAATAGCGTACGCCGTTCTTAAAAAGAAATTCGATATAGATGCGATCGAGTATTTGAAAAAGAAGTTTGTTAAGAAGATATCTGAGGGCGATTGATTTGAAAAAATGATCGCTCGCGCCGTCACGGCTTATAAACGTATTGTTTTGATCGTAGTAGCACGGCGGATATAGGAGTATACGCGTCTTGAGCGGGCGGTGAATGACCAAGATTCGGCAAAGAATGATAAATTTATAAGAGATCCGTGTTTGGAGGACAGTATGTTAGATAACATAAAAAGTATGAACAGGAGAGAGAAGATAACGGGAGGATTATATTTCCTGATCGGAATCGTTTTGATAATATTCCTGCTTATGAATAATTACTCCTCCGATAGGCTCGAATTCGAGCTTGAAAAAACGGGCGAGGAATCTGGTTTTAGTATATATACTCCGGGAATTTCACTGCCCGCGGGAGATTATAATATAAGTTTTTCATATTCAAGCGGAGCGGGTTCGGATTACGAGACGCGGATAGAGAATAAGGCGGGAGAGGTATTCTATTCCGGAAACGCCGGAGATACCGGAAAGATCTCGCTCGACAAGACCGAGACCGAACTCATAGTAAAGACGGACGGCGACGCCGTTGCGACGAAGATCATGGTTGCGTCGGACGGCGAGATATTCAACGATAAGTATTTCCTGGCGGCGCTGGTCTTTTTGGGGCTCGCGTATCTGCTGTATATAAAATTTCTCGGAAAAGGAGACGACTCCGACGCGAATATACATTTGTTTTTGATCGCGCTGGGCTTGTTTTCGTCGTATCCGCTATATACGTTTTATCTGCAATACGGACATGATCTGTTGTTTCATTTGTTTAGGATAGACGGTATTGCAGACGGACTCCAGAGCGGACAGTTTCCCGTAAGACTCTACGGAAACGACCTAAACGGTTATGGTTACGGGGTTTCGATGTTCTATCCCGAGCTGTTTTTGTACGTTCCGGCGTTGCTGAGACTTATCGGAATTTCTCAGGTTACGGCGTATAAAACGCTTCTTGTAGCGGCGAATATCGCGACCGCTTTCATAGCGTATTATTCGGTCAAGGGCGTGTCCAAATCTAAATTCGCGGGGCTGATAGGCGCGGCGATCTATACGCTCGGCGTTTGGAGAGCGATAAACTTATACGGAAGAGGCGCGCTCGGCGAGGCGCTGTCTATGATATTCTTCCCGATGATCATACTCGGGGTATACCATATCCTGTTCGGGGATAAAAATAAGTGGTATATATTGGCGCTGGCCTGCGTTTTTATGTTCCAGTCGCATATAATAGGAACGTTCATATCGGCGCTCCTTATCGTCGTTATGCTGTTGATAAATATAAAGAGCCTGTGTAAGGACGGTAGGATATTCGGACTTGTAAAAGCGGGGATTTTTGCGCTGGCGCTCTGCCTATGGTATATTATACCGTTTATCTCCGGATATTTCAGCATGGACTTGGTGATAAAGGCGGCGGACGAGACAGCTAACTTTCAAAATGGAGCTGCGATACCGTTGCAATTGTTTAACGTATTCAGCGATTGGAGAGGAGCTTCTCAGTCGCTGAGCCGAGGACTTCAGGACGAGATCCCGCTTTCGATGGGAGTAGGGGCGACTATAGCTTTGATAGCCTGCGCGGTATATTTCATTCGGAACAAAAGGAACGGCGACAGGATAGGAGATCATAAGTTCAATTTGCAAATGTTTATCATGACGCTGATACTGCTGTTTATGTCGACGTATCTGTTTCCTTGGGATTATCTCAGAGACAACTTCGCTCCGGCGCGTTTCTTTGAGAATACGCTTCAGTTCCCTTGGCGGCTGCTCAGCATTTCGACCGCGCTGAGCGCTGCGGCGGGGAGCGCCGTTCTGGCGAAATACTGCGATAAATATAAGAAAATGGCGCTTGCCGTCTTATGCGTCGTATTGGGGCTTAGTTTTATCATGTATGGGACTGAGTACAGCCGAAACAGCATTATGTACGCGGAAAAAGGCGAGGTCGTATCTTTGACGAACGACACGATAGAAAAATATCAGTATCAGTATCTGGATGTCGATACCGATCCGGAGCGGTTGACTCTCGATAAATATACGACGTCCGACGGTTCGATAGATATTACCGGGCATAGAAAGGACGGCGATAGGATAGAATTCAGCGTATCCGGACAGAAGAACGGCGGTTATATAGAGGTTCCGCTCTACTACTATCCGGGCTATACCGCAAGAGACGATAATGGGAATAAACTCGACGTATCCGCGGGAGATAACGGCGTCGTCAGGATAGGGATAGACGGCGAGACCGGAGATAATATAACGGTAAAATTCGGCTGCGCGGCGTATACGTTTGGAGATATGATATCCCTGCTCACGATATTCGCGGCAATAGCGTACGCCGTTCTTAAAAAGAAATTCGATATAGATGCGATCGAGTATTTGAAAAAGAAGTTAAATAGGCGGGCCGCCTAAAATATTTTATATAGTCTTAATTTAAGGAGACAGATCATGGAAAAGAAAAATGTTAAGCTTACGGCTTCAAAGTTAATAAGCGACGGCGTTACCCGGGAACAGGCGTATGGGATAGCGGCGGTGGCGCTATCTGTTTTCAGCGTCTACTGCGTTATCTGGGCGTTTACGGACGTCTCGTTTACGACTTCGGCGTTTTTTAACACATACGTGCTTCAGGCGAGACGCTGGCTCGAGGGTCATTTGGATCTGGGACAGAATTACACTTCGCTCGAGCTTGCGATATACGAGGGCAAATATTATTGCAGTTTCCCGCCGATACCGTCGGTGATACTGCTGCCGTTCTGCATCATCTTTAAGGACAGCGTGCCCGATTACGCGATAACCACGATAATCGGTATAATAGGCGCGGTCTACGCGTATAAGATTGTGTACTTGTATACCGCTAAGAATAAGCTCGCGATATTTATGGCGTTGTTTGCGACTATAGGAGGCAACTTCATACATATCGGCTATACCGGCGACGTATGGTATATAGCTCAGGTATGCGGATTTACTTTCACGATGATGGCGCTGTATTACGCGGCGACAAAGGGGCTGAGATCCGGCTGGGCGCCGCTGTTCTTGCTGGCGTTGGCGTTCGGCTGCCGTCCGCTTCAGATCGTTTATACTCCGCTTGTAATGTATCTGCTTTACAAGAAACTTACGTATAACGATATAAAGATCATCGACGGGATAAAGAGATTCTGGTGGTGGGCGCTTCCCGCGCTTGCGGTCGGGGCGTTTTTGATGATACTTAACGCGGCGAGATTTGGAAACCCGTTCCAGTTCGGTCACGATTACTTGCCTGAGTTTATGAGAGCGGAGGACGGACAGTTCAGCGTAGCCTATCTGTGGGATAATTTAAAGAGGATGTTCGACCTACCCGAAGTGGAAAACGGCGTGGTACAGTTCCCGAGATTTAACGGCTGCGCGCTGTGGCTGATAAGTCCGATATTCCTGGCGTATATGATATATTTCCTCGCCGGGATAAAGCGAAACTACAAGCGCGTTATCCCGTGGGCCGTTATTGTGTTAGCCCTGCTGCATATGATACTACTCTGCTGCCATAAGACGCTCGGCGGCTCGCAGTTTGGAAACAGGTATACTGTGGATATGATACCCGTTATTCTGTTTGGGCTCGGATATATGCTGAGAGATGAGAAGAGAGATTTTTCGGTAATAAATTATCCAATGTTCTTCTGGGGATTGGGGATAAATCTTGTCGGAACTATAGGGTACGTGTTGGGATATCTGGTTTGATTTATCTTACAGAATTGGTTTATTAATGATAGAAAGGCTATGAATATTATGGATAAGATAGCTGTGTTGATTCCATGCTATAATGAGAGCAAAACAGTTGAAAAGGTAGTTAAGGATTTTAAAAGAGTCCTTCCGGACGCGGTAGTATACGTATACGATAACCGCTCAACGGACGAGACCGCAGAGATAGCCAAAAGAGCCGGAGCGGTCGTGCGGCATGAGTATATGCAGGGAAAGGGTAACGTTATTCGCAGAATGTTTCGGGAGATAGACGCCGAATGTTATATAATGGTAGACGGCGACGACACATATCCCGCCGAGTACGCGCCCGAAATGGTGGAGAAAGTCTTAAACAAACAAGTTGACATGGTGGTGGGCGACAGGTTGTCGTCTACGTATTTTACTGAGAATAAGAGGCCGTTTCATAATTTGGGCAATTCGATGGTAAGAATGTTTATAAACAGACTGTTCAAAAGCGATATTAAGGACGTTATGACCGGCTATAGAGCGTTTAGCTATAATTTTGTCAAGACGTACCCGGTGATGTCGGCAGGATTTGAGATAGAGACCGAGATGACTATTCACGCGGTCGATAAGAAGATGTTGGTCGAAAACGTAATAATTGATTACAGAGACAGACCGGACGGGAGCGTGTCTAAGCTGAATACGTACAGCGACGGTTTTAAGGTGCTTAAGACTATAGCGCGGCTGTATAAAAATTATAAACCGAGACAGTTTTTCACCGCGTTTTCGCTGATACTTTTGATAATCGCCGCGGCGCTGTTCGCGCCGGTCCTGGTAACGTATATCAAAACCGGTTTGGTGCCGCAGTTCCCGACGCTGATAGTCAGCGGCTTTATCGTTATAGCCGCTATTCAGTCGTATTTTGCGGGACTCATATTATCGACTATAGGACAGAGGAGCAGGCACGATTTTGAATATAAACTGATAAAGACCAACGAGAGGTTTGAAGAACTGAAAGCGTCGGAGCGTAACGAATGAGAGGAGGCGGAGTTGTGGAGATCAAGGATAAGGTTAAACGGTTTAGAGAACTTTTAAAGGAAGAGAGTCTTAGAAAATATCTGGCGGTTCTCTGTATATTTTTGGTTATATCCCTGCTGATAGAGATTTTCATATTCAATTACCGCTGTATCGAGTCGGTCTTTAACGACGAGATCGCGGTCGAGGATCTGAGGATAGTTTCGGGAGCTGAGGAGTCGGGCGATAATTACCGGGCTACCGGTTCGAGCGCGGAGTTTGAAATAAGAGGGATACTCGGCGACGACAGCGATATAGAAGTCAAGAATATGTTTTTGGACATATCTCTGTCAAACGACGAGGTCGCTAAAGTGACGGTATCTATAAAAGACGAGGCTAACGAGTCCTACTTTTCTTCTCCGGCTCAGGACGTGCTCAAGGACATAGAGGCGAGCAAGTATTTCAGAATACATTCGGGCGGAAATACGCACGGCGTGAGATTTGAGGTCGAGACGACGAGCGGCGCGGAGATACGGATAAACGGCTGCGCTCTGAACGCGCGGGTTCCTATGCTTATCTCGCCGGTAAGGTTTCCGTTGCTTGCGCTGCTGCTGTGGATATTGTATATCCTAAGACCAAAATCAAGCGTGTATAATTATAAAATAAATTTCAAGTCGAAGAAGCAAAAGGCTTTGATAATAGTACTTGTTATAGCTCAGCTTGCGGCGTTTTATAATATCGTAAATCTGAATCCGTTCTTTAAGGACCCGACCAAGCATTATTACGACCAGTATCACGAACTTACGGAATCGTTGCTCGCAGGGCATACCTATCTGATCCAGCACGAGGTGTCGGATGAGCTTAAAGCGCTCGACAACCCTTACGATCTGAATCAGCGCTACAGCGAACTCAGCAAAGGCAACGGCGGGAACGCGTGGGACTACGAGTGGGATCACGCGTATTACAATGAGAAGATATACGTCTATTTTGGAGTCGCGCCGGTAATACTTATGTATATACCGTATTATCTTGTGACAGGCGGACATCAGCTTCCCGACCATATGGCCATATTTATAATATCGGTCCTGCTTGTTGTCTCGATACTATTGCTGCTTTGGGAGATAATAAAGAAGTGGTTTAAAAACACTCCGCTCGCGTTGTATTTGATCATGAGCTGTCTGTTCATAAATTCATGCGGCATAGTTTACGCTCTTCAGCGGCCGGATCTGTATTCTGTGCCGGTCGTTATGAGTATGACTTTCGGGATCTTGGGACTTGCGTTCTGGATAGGTTCGCTTAAGGACAACCCCGACGGAACGACGAGTATCAGTATCCCCAAAATAACGCTCGGCGCGCTCTGCGTGGCGATAACTTCGGGGTGCAGACCGCAGACGCTGATAATAATCGGACTCGGCGTTATACTCTACTGGAAATCCGTGTTTAAGGACAGGACGCTGTTCTCAAGATCCGGCTGGAAGCAAACGGTCGGGCTTATGACGCCGTTTATCGTAATAGGCGCGTTGATCATGGCGTATAATTTCGCAAGGTTTGGGTCGCCGTTCGATTTTGGGGCGAATTACAACCTTACGAGCAACGATATGCGCCAGCGCGGATTTGAGTTTGATCGCTCGTTCCTCGGAATATTCCATTATTTCTTTGCGCCGGTAGTGATAGACACAAACTTCCCGTTTATCAGTACTACGCCGATAGACACGGTCTATATAGGAAAGAGCATACTCGAGCCGACATACGGAGTGTTTATGAGCAACCCGATACTCTGGATAGTATTCTTTGTAGTCGCTCAGAGGAAATATCTGAAGCAAAAGGGCGGAGCCATTTTCGGCTTCTCCATAGCCGCGCTGATCATGTCGGTGATACTGGCGGTGCTCGCGGCTCAGGTTGCGGCGATATATCTGAGATATATTACCGATTTCTCTTGGCTGGTGTTTATAGTCGCGTGCATAATGGTATTCGCGATATACGAGAGGCTTAGCGAAGGCTCTAAAGATATAGAGCCGGAGACGTCCGCCGCGGGAGCTAAGAAAAAACTTATAAACGCAGGCGGCTCGGCGTTGTTTACCGGGGCGGGCGCCGGAGCGGTCAGAAGACTCTTCGTGCTCGGCGTATTGATCGCGTTTGTTCTCGGTATGATATTCCACGGCCTATGGATATTCACCGATATATCCGATAACCTGTGCGATCTGAATCCGAACTTCTATTATTTCTGGAAATATTTGATCTGTTTCTGGATATAACAAGCGGGCAAACCGCGTATTTGAATAGGCCCGCATATGAGGACGATCTTAAATATGCGGCGAAAATAAACGAGAGCATATCGCCTCAAGCGATATGCTCTTTTAATAAAGAAGGATAGTTATGAATAGGGTTAAACCCATATTATACGTTTTTGCTAAAATTTTTGCGCCGGCTTTAGATAGCCGCTTGCTTACGACGAGCGTTTTGCGCCGCTCGGTCGATTAATAAATATTACGATACCATATGATTATTCTCTGGCGTCTACACCAGGAGCCGCACCAGGCCGCCTCGCGACGAACCGCTACCGGAAGAGCTGCTACTCGAAGAACTACCGCTTGAAGAGCCGCCGCTTGATGAGCTCTCGCCAGAAGAGCTACTACCTGAAGAACTGCCGCCCGAAGAAGCTGAGGAACCGGAGGTTATTATAACCGTGCTAGACTCTTCGTCCCAGTCTACTGTGCAGCCCGCGCATTCCGAAACGGCCCTTACCGGAACCAGAGTTCTATCGGAGACCAACATAGGTGAAACGTCGCATACGTATGTTCCTTCGTTGTATAAGATATTGGGATTGTTGATCTGAGCGATTATCGTGTTTGAGTCGTTAGAAGCCGTAGCGATCTGCGTTGTATCATGCCATATAACGTTGTAACCCAGAGCCTCGAAGATAGCTCGTATCGGAACCATTACCCGGTCGTTTCTCATTATCGGCGGTTGATCGAATTGAAGCTCGGAGCCGTTTAGGACGACTTTGATCTCTTGATTGATCGGAACTTCTTCATATGTGTTTCCAATATATTCATTACCGGTATCCGGATCCCAAAATATTTTTTCGCCTTCCGGTAAAAACGAAAATAAGTCATTGACGTTTTTGTCTACATAAATCATAGAATGGCTTCCTGAAGAGCCGTCATTGTATTTGTAATTAAGGGTCAATATATTGTTGTTTAATGTGAATGAGCCTTCGTTGAATATATTGCCATTGTAATCATATACGGTGTATGTACTGTCTTTGTGAAATTCGTATTTTGAATATATCCCGGAATCATAGTACCAATAATATTTTGTTAAATAATTTATATCAATAGTCGCTGCGGCGGCGCTTACAAATTCCAAGGTGTTTTCGTCAAATATGAACTCCTCTGTTTTCCAATTATGATATCCTGAGCTGAAATCGCTTATATCGCCATAATATTTTCCATTTTCTTCTCTAAAATACTCGTACATACCAGAAATAACAGGGGAATATGCTTCGCCGTTTTTACAGCTAAAGATATATGAAACGCTGCCTGAACCGCCGGAGGAATCTTCCCATATAAAAAAGACGTTATTGCCGGCGCGCGCTATCCTGTAGTCTGAGCCGTTTACATAGGCCTGGACAATGCGATAAGATCCGGCGCTATTAATAAACCAAATATTACCGTTTACTAAGCCCTCTTCCCAAATTCCTTGCACAGCGAAGGCCTCTTTAACGCCGTCGCCGTCGTAATCGTCGGGAAGGAAGAGTCTGCAGTTACCCTCTGTTGCGTTTATATTTTCATACGTCTGCATTAGTATATCGTCATTAGACGCAGCTTGAACGCCAATAGTAAACATGAAAATCAGACTTGTAAGCATACATAATATCAATACCCAATTAAAAAATTTTTTCATTACGCTTCTCTCCCTTGATTTTATTAAAAATGAGCGAACTGCTTGAGAAAATCGATAACTCTCCAGCCTATTGTTCTCGACGGACAATTATTTTTTATAAAAATATAGGATATAATATAATGATTATATCATGAAAAATATTATATGTCTATATTTTTCCGAATTTATATTATTATATCCAAGTAAATTTTATATTTTAAATTCAAAAGGTGTAAAATGATAATTAAAGCCGTAGCCGATGAATTTGAAACGTGCGAGTTATCAAAGACAAGCATAGATCGAAAAACATATAAATAAAAACCGGGGCGTTAGTCGCTCCGGTTTTCGTAGTTGAATTTCATTTCATTAAATTCCTGTCTGGTTATCAAAACCTGTCTGGGCTTTGTTCCTTCGTAGGGACCTATTATTTTTCTCTCTTCCATCTGGTCTATCAGCTTAGCCGCGCGCTGATAGCCCATTTTAAATTTTCTCTGAAACATCGCGACCGACGCCTGTCCGTTTTCAAGGACCAGCTCTACCGCGTCTAAGAACATATCGTCCTTCGGCGCCGAACCGGACTCGTGTCCGTTTGATGAAGAATGCGAGTTCGCGGCCGATTCGAGGTCGGCGGCCACTCTTTCATGCTCTTTCTCTATGCTTTCGATTATCTCGTCGTCATATTCCGCCTCGCAGATATTTTTGATATAGTCTACTATATTCTCGATCTCCTTGTCCGAGACGAAGTTGCCCTGCACGCGTATCGGCCGCATAGCGCCTCGCGGATAGTAGAGCATGTCGCCCTTACCGAGCAACTTTTCCGCGCCCTGGGTATCGATTATGGTGCGGCTGTCTATCTGGGACGATACCGCGAAGGATATCCTCGACGGCACGTTCGCCTTGATCACGCCGGTGATAACGTTGACCGACGGTCTTTGTGTCGCGATGACCAGATACATTCCCGCGGCTCTCGCGAGCGCCGCAAGCCTGTTTATCGCGTCCTCGACCTCGTTCTTGGCGACTATCATCAGATCCGCAAGCTCGTCTATTATGATAACGATCTCCGGCAGTTTGTTCTCCGGCGTTCCCTGCTCGTCCATAAGCCGGTTATATCCCTTGAGGTTTCGCACTTTGTTGTCCTTTAAGAGATTATATCTATTCTGCATCTCGACGACAGCCCAGTTGAGCGCGCCCGCCGCGTGCTTCGGATCGGTAACGACCGGGATGAGCAGATGCGGGATGCCGTTGTATACGCCCAGCTCGACCATCTTGGGATCTATCATGATAAGCTTTACTTCGTCCGGCCGCGCTTTATAGAGTATGCTCGTGATTATCGAGTTGATACACACCGATTTACCCGAACCGGTAGCCCCGGCTATAAGCACGTGCGGAAAGTCCGAAATATCGGCGACGACTGCGTTTCCGCTTATGTCCTTGCCGAGGGCGATCGTCGTCTTAGACTTTTGCTTTTTAAACTTTTCGCTGGTCAAAACCTCGCGTATCGGCACGGGACTCGGATCGGCGTTCGGTATCTCTATGCCTATCGCCGCTTTGCCGGGTATAGGCGCTTCGAATATGATCCCGGTAGCCGCTAAGCTCAGCGCTATGTCGTCGGCCAGTCCGGTTATCTTGGAGACCTTGACCCCGACTCCGGGCTGAAGTTCAAACCTTGTGACTGTAGGCCCTTGCGTTATATTGATTATCTTGGCGTCTACTTTGAAGTTGGCGAGCGTCTCGAGAAGGCTGTTCGCCTTGGCTTCCAGTTCCCGCTTGATCTCTTCCGGCTTTTTCTTTCCTGGCTTTGGCGGAGACAACAGCTCGAGAGGGGGCAGTTTATAATGAGCTAAGTAGTCCGAGCCGTCTTGTTCGAGCTTCTCCGCCGCCTGCTCCTCGATAAGCTGCTGCGGCGTAAGTTCGCCCTCGGCGACCATCTTTCTGCCCTTGACCACCGCCTCGTCGATCGGAACGCCCATGTCGAGCGCGGCCTTGGTGGCGGGATCGAGCTTGTCTTGCATTTTAGCTTCGCTCGGCGGTTCAAAGTCGAGAGGATCGTCGCTCGGCGGCTTGGGGATAGTTCCGTCCTCGTTCGGTCTTTCGGTAAGAACTCCGTCCGCAGTGAGTTTTAGATCGGGCTTCTTTTTCTCGCCCGAGCCGTCTTTATGTAAAACATCAAAGCTTGGCAGATCTTCAAGCTCCGGCAGTTTTGATCGTTTTAAACCGGTATTTTCGTACTCGGTCAGCGTTCCGGCGACGATATTGTCCGGGTCGAAAGGGAGATCCTTTGCATCGGCGGTCTCGCCGCTGAATAGATTCTTGAGCAAGTCTTCGTTTTCGTCAAACGAAAATCTTTTTATGTTATTGTCGTCGCTTAGAACCTCTATATCGGAGTCCGTCGCCTTTTCAGACCCGGAAGACGGAGTTTTGGGCGTCTTGGCTTGGACTTTTTTATCCTTTTTTGTCATAAACGAGTCCACCGGCAGGGGTATGGCCTTGGTTTCGTCGTCTTTGTTACCGCCGTATATATCGTTATAGCGGGAATCGTTTTCGGCCGAGCCGTAGCCGTTGTCCAGCTTCACCGAACGACGTTTTTGCTTGTTTTTGCTAAATAGCCGACTGAGCAGACCGGTTTTTTTTCTACGATTTGCGGGGGCGTAGCCCGGCTGGCAGTGAGGGACGTCCTCTATCGCAATCGTCTCGTCTTCGTCTTCGGAATTTGAGTAGCCGCCGTCTGAGACCTGTTCGGATAGCTCTTCTCTGAGCAAGCGTATTTTCGCCGCCAGCTTTTTAAATATCGACGTTACCGATATGCCGGTTAGGAGGATCACAAGGACGAGCGTACCGGTTATAGAGAACACCCACGCGCCCATGGTTCCTATCAGAGCGCACAGGATCGCGCATATCCCCCCGCCTATTATGCCGCCGCCCGAGGCGTTTATCCCATCGTCGTACAGGAGCATGAGATTTTCTATAACGCCGCCGTCTATAAATTGAGTCTCGCCGCAGAATAGAGCGGTGATTATAGAGGTGCATATCATAAGTCCGAGCAGTATAACGGTTCTAAGTAGTATGCCGGTCGATTTCTCGTCTGTGAAACAGTTGATACCGGCTATTATAAAATAAACGAAGAATATCGCCGAAGCGGCGCCGAATAAGCCGTAGCACACGCTCTTTATAAAACCGCCTACGATTCCGGCCGCGTCTGTAAAGAACGCGAATGCAAAGAACAGCGCAAGCGCGAAGAGAATTATCCCCTGTATCTCGCGCATCATAGGTTTGCGTTTCATAGCCTGCCTGGACGCGGCGGAGCTTCGCGATTTTGAGGAAGAAGATTTTTTTCTTCCGGACGACGAACTTCTGCTTGACGAAGCGCGTTTTTTTGTTCCGGAAGAAGTCTTTCCATTGGTTGCAGCCATTAAATCAGCCCTCCTGAAAAACGGCTCTAAGCCGTTTGATCTATCTGTTATATCGCCTCCGGCGCGCCTATCGAGGACGTCCGCCGGTCGGCTTATGAAAAAATTATGTTTAAACGTAATCAAATCTATTATAACATAAATTAGGTAAAATAAAATTACATTTATATTTCAATTGAGGAGCTTATTGGGATATTTTGGCGCGGCGGCTCAGGCAGAGACTCTTCGGGCGTAAGCTCATACCCGAGCGATCGGATTTGGAGCGATCTTAATCGCGTATTGCGGCCGGTACAGTGTGTGTTTTATGATAGATAATAATCATATTATGATAAATTTTAAAGCGGCGTTTTACGTCTAACGCTTGTAAAGAGATGAAATCTACTCAGGTGTGGACAAAATTAAAAAAGCGTGATACAATCATTAGAGAAAATTAGTTCGCAAAAAAGGAGAATACGCCTAATGAACAGAGTCAGAGAGATAAGAAAAGAGCGTGGGCTGACGCAGGAGGAGCTGGCCGAGAGAAGCTCGATCAGCCGCAAATACCTGTCTAAGATCGAGGCGCAGAACGCGACGCCGTCGATCTCTATCGCCATGAATATAGGCAAGGCGTTAGGGGTCGCGGTCGATAAGCTTTTTGTAGACGTATCATGCGACGAGCAGACCGAATACCCCAAGCCTTTGAGGTATATCGATCTATTTTGCGGCATAGGCGGGTTTAGGTACGCCGCGAAGTCCGCGTTTGAAAAGCTCGGTATCGAGGGCGAATGCGTATTCAGCAGCGATATAGATAAATACGCCCAAAAGAGCTACGAGGCGAATTTTTCCGAAAAGCCGGTCGGAGACATCACAAAGATAGACGCGAAGGATATCCCGGACTTCGACTTGCTTTTCGCGGGTTTTCCGTGCCAGGCGTTCTCGATCTGCGGCCTGCAAAAAGGGTTTGCGGACAACACGCGCGGAACGCTGTTTTTCGACATCGCGCGGATAATAAAGGAAAAACGGCCTCGGGCGTTCGTGCTTGAAAACGTGAAGAACCTCGCGAGTCACGACCGCGGAAATACGCTCAAGACGATTCTTTCCGTACTCAGAGACGAGTTGGACTATCACGTCGAGTATAAGCTGTTAAACGCGCTCGACTTCGGTCTGCCGCAAAAGAGGGAGAGGATCGTTATAGTCGGTTCGATAAAGCCGTTTGAGATGGAATGGTCGTTCGATATAGAGAAGAAAAAAACTCTGGCGGATATCCTTGAGACGAACGTAGATAAAAAATATTACGCCTCCAAGGATATCGTCGCGAAGAGAAAATCCATGCACTCCGCCAAGGAGTATCCGTCGATATGGCACGAGAACAAATCGGGTAACATCTCGTCGTATCCTTACAGCTGCGCGCTCAGGGCGGGAGCGAGCTATAACTATCTTTTGGTAAACGGAGAGCGGCGCCTTACGCCGCGGGAGATGCTGCGGCTCCAGGGATTCCCCGACGAATTTAAGATCGTAGTTTCGGATACGCAGATACGCAAGCAGGCGGGCAACGCGATCCCGGTTGATATGGTAGCCAAGGTCGTGGAAAAATTCTTGCCGCTCGCTTTTTGAGCGCGGGTATATTATAAAGGGCTTAGATCAAGAATGCTCGCGCGTTAACCGAGGGCGGCGTCTAAACGGTAGAAGTTTAAAGACAGAGAGAGTATAGCTAACAGAAAATAATTATAAAGCGGTGAAAATATGGCTGACGTATTTAACGATAAAAAACGCTCGGAGATAATGAGCAAGGTGCGCTCGAACAATAATAAATCCACCGAGCTTAAGCTGATAAATATGTTTAAGGAAAACGGGATAACGGGCTGGCGGCGCAATTATAAAGTAAAGGGCCATCCCGACTTCGTATTTCCAAAGAAAAAGGTCGCGGTCTTTGTAGACGGCTGTTTTTGGCACGGGCACGATTGCAGGAATACGCGCCCAAAGGATAATCAGGAATATTGGCAGAAGAAAAGAGAGCGCAATATCCGGCATGACAGAGAAGTGACGCAGATGTTTGAAAACCGCGGCTGGCGGGTTTTGCGTATATGGGAGTGCGAGCTGAAAAAATGTAATCAGGCTGAGACGCTGAGACGTATATACGACTTTTTAAATGTTGAACAAAAAAACGGCGAGCGATATGACGACGATTTAGGTTCTGATATAATAAAAAGAGATACGTAACCCCGTATCTCTTTTAACTATTCTGATTTAACGTATGCAGTCGGTATACAAAAGCAAATACGGCGAACATATTGATATAACTGGCGCGCCCGGAGGGATTCGAACCCACGACCTAACGGTTCGTAGCCGTTCACTCTATCCAGCTGAGCTACGGGCGCACAACTTACAACTTTGATATTATAGCATAAAAATACGGATTATGCAAGAGTTTTTTTAAAAATTAGAAATTTTAATAATAATTCAATTATAATTAATAGCATGTTCATTGATTATTAATAAAAAGGCGCTATACTAAGGCTGTAAACGAAAACGCCGAGCTTGGATTCGGTTTTAAACTTGATCCAAGTCTAATACAGTCGGCGGTTTACATAGTAGGAATATTAGTATGATTTCAAGCATAACGTTAAATGGTTGTGTTTTCGCATCGACAGAAGATATTTTTATTTTATACTGATATAAAATAGCGCCGTAAGCGGAGAGTTTAAGTGTGTGTTAGCGTAGGGTTTAGAGCTTTTCGGCGTAGACTGGAAAGGAGGCGAATGTTGATGTTGTGCGAGGTCGGCAGCGGTAATGTAGTATTATTGATATCGTTAATAACCGGCGCGCCGCAGTCGGATATCGAGGACATGATAATGTGCGGAATATCCCCGTGGGCTGTGGCGGATTACTTCGGAAAGCTTGACGAATTCCAAAGTATATTATATAATAACATGGAAGAATCTCTTACGGCTTTGGTTGAAAGCGGAGAAATGACCGAACAGATGGCTGATATATACAGACAACAGTTCAGCGTTAACGCATATGAATAGCCGATAGAAATAAGTTAAAATAATGGTCGGATAAAATAATTATGAATAAAGTTAATTACCAAAAATTATTGGATAAAATTATAGATGACATCATAGCAGAAAAAGAAAACGACAAACAGTTTTTTTCTCCCTCCTTATTATTGCATAGCTGCTGCGCGCCTTGCAGCAGCTATGTTTTGTCTTATTTGAGCGATTATTTCGGTATAAGCGTATTATATTATAATCCCAATATAACCGAAGACTCCGAGTACAAAAAGCGCAAGGCGGAGCAGCTCAGATTTATCTCGGTCTTTAATGAAAAATATGCCGGGATCAAAAACCCGGTCAAACATATCGACTGCGACTGGGAGCCGAAGGAATTTTTGGAGGTCGCAAGAGGGCTTGAAAAAGCGCGGGAAGGCGGAGAAAGATGTTTTAAATGCTACGAACTGCGCCTTCGGAAGGCGGCTATGGTCGCCAAGGAGCGAGGTTTTGATTATTTTGGAACGACTCTCAGCATAAGCCCGTATAAAAACGCTCAAAAGCTCAATGAAATAGGGGAAGAGCTGGCGGCGGAATACGGAGTTAAACATCTGCCGGCCGATTTCAAAAAGAAGAACGGCTATAAGATATCTATTCAGATGTCGAAGGAATACGGCTTATACAGGCAGGATTATTGCGGCTGTTATTTCAGTAAACTCGAGCGAGAAGTCAAGACAGCCGCCGAGCGGAGTCGATAAACGGGCTGAAAATACCGCGCCGGGCGTTTTAAGGCGTAAATAGATAATAAATATCCGGGACGGAAAACGATTCCGCCCCGGTTTTAAGCTTTTAGTATCATAAAGAAAATTAATCCTCAAAATCAAATTTATCCAGATTACGGCGTTTAAATTCGTCGTATATACGGGAAGCGAGCTCGTCGTCCGTGACCTGAGACAGGCAGTCCTCGCTGTTCTTGTCTTTATCGATCTTGAAAATCGCTATCTCAGTGACCTCTTCCTCGTCGTCGTCGAACGGGATGCAGATTATATATTCGCCTCCGCCGACCTTTACCGTGTCGAGGTGTTCAAATTTAACGGTGTTGCCGTCTTCGTCGATCAGATCGATCAAATGCGGGTTGCTGTTATCTGAATTACTCATTTTAAAGACCTCCGTTTGTAAATTTTTATTTCAGATTTTAATAAAACCGAATTATATATTTGGTTTACAATGATTTTTTTAAATACAGCGTCAGCGTTTACTGTCCAGGTAAGACTGGAGTATATACGCGGCAGAGACGCTGTCGACGCTGTTTTTGCGCTTTTTGCCGCGAACGTTTGTAACGTTCATCAAATTATGCGCCGAAACGGTAGTGAGACGCTCGTCCCAGAGCAGAACCGGGATATCCGTAAGTTCTTCGAGAAGTTTTTTGAATATCTCGGTCTTTTCGCCTCTCGGCCCGACGCTTCCGTTCATGTTTTTTGGATAGCCGAGGACTATCTGGGAGACGTTATATTCTTTAGCGATATTTACGGAATGTTGCGCTATTTTATGAAGTCCTTTTTCGTTAAGTTGGGGCAGGGTGGAAACGCCGAAGCCCAGCTCGTCCGAGACGGCGTAGCCGGTACGCGAATCGCCGAGGTCTATTCCTAAAGCTCTCATAATTATTCTCCGATCCTTATCCTTTTTAAACGTTCTTTGCGGCTAACGCTAAAAAACGCTGAAGCCGCGGGTTCGTTAGTTTTGCTTATAATCATGAATTATAACATTAATTCACAGATATTACAACCTTTATATTTGAAAATAAAAAACCGCCGACTGAGCGTCGGCGGTTAAAGCGTCATTAGTGAGTAATAACTTTTTCCGTATCTTTATCAAAGAGATGGATCTTGTTAGCGTCCAAGCCGATCTCAATGCGTTCGCCGTGTTTAGCGGTTGAGCGCGGGTTAACTCTTGCTGTGAAGTCTGTGTCGCCTACCTTGAAGTATAGATACGTTTCAGCTCCCATCATTTCAACAAGCTGGATATCTACGCTGGTTGTGCAACCTTTAGCGGTCGATATAAACGCCTGATCGTCGTAAATATCTTCGGGCCTGATACCCATGACGACTTCTTTGCCGTTATAAGCCTTGATTTCGGGACGGTTACCTTTTCCGTCGGGCAGTTTGATAGAGAAATCACCCGATTTAAGATATGTGCCGTCGCTCTTGCAGTCGACCGTAACGTTGAGGAAGTTCATCTGCGGCGAACCGATAAATCCTGCGACGAACATGTTACATGGATAGCTGTAGAGGTTTGTCGGCGTGTCTACCTGCTGGATAATACCGTCTTTCATAACGACGATCCTGGTACCCATCGTCATAGCCTCCGTCTGGTCGTGCGTAACGTAAATAAACGTCGTCTGCAGTCTCTTGTGCAGCTTGCCGATCTCGGTTCTCATCTGAACTCTGAGTTTTGCGTCCAAGTTGGAGAGAGGCTCATCCATCAAGAATACCTTAGGATTACGAACGATAGCGCGGCCCAAAGCGACACGCTGTCTCTGACCGCCTGATAAAGCCTTCGGCTTTCTGTCGAGCAGGTGCTCTATACCAAGTATCTGAGCGGCTTCCATAACCTTTTTCTTTATCTCGTCTTTCGGAACCTTTCTGAGTTTAAGACCAAAAGCCATGTTTTCGTAAACAGTCATATGAGGATATAAAGCATAGTTCTGGAAAACCATCGCGATATCTCTGTCCTTCGGAACGACGTCGTTCATAAGCTGTCCGCCTATGTAAAGCTCGCCTTCGGTGATCTCTTCGAGACCTGCGATCATTCTCAGAGTGGTAGACTTACCGCAACCTGAAGGACCTACGAAGATTATGAATTCTTTATCTTCGATCTCAAGAGTAAAGTCCTTAACGGCAGTAAATCCGCCCTGATATGTTTTATAAATGCCTCTAAGACTTAAATTTGCCATTTTTAATAACCTCCTATAATAATTCATTTAAAAATTTGCAAATATAATTTAACAGCATATTTTATTCTAACTTAAATTCGGAATAACGGGGGAAGATTAGCCGCCCGATCCGTAATCGTCGTTTGAATAAGGAGCGCCGATCTTTATCGCGGTTTTTATCTTAAGAAATATCGCCTGCCGGAGTTAAAATACGGGAATAATTTCGACGCCGGGTATCTATAGACGGTATAACTCTCTTTTGAGATAAAAAACAAAAATACAATAAAAACCAATTGATTTTATGCAATATAAAATTCGCTGTCCGCCCTTTATTTTTATGTAATAAATGTAACATACCGCTTATTACGTCTATTATTTTAACACAAATGATCCCAGAATGTTAGAGCCTATTTAAACAAACTTTATTTATATAATTTAGTGAATTTGCATAGGTGAAATTTTGCAGAATTG
Organism: Candidatus Roslinia caecavium; assembly: GCA_904419955.1. Taxonomy (GTDB): domain Bacteria; phylum Bacillota; class Clostridia; order Monoglobales; family Monoglobaceae; genus Roslinia; species Roslinia caecavium. The sequence goes on along the minus strand of CAJFTO010000001.1, from coordinate 70,993 downwards.
AGATTACTGTAATATTGTACAAAAATATATTTGCGACTTGAATAATTTTTTATTTAATAGTATAATCAGACTGTTAAATTTTAAAATAGGGATTTTCTCTGTAACATAAATTTAACATAGCAATATATCAGAAAAATTTACCGTTTTAGGCGGCGGGATCGGATTATAAATTACGGATCCGGCGCGTTATAAGGCGCGTAAAATCAAAATTAGTTTTCTTTAGATGGAGTTGATGGATATGATAAAAGTTGGAGTTCTCGGAGCGACCGGATACGCTGGAATTGAGACCGTAAGGCTTCTTCTAAGGCGCTCGGACGTCAAAATAGAGAGGGTCGTGTCAAAGTCGTTCGCCGGCAAAAAATTAGACGAAATTTATCCGAATTTTTTTGGCGCTTTTGATATAATTTGTTCGGATCTCGATGTAGACGACATAGCCGAAAGCTGCGACTTGGTGTTTACCGCGTTGCCGCACGGAGCGTCAAAGACGATAATACCCGAGCTTTATGAGAGAGGCCTTAAGATAATAGACTTAAGCGGCGATTTCAGATACGACGATCCTAAGGTATACGAGGCCTGGTACGGAGAGCCTCATTCGGCGCCCGAACTGCTTAAGGAGGCGGTGTACGGACTCTGCGAGCTGCACCGAGGAGAGATCGCACGGAGCCGGCTGATCGGGAATCCGGGCTGTTATACGACCTGTTCGATACTGGGATTAGCTCCCGCGGTCAAGGCCGGGATACTGGATAACACGAGCATAATAATAGACGCGAAGTCGGGGGTTACCGGCGCGGGCAGAGGGACGAGCATACCAAATCTGTACAGCGAGGTCAACGAATCGGTGAAGGCTTATAAGATAGCGACTCACAGGCACACCTCCGAGATCGAGCAAGAGCTTTCAAAGCTTGCGGGCGAGGAGATAAAGCTCTCGTTTACGCCGCATCTTGTACCGCTCCAGCGAGGGATATTCTCGACAGAGTATGCAAATCTTAAGAAAGACGTCTCAGCGGACGAACTGTATAAGATATACTGCGAGTTTTACGAGGGCGAGGAGTTCGTCAAGGTCTACGAACCGGGAAGACTGCCCGAGCTTAAGCACGTCAGAGGTTCGAATTACGCGGGCATAGGTTTCGTTATAGACGAGCGTCTTAAACGGCTGATAGTCGTATCATGTATAGATAATCTTGTAAAAGGCGCCGCGGGTCAGGCGATACAGAATATGAATATCATCTGCGGATTTGATGAGAACACGGGGCTTACGGATATAGGTATGTATCTATAAGCCGGGCGAAAGATAATTTTAGATAGGGCGGCCGCGCGCCGCCGGCGTTAAGGAGGAGATTTCTGTGCAGGAGCTTATTAATAAGGCCGGGATCCTGGTCGAGGCGCTGCCGTATATACAAAAGTTTTATGGCAAGACGGTGGTAATCAAGTACGGCGGAAACGCTATGATAAACGACGAACTTAAAAATAAGGTCATGGAGGATATAACGCTGCTCAAATATATCGGTATACACCCGATATTGGTCCACGGCGGCGGTCCGGATATATCGGCCGCGTTAAATGAATTTGGCATCAAGAGCGAGTTCGTAAACGGGCTTAGGGTCACCGACGAGGAGACGATGCGGATAGCGCAGATGGTTTTGATCGGAAAGACTAACAAGGAAATCGTTTCGCTTATCTGTAATAAAGGCGGAAACGCTATGGGCGTTTCGGGCATAGACGGCAGGCTTATCGAATGTGAAAAGCAGCTTGCGGACGTAGACGGCGAGAAGGTGGATATAGGCTACGTTGGAAAGATAATAAAGATCAATCAAAAAATGCTGGAGCTTCTCGCAAACGACGACTATATCCCTGTCGTCGCGCCGATAGGCGTGGACGAAGACGGCAGAAGCTATAATATAAACGCTGATACCGTAGCGGGAGCCGTAGCGGCGGCGCTCAAGGCTGAAAAACTGATGCTTTTGACCGATACCGAGGGGGTAAAGACCTCGGCGGATTCGGACGAGATAATATATGAGATAGGCAGGGACGAGATATACGACATGATAAACAAGGGCGCGATAGCCGGAGGAATGATACCTAAAGTAAAAGGCGGACTCGAGGCTATAGACGCGGGGGTAAAGAACGTGCATATAATCGACGGCCGCATACCGCACTGCCTGCTGCTTGAAATATTTACCAATACCGGAATAGGGACCATGATAAAGGGATAAGATTTGAATGCGAATCAAATAAAGAACCGGAGCGTTGTGAAAAAGCCTCCGGTTCTTTTGTTTATGTATAATCGTTAAAGCAAGTCGCCGTATTTTCGGATATATAATTTTTTGACTATAGTCGCGAGCGCCATATATCCCGCTATTATCGCGGCCAGATACGCCGAATATACCGCGGGCATGGACGTTAGTCCCAGCGCGGGGCCTAACGGTGTGAACGGTATGATCGTAAGCGCTGCTATGCCGAGCGTGGTCAGTATAATCACCTGAAGCGAAGCATGGCTTTGCACAAACGGGATTTTTGGAGTTCGCAGCATATGTATGATAAGCGTTTGACTCCATATCGATTCGATAAACCAGCCCGTTTGGAAAATTGCGATAAACAGGAGCTGCCCGCCCGTATCCAGCTGATGATACGCGCCGCCGCATACTGCGGGACAGATCGCATAGTACATCAAAAGATATGTGATGATATCGAAAATCGAGCTTATCGGGCCGATACAGACCATAAACTTGCTTATCGCGGAAGCGTCCCATGCCTTTGGTTTTTCCAAAGCCTCTTTATCGACGTTGTCCCATGGTACGGAGATGCAGGATATGTCGTATACCATATTGAGCAAAAGCAACTGAACGGCGGTCATTGGCAGAAACGGCAGAAACGCGCTCGCCGCAAGCACGGACAGCATATTCCCGAAGTTTGACGACGCGGTCATTTTTATATATTTGATCATGTTTATATATATCTTGCGTCCTTCCGTTACGCCCTGTTTGAGCACGGTCAGATCTTTTTCAAGAAGTATCGCGTCGGCGGATTCTTTTGCTATATCTACGGCGGTGTCTACAGAGATGCCGACATCCGCGGCTTTGATCGCGGCCGCGTCGTTTATGCCGTCGCCCATATATCCGACGGAGCGGCCGTTTGCTTTCAAAACGCGTACTACTCTGGATTTTTGGGCGGGAGACAGCTTGGCGAATACGGTGGCGGTTTCCGCCGCCGAAAACAGCTCGGAGTCGCTCATATCGTCGATTTCTGAGCCCAATACGACTCGCTCGGCGTCCAGGCCTACCTGAGCGCATATGCATTTACTCACCTTTTCGTTGTCTCCGGTTAAGATCTTGACATCGACGTTACAGCTTTTTAAAGCCTTTATCGCGGCCGCCGCGGATTTTTTAGGCGGATCGAGAAACGCGAGGTATCCCATCAATACCATGTCGGCTTCGTCAGCCGCCGAGAGCGCGCCGACCGGCGATACTTCGCTCTTTTGCGCTACTCCCAGGACTCGCATACCGTCTGAATTTAACCTTTCGGCGTTCCTGAGAACGAGCTCTTTCAGCTCGTTTGTCAGCGGTAAAACCTCGCCGTTCAACTCGACGTACGAGGAGATCTCAAGCATTTCCTCAATAGCCCCTTTGGTTATCATTTGAACTTTTCCATTTTTGTCCTCGACGACTACGCTCATTCTGCGACGTTGGAAATCAAACGGAATCTCGTCCGTTTTTGCGTAGTTGTTTTCAAGCCCAAGCAGATCCGGGTTCGAGTCGGAAAGCTCTTTCGTCCGGTTGATGATCGCGACGTCTATGAGGTTTTTAAGCCCGGTTTGATAATAACTGTTTAAAAACGCGTGTCTTAAAATACGGTCGTCCTCGTTTCCGTTTATGTCCAGATTATATTCGAGAACCACTTTGTCCTGAGTGAGCGTGCCGGTTTTATCTGTGCATAAAACGTCGATTGAACCAAGATTCTGAATAGAATTTAGGTTTTTAATCACTACCTTTTTCTTTGACATCGACACCGCGCCTTTTGCGAGGCAGGTAGTAACGATCATCGGAAGCATTTCCGGAGTAAGTCCGACCGCTATAGATATAGCGAAAAGCGCGGCGTCGAGCCAATCTCCCTTAGTCAGACCGTTGATGAAGAACACTATTGGGACCATTATCAGCATAAAACGGATAAGCGTCCACGAAACGGAACTTACGCCCTTTTCAAAGGCCGTTTTCTGCGGTTTTTCGGATAGCTCGCCCGCCATGCTTCCAAGCAGAGTTTCGTTGCCGACGCCTATTACGATCCCGGAAGCGGAGCCGCTTATAACGTTAGTTCCCATAAAAGCGATATTGGAATATTCTCCGATCGAATTTTTCGTTTCTGAGACGCCCGAGAATTTTTCGACAGGCTCGCTTTCTCCGGTCAGCGCGGACTGGCTTATAAACAAGTCCTTAGTATATGTAAGGCGAATATCCGCAGGTATCATATCTCCGGCCGATAAATGCACCGTGTCGCCAACGACGATTTCGTCGATCGGGATCTCCCGCCTGCCGGTTTCTTCTCTTTCTACGCACGCGGTAGTGTGGATCATTTCCGTTAGCTTTTGAGCCGCGCTCCCGCTTCTTGTCTCCTGCACGAAGCGTAGAACGCCCGAAAGGATTATCATCGCGCAGATGATTATAACGGTAGTCGGGTCTTTTTCTCCGGGTTCAACGAGAATTACATCCGTTATTGTAGATACGACCGCCAGTATGAATAATATGATTGTAAACGGATTTATAAACGCGGCGGCAAGTCTCTTTAATAATCCGTCCTGTTTTCCGTGAGTAACTATATTTTCGCCGTATTTTTCGCGTGATTCCTCGACGCCGGAGCTGCTGAGCCCGTTTGCGCTCGTATTAAGCCAAGCGTAGAGCTGCATCGGGTGTTCGGCCGACGCGCGGCGTATGCGGTCGGTTATAGCGTTAGCGTTGCGCTGGGACGCCGTAGTAGCAGTTGAAGTATTTTTTAAAAATAACGTTTTTAAGAATTTCATTTGTCTTTACCTCCGTTCTAAAAATTTTTAGGAAGAAAGACATAAAAGCCTAATGTTTAAGACGGGCGTTTAAAGAACGGTCGCGGATAGCCGCCGTTCCTTATTAAGATTCCGTCGTTTAGGTTTTATGTCGCAGCCGCTTCCCGATTCCATTCTCTTTCACCTCTCTTAGTTTTGACGTATGATTTACAGGTTTAAATTCGCGTTTAACTCTCATATTCCACGTACGGGAAAATTAAAAATGGGCGTAAAAAATCCATCGTGCAAACAATACAAACGGACACGATGGGCGGTATTATTCAGAAATATTTGTAATATAACGAATTGTATTACAAAATACCGCGCCCCGCTTTGCTTAACCAATATTTACGTTGATGATAAGACATACCTGTTTCCCCCTTTCAAACAAAAATCCCATACGGCGCCAACGGCCATATGGGATGTAAAACCAATATTATACAAATCTCATGCCGTTTGAGCTTTAGCTCGACAGGGCGGTGAAACTGCGTTATGCTATACCTTGATTCGATATAACCTGTTCAAACCAGCTAATGATGTCTCCATCATTTCGCGGCAGCAGTCCATATCCCTGAAGTAGCCTTACTTACCGGAAATATATTAACTTACATATATTATTATAACGCTGAGAATTGATTTGTCAAGCCTTTTCGGGTAAATTTTCGGTCTCAATAGTTTCGTCCAAGCTGTTTTTTACCGCGTCTTTGGGAAGAGATCTCAAAAACGCAAGGACCATCGGAACGGAAATTATAAAAGCTAAGACGTCCGAGATAGGCTGCGCGACTTGGATCCCCGTGAGACCCAATACGCGCGGCAGGATTATTATCAGCGGTATAAAGAAGAGTCCGCTTCTGAGCGATGAAAGGAAAGACGCCCTTCCGCTTTTGCCGACGCTCTGGAACAGCATATTCGAGCACACCGAGAGCGGCTGGAAGAAGCAGGCGACGCACTGGCATTGAAGCGCGAATATGCCTACGTTTATGACCGCAGGATCGTCTCTGAACCAACCGATTATATCCTGCGATACGATCAGACCGATTATTGCGAAGCAACCCAGCATCGCCTCTCCGAACGACACGGTAAACCAGAAGCCCTTTTTGACCCGCGAATATTTTTCCGCGCCGTAGTTAAAGCCGGCGACCGGCTGAAAGCCCTGGCCTATACCAAGTCCGACCGAGAAGATGAACATGCTGATCCGGTTTACTATGCTCATAGCGGCGACCGCCGCGTCTCCGTACATCGCGGCCTGATGGTTGAGCGTCATGGTCGAAAAACTGTTAAGCCCCTGTCTTATCAGGCTGGGGAAGCCGCAAAGGACGATCGACATCACCTCGCGTATGTTCTTGGTCACAAGCTTTATGGATAGCTTGCTCTCGGTCTTGCCGGACAAGAACATGAAGAGAAGTATAAAAAAGCTGATGATCTGTGAAAACGCGGTTGCGATCCCGGCGCCGGCGACGCCCCAGCCGAACACGAACATGAATATCGGGTCGAATATGATATTCAGGAGTCCGCCGGCGGTAAGCCCTATCATCGCGTACATGGCCATGCCTTCGTAGCGAAGGATATTATTCAGGACGCATGAACTGGTCATAAACGGAGCGGCTATAAGTATGTACAGCCCGTATTCCTTGGCGTAGGGGAGTATGGTGTCGGTACTGCCCAGCGTATACATCAGTTTGTCTATAAAAATTATTCCTATTACGCCGATCAGAGCGCCGAAGAGCAGAGAGAGGAAAAAGCCCGTAGAGGCGAACCGGCTCGCGCTTTTCGAGTCGTTCTGGCCGAGTTTTCTTGAGATGATGCTGCCAGAGCCGTGTCCGAACATAAACCCGAACGCCTGGAATATAGCCATAAGGCTGAACAGAACTCCGACGGCTCCGCTGGCGCTCGTGCCCAGCTTACTTACAAAATACGTGTCTGCGGTATTGTATATATTGGTGATAAGCATACTTATCGTTGTCGGTATGCCGAGACGTATTATCAGTTTAGAAACCGGGGTCTCGGTCATCATCTTATATTTTACCGCATGATCAGATAGGTTGTTAGCCAAAATAATTCGCCTCCGATTGTTTTATTTAACAGCGTCTTGTATCAGCGTTCCGCTTCAACAAGCGAGATTAATTTTTTTATCATATGTTCGTAGCTCTCATCAGGAGAGGGCCCTTTCGTGAAAAATCCGGAATTCTGCAGCGAGATGAATCCGTGCATACAGCTCCTAAAACATCTGCTGTAATGGTATATCTCCTCTTCGCTGAGGCCGTATTGCTCTAATACCTGCCTGAACGCGCCGATAACGGTCATACCGTGCCGCTTCAGGCTTTCGTCCTCCCATACCGGCATGTGTATTATGGCGTTGTAAAGCTCCGGATTCTCCGACGCGTATTCTCGGTACGCCAGAGACAGCGCGAGCAGCGCCTCGCCCCGCTTCTTTCCTTTTACAGCCGCCTTCAGCGCGGAGTCGAGCCGCTCTAAAGCCAAACGGTTTATGCCGCCGATAAGGTCGTTCTTACCCGATATATGTTTATACAAAGACGAAGTCTTGACCCCGAGCCTCTCGGCGAGCTTATGCAGAGACAGATCGTTAAATCCCGTCTCCTTTATCAATTCGACGGCTTCCGATAAAATAATATCGTATGAAAGCCCTTTCCTTGCCATGATATCCAGTCCTTTAGAAGAAATTTATTGTAAAGTCTCGTTAGCCGCGCCGCGTACGCGCAGATAAATCGCGCGGCTAACACTGTTAGCTAAATCTATTATAAAGCGCGGCGCGGTAAATGTCAATAAATGCGTTAACGAAAATTTAACTTATTTTAATGAAAGATTAAGCTGAAAAAGGCGCCGAAAACCGGCGCCTTATACGAGAATCTTAAAATCCGATCGAATTATTTCGTCTTAGTCTTGAGCAGAGTCGCGGAGTTTAGGATGACCAGCACGGAGCCGGCGTTATGTACCAGCGCGCCCACGACCGGATTTAAAACGCCGGTTATCGCGAGAACGATAGCCGCGAAGTTTAGCGCCATCGAGAAAGTAAGGTTCAGCTTTATCGTGGTCATCATCCTCTTTGACAGACGCAGAAGATGCGGGATCTCTTTGATATCGTCGTTTATCAGCGCGATATCCGCGGCGTCTACGGCTATATCGCTCCCTACGCCGCCCATCGCTATACCGGCGAACGCCTTCTTGAGCGCGGGCGCGTCGTTGATCCCGTCGCCTATCATACAGGTCTTTTCTCCTTTATCGGCGTAGTCGTCAATAATCTTCAGCTTATCCTCGGGCATACAGTTTGCGTATAACTCGTCGATGCCGACCGCTTTGGCGATATGTCCCGCGGAGTTTTCGTTGTCGCCGGTCATGAGGACCGGAGTTATCCCGCTCCGCTTGATACGCGCTATCGTCTCCGGAGCGTTCTCCCTCAGCGTATCGGAAAGCGCGATCAACCCTACGGCCTCGCCGTCCGAGGCGAGATATATCAGCGCGCAGCCTTCGTTTATATATTCGGCGGCGGCGCCCTCGATACTCCGCCCTACGGAGATATTATTTTGCTTTAAAAGTTTAAGGTTTCCGGCTAATATATGCCGTCCGTCTATTTTAGCCGAAATTCCAAGACCCGGCAGAGCTTCGAAAGCGTCCGGGCGTTTGGGGTCGGCGCCGTATTTTTTCTTGTATCCGTCCGCGACCGCCTTTCCCAAAGGGTGTTCGGACAACAGTTCCGCGCAGGCCGCCGTCTCATAGAGAAGCTTTTCGGTATATTTATCGGACGCGCTTACGACCGCGGCGACCTCGGGTTTCCCGTATGTGAGAGTTCCCGTTTTGTCAAAGGCTATATGGGATATATATGCGAGCCGCTCGAGAGCGTCGCCCTCTTTGACTAAAAAGCCATGCTTTGCGGCGTTTCCTATCGCGGCCATTACGGCGGTCGGAGTCGCCAACACGAGAGCGCAGGGACAGAATACGACGAGGATCGTGACAGCGCGTATTATTTCGCCGGTGACGATCCAGGTTATCGCCGCAGCGGAAAGCGCGATAACGACTATCCATGTCGCCCATCTGTCGGCCAGACCGACTATCTTGGCCTTTCCCGCGTCGGCCGACTGGACGAGACGTATCATGCGCTGGATACAGCTGTCCTCTCCGACGCGCGTTGCCTTCATCTCGAACGCGCCGAACCGGTTTATGGTTCCGCTCGACACTTCGTCGCCGATCCCCTTATCGACCGGCAAGGACTCGCCGGTGACCGCCGCCTGATCTATCGAGGTCCGTCCCGAGACTATCGTTCCGTCAACCGGTACGGTCTCGCCCGGCAACACTCTCAACACGTCGCCTACTTTCACTTTTTCGGCCGGAACGATTTCCTCGGCGCCGTTCGTCATCCGCCTCGCTGTCGTTGGGGTGAGAAGCGCCAGCTTCTCGATACCCGCTCTCGCTTTCGCGACGGTAAGCTCTTCCAAAAGCGCGCCGAGCTGCATTATAAACGCTATCTCTCCGGCGGCGAATATCTCGCCTATTATCACCGAGGCGATAAGCGCTATAGAGACGAGCACGTCGGCCTTGATATCAAAGCTCGCGATAAGCCCCTTTATCGCGTCGATTATTATTGGTATGCCGCATAGGACTATAGCTATCCACGCGGCGTCGATTACGTATATTTTCAGATCGAAAAAACTGAAAACCAAAGAGACCGCCGACAAGACCAAGAATAATATATCGCGCTTGGTCTCGTCTGAAAAGAACTCGCAGACTTTTTTAAACATTTTGAACTCTCCTTGTAAGTTTATTCCCAATATACATATGGGGGTATATGTATATTATACATACGCGGGTATACGGAGTCAAGAGGGGAAGCGAAATTTTTAATGAAATATATCTATAAAGCGGCGGATACAAAATAAAGGCGGCGCCGTTTTAAGAGCGCGGCGCCGCGGAATAGAAGTTTATTTAAAAGCTCTAAGCTAAGTATTACGACATTCGTGAGAAATGTTCTATCGCCTTGGCGAATTCGGCGATGGTCTTATCTGCGTCGCCGTGTTCGATGCCGTCGCGGACGCAGTGGTTCAGATGACCTTCGAGGACGATCTGCCCGACCTTGTGGAGCGCCTTTTTCGCGGCGTTTATCTGGATCAAAATATCCTCGCAGGGGATATCCTCGTCCACCATTTTATTGATCGCGTTTATTTGACCGATTATTTTACTGAGCCGCCTGTGCAGATTATCGGAGTCCATACATTGTTTCACATACTCACCTTCTTCAGCAATAAGATTATTTATTATACTAACATACGGCGGGAGGTTTGTCAAAAGTCGGGCGGGCGCTCCCGCTCTCTCGGCGGCCGCGATACGGAGCGGAGACGCTTAGAAAAGCTCCGATTTCGCCCGGAGAAGAGTTTGATTTTTAATAAATCTGTCTTAATATTAAATTTTTCTATATTAAATCAAGTTTTTCAAGATTGCGCGTTCGCAGTATGGGGGCATATAATTAATACGTATTAATAACCGATCGATCAATAACGGACCGATAGAAGCGGAGGGCGAAGGCATGGGTTCTGATAAGAGAAAAATAACCTCTAAAGACGTGGCGAGAGAGGCCGGGGTGTCGCAGACGCTGGTGTCGTTTGTGCTCAATAACGCGCAGGATAAAAAGATAAATCCGGCGACGAGGGAAAAGGTGATAGAAACGGCGCGCAGGCTTGGATACCGGGTGAATATAAACGCCAGAAACATGAGGACGTCTAAGGCCGAGGCGATAGGCTTTTTATCCGAATGGGATCTTACGTCGTTCGCGGCGGCGCCGGTGCTTAAAGGGATCCAGAATGTGCTCGGCGGCTTAAATCTCTCGCTGATAATGTTTTCAAATTCTCAGGAGGACAAACTGCTTTTTAAAGAATATTATCTGCAAAATAGGATAGACGGATTGATATACTTATCCTATGTCGGGATAGGCGAGAACGAGGTCATAAAGACGCTTAAGAAGTTGGATATCCCGTTTATGTGCGTCGTGGGCGCGCAGGATATAGAGGGTGTGAGCAGTATAGATATCGATTATGAAAAGAGCGGCTACATCGCCGCGGAGTATTTGATAGAGCGCGGTTATAAAAAAATAGTCTATCTCGTAAAGGACTGGGAGGACAGACTCAACTGCGCCGAGCTGGACAGGATCAAGGGGTGCGAGAGGGCCGCGAAGAACTTAGGCGGAGCGAGCGGGGTCGAATTTATAAGGTATTATGGATTTGTCGGAGCCGGTAATAAGGACGGCTATTATAAAGCCGCCGCCCGGCTGCTCGACGAGATGGAGTTCGACGCCGTGGTTTCGACGTCGTTCGAGTGCTACTCGGTAATTAGGGAGGCGAACATACGGGGAATACGTCTTCCGGACGCGTTCGGGGTTATCTCGCTCGACAACGAGAGATACGCGTCGTACGTATTTCCGCCGCTCACGTCCGTATGTCAGCCGTTTGAGAGATTCGGAGAGATCGCGGCGGAGGCGCTTGTCAAAAAGATCTCGGGAGATACGGATAGGATAGAGAGCGTAGAAATGGAGCCGTTTATTATCAAGCGGGGTTCCGTGAAATAGATGTTCGCCGTCTGCGGGCGGGAAGAAAAAGACGCTTTTCGGAGTAAAATATAAAATTCACGTATATAGAATTGGAGGTAAAAATATGAGAAGCGGAAAAAATAGGATAATTTCGTTGGGGATCGCGGCGGCGTTACTTTTTAGCTCGTCCTCGGCCGCGGTTTTTGCGGATGAGAACACGGAGGAAAAACTGATGGTAAAGACAGTCGATTCACAGACGCTCGAACTTGCGGAGACCGACGTGAGCGTTGACGAGCTGACCGAATGGTCGAACGTACAGAGCCTTATAGGTCAATATTACGGGAGTTGGAGCGCGCCGCCCACTAACGTGGTAACGTCGAATATGACGCAGGGGCCGATACTCGGCAACGGCGATATGGCGGTCGTTATGGGCGGAGATTATAACAGCGAGACGTATTACGTCTCAAAGTCGGATTTTTGGAGTTATATCAATTCGGACGGCGGCGACGGTTCGCCGAAGACGGTCGGCGGTATCGATATAAAGAATAAGAACGCCGACTCGAACGCGGACTCAAGAGAATACGGCGCGGTCCAGGATATTTTAAACGCGGAAGTCAGAACGAGTCTGCCTTTCGGCGGAGCGCCGGTTAGCACGAGAGCGTGGATGGCGCCCAATGAAAACGTGCTTGTCGTGGAAATATCGCCCGATACGCCGGGACAGAGCGTGGATATACAGGCGGATATATGGACTAAGATAAACACCGATTATATAACCTCCGCGGGAGTGCGCGGCGGCGCGGTATGGGCGGCCAGAGTTTCGCCTATAAGGGGCGAATGGGTATGCTACGCCGCTATGGGCGCCAAGGTATTGGGCGCGGAGAACGTGAGCATGACGAGCGACGGTACGAGCGTTTCTACGATCGAATTTACGGTCCCGGCGGACGGCAAGGCTTATCTTACGGTCAGCTTAGAGGGCGGTAAGGAAGTCGGAACGGCTATCCCGGACGCGCTGAGCGCGGCGGAAGCGTTGGATGAAGAGAGAGTGAGCGAGCTGGACGCGGACCGCGCGGCGTGGTGGAAGGATTATTGGCTCAAGGAATACGTGACCTTAGACGACAGCCAGCTGGAGGAGTACTATTACGGAGCGCTCTACAGCATGGGAGCCTCGGCGAGGACCGGCAAGACGCCTCCGGGACTGTTCGGAAACTGGATAACGACCGACACTGCGGCGTGGAGCGGCGACTATACTTTGGATTATAACTATTACGGTCCGTTTAACGGAATGTCTTCGTCAAACAGACTGGACCAGATATATCCGATGTTCCAGCCGATATTGGATTTCATTCCGGCCGGCAGGGAACGCGCTAAGAATATAAAGAGCGTCAACGGCGTTGAATATCCGAACGGGCTGCCGGGCGTGCAGTATCCGACGCATATAGGACCGTGGGGGATGGAGACCTACTTCGACTGCGGCATGAAGGCTAACGCGGCGTTCGCGGCGCTCCCGTTCCTGTGGTATTACGATTATACCAAGGACGAGGATTTCCTGCGCGACGTAGCTTATCCCTACCTGCGCGAGGTCGTGGATTTCTGGGACGAATATTTACAGATAAATCCGGAGACGGGGAAATATACGGTATACGAGAGCAGCGCGAGAGAGAGCTGGAGCGGTTCGAACGATATAAACCCGGTATTGGACGTGGCGTTCGTCACAAGAATATATCAGGAAATAATACCTATGAGCGAGACGCTCGGCGTGGACGAGGACAAACGCGAGAAGTGGAACGATATACTCGAGAACATGAGCCATCTCCCGACTACGGAATATAACGGCAAGACCGTTTTCAAAGAGGCGGACAACCGGCCGGAGATGGCGACGGAGGGCGTAGGCGACAACCCGGTAAATATGCAGTCGATATACCCGGGCGGTCTGATCGGACTCGATTCCGATCCGGAGCTTTTGCAGACTGCGAGAAATTCGCTCGAGGTGATGGATTCCTGGAATCAGGGCAACGCGTTCGCGAATATTTTCGTAATGGGCGCAAGGGTCGGCTGGCCGGCGTCCGATCTGATGAATAAGCTCAAGGAGCGGTTGGAGATGATAAAGGCGCCAAACCTCACATATCAGAGCGACGGACACGGACTCGAGGGCGCGGGCGCGATAGAGGCGATAAACTCCATGCTCATGCAGAGTACGGAAGGCGTTTTGAGATTCTTCCCGGTTTGGCCGGCGGATCACGAGGCGAACTTTACCCGTATGCGTGCGGTAGGGGCGTTCTTGGTAAACGCCGCTCAGAAGGACGGAGTTACCCAGTACGCAGAGATCTACAGCGAAAAAGGCGAGACGTGTACGGTAGAGAATCCATGGGACGGAAAGAGACTGCTCGTTTATTCGGACGGCGAAGAAGTCGCGGCTGTTGCAGACGGCGACAGATATACGTTCAATACCGAGGCGGGCAAAACGTATACGCTCGAGCCTCAGGGCGGACTGCCCGAGCCGCCGGAGTATACCGAAGAGCCGATAGCGTCTTCTCAGGAACAGCCGCTTACGCTGCCGGACGTCGCGTATTGGAGACTCGACGATACCGAGAATAATATCGCGGTCGATTCTTCCGGCAACGGGTACGACGCCCCGATAATAAACGCGACGGCGGCCGAGGGCTATAAGGGCGGAGCGCTCGAGTTCAACGGAAGGAACAGCTACGTACTGCTCGGCGACTATGAAAAGCCTAAATACACGGCCACTTATTCGGCGTGGGTCAAGGCCGACAGTTTGACCGAATGGGGAACCGTTATCAAGAATTGGGGCGGTAACAACAAGGGGCAGATGCAGCTCGGCCTTAACTATCAAAGCGGACAATTATGTATAATCGCGGCGCAGGCGAACGGGAACGAGGTGAGTTGTACCGAATCCGCGGTATTCCCGACCGGCGTTTGGCAGCATGTCGCCGCGGTCGCGGACGGTTCGAGGATCCGTCTGTACAGAAACGGTATCGAGGTCGCCAATACAAAATACAACGGAACGCTTAAGACCGATTTCGCGCCGCTGGGAATAGGCGCGAAGCCGAACGATACCGGAACAGGCTATCAGGAGGGCAGCGCCGGTTTTTGGGACGGAATGATCGACGACGTGAGAATATATTCCAAAGCTCTCAGCGCGTCGGACATAGAGAGCCTTGCGACCGGGCGCAGGTTCAGTTCGGAATATAAAGAAGATTTTGAAAAGCTCTCCGTTTTGACCGACGTAATGTCGGGTGCGGACGGCTGGGAACTTACGGGAGACCCTGATAAAATGATAGTTCAGCGCGGCTCGGATCTCGGAATAAGCAGCAACGCTTTAAGATTTGGCACCGGTTCGAGCTGGGGCGACGACTTGCAGCTCGCTCTGAATATAGACGAGAACGCGAAATCCAAGCTGGTCTCAAAGGGCGCGAACGAGTCGGAGGCGGAAGCGGCCGTCAGCGAACTTTTGGGAAACGATATGAGCTTTAGATTCAAGGCGTACTTTAAGTGCGACGACGCCGAATCGACAGGCGCGTATTATTACATAAAGCTCAGAGATTCAAACGACACGCCTTTCGCCACGCTTAAGCTGACCGTCGATATGAGCGGTAACTCGACGCTTTCGCTCATAGCGCTGAGCGAAGATGGAAACGAAAACGTTGAGTATGAGATACTGCGAGCAAACTCCAGAATATTCCAGCAGACGACGACCTTTGATTTTGAGTTCGACAGACAAAATAATAAGTATAAGTTGAGTATAAACGGTACGGACGTTGAAACGCCCGGAGGATCATGGTTCAGTCCGTCGAGTTCCGACGCCGTGGGAAGCGCGTCCGAGGCTCAGTTTGGAGAGCTTATGCTGAGCCGTATAGAATTTATATGCGAAGACGGCGGCTGGTGGCAGGTAATCACGCTCGACGACTTTGAGATAAGAGTCCCGGACGAGTCGAGGATCATAGACGCTTCGGTAAAAGACGCGGTCTGGTCGGACGGAGTCTGCGAGACGACGATCCAGCTCGTAAACGGCGGACTTGAGGACAGAAGCGGTCAGGCGGTAGTCGCCGTATACGACGCGAATGATTCGCTGATAGGCTCGTATATCGCGGACGCTACGGTCGAGGCCGGAGACGGTATCGAGATCGTTCAAGATATAGGATGCGCCGCGGAGCCAGAGAAAGTCAAAGTATTTATCTGGGATTCGGTAGACGCGCAGCATCCGCTCAGTCCTATAGTCGACGTCTTTGAAATGTGAGCGTTAGACTGAGCAAGCGTAAAAATTTAATATGAAACGAACTGCGCCGGGGTCTGCGTTATGCGGCTCCGGCGCCGTTTTTTTGCCGATCTTTGAGTTTATGAATTGTTTATATTTACATATAGAAAGTTATATGCTATAATTATAAAAAATGTGCTTATAAACGCGACAAATTTGTTGAACTTTAACATTTTTCGCATCTCTGAATTGGATTTATAAAATAAATAAAATAATACATAAAAAGGGGTTGGAGTTTATGAAAAGACTCATAAGCTATGCGTTGGTTATAGTAATGGTTTTGACCATGGCGCCGGCGGGGCTTGTATTCGCGCAGAGCGAGCCGAGCGACTGGGCGTACGAAGAGGTTCAGCGCGCTAAAGCGAACGGCCTTGTAACCGATCCGCTGACTGCGGACTACGCAAAGAACGTGACGCGCGAGGAGTTCTGCGAGCTGGTAGTCCTGCTCTACGAGAAGATAACCGGGATCGGGCTGGAGCCGGCTCCGGAGATCTTTGAGGACACTGCGAACGAGGAGATACTGAAGGCGTACAACGCCGGGATCGTGCGGGGCGTGTCGTCGACTATGTTCGATCCATACAGTCCGATCTCGCGTCAGGAAATATGCGTGATGATGACGAGGTGCATCGAGCGGGCTATTCCGACTTCGACGGTATATACGTATAACATAAACAGCTTCGCCGACGGCGGACTGATAGACGACTGGGCCTTCGCGGCGGTCAACTATTCGTACGACCACGGGGTTATCCACGGAGTCGGAGACGACATGATCGATCCGCTGGGACCGGTCACCAGCGAAGCGGCGATCCTGCTTGTAAACCGCATGTATGAGAATCGCGATTCATATGTCGGCGAGACCGTTGAGACCGAGGGCTACGTAGAGTTTGGAGCGTCGTCTTCAGGCCCGATCGAGGACGTAGAGGTAGTATGCCGGTCTCCATATAGTTTGGGCGGAATAGTCGCGGCGGACGTCACCGAGTACGATAAATACGCCGCGTCGACCGCGGGTTCGGCCGGACAGGTCATAAACATAAGCGGCAAGTACGGAATGAACACGATAAAAAGCGCGGATATAACTATCGGCTACGACGGCGCGTCGATCGGGATAGACGAGGATAATATCGGAGTCGCGAGATACGACGAAGAACTTGGGCGAATGGTTCTTTTAGACGACGTCGAGGTGGACGCTTCGGATGATAAAGTTTCCTTCGAGGACACGGCTCTTGGCGAGTACGTGCTTGTGGACGAGGAAGAATGGTATAACGAATGGCGCGAGGCGCAGACCGAGGTGCGCGACGAACAACCGCAGGATACTATGCAGTACTACGACGTGGTTTTCCTGGTCGATGATTCCGGCAGTATGGAGGATAACGATCCGGATAACGTACGCGCGACCGCGGTATATAACTTTATCCGCTCGCTTGCGGCTTCGGACGGCTTTCAGGTGACGACATTTACCGATTCGACGTCGGAGAAGGTGGAATATACAACGGTCGGCGAGATCGCCGACTGGGCGGAGCTGCAGAAACAAATATCTAATCTCGGCTCAAACGGCGGCACGGATATAAGCGGCGCGATAAGACGGGGAATATCCATTTTGGACGCGATAGAGAGAGACACTCAAAAGATGATAGTCATGCTCACCGACGGTAATCAGGATTCAAAGACGGCTTCGTACGACGAGGACGCGATGTATGAAGCCGCGGAGAGGGGCTATGTAATAAACACGGTCAGCCTCGGCGCGGATACCGACGAAGAAGTCCTGCGCTCGATAGCCGAGACGACCGGAGGGGAGTATTATACTTCGGACACCGCCGACGAACTTATTGGCATATATAAGGAAATAAAAGGCGAGAGCATAGGCTGGGACGGCGAGGATACGGACGCGGATACGCTGCCGGATATAATCGAGACCAGGGGTATGAGGAACCAGTACGGAATATTTATTAAGACGGACAGCTCAAAGTACGACACCGATACCGATACCTTAAACGACGGCGAGGAAATGGGCGAGAAGGTCGTCGATAACGCCAACGTGTCCGTCAAGGATATCCAGAACGGAGTTACGGCTTACGTGTATTATATAATGAAATCGGATCCTAACTTCAAAGACAGCGATAACGACGGTATCCCGGACGCGGACGATCAATTCCCGCTAAGAGCCGACACGGTTTCGTGGGAGGAGGCGACCGGAGTGGTCGATCGATCGTACGACTCGAACAACGACGGCATAAGCGATTACTATACCGAACTGATCTACAGCGGCGAGCTTTTGACTACCGACGGAAAATCATTTGAGGGCTATCATTTTGGCGCTTCGGCGGACTACGATGGAGACGGGCTGCTAAACGGCGAGGAGTTGGTCATAACCGAATCTGACAACAGAATATACATGCAGATGGTATCGGATCCGACGCTTGTAAATTCGGACGGCGACCAGTACGACGACTACCAAGAGGTAGAGGTATATAACACCGACCCGTTCGCCGTCTCGCTCACAAATTCGGAAGTAAACTACGCGGCTCAGTCCGAGCTGTATCTTGCGTATAATTTTACAATAGATATGCAAAACGACGAGGCGGCGCAGCTCGCGCTGTTTACCGCCAACTTCGTGCTCGGCTCCAACTACGATCAGGTAGCGGTCTTTAAGGACGCGCTTACCAAGATGTTCGATAATATACGCGAAGCCGAAGAAGAGGCGCGGACGGTAGATAAGGGCGTCGAGATAATAAAGGATATATCCGGCAGTCTGAAAAAAGCGATACGCGCCACGGAGGCGACGGACTTCGAAAACGCTCCCGACAAGATCAAGGAGCTTGAGGACATGTACCAAGACCTGCTCGATATAGAGACTCAGGCGCTTCAAGCGGGGGATCTTGACAAGGTCGACGAGCTTACGCTTGAGCTTATAGACGTTGGAGAAAGCATAAGCAAGCAGGAGAATATAGTCAATAAGGTAGAGGATACCCCGATAGATATCCCGACTACGGGCGAGAAGATAAGCGGAGCGCTTGACTTTATTGGGGTTTTGACCGACGCGTACGATTTTATCACTACTATGGCGTCGCTTCAGGCCAACGCCGAGATAATAAGCGAGAATATATACATACTCGAACTGCTCGAGGGTTCGGACGACCCGATTCTCGCGGCCGCCGCTAAGGAACTTAAGCTTACGGCCGAGAGCGAGCTTGGAACGATACTCAATCCGCTTGCCGATCTGGTCGCCAATAAGACGATCTCCGCGGGAGTAGACGCGGTCATATCGGCCGCGGCGAAGGCGGTAGGATCGTCGGTAGTATTCTGGGTAACTCTTGCAGTTACGGTGATTGACGCGGTGTTCGGCGTCTCCGAGACGGGAGCGGAGGCCATTAAGACTATGGTCATGGCGGAGACGGCGGAGATACTGAAAGGTCAGGTCTTATACAGCTTCGACAGGGATACGGCGATATTCAGATCGGTCGGCGAGGAGGATTTAAAGCTGTATACCAACCTGCTGAATGCGAGAAAGACCGGGGAACAGTTGTATATAGCCGTTCAGACCTTGACGCCTGTCGCCGATTTCCTTATCGGCTGGACGACGGACAGCGAGACCGCTATCTCGATGTGCAACGATAATATAAGCAAAATTGACGATCTGCTCGACTTGTATTCGATAAGCTCGGTTACAAGACGTAAGATTTAATGTATACGACTTATACCGGACGGCTTCCGCGCCGTCCGGATTTTGTGTTTGCGGAGCGGGCGGCTCTTAAACTCGGGTTTTGCGGCGGGATGAGATCCTATTTTCCTTTACACGGGTTCAAAGATGAAGTATAATAAAATCAATGGATAAGCCGAAAGTTGCATAAAAGGAGGCGGCGTCGGGAGAGTTTTCGTAGCGCCGACGATCGAGCCTTAAATGTATAGGGAGGAACGAAGCTATGAGAAAAGTAATATTGTTTATCGCGGCGAGTCTTGACGGATATATCGCCGATAATAACGGCAGGGTGGATTGGATTGTCGGTCAAAGCTCGAGCGAGGAAAATATCGATACCTATTCCATATTCATAAAAGACGTCGATACGGTAGTTATGGGCTGGAATACTTATTATCAAATCATAACTGAATTGTCTCCGTCGGAATGGGTTTACGCCGATTTAAAAAGCTACGTGATCACGCACAGGCAAGAGCCGTCGACGGATAGAATAATATTTACGCAAGAAAATCCCTGCGACGTCGTTAATACATTGAAAAAGAGGCCGGGTAAAAATATATGGATCTGCGGAGGAGCAAATATTGCGCGGCAGCTTATGCGCTCCGATCTGATCGACGTTTATCATATCGCTATAATACCGACGATTTTAGGCTCCGGCGCGCGCCTGTTTGAAGAGATAGAAAGAGAGATTAAACTTAAACTGATCGGTACCCAAATTTATAATGGAATAACCGAGCTGGTTTACGAGCGCAGATAGACCTTATCCGGAGCGGTTCCGGAGGGCGATAAACAGCCGTGCGGTCGCGTTAATAAGTGAAAATATATTTGAATTTGAGGCGAAACGAATGAAGAAAAATATTGTCGCGATAGTCCTTGCTCTTGCGGTAATTACGCTGAGCTGCGTTTGCGCAAAGCTGTATCATGACAGGTATTATCTGCAAAGTGAAATAGACGGCAGGTTCAGATACAGCTATAGCGAATTGATCCTCAACCTATGGAATATGACCAAATTGTCATACGAAGGCGATTATCTTGATCGCTTAAATACCGAAAACACAAAACACGGCGCCCTGCTGACGACTCTTCAGCCGTATACGTCGTACAGAGACAACCATTATCTGGACGAAATAGTCGCATATCTCGACCAAGCGTCGGGAGCGGACGCGCTTATGAGCGTCGCCGTAGACGACGAGCTTTATCGAAAACTTATGGAACTTAGCGGCGATTTTTATTCTACAGAGCCGGCCGAGGAAATATATAATATGCTTTCAGCCGCCGTCGGGCGCTCGGATATGCGGGAACCGACGGCGTGATATTAAGGCGGATTTTGAATCTACAGCGGAGTTTATAGCCGGAAAAATCAAAACGCGGATCTATTATAACGATCCGTCTGAAAAATAACATAAGGAGTCGTTATGACCAAGAAACTAACCAAAAAACGATTAATAATTCTAATAACTGCGGCGGTAGCGGTCGTTCTGATCGCCGCGGCGTCGCCGTTTTTAAAAGTCGGATTTTTCTATAAGGCAGAGTCCGTTTTGGACAAAAATGAAGTAAGCGAGATTTTTTCTCAGGCGCCGGCATATGAAAGGCGGATTCTTCTGCGCGCGGACGGAGAAGGGTTTATATACGATAATAATTTATATTGCGAGGACTCCGTGCGGCCGTTCTTTGACGAGGATGGTTTTGCGTACTATCCGCTTAACCTTTTAGCCGACGTTTACGGCGCGGAAATAAAAAGGTCGAGCAAATATCCGCTGATCAGGATTACGGACAGAAATGGAGAGGATTCATATTTGGTTTTAAATACGAACCTTGCGATCGTCGACGCCGAGGTCGTCTTTGCCGAGCGTAAGATCGTTGAAAGAGACGGGATATATTACGCCGATCCGGAGTTGGCCGCGAAGACTTTAGGGATAATATGCGCGGACGACTATAAATACGGCATAGTTAAGTTTAACTCAACGTCGGTATCGAGCGACGACGCCGCGGCGGCGGAGAATCTGTGGCGAGCCGAGCCTTATGCGGATTCGATCGAGGAAATAGCTTCAGCAGCGGCGGCGCTTGATATGGAATACGACGACGCTTTTGTATACGCCCGCGAAGGGAAGCTATATTATTCGGATGCGGAAGGAAGGACTGCGGAGTATATAGTAAACTATAAGAACGAGCTGATCGAAAACAAGCCGGGCGCATGGTTTAGTCTCGCTCCGGATACGTTTTGTATAAAAGGTTACGGCGGGGACGACGAGGGGCTTTATACGTATACCGAAGGCGGCATGCTGCGCGTTTCGGATTCGCCGGAGATAGCCCAAGAAAATTTGGTAAATGAAATGAAAGCCGCGTACTGGCGATGTAAGTATGATACCGACGTTCTCGGTCTGGATCTTGGCGAAAGGGAGACGGCGCTCCGTGAAGCTATCGGGGATATAACCAAATACGACGCGGCGCTTCTTAGCGGGATACCGGAGCCGGAGGCGGCCGACAGCCGTAGCGGGTGGTCCGCGCTCTACGCCGAAGCCGAGCCGGGCGACGTGATATTATGCAACCGCGCCGACAACACGCTGTACGGCTATAACAATCATTCGGCGGTCGTGATCGAAAAGCTAAGCGGCGAGACATTACGTCTGGTTCACGCCAGAAGCGCGGAGTACGGAGTCGGATCAGGCGACGAGGAGCTTGATTATTTGAACTATGAAAAGCTTATGTCTAACGAATACTGGCAGAAGACGGACAGGATAACGCTGTATAAATATAACGGCATAACCGACGCGCAGCGAGAAGAGATCGCCGGACGCGGCGAGAATGAATTTAACGGCTATGACTTTGGGTATTATAATATCTTGGGCGCCAAGGAGGTCACCTGCGCCGAGCTGGTCAAACTTTTATACGGCGAGGCCGGGATAGAAATAGGCCCTTCCAAAGAGGAGGCGCTGAGCGCCTTGTTTGCAGACGACGTAGAGGGCGCCGTATATCTTCCGGACAATATAATGCTGTCGGACGATTTTATCACGCGCGCTTTTTGGAAGAGATGAAGTTTTAAAATACGGGCGGCGATGCAGAAAGCTCTCCGCCCGTTTTGGCATTTATGTCTAAAACAAAGTAATTCGCAAAATTGCGCCCGTTCGCCGGTAAAAGGCCAAACGTTCAGCGCCTAAATATTATTGTACGCCGTTTAAGTATTCGATATATTCGTTTCCCCATATTTCCAACTCAGATAATACATTTTTGAACTTTTCGCCTATTTCACTCATGCTGTATTCAACTTTCGGAGGGACCTGCCGGTATTCAACGCGGACGATCAATCCCTCGTCCTCTAAAGTTTTCAACTGCCTAGATAAGGTGGTATGGGTCATTTTTTCAGGCATTCGTCTTAGCAGTTCGTTAAAACGGACCGGTCCGTCGGATAAAAGGTATAGGATATACATAGACCATTTGCCAGTTAGGACCTTTTGCGCCGTAACGTAAGGACAGCGCCCAAATAAGATTTTCTTTTCCATAGATACGCTCCTTTTTGATACAGGTATCAATAAATATCGTACTTGTATTTTTTAACCTTATAAATATAATTATAAACATAAACCGGGAAAAATCAACCCGTTATTAGAAAGGAGATTTGACAATGAATGAAGTTTTAGAGTTTTTAAAAGGATGCGGAACATTTTATCTCGCGACGTGCGAGGACGGACAGCCTCGCGTCAGACCGTTTGGCGCCGTTTGCGTTTTTGAAGACAAGCTATACTTTGTCACAAACAACCAAAAGAAGGTATATCGTCAGATGAAGAAAAACGGAAAGGTCGAGATCTGCGGCATGTATAAAGGAAGATGGATCCGCGTCGAGGGCGAAGTCAAGGAGGACCTCCGCAGAGAGGCCCGCGTCGCTATGATGGACGAGAACGAGGCGGCGCTGAAGAGTATGTATACAGTAGACGACGATCTGATGACCGTGTTCTGTTTCGAAAGCGGCAAAGCGACCATATATTCCTTTACCGACGACCCCAGGGAGATAGAGATCTAAATACGGCGTTTGAGTCCATATTGGTTGGAGCGGCGTAAAAAGAATAAATTTGCGGACCGGAGCCCTTAAAAACAATTTGATCCAGCGGGCGGCGATCTTTGTTCATCGCCGCCATTTCAATATTTAAGAAAAGCTAAAGCTAAAAAACAAACTGCACGAGCGCCATATAGCAGATCGTTCCGCCCGCGATGGAGAGTAACATATTCCTCTTCCACAGGTGCAGCGCCGCGACCAGCGCCACGGAGATCGCTTCGGGAACGCCGCGGGAACCCGCGAAAATGTTGACGTTCTTTAAGCTGTAGACCACTAAGAGTCCGAATACGGCGGGCGGCAGGACTTTTCCCAGATACCTGATATATTTAGGGGTCGGTTTGCCCGCCGGGAACAGCAGGAACGGCAGGAACCGCGTCAGCGCCGTTCCGAGTACGACCATAGCTATAGTTATGATCTGCTGAGAGCTCGTCATTATTTATCGCCGCCTTTCTCAAGAGGTTTGCGAAGCAGGGTCAAGACCCCGATCATTGCGAGCATAGCGGGGATGATGAAATCCTCGGAGCCGAACGCGATAAGGCAGAGCGCCGAAATAGAGATACCTATCAGCGCGCTCGCGCGGCGTTTTTCCTTCATCCAGCTCTCCAAAAAGATCACTGCGAACATCGCGGTCATGACAAATTCCAGACCCTCGGTACTAAAATTTATCAGAGAACCGAAGATCCCGCCAAGCGTCGCGCCGGTAAACCAGTACAGATGATTCAGCGCCGTCACAAAAAACATGAACCAGCCGCGGTCGACGTCTTTAGGGATATCGGCGGTATAGTTAATGGAAAAGCTCTCGTCGCACATCCCAAAGATCAGATATAGCTTTTTAAAGCCGGTCCCGCGGTATTTATCCAGCATGGAGAGACCGTAAAACAGGTGTCTGGCGTTTATCATAACGGTCATAGCCAGCGCCTGGATCGGATTAAAAGCTCCGAGCAGTATATTTACGGCGACGAATTCCACCGAGCCCGCGAATATGGGTATGGTATAGGGGAAAGCGCATTTAAACGCTTTGGACAGTATTTTTATTTTATCTTCCATATTTAATTCTCCCTTAACATTAAGCGCAAAGCTGTTTTAGCGGCGTTTCTTATGATACCATTTAACGGTAGCGGTTGCAATATAATATTTCAATAAATTAGAGCGCAATGCATCTGGATATGACGTGCGCGCCCGTATTGATTTAATATCCAAAGGATGGTATAATCAGCGTATGAACAGCATAGAAATCAATAATATAAACAAATACTACGCGGCTTCAAAGAATAATTTTCTGACCTTTAAGGCGAACCTGACGGGTATGAGAAAGTCCGAGGAAAACGGCTTCACGGCCGCGCTGAAAGACGTAAGTCTGAAGATTAAAAAGGGCGAGTGCATCGGCATAATAGGCGGAAACGGCTCGGGAAAATCCACACTGCTCAAGATCGCGGCGGGGATAACCGCGCCCGATTCGGGAACGGTCGCCGTACATGGCAGGGTCGCCGCGCTGATCGAGCTTGGAGCGGGGTTTAACCCTGAATACACAGGGAGGGAGAATATATTTCTCAGCGGCGCTCTGAGCGGCGTACCCAAATCCGAGACCGCAAAGACTCTCGGCGGGATAATAGAGTTTGCGGAGCTTGGCGAATATATAGACATGCCGGTCAAGACATATTCGTCGGGCATGTTGGTGCGTCTCGCGTTCGCGGCGGCGGTAAACTCGGAGCCGGACGTCCTGCTCGTAGACGAGGCGCTCGCCGTGGGCGACTACAGGTTTCAGGCCAAGTGCTTCGGGCGGCTTGAAGAGCTAAAGCGCAGGGGAGTTACCATTATTTTCGTCACGCACGATCTGGACGCGGCGCGCAGGTTCTGCGAACGCTGTATTTGGCTCGAAAAAGGACGGATAGTCATGGACGGCGCGACCAATAAAGTCACCGCCGAGTATATAGAACACGAGCTGAGCGGAACCGGAATCGAGAACGAAACGCGCGATAAAGGCGCGCTCAACCGGTTCGGCAGCGGGGTCGGGGCTATCGTCTCGGTAATACCGGACAGAGCCGGGTATCTGCCGAACGAGACCATAACCGTCGATATGGCGCTGAATATCCCTGAAAGCGCTCCGCTCGACAAACTGGCCGCGTCGCTGGCGGTAAAGGATCGGACGGGACTCGACCTGTTCGTTGTGTCCGACGCCGAATATCTGGCGCCGGGCGGGAAGTTCCGCGGCTCCGGGCTTTTAAGTTCCGGGGCGAATAGGATAAGATTTAAGTTTAAGAACGTATTAAACTCGGGTAAATATTTTATTGCGGCGGGCTTGGAGATACGCGGCGAATATCCTATAAAATATATCGATTACGCCGAAAACATAGCCGAGTTCGAATCTGTCGGTGGGATAGGCAGGGAGCGCTACGGGCTGGTTACGGTCGACGCGAAGGTCGAGGCTTTGAAGGACGGAGACGCCACGGACTCGGAGAGTTCTGCCGGAGATCGGAAGCCGGAAACGTTTTGAAAGGATCGAATATGAGAAACAAGGGAAATATTTCGCTGACAAACGCGGTCGACCTCAGCCGGTCGGGGCTAAAACTGGCGCTGAAAAAGGGGGCCTGCGAGGTCAAGAACTATACCCCTTTTAAAGGCGGGCTAAGACGCCGGAGAAAGCGCGGCGCATCCGAACAAAGCCGGGAAGCTCTGCCGCTGTCGGTCGTTATATGCACATATGACCGAAAAGAACAGGCGCTCGAGGCGATCGGATCGGCGGCGAACCAGTCCTTGAATTCGAGCGAGTATGAGATCGTAGTCGTAAATAACGGCAAGGCCGACCCGGACTTTGAAGAAGAGCTTTTAGGAGCTTATTCGGGCGTCGATATAAGGGTAATTCGCGAGCCGGAGATAGGGTTGTCGAGAGCCAGAAACACAGGCGCGGAAAATGCGAGGGGCGAGTATCTGCTGTATATAGACGACGACGCGGTCTGCGACTTTAACTGTCTGGCGTATATGCTGGAAGCGTTCAGAAAACATCCGGACGCGGCTATAATAGGCGGTGTGATA
The DNA here is from genome assembly GCA_904419955.1 of Candidatus Roslinia caecavium. Lineage (GTDB taxonomy): Bacteria > Bacillota > Clostridia > Monoglobales > Monoglobaceae > Roslinia > Roslinia caecavium. The sequence goes on along the minus strand of CAJFTO010000001.1, from coordinate 44,381 downwards.
GAGCTTAATTCGCCCGAGCCGAGGCCGGATATAATACTTAAAGGGCGCGAATCGGTATGGAGCGCCTATACGGTTAATTATAAAAAGTACAGGACGGTCTCCAAGCAGTATGAGTTTCCGTACGGAGCGAATTTCGGGGTCAGAAGATCGGCGCTTTTAGAGCTGGGCGGGTTCGATCTGAGCTACGGAAGACGCGGCGGCGACTATGCGGGCGGCGAGGAGACCGCGCTCTGCTTTAAGGCGATCGGCGCCGGCTGGAGGGTCGGAGTCGAACCGAATTCGGTCGTTATCCATAACGTAAGCCCGGACCGCTACACCGAGGAGCATGTCAGAAACACGCTCAGAGCCGGGATATTGACCATGTATAAACTCTACGCCGACGGATACTCAAGCTCGAAGATAACGGCGGAGTACGCGGCCGAGAGAGCCGAAATAGCTCAGAGCGAGATCCTGCGGCTGAAAAAACGAGCGCGCGGAGACGACGGTTTATATTATGAGATCTTTTATAAGGAATGTGAGAGGGATGCGTATAGGGAGCTTTGCGAAAAGATCAAAAGCGGATAAGAGATCGGAGTTTGGATATTTTATATCCGGCGCGGCGAGGACGCTTAAAGAGCGGATAGTAGGCGCTCTTAGATCGCGCGGCGGCTGCGGAGAGTTCGCCGAGTATAAAAAGGCGTTTGGGCGAAAGTATCATATCAAAGCGAGCGAGCTTACGCCCAAGGGCGAGCGCGGACTCGTGTCGGTCGTTTTGCCGGTATATAACGGGGATAAATACCTAATAGGCGCGATAGAATCGGTACTGTCGCAGACGTATAAAAATATCGAGCTTATCATAGTAGACGACGGCTCGACTGATCATAGCGGCGAGATCGCCGACGCGTACGCGAGATTGAATCCGCATGTCAAGGCCGCGCGTCAGTCTAATCTCAGATTGCCCGCCGCTCTAAACAGGGGTTTCGAGATAGCCGGGGGCGAGTTTTTCACATGGATAAGCGCGGATAATATCATGCGCCGCGAATTTATCGCCGAGACGGTAGAAGAGCTGAATAGGGATAAAGAGGCGGCGATGGTATATTCAAATATGAGACTGATCGATCATAGCGGGGATATCCTTCGCGGTTTCGGCTGGTACGAATATCCGCCGGGGAGCGGGAACGTGATCCTGCCGGATTCGACCTTGAATTTGAATGTTAAAGCCAACAATACGATAGGCGCGGCTTTTATGTACAGAGCGTCGGCCGCGGATATAATAGGCGGTTACGACGGCGATATGTTCGGCTTTGAGGATTACGATTACTGGATGCGTATGAACGAGGTCTTTAAGATAAAGCGTTCGGGCTTTAAAAAGCCGCTGTACTATTACAGGATACACGGCGGTTCCTTGACGGCCAAAGACGAGGAGTTGAGGATCACCGAGCGCAGAAAAGGGCTTATGGAGTTCGATAAGGAGAGAAGAGCGGCGATACTCAAACAGCCGCTCGCGTATACCGGAGAGACCGGGAATTTATATCTGGATACGCTAAAAACAGCCTTCAGGGAAGCCGATAAGCTAAAGAGGAAGTATATAAGCCCGCTTTGACATATTGAAATAAGAAACCGGCGGAGCGCTCCGCCGGGAAAGTATAATTGCGATCTACTAGGGAATAATTTTTTGCTTTTGTATGGGGCGGGCGGACGATCTTTTGTCGTCCGCCCGAGTTATTTTGTCGTAATCTATATCCTGCGCCGCAAGTTCCGCGCCGCTGTACGCGAATTTCCTGTTTTGGCGAAGTTTTGGGTTATCCTCTCAGTTTATTTCGCGTCCAGCGAAACCTCATTCGCATCCGTCAGCGGCTGCATATCCCGCCACAGGAACATCTTTACGGTATTCGCCGGATCGGTCTCAAGCCCTACGACGACTAAGCTCTCGCCGCTTTCCTCGACTGAGCTCTCGGCGAATCCGACCAAAACGCCCTCGTCGTTGTAGGCCGCGGTGTAGAGCGTTACGTTCTCCGCGTCCTCTGCGCGCACGTCGGCGCTCTCTACAACCGCCTTCTCGCCGTCGTTGGTTACCGAATACGAGATTATCTCATACGCAGCCGCGGGAGTTTGAGTTGGAGTTGCGGTTGGAGTGGGCGTTGAGGTTGCCGTTGGGGTCGCCGTCGGTGTCGCCGTTGGCGCGATCGTGGCCGTCGGAGTAGGCGATGGGGTAGCCGTCGGAGTCGGAGCCGAAGTCGGGGTCGCCGTCGGCGGAGGGTTTTCACCGCTGGAGCCGTATATCTCTCCGGTCGCGAGCAGCGCGACAAAGTTGGGCGCCGCTTCGCCTTCGGGGGCCTGGATACGCAGTGCGTTTTCGCCTCTTTCGAGCCTGAGCTCTACGCTGAACACCCGCATATAATTTGACGTGGAATATTCCGTAAGCTCGGAAGACTGCGCGGATACCGCGCTCTCGCCCGTCGTTTCGTTCGTTATCTCGATCGATCTGTTGGCCGCGTTGGTGTTGCCGAGCACGTATATCGTATAATCTCCGGCGCCCTCCGCGTCTATCGTCTTTGTAACGTATCCTCTCCAGCCGGCGCTCGAACCGTTGTCGATGCCGTTGATCCTCTTAAAAGAGCCTATCGCCGCCCCGTCTTCCGCGTCTGGGAAGAATACTTTTATCTCGTCGTCTACGTTCTTAAAGTTTCCAAAATCGTTGGTTGCGTCGTCGCCGCTCGAGCCCTGACGGTTCTCGACCTCGTCCGCCCAGTATGGACCGTAGGTTACGGTCTTGACCTGCGAGGTATCTACTATGTACGAGAAATTAATCACAGGCGCGGTGTTCTCGTCGCCCGATTCGCGCGAGTACCAGAAGGTGCGCACTCCGGTCGCGTCCGGCGAGTCGATGAGCAGAGTTACGGTCTTGCCGGAATTATTCTTTATATAATCCGCCGGAAGAGCGAAGCTCATTCGCTTGGTTTCGCGGTCGTATACGCCCTCGGCTATCGCATCTCCCTTGTCGTAACTATCTCCGCCTATAGAGTTCCAGGTCGCGGAACTTTCGTCCCAGTCGCCGGTATACTCGTATGCGTAATATGCGATCCCGTCCGGCTCGGTCTGCTCCATGTATGTCAGAACAAGCTCGGAAGAGAGTTCTTCCTTAACCTCGGCGCCGAGAGTAGGTATGTCGAATTTTATAAGCGTATATTTTTTGTCCGTGTTTTTAGTATTCGTCGTGGTGAGGTAGTCGTGCGAGTCGTCGCTGTAGTTGGTATCCTTGTCGGATGTGGAACTGTTGCTCCAGCCGCTTACAAAAACGTCCTGGACGGGCGAGAATTTCAGCTCGTCCTGCACGGTGTCGCTAACCGTTATCCTAAGTTCGTTCGATACGCAGGCGCCGTCCTCGGACTGAGCCGTTACGATAAGCGTCTTAGACAGAGCGTCCGTTCCGATCCTCAGCGTGTTGTCGGTGAAATATGTGCCGGTAAGAGAAGCTGAGTCCTCGGCTCTCACGTTCCAGACGATCGTTTTGCTCTCCGCCGCCGCGGGAGTCGTCTCGCCGGTAAAGTCTATCCTCGTTCCGGGATTGACGGGCTGCGAAAGATCGGCCTCGGTCGAGATAGTAATAGCGTCCGCGCTGTACTGCGTAAGAGTTTCCGACTCCGCGGTAAACGTAAATACTGCTCCTTTGGTCCCGAGCGTGAGCGCGCCGTTTTCAAGGCTCAGATATTGCCCGTTTACGGCCGCGATATATCCGTTCTCGTCGAGGCGCCAGTACATACTCTCGTCCTGTCCGGGCGCGCGCTTCATATATACGTCGGATCCGTTGTTTACAAGATATCTGCCGTGCAGCGCGTTCTCGATCGTATAAGTTCCGTCGGCTTTGCGCTCAATGTTCCACTTTGCCGCCTCGCCCGCGTTCTCTCCGGTTACGACCGGGCTCGCGTCGATAGAGGTCCGAGGCATGACGCCGCCGTTTTCGGTAGAGATCGAGTATGTTCCGTTATTTATGTCGGCAAAGCTGAATACTACCTTTACGTTTTCGCCGCTTACCCTAACGCGGGGCTCGCCGTTCTCGTCGGCTGCAAGCTCGGCGGGTTCGCCGTTTATTGTTACGCTCTCTACGGCTCTGCCGCATTTTAGATCTATCTCTTCAGCGCTCGTAATTGTCAGTTCGGCGCCGTCCGAAGTCCATTTAAGCTCGGATACGTCGCCGCCCGAGCGGGTCTTAAGACCGGTTATGCTTCCGCCCGCCTCGAACATCTCGTCTATAACGGCGGGGAGTATCTCGACCGTTTGGTCGTCGGAGTAGAGCAGAGATTCTATCAGGATCGCGGGCGGGGTTATAGCGCCGTCGGTGCAGTACGCCTGGTTTCCGCTCGTGTTGTGCGCCGTCATCATCGAGTTGTAGTGCATCTCCTGCGACACGATGGGCAGCAGCGCGTCCTTAACGCCTTCGCTCGACTTGGCGCGGGCGGAGATAAGACCCTTGTGGACCCAGCTGTGTCCGGCCACGTTGTCGTTAGACGGGTATGAATTCTTTGTCGCTATAAGCGCCTTGGCTCCGTCGAAGAGCGTGGGGTCGTTGTTCGCCTCGTAGCCCGGCCAGAGTCCGTAGAGCTGGGATATATGACGGTGTCCGTAGTTCTCGCCGTAGTCGCTTATCGCCCACTCTTTCAGCTCGCCGGTCGGTTCGTAGAGATAGGGCGGAAGTTTTTCCTTATAACTCTGCCACTTCTGCGGATCGGCGGTAATGACGTTGCCGTCGACGCTCTCTCCGCCTACCGCGGCTACGATCTCCTGAGCCATATTAAAGCAGTCGCGCGCCGCGGCTATATCCATAGACGCGTTCATCTGCAGATAGCTCTGGCCGCTGTAACCCGCGGGGCAGTTCTCGGGCGAATAGCTCGGCACGAACATATAGTATTCGTCCTCGGCCAGCTCCGTCTTGCCCACCTCGTAATAGCCCTTGCCGTCCTTTGTATAATATTCCGGCGTGAGAAGTCCGGTATAGAAGTTGCAAGTCTTGGTAAGGAGCGGGAATAGTATGTCTTTTTCAAGATCGAAATAACCCTGCTCGAGTATCTGCTCCGCCCTCTCGTCGGTAAGTCCGAGCGTGTTTCTGAGATTATATACAGTGTCGTTGACCTTAGCGGGCTCTTCGTCCGAATACCACTGCGTCGCCATGTTGTATGTATTCTCCGTAACCTCGAGAAGTTCGCGCACGTCGTCGGCTAACGGTATCTGTTGGTTCCCGTAGCACTGCCAGTACTCGTATACCGGGAGTAGCATCCAGCTCGCGCCGCTGTTCCAGATATGTCCGGGAAAGCTCATGCTGAAGTGGACGACCATCGCCCTGTCTCCGTCTATACGCGTAGGAACGAATATAGCGTCGTCTATACCGTATACCTGCTTAGCGTTGATCTCCCAGTCGGACGCCGTCCTCAGCAGGAGGTTTATAAAGCCCTGCGAAGATTCGGGCATAGCTCCGATGTTGTTTCCGGCCACTTGAAGATTTATATTCGCGTCGGTCGTGTAGTCGCCCGACCATTCGACCTTCCACGCGCCGGTCCATATACCGCCGAGACGCGGGACTTGGTAGCCGCTGCAGCAGACGTTCGCGTATCTGCCGTTGTAGTACATACGCTCGAGCATTGCGAGGTTCAGCGTTCCGTTCTCGCCTTCAGTCTTAGCCTTTGCGATCAGATCCTCGTTTGCGAGAGCGCGGTCGGCGTCGCTCGCGTTTAAGTTAAGTTCCGCGCGGCCAAATATCTCGCCGTGCTGCTCAGCGTGCGGAGCCAGAGCCGCGTCGTAGCTGAATACGCCGTCCGTCGTATACTTAGCGGCGGCGGAGTTGGTATCCGCGACCAGCTCGTCCACAAGGGCGTACGAAGTCGCGCCCGCGAAATCGTCGAACGCGCCCATCTCCTTATCCCGGGCGGATTTGGTTATGATTATTATCTCCTCCGCGTTCGTAACCGATACGGTCGGGTCGGCGTTGAACGTATAGTTGCTTCCGACCGACGAGCCGCTGACGTTTATCACGGTCTCGTTAGGAACGCCGTTGTTTTTCTGTTCGTCCGTTCTGTCGTCTACGGGAGTCGCGCCGTCGGTAATATTGACCGCCGCGCCGTCGCCCTTTACGATTATCTTAGAGACTCCGGCAAAGCCGCCGTCTTTCAGCTCGCTGTTTTCGTAGTTCGGATAGTGAGCGACCGAGCCTATGTAAAGCTCGCCGTCCGAGTTCTTATAGAATTTCTTGTATCGGAGATCCTCGACCGAACCGCTCATCTTATTTTCCGAAGACATATCCGAGATGTCGTCGATAGACAGATCCATCGAGAACGACCTATTTCCGTCGGTCGCCTTTACCGAGGTGATCGTTACGTTATCTTCTCTCGATGAGAAAGACTTTCTCTCCCATTCTCCGCTTTCGTCCGACCATACCGCGCCGATCTCCGCCGTCTCGTAGTTGGTATAGCGGTAGAAGCTGTCCTCGGCGCCGTTTTCAAGTCCGTTCATTTTAAGCCGAAGCTGCATGCCGGGGTGGAATGTGTAGGTGTTCTTGAGCTGCCACGAACTTCCGCTTGTAAGACCGTTTTCGTAGCTCCACTCTCCGGCGCGGGAGTTCAGTATGCTTGAAGCGCTCGTAGACGACGCGGACGACGGGGAGCCGCCGTTTACTATCGTCTGCTTGACCTTGTCCATTACGCTCGCCAGCTCGGGCGTCTCGCGCTGGTCGTTGGACGGGAAGTTGAACTGCATGTTCTGGTAGATAAGAGTTCCGTTTTCGGGGGCTCCGTCGTCTATGAGTCCGTTCTGTCCGTTGCCGGTCACAAGTCCGTTTCGCCATGGGTCGTTACCGCTTCCGTTTCTGCCGTCGGTCCCGGGGCGTATCCATCTTATAGGATCGTAGGTATCGCTGTAGGATATTTTCCCGGCTACGCTGTCCGGAATATCGCTTCCGTCTACGCTCACGCCGGTATCGCTCAGCGAAGCTATAGCCGGGATACCGGGTATTGTAGCCGCCAGAAGCAGACTCATGATAAGCGAGAGTTTTCTTTTCAGCTTTTTCATAATTGTCCTCCTTGATTTTAGAAAATTTGTATATGATAAGTCTGTGTGCGTATATCAATTTTAGCGCTTTGACACAAAAATGGAACCTTTTAGAGGACACAAAAGGTTCCCTATTATTATTTATATCAAATAATGGAACCTTTTATCGTGTTTATTGAACCTATATCAACTATTAGAACTATTATTTTTATTAGCATCGTTTCGGTACTGACTCGGCGTCATGCCGGTTCGTCTTTTGAAAAACTTTGAGAAATATTTGGGATTTGAAAAGTGCATGTTCTCGGCGATAGCGCTTATCGACAGAGAGGTGTTGGCGAGCTGTCTTTTGGCGGAGGCTACGCGTTCGTCAAGTACGTATTGCATCGGCGATTTTCCGTAGTGTTTTTTAAATTCCCTGGCGAAGTAGCTCGGATGCACGTGCGCCATATCCGCGAGAAAACGCAGAGTGATCAGGTCGGTCGAATTTGCGTTTCGGCGTATAAAGTCGGCGATCCCGACAAAATCGATCTTTGAGTTTTCTTTTTCGGCCGCGATCTTAAAATCCGATACGTCCATGAATTCGGCGAGGAGGGAAACCAAGCAGAACTTTTTCTGGACAAAATCTCGGATCAGATTATCGTTATCGGTCGCGTCGAAGCGTTTGAATAGTTCGATCGTCCGCTCGGGATCGGCGACGGTAATCACCCAGTCGCCTTCTAAGTAGTCGAATATGCTCTTGTTTCCGAAAGCGGCGTTAAAGTTGCAAAATCTGAGGTGCACAAGCTTGTCCTTTAGGACGCCGAACTTGACGCGGCGGTTTTCGGGGATCAGAGCGAGTTGGTTCTTGGAAACTACGTAGTCCTTGCCCTCTATTTTGTAATACATCTCTCCGTCCTGGACGAAAAATAATCTTGACTGAGTCTCCAGCGGCGCGTCCGAACGCCAGGAGCTGTCAAAAAAGTATTCTCCATGCGATTTGAGAATAAGAGCGGTTTGTCTTAAGTTTATTTCCGACAGTTCCATATGCGCGTCTCTCCTTTTTATATTATAAGAAAATTATAACACAGCGTTTTAGATATATCAATAAAATCAAGCGAGCGATCATGCGGTATAAAAAATGCGTCCCCGCGCGGGTTGACGGCGGAGTCGGTATCGGCTATAATAGTTTCCGGAAAAATCGTAATTTGAGGGGGATATGCGTATGACGGGGGATCTGACTCGCGGACCCGTGGTCAAGACCATGCTGCTTTTCGCGGCGCCAATGATACTCGGGAATCTGCTTCAGCAGTGTTATAATATAGCGGATACGCTGATAGTCGGACGGTTCATAGGTCCGAACGCTTTGGCGGCCGTCGGCTCGGCTTACACTCTTATGACGTTTTTGACGTCCATTCTGCTCGGCTTGTGTATGGGTAGCGGCGCGGTATTTTCGATCCATTTCGGACAGAGGGACGAGCGGGGACTGAAAGAATGTATCTTTACATCGTTCATATTCATCGCCGCGCTTACGTTGATTTTAAACATAGCCGTGTTTGCGTTTATCGACCAGATCTTGACATTTATGAATATACCCTCCGAGGTGAGAGGGGATATGCGCGAGTATATCGAGATAATATTCTTCGGGTTGGCCGCGACGTTTTTATATAACTATTTTGCATCTCTGCTCAGAGCGGTCGGGAACTCGGTGACGCCGTTGATATTTCTGGCGGTCTCGGCGGTGATGAATATCGTTTTGGATCTGTGGTTCGTTATAGGACTTGGGCGCGGAGTCGGAGGCGCGGCCGAGGCCACGGTCATATCCCAGTACGCCGCGGGGATAGGTATCGCTGTATACGCATGGGCGAAGCGCCCGGATCTTAGGGTAGACCGGCGGAGCAGCCGCATAAGAGCGGAGAGGATCAAGGAGATCGCCGGATTCTCCGTACTGACCTGCGTTCAGCAGTCGGTTATGAACCTAGGCATATTATTGGTACAGGGATTGGTAAACAGCTTCGGCGCCACGGTCATGGCGGCTTTTGCGGCGGCGGTCAAAATAGATTCGTTCGCGTATATGCCGGTTCAGGATTTCGGGAACGCGTTTTCGACCTTCATAGCCCAGAACTACGGCGCGAAGAAGGAGCGGCGCATCCGCGAAGGACTTAAGGGCGCGGTTCTAACCGCGGCGGTCTTTTGCGTGATAATATCCGCCGCTGTGTGGATCTTTGCGCGGCCGCTTATGCTGATGTTTGTGAGCGGAGAAGAGACCGCGATAATAGCCGAAGGCGTCCGCTATCTCAGGATAGAGGGGACTTTCTACTGCGGGATCGGCTGTCTGTTCCTGCTGTACGGGCTGTACAGAGCGCTGGGCAAGCCGGGCATGTCGGTCGTTCTTACGGCTGTCTCTCTCGGCACGCGGGTCGCGCTTGCGTACGCGCTGTCGGCTATAGACGCGATCGGCGTCCAGGGGATATGGTGGTCGGTTCCGATAGGCTGGGCGCTGGCCGATATAGTAGGACTCGTCTATTACAGGATAAGAAGAAAGAAGCTGTTTTATTGGCTGAGCGGAACAGATAGATAGGGCGCGGCGCGCGTCGTATGTATAAATAGATAAATAATACCAACATAAAAAAGTCCTAAAAGGTATTTTATCCAAGCCGTTTACGCAAACTATAATGAGAAACGAATTATAACGGACCGATAATATCCGGATATATCGGTTGCAAGCAAGCGGGTATCGCACGGAGCTTAGAATAAAAATGTATAAGCCGCGCGCGTATCATACTTAAAGAGGATTTGATTTTTCATTATGGATAACTTTAAACTAAAGGAATTTACGCTTAATATATTGGCCGATATAGTCGGCGCTTTCGCTTTGGCGATCGGGATATACTGTTTTTCGGAAAAGGTCAATATAGCTCCCGGCGGCGTCTCGGGTGTTTCTATAATGATAAAATATCTGACCGGGGCGCCGGTCGGACTTTTGAGCGCGGTTATAAATATCCCGCTCGTTATCCTGGCGTACAGGCTTATAGGAAAGAGGTTTGCGCTGAGAACGGTCAGGACGATCGTTATTTGCAGCGCCGTGCTAGACCTGATAGTATCGAGGTATTTTCCCCAGTATTCGGGGGATAGGATGCTGGGCGCCGTCTTTGCGGGAGTGTTTATGGGGATCGGACTCGGAACGATATTTCTTCGCGGCTCTACGACCGGCGGCACGGATATAATCTCGTGTCTTACCGAGCGCCGCTTTCCGCATATCCAGATCGGCAAGGTGCTCATGCTGATAGACGGGGTCGTGCTGGCCGCGTCCGTTATTGTATTCAGAAATATCGAATCGGGAATGTTCGGCATAGTCGCCCTGTTTTGTCAAACGCGTATAATCGACGGCATCGTCTACGGCGTCGATAAGGGGAAAAATATTTTGATAGTATCCGAAAAAAATAAGCGGATCGCGGAGCTTATACTCGAGCGAATGGAGAGAGGCGCGACCTTTCTTAAAGCCGAGGGCGCGTACTTCGGAAAGGAGACGAAGGTATTGATGTGCGTCGTTCGGGCGCCGGAGTACCATATCCTGCGCGAGATAGTATATAACGAGGATCCCCGCGCTTTTATAATAGTCTCGGACGTAAGCCAGATCATGGGAGAAGGCTTCGCCCCGGTCAAACTGTCAAAGATGGGATAATACAAAAACGCCGCCGGCGCCGAATATAAGGGCGCCGGCGTTAAATTTTATCCGAGTTTATATCTGTACCTCGAAATACGTGGAGCGTGAACGAAACAGTCCGCCGAGCCGCGAGTCGGTTTTAAAGCCGTAATAAAGCGCGGTGAGCTCGCTTATATCCAGTTCTATGTCGGCCGCCGCATCGGTCGCCTCCAAGCGCTTTCCGCTTACCCGAAAAGTCTTATTGTTTTCGGCTATCATATCGTCGCGGATCTTAAGCTTCATATCCCCGTCGAAGCTTTGCGCGGACAGCGCTAAGACTTTCTTCGCGTCCACGACTCTCGCCATACACGGCGGTCTGTCGCCCGACTCGAGCATTTCAGTTCCTAAATCGCCGTGAAATTCCAATACCTCGCCGCCTTCGGACATTATATATCCGCTCTCGTTTTGGGCGAGCGCGACCGCGCCGCTTTCGGATACGGTAAGCGCGCCAAGCAGTCTGTTCCAGTTGTCCCGCGTCCTTAAAATATAACCGTTTTTACCTTTTAGGTCGGAGCGGTATATTCTGTTGAGCGTATCGATCAATTTCTCCTTAGCCGCGCCGTCTATGTCGGATCTTTTATATATCTTTGCGTCTCGCGGCGCTTTTTCAGGGTTGAATTTATGCCGTTCGTATACTACCGTATACCCGAATTTTTCGTAAAATTCCTTTTTGAAGGGTATCAGCGTGGTTACGGCCGCGCCGAGTTTTAACATTTCGGGCAGGGCGAACTCGAACTGAGAACGGACGAGACCCCTCATCCTGAATTCGGGCAGCGTCGCGACGCCGCTTATATAAAACGAACTTATGCTCTCGCCGTTTATGCAAAGGTCGTAGGGGACGAGCTGCATATTCGACGCGAACTTTCCGTCGCATTCCGCCACTACGGTAGTTTTGAAGTCGTAGTTATGTTTAAAGTTCCAGTCCACATAGTCCTCGGGATCGTCGAAACATACGTTCCACGCGTTCTTTACATTCTCGAGATCGGACGGCTCGGCAAAGCGAATCTTATTCACGAAATCAGCTCCTTATTCAAAGTTAGATATATTATAACACGGCCTGCGTAAAAAATCCATATTGCAATAAAACGTCTTGACCGAATATATTATATATCGCCCGATTTGAGCGTTGTCAAGGCTAAGAGCGCGGTTTTCGAGCCTGTCGCATAGTATAACCGCGGACAAAGTGGCAATAATATTTTTGATCGATTCTCGGATCCGGCGCCGCCGCAAAGATAAAAAACGATATGAAATTTGTATGAAACGTTGATTTAAGAGCCGAATGTTTAGTTATTGTGTACAAGTTTTATTTGTTAGTGAATAATGCACAAAAATATACTTGACGGCGCCAAAAATTTACTATATAATTTACATTAGCCTTAAGTGGGTTTAAATAGTTTTATATATAAATAATATCCAAGGAGTGGTAAAGATGATTTCAAAAAATATAGTGGTCACTAACAGCGAAGGACTGCATATGCGTCCGGCGGGTCTGTTTACAAAGGCTATGGCTCAATTCGACTCGGAGGTTACTATTAAATTTAACGATAAAAGCTATAACGGCAAGAGCATAATGAACGTTATCGCGGCTTGTATAAAATGCGGAAGCGAGATAACGGTAGAATGCGACGGACCGGACGAGAACGAGGCTATGGCGAAGGCCGAGGAGATGCTCCAGGAAGCGTAGGTCCTTCGATCCGGCCTAAGCCTAGATAATCTAAAATAAGACGTATAACGCCCTGCTCAATCTGAAACGATATGGGCAGGGTTTTTATTATAGCGACCGCAGACTGCGCCCGAGTATAAAAGACGGCGGGACGCGTTAACTCCGGCGCGTCGTTTCTTGAAGAATCTTTAGCCGGATTCCACAGCGGTCGGCGCATATTTGGAGTAAAATTTTAATTCGGATGAGGTGGAAATTATGTATAAAGGAATAGCCGGTTCGGAGGGAATAGGAATCGGGAACGTGGTCTTGGTAAAAAGCCGGGAGATCGCGTATGAAGAAAGCTCGGCGCTCAGCGCTGAAGAGGAGAAAAAGCGTTTCGAGGAGGCCGTGGATAAGTTCGTAGAAGACACTACGCGTATGGCCGAGGATATGCGGGAGAGGATAGGCGAGAAGGAGTCCGAGATCTTGATGGGACACACGCTCATGATACAGGATCCCTCGATAGCCGACGAGATAAAGGGTCAGATAGATACCGGACTTACCGCCGAAGCGGCGACCGCCGCGGTTCTAGATATGTTCGCCGGGATATTCGCGGCGACCGACGACGAGCTGACCAAACAGCGCGCCGCCGATATAGGGGATATAAAGGCGAGACTGCTTAAGATCATGCTCGGCATATCCGACGTCGATCTCAGCGCGCTGCCGCCGAACAGCGTGATAGCGGCGAACGATCTGACGCCGTCTATGACCGCTGGGATCAATAAGGATAACATAGTAGGGATACTTACCGAGACCGGCGGCCGGACGTCTCATTCGGCTATCCTTGCCAGAGCGCTCGAGATACCGGCGGTACTCAGCATCGAAAATGTGACAGAACTCTTAAGCGACGGGGATAAGGTAATAGTCGACGGGATCAAGGGCGAATGTATAGCAGATCCGACCGACGATGAGATAAAGACGTATACTCTTAAGATGAAGGAATACAACGAGCAGAAGCGCGAACTGCTCAAATACGCGGGGAAGCCGACCGTAACCGGCGACGGAAGAGTCGTGGAGCTGGTCGGGAACATAGGCACGGCGGACGAAGCGAAACCCGCCGCAGAGCGCGACGCCGAGGGTATAGGTTTGTTCAGAACAGAGTTTTTGTATATGGACAACGACGCCCTGCCATCCGAGGACGAGCAGTTTGAGGCGTATAAAAAGGCGGCGCTTACGTTTGGAGACAAGCCGGTGATAATCCGCACGCTGGACGTCGGCGGAGACAAGGACATACCCTATTTGGGCCTTGAAAAGGACGAGAATCCGTTTTTGGGCTTTAGAGCCGTCAGATTCTGCCTTGCAAGAGAGGATGTGTATAAGCCGCAGCTTAGGGCGCTGCTCAGAGCGAGCGCGTTCGGAAACATAAAGATAATGATCCCGCTCGTGACCTGCGTCGACGAGGTGAGAGCGGTCAAAGAGTTGGTGCGTTCGATCATGGCCGAGCTGGACGCGGAGGGCGTGGAATATAACCGCGACATACAGATAGGCGTTATGATAGAGACTGCGGCCGCGAGCCTGATAGCCGATCTTTTAGCGAAGGAGGCGGACTTTTTCAGTATAGGCACGAACGATCTCACGCAGTATACGATGTCGGTAGACAGGGGCAACGCCAAGGTCGCGTATTTGTACTCGGTATACAATCCGGCCGTCCTGCGCAGTATAAAGCGGGTGATAGAATGCGGCTCCGAGGCCGGGATAACGGTCGGAATGTGCGGCGAGGCCGCGGCCGATCCGCTGCTCGCTCCTCTGCTCGTATCTTTCGGGCTTGACGAGTACAGCGTAAACCCGGTATCCATACTTAAAACGCGTAAGAATATCTCGCTCTGGACCAAGGCGGAAGCCGACAAGGTAGCGGCTGAGGCGATGTCCTGCGCGACCGAATCGGAGGTCAAGGCGGTCCTTGAAAAAGCGGCTGAGAGCAAATACGGCGCGTAGACGAGATATATGCGAGAACGGATAAATTCATTTAATTAAATTAAATATATATGCGGTCATGTTGCGGCCGCGGTCAAAAGTTCCGTATGGCGCGTAGCTTTACGGAGCTTTTTTTGCGCGTATACGCGCGCCTTTTAAGTCGTTTTTTAATAAGCGTAAACAGAAATTACCGATGCAAACGTAATTATAGGCATAAAAATCAAATAACTGTAAATCATAGAAGTAACCGTAACAATATATGATTGCGGAAAATATTGCAAAGGCGCTAACGAGAAAGTACCTTTCACGTTAGCCTCCGGCAGGATTAGAGCGCCCGCGCGAAATTTTCCTCGCATATAGCGCTTGGAAACGCGCATGGGCGAAATAATCTCTTATCATTCCTTGCCCTGCGGATAAGAGAAATATTAATACTATATTTATGCCGACGCAGGGCGGCGGAATGGAGATTATTATGCATATTTACAAAAACGCGGTGATCGAAAGAATAGAGGCGAGAGAAATAATCGACTCGAGGGGAAATCCTACGGTCGAGGCGGAGGTCCATTTAAGCGATTCGTCGGTCGGATACGGAGCGGCGCCGAGCGGCGCGTCCACCGGGGAATTCGAGGCGCTCGAACTGAGAGACGGGGATAGTAAGAGATACGGCGGCAAGGGCGTCTTAAAGGCGGTCAAGAATATAACCGAGGTC
Organism: Candidatus Roslinia caecavium; assembly: GCA_904419955.1. GTDB lineage: Bacteria > Bacillota > Clostridia > Monoglobales > Monoglobaceae > Roslinia > Roslinia caecavium. The sequence continues at coordinate 29,357 of CAJFTO010000001.1, read as the reverse complement.
ATAGCTCCGGCGCTCTGCGGCAAGAGTCCGTACGATATTTATAAGATAGATAACCTGATGAAAGCGGAGGACGGAACAAAGGATAAGTCTAACTTAGGCGCGAACGCGACGCTCGCAGTATCCATAGCGGCGGCTCGGGCGGCGGCGGCTTCGCTCGGGCTCGAACTGTTCCAGTTCATAGGCGGAATATCGGGCAGGGCGCTGCCCATCCCGATGATGAATATATTAAACGGCGGCGTCCACGCGTCGAATAACATAGATATCCAGGAATTTATGATAGCGCCGTCCGGAGCGCGTTGCTTCAGCGAAGGGCTGCGCGGCTGCTGCGAGGTATTCCACGCCCTGTCCGGGATATTAAAGAGCGAGGGTCTGAGTACGGGAGTCGGCGACGAGGGCGGTTTCGCTCCCGATCTGGATTCGGCCGAGCGGGTCTTGGAGCTTATACTAAAAGCCATAGAGACGGCCGGGTATGTTCCCGGCAAGGATTTCGTCCTGGCGATCGACGCCGCGTCGAGCGAATGGAAAAGCGGAGAAGTCGGCCGATATACTATGCCAAAGGCGGGTAAAGACCTGAGTTCGGCGGAGCTTATAGACTACTGGGAAAAGCTGGTCGGCGCATATCCGATAGTTTCGATAGAGGATCCTTTGGACGAGGAGGACTGGAGCGGCTGGAGCGAGATAACAAAGAGGCTCGGCGGCAGGATCCAGCTTGTCGGCGACGATCTGTTCGTTACGAACACAGAGCGGCTCAGAAGAGGGATCGACGAGGGCTGCGCCAATTCGATATTGATAAAGCTGAACCAGATAGGAACGGTGTCCGAGACCATCGAGGCCGTCAAGCTCGCCAAGGGCGCGGGATATACGGCTGTGTCGTCGCACAGGTCGGGCGAGACGCCGGATACGACCATCGCGGACATGGCGGTGGCCTTGAATATGGGACAGATAAAAACCGGCGCGCCGTCGCGCGGAGAGAGAACGGCGAAGTATAACAGGCTCTTGCAGATAGAGGACGTCCTGGGCGAGAATATGAGCTACGGCTTCGGCAGGAGCAAGATAAGAAAATAGCCGGTTTCAGGCGCTTAAATATTGAAAAAACTTTGATATATGGTATAATTAAAGCATAAGAATTATTAAAAAATCAGACCTTTCAATTCTCCGATAACTCGCGTCCGGCGCGGCGGTGTTCGCGCCGGGCGGAATAAATACATGTCGGATATCGATAAAATTTGCGGACGGAGGAGGCGTAGAAATTGAAGCTTAAAACTTTTAGATTGATCTCGCAGTTCGACAGCTTATCGCTCGGACTTATGACGCTCATCCCGGACGTCCGGCCGGTCGGGATTTTACAGTTCTCGCACGGTATGACCGAGCGGAAGGAGCGGTATCTGGAAATAATGAAGCGTTTTGCCGAGAAGGGCTACGTCTGCATAATCAACGACCACAGAGGACACGGCGAGAGCGTGAAATCGGAGGACGATCTCGGATACTTCTACGAAAACGGCGCAGATGCCGTGGTCGAAGACCTACGCCAGATAACGCTGTATATAAAAAAGGAGTTTCCCGATCTCCCGTGTTTTATGATCGCGCACAGCATGGGAACGATGGTCGCGAGGTCGTATATAAAGAAATACGATTCGGAGATAGACGGGCTCATACTCTGCGGCGCGCCGAGCTGGAACGACGCCGTGACCCTTTTAAGACCGGTCGCGGAGAATTACGCGAAGTACGGCGACGACCATATGCGCGACAGCCGGCTCAACGATATGTTCGTCAACGTGTTTAACTACAGCTTTAAAGGTGAGAAAAGCCTGAACGCGTGGCTTTGCAGCGACAAGGAGGTAGTGCGCGCCTTTACCGAGGACGAAAAGTGCGGCTTTCCGTTTACGCTTAACGGGTATCTCTGTCTGCTCGATCTGATGAACGATATATACCAGGACAAAAACGCCGCGGCGGGTAAGCCGGATCTGCCGATCGTATTTTTGGCGGGCGAAGAGGACGCGTGCGTCGGCTCGAAAAAGCGGCTTTTAGGTTCGGTAAACAGGCTTCAGGAGACCGGATACAGATGGGTGGGGTATAAGATATATCCCAAAATGAGACATGAGATAATGAACGAGAAGGGTAAGGAGCGGGTGTTTGAGGATATGTTCAGGATATTGGAGGTATTTAGGTCTGTCGCGGGGGAGTAATAATATTTGTAATATATTAATAAAATAGACGAAGCCTATCTGCTTAGCAATAAATTACATAGCGAATAATAAAGCATAAAACGGTTATAATAAACATAGAGCTATCGTTTATAGAAAAGAAAAATTGATATGAAAAAACGGAGCGCCGAAACAGGGCTCCGTTTTTGGTTCATACTTGAATTATTCAGCAGCGGGAGCGTCTACGGGGCAGACGTTCGCGCAGTTGCCGCACTCTATGCACTGATCAGCGTCTATAACGTACTGACCGTCGCCCTCTGAAATACATGATACGGGACATTCAGCAGCGCAAGCTCCGCATGAAATACAAGCGTCGGAAATCTTATATGCCATTCTTTTCACCTTCCTATAGTTTATTCTTTTGCTAATCGACCGGGGTCGATTAAATTTAATTTCATTTTCAATATGATAATACTTCATTTTATCGATTTTGTCAAGTCCGGGACGGTCAAAACAGACTTCTAAAATGCAAAAAATATTGACAAAAAAAACAAGATACGGTATCATTTTTATTATGAACAGAGATATATTTTTAAACGGACTTAAACAACTTAATATCGAGATAACGGACGGCGCGCTCGAAAAATTCGCCGAATATTCCCGGCTTTTGAAGGAGTGGAACGAGAAGCTCAATCTGACCGCGATAACCGACGACGAGGGGATATCGGTCAAGCATTTTTTGGACTCCGCGCTCCCGCTCGGCTTTATCCGGGCAGAAAAGGGCGCTAAAATAATCGACGTCGGAACGGGCGCCGGGTTCCCGGGTCTGCCGATAAAGATCCTGCGCGAGGATGTCGATCTGACTTTGGTCGATTCCCTGAACAAGCGGGTCAATTTCCTAAACGCGGTGAAAGACGAACTCGGACTTGAAAACGTGAGCTGTATTCACGCCCGCGCGGAGGAGCTGGGACGGAAGCCGGGCTATCGCGAAGCCTACGATCTCGCGGTCTCGAGAGCCGTCGCCAATATGACAGTATTATGCGAATATTGTCTGCCGTATGTAAAAGTCGGCGGAAAGTTTATAGCGCTCAAGGCGGAAAACGTCGAGGAGGAGCTCGATCAGGCCAAGCCGACGATAGGAAACCTGGGCGGCAGGGTCGCGGATACGATCGCCGCAAAACTTCCGTGCAGCGATATAGTGAGAAAGCTGGTCGTGATAGAAAAGATAAAATCAACTCCGCCCGCGTATCCGAGGAACGCGAAAAAGATAAATAAGAATAAAATAAATAAGAAATGATTTAGTTAATTAATACGCCGCCGATATATAACTCAGGCGGCGTATTCGTTTATGCGTCGGAGCGGCAGACAAATAGAATTGCGACGGATACGAGAGCTTTGTTAATATGAGAAGCGGCCGGTCGAATTTTAGACGTTTAAGCGAGGCTGAAGATACTTGGATTTTTGAGACAAACTTATATAATTTGCTCTTTTTCTACATAATAATCGCATTTGACTTCAAAATTTAATTAAATTTTAAGGTTATAAAAACAATAAATATTGACTTTGAATTTTATAGGCGCTATAATTGTCAGCATTATAAAATAAACTGTAAACTGGCGTACTATGTGATTAACGTTTTTTTGATATAAAAAATAAAACATGATACGCGCGGATAGAAGGACGCGGGCGTAAAGCGTCCGAGCGGACAAGGCGTTGTTTCGGCGCTGAGCTGTTGGTTTGAGAAAGGAGCCGAAGGGATCATGGTTTTTTCCAGTCTGTTGTTTTTGGGAATATTCTTCCCGATCGTACTGGTATTGTATTTTATAAATAAAAACACTACGTACAGAAACGTAGTTCTTGTAATCGCTTCGCTGATATTCTACGCGTGGGGCGAGCCGGTATGGGTGCTCGGTATGCTCTTCAGCTCGTTTGTCGGCTGGTTCTTTGGATTGTTTATAGATAAATATTCCGGAAGGTGGCAGGCCAAGGCCTCGCTGATCATGGCGCTGGTGATAAATCTGGGTATGCTCGGCGTGTTCAAGTATTCGGGCTGGATAGTTGGGAATATCAACGCTCTGCTCGGGACGAACATCCCGTTTTACGGATTCTCGCTGCCGCTCGGTATCTCGTTCTACACGTTTCAGATACTCACGTACGACATAGATATGTATAGGGGCGAGGTCGAGGTTCAGAAGAATCCCGTGAACTTCCTCTGCTACGTATCGCTGTTCCCTCAGCTGGTGGCGGGGCCTATAGTTCGATACATAGATATACAAAAGCAGATAGATCACAGGGTCGTGACCGCCAAGGCATTCGGCTACGGTATATTGAGGTTCACTCAGGGTATGGTCAAGAAGGTCGTACTGGCGAACGGCATGGGCGCGATCGCGACGTCGATGCTGGACGGAAACCTGCTCGAGTCGTCCGCGCTTTCGGCCTGGGTCGGTATACTCGCGTATACGTTTCAGATATACTTCGACTTTTCGGGGTATTCGGACATGGCTATAGGTATGGGCAGGATGTTCGGGTTCAATTTCCTTGAAAACTTCAACTACCCGTATATATCAAAGAATATAACGGACTTCTGGAGAAGATGGCATATCTCGCTGAGCACGTTCTTCAGAGATTACGTATATATCCCGCTCGGCGGCAACAGAAAACATCAGCTGTTTAATATAATGGTCGTATGGATGCTGACGGGTCTGTGGCACGGAGCGAGCTGGAACTTTGTGTTCTGGGGTCTGTACTACGGAATATTGTTGATAATCGAGAAGAAGGCGTTCAGAGGCGGTCTGATGAATCTGCCGCCGGTAATCAACCATATATATACGATGCTGATAGTAATAGTCGGCTGGGCGCTATTCTATTATACGGATACCGAGTCGCTTAAAAACTGGTTCATATGCGCCTTCGGCGGAACCGGAGAGCTGTACGATTTCGCGGGGCTTTCGACGCTGCTGTCAAATCTGTGGCTGTTCCTGCTCTGCGCGGTGGCCTCAACTCCGGTTCTGAGAGCCGGATACCGGTTTATGGAAGCGAAGATGAAACCGGTTGCGCTTGTCGTAGCCCCGGTTTTGGTAGTGGTTCTGCTGGCGTTCTGCTTTACCATGCTCGTCGGCGAATCGTATAACCCGTTCCTCTACTTTAGATTTTAGACGTATATATACGGCGCTGAGAATCAAGCGTTTACGCCGGCGCCGGGAGTTCGGAGTTATGCGAATTTAAAAACGGCGGAATAGCAGACTTTGTCTAAGCGCGGATAGGCTTCAATAATTTTTTCGACTGCGAAAAGAGCTTTCCGCGATTTATAAGGAGATGTTACAATTGAAGCAATCCCAATCGAATAGATCGGTATTTAAACAGACGCAGCCTCAAAAGAAATTTACAGTCGCGGGAGTGCGCAACTGTATATTAATAGTTATATTCGCGCTCTATCTCGCGGCGGCGTTCGTGTTCGTCGTCGTACTGCCTAAGGACGAGGCGAGCGGACAGAAAGAAAACCGTACCCTGGCGTCGTTTCCGGAGTTTAGCTTTCAGAGGCTGTTCGACGGCGAGTTCACCTCGGAGTTTGAGACCTATCTCTCGGACAACGTGGGTTACAGAAGCGTGTTTACGGATATAGCTTCGGTGTATAACAGCAATAAGGGAATAAGCTCGTTCGGTAAGATCGTCGAGACTCAGGGCGACCTGGGCACCGGCTCCACTACGGACAGCAGGCTTGTCGTGACCGAGGACAAGGTCATGGAGGTTTACGACCTAAACGAGGAGGCGAGGGAGAAGTATATCGAGATGGTAAACTTCTACGCCGAGAAACTTCCGCAGGAGATAAACCTGTACGCGATGCTCATGCCGACCCAGATCGACTTTTTGCCGATGTATAACACTGTCGGCGACAGCGAGAGGGAGAGTATAAACTACTTCTATGAGAATTTTAGCGACAGAGTGCATAGTATAGACGTCTACGACACGCTTAAGGAACACTATGACAACGGGGAGTACGTCTATTTTAGGACGGATCACCACTGGACGACTCTCGGCGCTTATTACGCTTATAATAAGATGAGCGGGGAGATGGGGATCCCGTCTTTGGATATAAACAACTTCGAGCAGTGCGAGAGCGACGACTTCCTCGGTTATCTCTACAACCAGGCTCAGGAGCCGAGACTTGCTAACCATAAGGATATAATCTATTATTATAAGAATTATATGAACGACATACCATTCAGCTGCGTGACGTATTCGTATGTTCCGGGCGAGAGGTTCGACTACAGCGGCAAGATCTTCAACCCCGAACTCGGCGCGACCTATAACCTGTTTATGGGCGGAGACCAGCCGTTTATCGATATATCCACTGCGGCGGGGACTAATAAGACGCTGCTTATGATCAAGGATTCGTATTCCAACGCGCTGATACCCTGGCTTGCCTGCGGCTACAGCAAGATACTTGTGATAGATGCGAGAACGTTCGATCAGAAGATAACCGATATCCTCGCGCAGTATCCGGTGGACGACTTCCTTATCACTAATTATATAATAGGAACCAACTTCACCGATTATATAGAACTTTGTCATCAGATATATGAATAAACAGCGAAATATATAAAAGACTTTTGGAGGAGCCGACGCGTTTTCGGCTCCTCTTTTGAGTTATACCTAAATCTTAATCAAATCTTAAGAATTTCCTATAGAAAAAGCTAATAATTTCATGCTATGATTTAAGTACAGGACAAGAAATAAGCGGCGCGGCGCGATAGGTCTGTTCCTGAAGCCGTACAGTAAAATAACGGGAGGGAAGCGGTTTGAATAATTCAGAGCTTACGGTATTGGTAGTAGACGACGACAAGGAGATAACAAAAAGCATAGGGATATTTTTGAGTTCGGAGGGCTATAGAGTGTTGGAGGCCTCGAACGGCCTCGAGGCCGTGGATATTGCAATGAACGAGACGGTCCATCTCATGCTCCTCGATATAATGATGCCCGAACTGGACGGGATATCCGCGCTTTTAAAGATACGCGAGACGAAGAATATACCGATAATACTGATCTCGGCGAAGTCGGAAGACGCGGACAAAATACTCGGTCTTACCGCGGGCGCGGACGACTACATAACCAAGCCGTTTAATCCGTCCGAGATGGTCGCGCGGGTAAAATCCCAGCTCAGACGCTATACGACGCTCGGCGGTCTGGAGAAGCCGTCGGAATCGACGATAACGATAGGCGGGCTGTCCGTGGACACGGAGGCGAAGACCGTGAGCCGGGACGGGATAAACGTAAAGCTTACGCCTATAGAGTACAAAATACTCGAGCTGTTCGTTAAAAATCCCAACAAGGTGTTTTCGGCCGACGAGATCTACAGAAGGGTATGGAACGAAGACGTAGCGGTCAGCGATAATACCATCGCCGTTCATATACGTCATATCCGCGAAAAGATCGAGATCAACCCCAAGCAACCGAGATATATAAAGGTGATGTGGGGGATCGGATATAAACTGGAGAAATAGCGGCGGCGAATTATTTGAAGAGACAGTATTCGATATTTATAGGAAAGCGATTTACCAATCAACCGCATCCTCTACAGCGCGGCGAATGTCCTTGGAGAGGGACGCTAAAAACTACTACTTTATAATACAAGGATGGATTAAAATGAGAAAGATCGTATATTCTTTTTGGTTTAAATGCTTAGCGTTCGCGCTCTGTCTGGCGGCGGCGTGTCTGGCTGCGTTTATAGCGGCGGACGATATATTCTACGACGCCTTGAGCGGCGGGGCGTATCGCTTTGAGACCAGGTTTGAAAACAGCGAGACGGTATTGGAAAATCTGCACGGCGCGGACGGATACCTCTCAAAGCTAAGGAGCGATATAGACGACGGCAGGCTCCCCGACGAGGCGGATTACGCGGTGATGGAGCGGTATAACGTCGAGTATTATATGTTCTATCAGGGCGTGGTCGTGACTAATAATTCAATAAGCGACCCGGGATATTATCTCGACTCGGAGCTTTCGATAGTGGATAACGGAAGTTCTCCCAACTACGCTTCTTACGAAAGCGCGGACACGTATTACGAATCCTACAGCGACTATACTGTAATGGTAAAGCTAAACGACGGCTTCGCGGCGGAGCAAAGAGCGCTCTGGGAAGCGGGCAGAGACGGCTTTATCAGAAGTTTCAGCATTGTTTTGATACTGTTGGTCGTCGGATTTTTGGCGTATATATACCTGCTCTTCGCGGCCGGACGCAGGAGCGGCGACGACAAGACGCATCGCCTGCTTGTGGACAGGGTGTGGGTCGAGCTGAATCTTGGCGCGGCGATATTGTCGGCGGTCCTCTATATATGCGGATGCTTGATATGCTTGGATATGGCGGCGGGCATGGACAATCCGTTCGAACCGGATATCCTTATAGTCCTGCTCACGGCGATAGAGACGGCTATTTTGATAACGCTTTCGCAGTCTGTTGTTAGAAACGCAAAGAGCGGCATGTTTTTAAAGACCTCGGTCATAGCGATAATATGCCGCTGGTTGTGGAGAACCTGCGTAAAAATCTTAAAATGGGCGTTTAAATGTGTAAAATCAGCTTGCGCGTGGACGGTCGGACTGTTTACAAAGAGCTATTCGGGTAAGAGGATAATAATCGCGCTCGTATTATATTCGCTGACGCTGATAATTTTGGCGCTGATAGCAGGAGCGGGCGGCTGGTTCGCGTTTATGCTCGCGATCGCGGCGACGGCGCTCGGCGCGTATCTGATACTTAAATACTTAAACGGCTTTGAGAATTTGAGACAGGGGATAAAAAGGATACGCGGCGGCGATCTCGGCTATAGGATAACCGGCTGTCCGGACGGCTTTTTGAGCGAGGTCGCGGACGATGTGAACGAGATAGGCGACGGGCTTAGGAAGTCGGTCGAGACCGCGGTGAAGTCGGAGCGGATGAAGTCGGAGCTGATAACCAACGTCAGCCACGACCTTAAAACTCCGCTGACCTCGATAATAAACTATGCCGATCTCCTCTCCAAGGAAAAGCTGACCCCCGCGGAAGCGAACGACTACGTCAAGATAATCTGCCAAAAGAGCGCGCGGCTTAAGAACCTGACCTCGGATCTGTTCGATATATCCAAAGCGCAGAGCGGCGCGGAGAAGGTCGAGCTTGAAGATATCGACGTCAAGCTGCTGCTTAAACAGTCGCTCGCCGAGCTGGACAGCGAGATAAAGAAGTCGGGGCTTGAATTCGTCCTGAATATGCCCGAGTACGACCTTGAGACCTCGGCGGACGGAAAGAAACTGTCGAGGGCGTTCGACAATCTTATAAGCAACGCGGTAAAATACTCCATGAAGGGAACGCGGGTCTATATAACCCAGGCTATAGACGAACGCGGACTTGTTACGGAGTTTAAAAATATATCCGCGTCGCCGATGAATTTTTCTGAGGAAGAGATAACCGAAAGATTCGTCCGCGGCGACAAGTCCAGAAGCGGCGAGGGTTCGGGTCTCGGTCTGGCGATAGCGAAAAGCTATGTCGAACTGATGGGCGGAAGGCTCGAGATAAAAACCGACGGCGACCTGTTCAAAGCGAGCGTGATACTAAGGCCGAAGCGGACTAAGGATTTTAATATAAAACTGAACGGATAGAATAGCGCGGAGCGGCGAATAGAACCGGCTCCGCGTTTTTGCACGGCGGCAGGGGAAAGGGGCGTTAATTATCGATCGCGGGCGTATTATAAAATTCATTCCTGCAACAATCCCTGTATATACGCCTGAACCGGGGGCGTCGCATAGGGTGTTTATTTTGATACGGTGAGTTTTAAACCAAGAGGCTTCATTATTTTAAGTAACGTTTCCAGATTTGGGATTGTTTTAAACGATTCGATCCTCGCAACGGACGACTGCGGCATGCCGCAAAGCGAAGCGAGTTCGCGTTGACTGAGTCCAAGTTTGTTCCTTTGCTCTATAACCGCGCCGACTATGGACGCGATGGATTCAACCTCTTCAATCGTTTTTCTGTTTTTAGAGTCAATAGATTTGACATGATTTTTGTAATCATTCCAAGTCCTCATGCTTTTCAGCCTCCTTCCTTGCAAGATAGTCGTTGCGCTCCGATATTGCTTTCTCTATCTCCCGACGAGGGGTTTTTTGCGATTTCTTTCTAAATTGATGTAAAAGGACAAAAGTATTATCCTTAAAATAAAAATATAATACTCGATTGTGTCCGGGACGAAGTTCCCAAATATCGTGTATAATGTGTTTGGTTACCTCCGATGGGAGTCGAGTTCCGTTATCTTGGAGTAATTGAATATATAAACTTATCTGTTTATATTGTATGCGCGCGTCCTTACTTTTTGAAGCTTTGATACGTAGGGCCTCAAGAAAGTTCCACAACTCCGATTCCCCGTTTGCATTTTCATAAAACTCAACATTGTACATATTATTATACTCCAAAGATAAGTAGTTTATTTCTATAATTATGATAGCATAAATGCTATCAAATGTCAATAGCGTTATTTAAAATATATCTGTTGTTCCGAACAACCTCGTATCAGCCGTATTGCTTAAAGGTAAGATATTATTCATCGATATAAATAAACAATTCGTTCGGCATACATTTATCATGCTCCGGCATAAAAGCAAAAAACAAATAGGCTTCGCGTTCAATCATATCGCGCTATACCTATTTGTCGTTTACGAATTTTATAAAGTTTTCGATCTCATTTAAAACGTACTCCGTTTGCTTTTTATTGAGTTGCGAGAGGTATCCCCGTAATCGCTGTTCGGCGACATTTTGATATGCGGCGGGGACGACGTCTTGAGCGATGTAGTCGAGCGATACGTCCAGCAGTTTGCAGATTTCGACGCACATTTCCAAAGTAATTTTTATACGTCCGCTTTCGAGTTTATAGATAAAGTCTGAATTTCTTTTTAATTTATTTGATAGATGTTCTTGAGTTATCCCGTTTGCCAGTCGGGTGTTTCTAATTCTTTCTACAATTTTTTTGTGTTCCATGGTTATTTCACCTCAATTGAATTATACAATATTTTTGCAGGTGAAATATTCTATTTGGTTATTTTTATTATAACGAAAAGTTATATATTATTCTTCGGCATGAAAGCAAAAAACAAATAGGCTTCGCGTCCAATCATATCGCGCTATACCTATTTGTCGTTTACAAATTTTATAAAATTTTCGATTTCACTTAAAACGTATTCCGTTTGTTTTTTATTGAGTTGTGAAAGATATTCCCGTAATCTCTGTTCGGCGACGTTTTGATATGCGGCCGGAACGACGTCTTGAACGATGTAGTCGAGCGATACGTCCAACAGTTTGCAGATTTCGACGCATAGCGACATACTCGTACTTTTATGCCCGTTTTCAACCTTTGAGATGAAACTGGAATCAATATTTAATTTTTCGGCTAAGTATTCTTGCGTAAAGCCTTTTGCTAATCGCGCTTCTCTAATTCTTTTGCCAATTTCTATGTACTCCATAGTTTCACCTCGCTTATACCTGTATTTTATCAAAGTATTATAAAAATATTAATTGAATATAGGGAATTTTTGAACATAAATATTGACTTATAGGTCAATATATGATAAATTATTTACATAAATATTTTAAATAAGATAGAGATGATGATATTATGGTAGTTACATTTTGCGGGCATGGGAAAATATCTTACGGACCGAGGGTCGAGGAGGACCTTAGATATTGGCTTGAGATACTGATCGAGGGCGGCGCGAACAGATTTCTGCTCGGCGGGTACGGCAACTTCGACCTGATGGCGGCGAGAGTCGTTAAGGACCTCAAGGATCAGTTCCCGTTTATACGTTCAACGATTGTTCTTCCCTATTTGGATAAAAAATATAACAAAGAGCTCTACGACGATTCGATATATCCCGAACTTGAAAACGTTCCCAAAAGATTGGCCATAATCAAGCGGAACGAGTACATGGTCGATATGTCGAACGCCGTTATCGCCTATATCGAATACGATTTCGGAGGAGCGGCCGCGACGCTTAGATACGCTTATAAAAAAGACAAATTTATTATAAAGCTGAACGAGCAGAGACCGCATGAAGTCGTAGGTTAAGATTTTTGCTAACTCACCAAAATTTTTATAAGGGGCGCCGGATATCGTTTCCGGACGCCCCCTTTAGGTGTTTGAACTAATATTTTTAGTAAGCTTGATTTTAGTATTATATTAAATTATTCGGCTTGGATCTCGGCTATCTTCTTGAACTGATCCTTAACGCCCGCGTATACGCCGCGGTATACGTCGAAGTATTTGTTGTAGATCTCGGCGTTTTCAGCGATCGGGTCGGTCGTATCTTTGACCGATATAGTGATCTCGCACGCTTCGGGAACGCTGTTATATATCCCCGCGCCGACTCCCGCAAGGAGCGCGACGCCGAGCGCCGGGCCTTCGGATGCGTTTATCGTATTTATCGGGCAGTTGTACATATCCGCCTGCATCTGTCTCCAGAGCTTGCTCTTTCCGCCGCCGCCCGAAGCTCTTACCTCGGACGCGTCTATGCCCATGGCCCTGATCACGTCGTAGCAGTCCTTAAGGCTGTAAGCCACGCCTTCCATAACCGCTCTGAGCATATCGTATTTTGTGTGCTTGGCGCTGAGTCCGAAGAATATGCCTTTAGCGTTAGGGTCTAAGATAGGGCTTCTCTCGCCCATCATGTAGGGCAGATATATAAGACCCTCGCAGCCCGCTTCGACCTTCTCCGCCTGCTGATCCATCAGATAGTACGGATCTACGCCCAGACCGTCGGCCGCGTCCATCTCCGCATGGCAGAAGTTGTCTCTGAACCATTTGAGCGACAGCCCCGCGCCCTGAGTCACGCCCATCACGTGCCATTTTCCGGGGATCGCGTGGCAGAGCGTATGAACTCGTCCGCCCTTGTCTATCTCTATATTCTCCATATGCGCGAAAACGACGCCGGAGGTGCCTATCGTAGAGGAGATTATTCCGGGTTTAACTATGCCGTTGCCGACCGCGCCCGCGGCCTGGTCGCCCGCGCCGCCGACCACTATCGTGCCGGGATTGAGTCCGGTCAGCTCCGCGGCCTCGTTTGTAAGTCCGCCGGTCACCTCGCAGGATTCGTACATCTTGCCCAGCTTGCTCTTGGGAATACCGAGCTTATCCAAAACTTCGTCCGACCAACAACGGTTTTTGATATCCATAAGCTGCATGCCGCTCGCGTCCGAGACCTCGGTCGCAAATTCGCCCGTGAGTCTGAGTCTTACGTAGTCCTTGGGCAGGAGTATCTTCTCCGCTTTCTCAAACAGTTCCGGCTCGTTGTTCTTGACCCATAATATCTTAGCGGCCGTGAAGCCGGTGAGCGCCGGGTTGCCGGTGATCTCTATAAGTCTTTCGCGTCCTATCAGTTCGGTCAGCTGATCCGCCTCGGCGGTCGTTCTCTGGTCGCACCAGATTATGGAGCGGCGCAGGACTTTATCGTCCTTGTCCAGAAGAACGAGGCCGTGCATCTGACCCGAGAGACCTATGCCCTTAACGTCCGACGGCGAAACGCCGGATTTTTCTACAACAGCCTTAATGCTTGAATATGTAGCCTGCCACCAGTCTTCGGGATCCTGCTCCGCCCAGCCGATCTTCGGCTGATACATGGGATATTCCACGAGATGGCTCGCTATAGAGTTTCCCTTATCGTCAAAAAGCACGGTCTTGGTGCCGCTTGTGCCGATATCAACGCCTATCAAATAATTCATTTTAACTTCGTCCCTTCTTTGCGTATAGTGATATATCAACATTATAGCATAACTGCATGAAGAATACAACCGCTAATATGTAATATTAATAAAAACTATACAAAAACGTATTGGAGAATATATGAAAAATTCCCTGTTGTGCTTTGTCGAAAATGATGTTAATATATAATTAGGTTAAATTGGCGTTAAATTTCTTAACATAAATTTAACGCGGCCTGTACGGCGCTAAACTATAATATCGGTCGGCCTATATAGACGGGTCGATCCGCAGTATGCTTTACGGGGAAGAGGCGGAGCGTTTGCGTTTAGATTTGGGCTTATAGTTTTGACAAGGTGAATTTATTATATGCGCTTAAAAATAAATGAGGAGGAGCTGTTTTATGGAAATAGCAATTCAGTTTTTAAGTCTGCTCGGCGGTTTGGGAATGTTCCTTTTCGGAATGAATACGATGAGCAGCGGATTGGAACACGCGGCCGGTGAGAAGCTCAAAACTATAATCGACAAGGTCACGGGAAATTTGTTTAAGTCGGTTCTTTTGGGTACTGTAGTCGCCGGGGTCACCCAGTCGTCGTCGGCCACGACGGTCATGGTCGTGGGCTTCGTGAACGCGGGCATACTGTCGCTGAATCAGGCGGTAGGAATAATCATGGGTGCGAACATAGGAACGACGGTCACCGCGTGGATCGTGTCTTTAGGCGATCTGCCGGGCGGAGTATGGTATTTAGAGCTTTTAAAACCATCGACGATAGCTCCTGCGGCGCTAATTGTCGGAGCCTGTCTGTTGTTTTTCTGCAATACTAAGAAGCTGAAGATCGCGGGAGAATTTTTAGTAGGTTTAGGTATATTATTCATCGGTATGGAATATATGTCGGGCGCGATGGAGGTCGTGTTTGAAGAGATCCCGGCGTTGTCGCAGTTGTTTGCGACCGACAGCAATCCGTTCGTCGGGATACTCATAGGCGCGGGCGTTACGGCCGTTATCCAGTCGAGTTCCGCTTCGGTGGCTATGCTCCAGGCGGTGGCGTCGTCTACGACGGTCGCGTTCTCGTCGGCGTTCCCGATAATAATGGGTCAGAATATAGGCACGTGTATAACCGCAGTCTTATCGGCTATAGGCACGAACAAAAACGCGAAGCGCGCGGCGGCGATACATCTGTATTTTAATATTATAGGAACGATCATATTCCTGACGGCGATCTATCTCATAAACGCGCTGGTCGGGATCTCGTTTTGGGATACTCCGGTCGGGGCGACGCAGATATCGATATTCCATTCGGTATTTAATATAACCGTAACTATTATACTGCTGCCGTTTACCAAGTTCCTGGTATTCTTGGCTAACAAGACCATCAGAGACAAGGCTGGAGACGAGAAAGGCGAAACCGGGGATCCGTTCGCTCTGCTCGACCGCAGATTTTTATCGACTCCGTCCATAGCGGTCAATAACGTGCAGACTACTATGTCGGATATGTTCGCGGTCTCTAAGAAGAACGTACAGCTTTGTCATAAAGCGTTTAAGACCGGCAACGACATACTCTTTACCGAGATATATGAAAACGAAAAGTTGCTTGACGATTACGAAATAAGGCTGACCGATTATTTGACTCAGATATCGGACACTCAGCTAAGTCATTCGGATAATATAACCGTGGCGGCGTATTTCCATATCGTAAATAATATAGAGCGCATTGGCGATTACTGCATAAACCTTTGCGAGAATATGCGTTCGTATACAGACGCCGGAAATAAATTCTCGCAGGACGCGGAGCAGGGTCTTAATACTATGTTCAGCGCGCTCGAGAATATCGTCGAGATAAGTATGCAGGCGCTTAAGTGGAACGATACTTCCTTAGTCTGTAAGATCGAGCCGTTGGAGGAGGTGATCGACGGCATACAGGAGAAACTCGAGCGTATGCATATGGAAAGACTTAAAAAGAAGCAGTGCGCGGTCGAGATAGGCGTCATATATATGGAGATGATAAGCAATATGGAGCGTATAGCCGACCATTGTTCTAACATAGGAGTGTCCATACTCCAGGCGAACGACGACGCAAGAGCCGAGGACAGACACGCGTATAAGAAACAGCTGCATCTTCAAATGCCGGGCGACTATAAAGAAAACTACGAGCATTATATGGAAAAATACAGCGTGTAAAATTTAAAATTGCAGTATTAAAGCGCCGCCGCGTGTTATTTACGCGGGGCGCTTATTGTATTTGCGTCGATGTTACGTTTGGTTTTCATCTGATTTTAATCTACATAAACAGATGTTCTATAAGGACTTTTATTCCGATTATTATAAGTATAACTCCGCCGGCGATCTCAGCTTTCTTCTGAAACATACTGCCGAACTTATTGCCTATCGCGACGCCTATAAATGACAGCGCGAAAGTTATAGCTGCGATCAGAAGCGCCGAGCTTACTATCTCCACGCCCAAGAACGCGAAGGATATGCCTACGGCCAACGCGTCTATACTCGTCGCTATCGCGAGCAGAAACAGCTCTTTTATATCGAGAACGGACGTACAGGCGTCAAGCTGTTCCTCGTCTTCGTGCAGAGCCTCGTATATCATCTTTCCGCCTATGAACGCCAGCAGGATAAACACTATCCAGTGGTCGATATTGCTTATGTAGTCGGCGAACTGCCTGCCGAGCGCCCAGCCTATGGTCGGCATGATCCCCTGAAAGGCCCCAAAGAAGAGCGCTATTATAAAAGTGTGTTTGTAATTGATCCTGTTCATGGACAGCCCCTTACAGACCGCCACAGCGAAAGCGTCCATTGAAAGACCTACGGCTATCAGTATAAGCTCGGTGATTCCCATTTGAATTTCTCTCCCCGTTGATTTATTCTGTTCGCCGCGATTTTCAGCCATAAAGAGACCGCCTCCCGCTCAAACGAACGAGGCGGATCCTCAAAAGCCCGATAAGACCGGCCGGACGAACTGTTATAATGTATCATATGCGCGCATATTTTGTCAAGAGTATCGCCGCTTCAAGTCGGGATCCGGGAGCAAAGGAGCCGCGCGCGGTCTACATATCGAGCAGACCGTACTTTATCACTTTGCCGGAGCGCAGCAGGCCCAACATTCCCCAGTACAAAACGAGCAGACGCGGCGACATCATCGCCGACTCGAAGAGGGTCGAGACGGATATGCCGATCAGCGACGCCAGACCCGCGGCGAAGATTATCTTTTGTTTTTGGGTAGACATGAACAACGAGGTCAGCGAGCTGTGAGCCAGTCTGACCGTATACCACATGAAAAGGAGCATAAATATTGCGCCGACCTCTATAATTATATTAAAGTAGACGGCGTTTATATGCATTATAGGCGCCTGAAGCGTCGCCTCCGCTGTATTCCGCACCGCGGTCGTACTGTTGTAGATCTCCACGAATTTCTGGGTGTTTACCCCGAAGCCGTTATTCCAGAAATCCAAAAGCGAGTTATATATATTCTCGAATATGTTTCCATATCTCGCCTGGGTCTGCCACGACCTGACGATATTGCTTATGATAAGGCTGTTGATCGACGGCAGCAGAAACAGCAGCGCTACGATGTATCTCTTGCCGATCAGAAAGACCACTATTATAAGTTCTACCAGAAAAATAATATAAGCCGTTCTGGATAGAGTCGCGGTCACTACGAAGAACGAGAAGGTTATGAGTATCAGCGAGTACAGCATACTTCTCGGCTTAGACTCCAAAGTAAGCGGATACGCGAACGCGAACGGGAACATGAGGAGCATTACCTCTGAAAATACCGTGCTGTCTAAGTAGACTGCGCGGACGCCGTTTAAGTAGCCGAACATGTGGAACCTGTGCTGAATTACGGCGATAAAGCTGATTATGACGACCGATACGAATATACACATCAGCACGTCGTTCAGATCCTCCTGAGAGCGTATGGAGAACGGAACCAGAAAGAAGAAGTCTATAGCTACTATCAAAAAGCATATCGATTTAAACGCCGAAAAAGGCACGGCGAAAGCCAGCGCCGCCACGAACACCGCGAGCATAACGTTTATGGTCGCGAACAGGATCCCGGTATGCGTCGTCTTGTGGTGAGAGATAAACAACAGCGCGATAAAGGCGAAGGCCGGGATTATAATGACGTTATACCAGACCGCCTCGGGGACCAGCATGATAAACATGAAGAAGTAGCCGACGTATATGTTTTTGTAGCGAATGGTAGATCTCGGTATATGAAGCGCTATTTTCCGCGTTAAATAGGTCGTACTCTTGTAGAACATGCTCGAATACCAGCCGTTTAAGAGCTGCTGAGGGCTCAAAAACATCTGGACGTATTTATTTTTTCTGATGAATTGATATATCTTGATATATAGGTAGAAGACGCAGCTGTTCTTAAACAGCCGCCTAACGCGCGGCAGGACGCGCTTAATAAACCCGATCAGCTTGCCTGTCAGGAAACATAAATAGCTGTTTAGCCATATAAGTTTCAGTTCGCTTAGCACGTCCTATCCCTCCTTTAAAGACGCCGCTTAAAGCTATTCGGACGGCGCCGCTACGATGTTCGAGACGTACGAATCGAAGATCGCGTCTCCGATAACCAAGTTCACCTGTTTGCCGAGCACGTAGACCGAATCCTCTATATATATGCCGTGGTCGTACTTGTACGCCTCCACCTCGGTCGTAAAGACCGCCCTCGACTTGCCGGGCGCGGAGTTTTCGCCCTCGACGCTCGCCGCGCCGTCGCTGTCTTCTCCGTCGCCTTCGTCGTTTGAGGAACTCGTCTCGTCGCGCGGAGTCGCGGTAGGCGGCGCGGGCGTCTCTAAAGGTTCGGAGCTCGACTCTGTAAGAACGCCGAGCGAGATATTGCTGTCTCCGTCCATACAGCTATCCCCCGCCTTTATACTTCCTACGACTTCGGCCGGGGTCGATTCGCAGACGTAGGTCACATAAAACGTCTGCAGCTGCGCGTCCGAGCTTCCAAACGTCGATTTATATATCAATGAGATTATACTTACTAAAACTATTAATATGAGAAGTATATCTATTATATTAAATTTCCAAACGATCTTTTTGCTGAGCAATTTCCAAAGCCCCCTTTCAGAGCGCGCCGCCTTCCGACTGCGGTTCAATTTAAACGCCGCCGAAGCCCGCGCCGGCCCCGATAAATATTAGTCTGTCCACAAAACGCCGGGTTAAAAATATTTATAAATAAATTATATTACATATTTACGCCCTGTGCAAGCCTAAATGCCCAATAGTAGACAATTATTTAGCTTCGGATACGATAATTTTTGTAGAAAAAATAGAAACGAAAATGATTGACAAAAAATTAACAAGCGTGTATAATAACAAGTGTTAAAAATTTAACAAACATAAATCTTCGGCGCGAGGCGGCGGAGATCGGTCTGAAAATATATCCGAAGAAATCGATATTTAATATTGATTTAAACTAAATTTTAGGTTATATTTAACTAAAAGGATATATACTACAATAAGGCCTGTCCGGATACGCGGCGGCTTAATAATCGATTGAAAATTATTACTAAGAATATATAACCATCTGAGAGGAGAGATTTTTCTTATGGTAACTAATGTAGAAGAACTGGCTTTGGAACTCAAAAAGGTCAGAGCCGCTCAGCAGAAATACGCTGAGTTCACGCAGGAGCAGGTCGATAAGATCTTCAAGGCGGCGGCGATAGCCGCGAACAAGGCGAGGATCCCGCTCGCAAAGCAGGCCGTTGAAGAGACGGGCATGGGCGTAGTAGAGGATAAGGTCATAAAGAACAACTACGCGGCGGAGTATATTTATAATAAGTATAAAAACGACAAGACATGCGGCGTTATAGAGGAAGAACCGGCGTTTGGGATCAAGAAGATAGCGGAGCCGCTCGGAGTTATCGCGGCGGTCATACCGACTACGAACCCGACTTCGACCGCGATATTCAAGACGCTTATTTCTCTTAAGACGAGAAACGGTATCATAATCAGCCCTCACCCGAGAGCTAAGCAGTCCACTATAGCGGCGGCTAAGATAGTTCTTGACGCGGCGGTAGAGGCCGGCGCGCCTGAAAATATAATATCATGGATAGATATTCCCTCGCTTGAACTTACGAATATGGTAATGAAGGAATGCGACACGATCCTGGCGACGGGCGGACCCGGTATGGTCACGGCCGCGTATTCGTCGGGTAAGCCGGCTCTGGGCGTCGGCGCGGGCAACACTCCCGCGATCATCGACGACACCGCCGACATCCTTCTGGCAGTAAGTTCGATAATACATTCTAAGACGTTCGACAACGGCATGATCTGCGCGTCCGAGCAGAGCGTTATAGTTTTGGACAGCGTATACGATAAGGTAAAGGCCGAGTTCGAAGCTCGCGGTTGCTACTTCTTAAAGGGCGACGAGATAGACAAGGTAAGAAAGACGATGATAATCAACGGCGCGCTGAACAGCAAGATAGTCGGTCAGAAAGCGCATACTATAGCCGAGCTGGCGGGAGTTAACGTTCCCGAGACGACCAAGGTCTTAATCGGCGAGGTAGAGAGCGTCGATATCAGCGAGGAATTCGCTCACGAGAAACTATCTCCGGTGCTCGCTATGTACAGAGCCGAGAGCTTCTCGGACGCTTGCGATAAGGCGGAACACCTGATAGCGGACGGCGGATACGGCCATACTTCGTCGGTATACTTAAACGCCGTTACGGAGAAAGAGAAGCTTGCCGAATTCGGCGAGAGAATGAAGACCTGCCGTATCTTGGTGAACACGCCTTCGTCTCACGGCGGCATAGGCGATCTATACAACTTCAAGCTCAACCCGTCGCTGACGCTGGGCTGCGGTTCCTGGGGCGGAAACTCGGTATCCGAGAATGTTGGAATTAAGCATCTTATCAATATTAAAACAGTCGCTGAGAGGAGAGAGAACATGCTTTGGTTTAGAGCGCCTGAAAAGGTTTATTTTAAGAAAGGTTGTCTGCCCGTAGCTTTAGACGAGCTGGGAACAGTAATGAATAAGAAAAAGGCGTTTATCGTTACCGACTCCTTCCTTTACAACAACGGCTACACCAAACCTATCACCGATAAGCTGGACGAGATGGGTATAAAATACACGGTATTCTCAGACGTCGCTCCGGACCCGTCGCTCGAGTGCGCGATGGAGGGAGCTAAGGCGATGACCGCGTTCGAGCCCGACTGCATAATCGCTCTCGGCGGCGGTTCGGCAATGGACGCCGGCAAGATCATGTGGGTTCTGTACGAGCATCCCGAGGCTGACTTCATGGATATGGCGATGAGATTTATCGATATCCGTAAGCGCGTATACACATTCCCGAAGATGGGCGAGAAGGCTTACTTCGTAGCTATCCCGACTTCCGCGGGTACCGGTTCGGAGGTTACGCCGTTCGCGGTTATTACCGACGAGAAGACGGGCGTTAAGTATCCGCTCGCGGACTACGAGCTCATGCCGAACATGGCTATAGTAGACGCGGATATGATGATGACTATGCCCAAGGGCTTGACCGCGGCGACCGGTATAGACGCGATGACTCACGCGCTCGAGGCTTACGCTTCGGTAATGGCGACGGATTACACGGACGGTATCGCGATAACCGCGCTCAGAAACATCTTCACCTATCTGCCGCGCGCTTATAACGACGGAGCTAACGATCCGAAGGCGAGAGAGAAGATGGCTAACGCTTCCACGATGGCCGGTATGGCGTTCGCTAACGCGTTCCTCGGCGTTTGCCACTCCATGGCTCATAAGCTGGGCGCGTTCCACCACCTGCCGCACGGTATCGCAAACGCGCTGATGATAGACGAGGTCTTAAGATTCAACGCGGCCGAGGTTCCGACAAAGATGGGCACCTTCCCGCAGTACGACCATCCGCACACGCTCGCAAGATACGCCGAGATCGCGGAGGCGCTGGGTATCGACGGCAAGGACGACGAAGAGAAGCTCGAGAAACTGATCGCTAAGATCGACGATCTTAAGGAGAAGGTCGGCATCAAGAAGACGATCAAGGACTACGGCGTTGACGAGAAGTACTTCCTCGACACGCTCGACGAGATGACCGAGCAGGCGTTCGACGATCAGTGTACCGGAGCTAACCCGAGATACCCGCTGATGAGCGAGATCAAGGAGATGTACCTGAAGGCGTACTACGGCGAATAAGGCGTGTTTGTTTAGATAATGACCGGCGGAGAGAGCCGGAGAATAACGTTCTATCCCGCACGGTTCGGTTTGAAAGACGCGCCGCGCGGGTATGAGCGTATATAAAGCTGCTGTTTATTTCAGAAATATAAAAATATATGTAAAGGAGAGTGCAACCATGAGTTTTGAGAAAGAACTGGCGGTAAGACCTAATAAAGTCATATACAAAGACGGCGATATGGTACTGAAGGTATTCGGCGAGAATTTTTCCAAGGCGGATATCCTCAACGAAGCGCTTAATCAGGCCAGAGTCGAGGAGACCGGTCTTAATATCCCGGCTTTGAACGAGGTCACAAAGATAGACGGCAAATGGGTCATCAAGATAGACTATATCGAGGGCAAGACCTTAGCCGAGCTGATGGAGGAGAACCCGGACAAAGAGGACGAATACATCGAAATGTTCGTCGATCTTCAGATGGAGGTTCAGGGCCATAAGGCGCCGCTGCTCAATAAGCTTAAGGACAAGATGAACAGAAAGATAAGCGAGTCGAAATTCGACGCTACCACGAGATACGAGCTGCACACCAGACTCGAGGGTATGCCCAAGCACAATAAGCTCTGTCACGGCGATTTCAACCCCAGCAATATCATAATCAAGGACGACGGAACGCCGTACGTCATCGACTGGTCGCACGCTACGCAGGGCAACGCGAGCGCGGACGTCGCAAGGACCTACCTGCTGTTCTGCCTCGAGGGCAAGGAAAAGCTGGCCGACAAGTACCTCGACCTGTTCTGCAAGAAGAGCGATACCGCTAAGCAGTACGTACAGAAGTGGATGCCTATCGTAGCGGCTTCGCAGTCGGTAAAGGGCAAGGAAGAGGAGAAGGAATTCCTCAGCAGATGGGTCAACGTTGTGGACTACGAATAATATTAAACTACGATAATTTTAAGAGGATGCGTAAAGCGTCCTCTTTTTTTGTCGCGAAGGCCTGCGTAAAATAAGAAAAGACGCCTTTGGGGACGTCTTTTAATTGGGAAGAAATCTTAATAATTTAAAATTATTAACGTTTTTAAATCGGGAAAAGACGGTTTATCAGACCGCTTTTTCGCTCGCATCTTTATTATACAAATATATTTTTTATAAAACAATGACCGGATCGCGCTTTTTGGGTAATGCCAATTTTAATATTATATTCATATTTAAACAGACGGTATAATTTAAACAAGGCGCCCGTTTAAAGGCGCCTTGCAATTGGAAAGAAATCTATAAATAATTCTAAAAATTATTTTTTATTCAAATACGGAATAAGCCACGCTTATATCCTGAATAGTAAACGTATTCGAACCCGCGTCGCCGGGATATACCGACATATAGAGATCGTCTTTGTCGGGATTAGCAGGGAAGCCGGTGAACGCGTCGTAGGACTGCCATTCTTCCGCGCTTGCGACTTTAGCCCTTGCGGTCGTCTTAGAGTTCTTGTAGTCGATGGTTATCTCCACCGTCTGAAGCCGAGCCTCTTCGCTTGCGTTAAACTTACTGCCGGAGCAGTTCAGCCACTGACGCTCGTTATTGGAAGACCCGCTCGTCGCGCCCGCGCCGTTGTCGAATATATTTAGCTGATCCCAACGACCCGCGTTCGTTCTCGCATATCTGTTTTCGTCAGCGGAAATACTGAAACTGTCGGGTCTGCCGTTGGTTATATCTATGGCCGCGCCGTTATTGCTCGCTTGATACGGAGCGCTCATGTCGACAGTAAACGTAATCGTGACCGTGTCGGAATCCGAAAGATCGGGTATCATATCCGAGACGTTCCAGTATGCGCCGCCGGTTCCGTTACCGGTCACAGTGAACGCGCCGCCGCTGGAATTGACGCTCGCGCCCGAACCGATCGAGGTCGGAGACGACGTAACGCCAAACTCCTTATTTACAAGACGTCTTACCGTCGCGTCTATCGTGTTCGAGTCGCCGGCCGTTCCGGTAACGGTCGTAGCGCCGTCGGTCGGAGCGAGGACTTTATACTCGTCTACCAACGAATTAAATACTACGTCGTACGAACCCGCGGGTATTCCGGTAGCCTCGTACTGCGCCGAAGAGCCGCCCTGAGGTATGGTAGCCTCGACCTGCTTGATAAGCGCGCCGCCTAAGTAGAAGCCCACGTGAACGGTCACGTCCTGAACCGCCGCCGCGCCGTCTATCGAGATCGTTCCGCTTACCGTAAATACGTTTTCGGTATCGGTGGTCGGACTGATCACGACGGGTATGGTCGATCTCGTTCCGATCGAGTTATCGCCCGTCTCGCGAACGTAGAGGGTGATGGTCGTGCTGATCGGTTCCTCGCCGTTAGCCGGTCTGATCACTCTGACCGTAGCTCCGTCGTCGCTTACTACCGCGTATTCGGTGTTGGACTCCCACCTAAATTCATAGCCGGACGGAGCCGCGGGAAGGGCTACTTGGTTGCTCGTCCCCTCGGGAATCTCGAGCGTGGTCTCCGCCGCCGTCGTATTAACGCCCGCGTATTCGCCTGCGAGGTCTAACGGATCCCAGCCGTCGTTTCCGTCTAAGTAGTTATACGGATTGTGTTCTAAGACCGACCAGTCGTTAAGGATCGTGCCGTCGAGGCGTCCGCTGAGGTCGGCGTTCAAGCCGTTTGCCAATTTAGTTCCATATTCTCTGAAGAACGCGTCTTCTTTTCTGTTTCCGCTCATATCCGCCCAGCCGATAGCTACGACGGTGTCGCTGGCTTGAAGTACGCAGTTCTTGTACGTTACGTGAGCGTCCTGACCCCAGGGTCTACCCAGCGTGGCTCCGCTGACTCCGGATTTGGTGTGGCCGAGATAGCACTCGTTGAACAGGTAGCCGTAGTCGTCGTCCACAAACGGGCTTTGCGGCGCGGTAAACGTGCCTGAACCGTTAGTGTCGCTGTAGCCGTATACCATAAGATCGCAGTTGTTGTATACGACCGTGCCGCCGCCGCACATATAGTCGGTTCTGCCCTCTATATAACAGTCGTCGAACAGCATCCTGCCGCCCGTGCCCATGGTATCCTGCGAGCTTAAGAACTTACAGCCCAGCATCTGGACGCGATCCGCGCCGCGCGAATATATCGTGGCCGCGCGTTCGTTATAGTCGTTGGCGGCGACGTCGCTGTTTGCCGTACGTACGGGTTTGGTTCCGTTCGGTTCTACGGTCACATAGTCGTCGAGCTCTTCCTGGGTCATATATCTGTTGAAGGAGTTCTCAAATACTATATCCTCGGCTGTAAAGTCGTGGGCGCCGCTGTTGAGCAGTACGGTCGCTCCCCAGCGCTGAACCGCGTTGCCCGAAGCGCCGGTAGCGGAGCCTGCCGCAAGGTCCGCGTCGTATCTGCCGTCCGCGCCTACGCTCTTATACTGATAGCCTATGCCGTAGTACCAGGTTATAATAACCTCCTGAGAATCGTCGGGCAGGTACGTGCCGGTAGTCGGATCCTTCTCGCCGTCTTCGAGCGCGTCGATATTGTGCACGGCCGCGCTGTCGGCCTTTTTAAACGTTATATACGGCGTGTCTATAGTGAGCTGTTCTCTGTACGTTCCCGGAAGCATCGAGATCACGACGCGCTCGTCTTCCGACGCCGGGCTCAGCTCCGCCGCTCTGCTTACAGCCTCGGTTATCGTATTATAGCTCTCTCTTGTTCCGCTGCTATCTTGGGTCAAAACGATCTTGTCGGTCTGAGGCGCGTCTCCGACCTCTTTGACCTCGCTGAGAGGCTGCATATCCTCCATATTGTTCCAGATATAGAGTTTGACGGAACCGCCGACGGGATTGGTTATATCCGCCTCGTTAACGGTTTGAGAACCGTTTATATCAAACGCAGCCATGTCGGTCATTATGCCGCTTTGGTCATACGAAGCCGCGATAAGCGTAGCCGCGGGAGCGGTATCCTCGCCGATATATTCGATATCCGCGTAGAGGGAGCCGTTTTCGTCAAAGTACGCGCTGTTTATCCGGTATACCACATTTTCCGGTTCGGGCGCGGGAGCCTGACCTTCCGCAAACGCCGCGCTGACGCTTACGTTGGATTCGGGCATCGTGAAGCTGTACGCGTTAGCGCCGTCGCTGACGACCGTAACGTTGTCGCCGTCGGCGGTGGTAGCCGTCACCTCTTCAGTGAAGAAACCTTCGTTCGGCGTCGCGGTAACTACGACCGTATCGCCCGAGTACGCCGTCGTCGTTACGACCGGCGCGCCCACTGTGAACGAAACGCCTACGAATCTGCCCCTTGAACCGGCGATCGTTATCAGATACGATTTGCCCGCCTCGACAGGAGCGCTTATGCTCTGGTCTCTGCCGGACGTTCCGGTGGTCTGGGTAATGATCGTACTTGTCTCCTCGTCGCCGATCAGGAAGTTCTTTGTATTTCCGATGTTTACGGCGTAAGCCGTGAGGACGCCGTCGGACGGAGCGACGAATCTGAGCGCGGTCTTTCTGCTCGAATCGTACGGGAACGCGCCGTTTTCATCCGCGTGGGTTATATATCCCGAGAAATTTTCTCCGTCGATAGTCGCGGAATTTTTTGTATACGTCAAGTCGTTGAGCGAGGTGAGACCTTCCATCAGGACTTCGTTTGTGGAAACGCTCTCGCTCGCCTTCCACCAGGTCGTAGCGTCGGCTGAGAGTTCCGCGGTCTCCGCGCCCAGTACCGAGAGCGCCAATGTTCCGTTCTGGATCCCCGCGACTGTGGAGACGATATATTCCTTAGCCGGTATTTCCTGATACGTAGCCGTTCTGTCGGCGCTCAGCTTTGTCGTATCCGAATCGCTCTTTTGAACGTACATCGTAACCGTGTCGCCCACGCCGAGCCGAGCGTCTATGCCCTGGACTTCGCCCGAGCCGGTAACGTCGTAGTACTGTATCTCGCCGTCGTTTACCTGTACCGCGAGCTTGTTCGTCTCCTGAGCCGAACCGTTGTACTTAAGCGTAACGGATACGGCGCCGTCGAAGGCTATATGCACGCTCTCAAATTCATAGTCGGGAGCCGCGTAGTCTATCGGCGTATATACAACGTCGTATTCGGCCGCGCCGCCGTAGTTTTCGGGAACTTGCGTAACCTGGTTCTCGGTCTTTATGTTTTGAACGAGTCCGAATAAGAAGTACAGTTCCTTAGCCGCCTTTTCTCTTGTGACGTAGGTTTTCGGTTCAAGCTCGGCGCCGTTTATCATCTGTACGCGGCTCAGATCCTTCTCGCTTCTCATAAGACCTAAGTTGTATACCTCCATAAAGTCGGCCGCGTATTCCTTAGATATTTCGTTCGTATCCTCTAAAACGCCCCAGCCTACCAGCGGGTAATACTGCGAACTCTGTCCGGTGAGGTTAGGATCGTAGTTCGGGTCGTCGGGCGAGAGGTTCGTTCCGTTGTAGTCGGTCATGTAGGCGGGTTTGTTCCACGATCCGTCCGCAGCCTTGCCGAATTTTAATTCGTAAGCGTCTAAAATAATAGCCGCCATGACCTCGCGCGTCAGATCGCCGCTGCCGTAGAATTCGCTGAACTCAGCGGCGTCGAGTCTCCAGATAGCGCAGAGCGCCGCGATGAAGTCGTTCGTCTTCATGTTGTCCGTGGGATTGAACATGTCGTTCTCGTCGGTGTCCATGATCCCGAGCTGAAGCGCTTTCTCTATCTGATTTCTGTAGTACGAACTCGAGCCTTCAGGGTTTCCGTTTAGAGCGACCTCGGTTACGTCCTTAGCCCTCTGTTCGGGGAATACGTTATCCCAATTCCCGGCCTGAACGTCGTCCGTGAGATAGCCCGCGAGGGTATCCATAACGACGCTGTCCGTCTCGTTAGCCTGTCTTACTATATCTTCGCCTATGAGCTTGCTGTACGCCTTGCCCGCGGCTTCTTTATAATGCGTGCCGTCTATCTTGTCGTCGGGGTGTCCGTTAGCGTACGAACCGCTGTTGGTCTTACCCGGTGATTCGCCGGCCTCGAGGCTCAGATAGATGTTCTTGGTCTCGTCGGAGCCTATTTTCTCCAAATAATCCTTTGCAAGATGGAACAGATCGACATATTCTATCGTATCGGTCGTACTCTCCGCGGCCTTATTCTGCATGAACGTAGGCGAATCCGGATCGAAACCGTTCGGTTTTTCGGAGGTTGTTATCGGAACGCCGTCGTTAGTCCTCGGCATGCCCGATACGAGCACGGTGTTCAGGCCTCTTACGGTCGCCGCGTCGCAGTACATATCCAGCCACTGCGGATAGAGCTCGTCGTTTGAGCCGCCGCCGAATCTCTGGTTTATCTCGGTCGGTCTCTCGTCGTTATGCGCCGAGTGGATAAGTATGTAGTCGCCTTCTTTGGCGGTCATAAGCACGTCGTTGAACCTGCCCTCGGTGTAGCTCGAACGCATACAGCGTCCGCCCATCGAGTAGTTGACGACGTTGACCTCGTCTAAGTCAAACAGTCTGTATATCGTCTGTCCCCACGAGCTCATGCCGTCCTCTTCAAAGGTGTAGGTTTTCTGCGTGGAGTCGCCGAGTATGAATATCGTCGGCTTGCCGTCGGCCGGATTGTTGGCTATAGGCTCTACGACTATCGACTCTATGCCGACCGTCGTTCCGTCCGAATTCGGTCTCGCGTTCGGCTCCACCTCGACTTCTATATATCCGTCCGCGGATACGTAGTTATAGCTCCACGAATTACCGCTCCATACGGCTACCGTGTTGCGCGCTACAAGCCCCGCCGCGTCCCACGCGCCGGTACCCGTGATCCTTCTCGCTTCCATACCCGACACGGCTATCTGCGCGTTATCGGAGGTCGTTCCTTCGGTCGTATTTACGGTGATCTTGTAAGCTCCCGGGTCGCCCGCGTCGAAGCCGAATATGATACCGCCGTAGTTGTAGTCCGAAGAACTGCTGTACGAGGTCGTAGCCTCGGTCTCGGTTATACTAACGCCGCTTTCGTCCTGAACGATCCCGTCGAGATCCACCGACCTCGGCGAACCCGCGGGGATCGACTGAGCGGTCTCGACAAAGCCGTATCCGCTTTGGCTCGAGTACCTGTCGGTAGCTTTGACGTTAACCGCGTCCGCTTGCTCCGTCGAGCTGAAGTTATATACGACCGCGCCCTCGGCTAAGGTTGCGGCGTCGTCTTCCGCTGCGGAAACAAAAGTGAACGAGCCGGTAAAACAAGCGCAGATCATAGCGAGCGCCAGAACCAGACTAACAATTTTTTGTTTTCTCATTTTTTGCTTTCTCTCCTTTTTCCTGGTTTTTAAAAGATTTGATTTATATAATTTTAAGGTAACCTCTAAAAATTCATAAAAAATTGTTGAAAAAATCGTCAGATTATGGTATAATAAAGATACTATAATAAAGGCGGTTGAAATGAAATGCA